>JAZKHM010000102.1:0-63882 GCA_040385405.1 Bacteroidota bacterium | reverse complement strand
TGTTAAAAAAAGCATAATTAGCTAATTTCCTTGTAATTTTCGTTAAAAATCTTATCCAATACCTGTTAGGCACCCCAGCGCTGATTTGGTGCATAAATTGTATACGAATTGTTATTGAAAACTATCAATTATGAAACGGGCGTATACACGAGTAAAAAGATCATCGGATTTCAAAGTGAAGTTGTTTTTCATGTTTACCTTTCTGATATTATTATCAGTTTTTAGTAATTCATGCAATCCAGCAAATTTCTGATATGATCATTTAAGGAATTGTTAATAAATCAGGAACATTCCTGCAAATTAAATTTCTAAGCCGGCAATAAAATGCATATGGCTGGCTTGGAATAATTCCTATCGAAAATTCCAAAATCTTTTCTAAACCCCTGTTTAATAGGAGTTTAAGATTATCTCAATATTTTCCAGTGGTTTCCTGTTCCCCATTTTAGTGTTTTTCGCACATTAAAAAATGCGGTAATTCTTTTTTTCTGCAACATATTCGTAAATTTCCGCATCATTAACAATTAAAATATGTTTCGTATGAAAAAAATCTCTACACTTTTTTTACTTGCCTTATTCTTAATAACCTTTGCAGCAAATGCTCAGGTTCGGGATATAAGCGGTAAAGTTACCATAGCTGAAGACGGTTCAACCCTGCCGGGGGTTAGCGTTCGGCTCAAAGGTACGAGCAGCGGAGCAACAACTGATGCGAACGGAATGTATCGTATTCAGGTTCCGGGAAATGGTGCTGTACTGGTATTTACCTTTATCGGATTTTCAGCCAAGGAAGTACCTGTCGGAAGTCAATCTGTTATCAATGTTGCGCTTTCTGCAGACAGTAGAGCACTCCAGGAAGTAGTTGTAACTACCCAACTGGGAATAGCCCGGCAATCCAAATCCCTGGGATATGCCGCTCAGGGTGTAAATGCGGAAGAATTAAATGTAAACCGCCAGTCTAATCTGCTCAATGCACTTCAGGGTAAAGTTGCCGGCGCAACAATCTCCAGTGTGGGTGGCGGGCCTGGCCAGGGTGCAAACATTCGTATTCGTGGTATAAACTCGATAGACGCATCAAGTTCAAATGATCCATTATATGTTATCGACGGTGTTCAGGTTGATAATTCTACATCACTGGCCGGAGCAGGTTCAGGTGCGAACGTGCGTTCAGTTGGTAACCGTATCTCGGATATCAATCCTGATGAAATTGAATCAATTAATATCCTAAAGGGCGGAGCCGCTACTGCATTATATGGTTTACGCGGTGCAAACGGAGTTGTTGTCATTACTACAAAGAAAGGTACCGGTACTGGAATAAGAACTACATTTACAAGTACTTACGGAATAGAAAATGTAAACAAAACCCCTGAAGTCCAAACAGAATACACGGCGGGTATTTTGGGAGTTTATACTCCAATCGGCCTTGGTCCGGCATGGGGGCCTACAATTGCTGAAGCGAAAGCAATAGATCCTACCCATCCTGACAAATTATTCGAGAACTACAAAAATGCTTTTGATACAGGTTCTCAACTAAGGAACACCCTTTCATTTACAGGAGGTTCTGAAAATATTAAGTTCTTTTCTTCTCTATCGCAGTTTCATCATGATGGAATGCTTCCTTTCACAGATTATAAAAATCTGGGAGCGCGTCTGAATACTGATATTACGATCAGCCCGAAATTCAAAGCTGGCGTTAACATGAGTTACACGAATTCAGGCGGATATCGTTTTGACGCCGATCGTTTTGGAGAAAGTTTGACTTATTACTCAGGCCGATGGGATGTTCGTGATTATATTACTCCAGAAGGTATTCAGCAATGGCGCGGAACGAATAATCCTATATTCGGGGCAGCAACTAACCGCTTAAAAGACAACGTGAACCGTTATATCGCTGGAACAAATTTCAGCTATGCACCCACCGGATGGTTGAATTTCAACTACCGTCTGGGAGTTGATACCTATACTGATAACAGGTTCAGGACAGCACCAGGTCCCCGGGGCATTGCGGGTGAGCGCACCTACGACAACGCCGATGGCTTTGTAGGAGAATATAATACTGGATACAGGGCAATAAACTCTACCTTTCTGGCAAATGCAACAACAAAAATTACTTCTGATATTACGGGTACTCTACGTTTAGGGTACGAATTATACGATAGAAGCCTGAAGGAATCCGGAATATTAGGAAGCCAGCTAAGTATCTATAATGATTTCAGACTTGTAAATGCAAAAACATTTTTACTTTCCCAGGGCAAGAATGAATATCGTTCCAATGGTTATTTTGGGGAGGCTAATTTTGACTACAAAGATTTCCTTTTTTTATCACTTACAGGAAGACAGGATGTCACTTCAACTCTTTCACCTGAAAACCGATCATTCTTTTATCCATCAGCAAGTTTGAGTTATGTGTTTTCGGACAATATCAAGTTGCCTGAATTTATTGGTCAAAGTAAGCTGAGATTGTCGTATGCAAAGATTGGTAAAGATGCATCCCCATACTCAACGTCAACAGGATTTTCCAATTACACAGGTTTACCTACAGGATCAACAGGTCTTACAATTGCTTCAAACCTTGGGGATATTAATCTTAAACCTGAATTTACTGATACTTATGAAGCCGGACTTGAAATGGCTTTCTTTAACAACCGTTTAAGTTTTGATGTTACCTATTACAATTCACTAAGTAAGGATCAGATCACAAGGGCGCAGATTTCATCTGCAACGGGATATGTTACTGCATCGATAAATGCAGGAAGTATTAGAAACCGCGGTGTTGAACTGGTGCTCGGCGGAAGTCCGATAAAGACAACAAACTTTACCTGGGATGCATCGTTGAACTTCTCTGCAAACAGGAACAAGGTGATGAGCCTGAAGGAAGGACTAAGTGAAATAGTTTATGGCGCTGGAACCGGTGGCTATATCAATTCGCCGGTTACCTTCAAACTTATCCCCGGTCAGCCTTATGGTAATATCTACGGATCATATTACCTTAGATATTACGGAACTGATAAAGAAGACCCAACTTTCACGGATAAGAATCGTCCCTTGCTAATCGGAGCAAATGGCTTCCCAATTTCCTCTCTTACCAAGCAAAAACTATTAGGTAATTCACAGCCAGACTGGATTGGTGGTTTGACAAATAACTTCAGTTACAAACGACTTACCTTATCTACTATAGTCGACGCTCGCTGGGGCTTCGAGAAATTCAACAGACTTGAAAACTTTAACTCGGCTTTTGGAATTGCTGACTATACCAGAGATAGAAGAGAATATAAAGTGTTTGAAGGAGTCCTTGCAAACGGCACTCCTAATACTAAACAAGTATGGTTGGGACAAGGCTTAGGCCCTGACGGAGTAAATTACGGTGAGGGTTATTACAGAATGTACCACAGATCGCTTTCTGAACCTTTTGTCGATGATGCGTCTTGGGTACGTCTGCGCTCTGCAAGTCTGCAATACTCACTTCCAACAAGCTGGTTGCCAGCAAAAGCTATCCGTAACGCGTCTATCTCTGTGACAGGGAACAATTTATGGCTGCATACTGACTACTATGGACTGGATCCAGAATCATTGTCGGCCGATAGCGGAAGCAACGTTGATGGTTCGGCGGGTATGACTTACCCGGCTGCGAGAACCTTCTTATTTACCTTAAATGTTGGATTTTAATCATAACGATAATGCGAAAAATATATAAATACACATTCATACTAGCGACAGCTACTACTTTATTATTTCAAAGCTGCGGCAAGGAATATTTTGACGAACTGAGCGCTAATCCTAACCAGGTCAATGAGCCAACGTTGCAAGCATTACTGGCGACTGCCACGAGTAAAGCTGGCCTGCGTACTGTCGATGCCGGGAGTGTCATCAATCCATACGTGCAATACACAGCAAATCCTACTGCCGGGGCGGCCAGCGACATCTATGAAACCATAGATTTTACAGGGACCTGGGACGGCTTGTATTTTGCGATGGCCGATATAAATGAATTAAAAAAGCTAGCCGCGGGCCAGTCCAGCGAATACCTTGGAGTTGCAAACCTGCTTTTGGCTTATCATTTAAGTATAGTTAACAATTTTTGGGGTGCGGCTCCCTGGTCACAGGCTTTTGATCGTACGAACTTTACCCCGAAGTATGACACAGATCAGGAGATTTACGCGTCAACGTTGAAATTAGTGGATGATGCCATCGCTGAATTATCTAAAACGAATGCAACCGTAAAATTAGCTGGTGCGAGTGACTTAATTCATGGCGGAGACCGTGCAAAATGGTTAAAAACTGCTTATGCAATAAAAGCCCGTTTGTTAATTAAAGCAAGCAAAACGCCTACGTTTAATGCAGCGGCAGTTTTAACGGCTTTATCGAATTCTTATACGTCCAATGCTGACGACGCAGTCATGGCAACTTTTACCTTGCGGAACAGCTGGGCTCAAGTAGCCAGAAACAATGCGGGTAATTTATTAGGTGGATGGTTATCAGAACAATTTATTGATCACCTGAACGGTACTACGTATGGCGTTTTTGATCCCCGGCTTCCAAAAATAACGGATCCTGCCGTCGATCCAAAGAATGCCAACTATCCTAAATGGATTGGTACCGTGAACGGTGCAGGTAACCGTAATAATCCTCCTAACAATAACACGGTGAAAGATGAAAATTATATTTCGTTCAATTCTCCGTGGACGAATGATACCGCTCCTATTTTACTGGTAACATTTGCTGAGCTTAAATTTATTGAGGCTGAGGCTGCCTTTGCAACTGACAAGCCCAGAGCCTATGCAGCTTATTTAGCTGGTATCAGAGCGAACATGGACAAACTTCAGGTACTGGCAGTTGATCGTGATGCTTACCTCGCAGATTCCCGTGTAGCTGTTGGTGCTGCAAACTTAACGTTAGCTCTAATCTTTAAGGAGAAATATGTGGCTACTTATCTCAACCCTGAGGCATGGAATGATGCCAGGAGACATAACTATGGTTACAAGGATTTCGGGATGCCATTGAACGCCGTTTTACCAACATTTATCAGACGATTGGATTATCCAATTGGTGAAAGAAGCAAAAACGGAACTAATGTGCCCGCGGGATCATTACGTACTGCCAGATTATGGTGGGATCTATAAAATCGCTATTATAAAATTACAAGCCCTCCGAGCAGTCGGGGGGCTTTTTTATTATGGGATAGTTATATTAGAGTCTTTAAATTCAATATTCAAAACACCTTCTTATGATCAACAAAGTACCATCAGTAATTTTAACTTGCATTATTTTTCTTAGCAGCCAACTCTACTCCCAGACTTTTACAGTGGAATCAGTCCTGTCTTATCCCTTTCCTTCTGAACTTAGCAGCAGTCCTTCCGGGACAAAAATAGCCTGGGCATTAAATGAGCAAGGCAGAAGAAATATATATGTTGCAGAGGGTCCGGATTTTACACCAAGAAAGATTACAGACTATACCAAAGATGATGGACAGGAGCTAACCAGCATCTCAATTTCATCAGATGGTAAATGGGTTGTTTTTGTACGCGGAGGTGACCATGGCGGCAGTAACTCTTCAATGCCTGTGAACGCTGCATTCGAACCTGTAGCGGCCAAAGTTCAAATTATCAGTATCCCTTTTGAAGGTGGTACATCCAATATACTGGCTGAAGCAGATGAACCTATTATATCACCTGCGAGTAACCAGGTTTTGTTCACGAGAGGAGGCCAGGTTTTGAGTGCACCTATTGATGGTTCCGGCCCTGCGAAACCCTTATTTTTTGCTCGAGGCTCCACAGGATCATTAAGCTATTCACCTGACGGAACTAAAATTGCTTTTGTATCATCACGAGGAGACCATTCGTTTATCGGGATTTTTTCTGATGAACAAACCCCTATCAATTGGATTCTGCCAGCATTTTCAAGAGACAACTCTCCGCGCTGGTCGCCGGATGGACAAAATATAGCTTTCGTCAGAATGCCGGGATCCGGCGGGAAAACTGATTCAATCTTTGCGAGAAGGCATCAGCCGTGGACAATCTGGACAGCTAATATCGCCACCGGAAAAGGAATGCCTATATGGAAAGCTCCTGAAACCCTTGAAGGATCTGTGCCGCCAACGCAAGGCGGAATCAATCTGCATTGGGCTGCTTCAAACAGGATCGTGTTTGTATCTTACCAGGATGGTTGGCCGCATTTATATTCTGTAGACGCAAAGGGCGGCAAAGAACTCTTGCTTACTCCGGGTAATTTCATGGTCGAACAGATAAGATTAAGCAATGACAGAAAGTGGCTGGTCTTCGCAGCGAATGCCGGAAGAAATGCGTCAGATATCGATCGCAGGCATATCGTAAAAGTCCCGGCAGACAGACCCCGGATGGAAATTCTTACTCCGGGTGACGGAATTGAAGCCTATCCTGTAATAACCGGAGATAATGCAACAATCGCGTTTCTTAGTTCTACAGCACAAAGGCCTTTATTGCCCGCAGTTATGAGTGCCGATAAAGGTCCCTTTAAACTTATTGGTGAGAATCTGATCCCCGCACGTTTCCCTCAATCCCAGCTTGTAACGCCAAAACATGTGACATTCAAAGCACCTGATGGGCAGACCGTTTATGGACAATTATTTGAACCGAAAAATGCTGGCTCACGAAAAAGGCCGGCAGTGGTTTATGTACATGGCGGCCCGCAGCGCCAGATGGTTCTCGGCTGGCATTTTATGGATTATTACTCCATCGACTATGGCTTAAACCAGTATCTGGCAAATCTTGGATTTACTGTACTTTCAGTAAATTATCGTCTGGGTATCGGTTATGGATTTAAGTTCCAGAGAGCTCTAAATGCAGGTGCTCTGGGCGCATCGGAATACCAGGATGTAAAAGCGGCCGCTGAGTGGCTTGCAACACAGCCGAATATAGATGCTGACAAGATCGGCATTTATGGAGGCTCTTATGGAGGGTATCTGGTAGCCTTAGGACTTGGAAAAGACTCGCAGCTTTTTGCTGCGGGAGTTGACATCCATGGTGTTAATAATCGTTTCGCCAGTTATAATCAAACACCAAGGGAGCCCGCTCCAGACCAGGAACTCTACGAAAAGGCCGTGCTAAGCTCTTCTCCGGTTACTTATCTGGATACATGGACCTCTCCTACTCTTATTATACACGCTGATGACGACAGAAACGTTAATTTCAGCCAAAGCGTAGACCTGGCCAGACGATTTGAAGACAAGAAGTTTGATTTTGAATATCTGGCTATCCCTGATGATACCCATCACTGGATGAAGTACTCTAATGGCGTGAAGGTTAGTGAAGTGACAGCGGACTTTTTGAAGAGGAAACTTATGAAATAAGCGGACAGTTGACAGTGGACAGTGGACAATTGACAATGTCCTTTAAACTCATTGTCCACTGTCAATTGTCCGTTGTCAATTTAATCAAGCTCCGTAAAAAATCCTATTCCCCACCTCAAGCTCCGGCAGTTTCAAAGGAGATTCAAATATTCCATATACAGAAGAGCCGCTCCCGCTCATCGAGGCGTAAATAGCGCCTTCCAGGTATAACGCCTCTTTAATTTTTCCGATCTCAGGATATTGTTTGATCATACACGGTTCGAAATCGTTAGTAACAGAAGATCTCCATGCGGAGATATCATCCTGAATTAATTCTTTTACGCTGATAAGCGGATGTTTCGGATATATTTCTTTAAATGCGAGGGAAGTTGATACGTGAACGTCAGGCATAACAACTATCAGGTAATGCTTACTCAGGTCCAGCGTAATCAATTCAAAATGATCACCCCTTCCCGAAGCAAAAACAGGCTGATTTTGAATAAAAAAAGCGCAATCTGCACCAAGCTGTGATGCATAAAACTCCATCTCTGCGGCACTTAGATTAAGCATGAACTTTTCATTCATAAGCTTTAAGAAAAACGCTGCATCTGCAGAACCTCCACCTAATCCTGCACCAATGGGGATATTCTTATGTAGATGGATATGAACAGGAGGTAATTTATAATTCCTGGATAAAAGTTCATATGCCTTTAAACAAATGTTGCCCTGCAGTTCACCCGGTATTACTAATCCGCTCGAAGTAAATGAAAGTTCCTTTGCCTCTACAACCTCAAGCACATCATTTATCATTACAGGATAGAATATTGTCTCCAAATTATGATAGCCGTCGGCTCTCTTATTTACAATATTTAACCCTATGTTTATTTTGGCGTTTGGGAACACTATCATATTGTGAAAATCACATATAGTTTTGAACAAAAATAGGATGGCAAAAATACATTTATTTTATTTGCACTGGGAAATTGTACGTTGTACGTTTTACGTTAAAAGTTATAGGTTGTCAGTTAATAAGTCTAAACGCCCGGCTAGCCATCCAGCCTAACAACTATCAACTAGCAACTAACCATTAACAACCCGCAACAAGTATGAAACAATACCTCGACCTAATGCAGCACGTGCTCGATCACGGCACCCAAAAACACGACCGTACCGGCACCGGGACAATAAGTGTGTTTGGATACCAGATGCGGTTCGACCTGCAGAAAGGGTTTCCTTTGGTTACAACGAAGAAGGTTCATCTGCGATCAATAATCCACGAGCTGATCTGGTTTTTAAAGGGTGAAACTAATATCAAATACCTTAAGGAAAACGGTGTTAGTATTTGGGACGAGTGGGCCGACGAAAATGGAGAGCTGGGCCCGGTATACGGTTCTCAATGGCGATCGTGGCCTAAACCTGATGGGGGTCATATCGATCAGATCACTTCAGTTATAAATCAGATCAAAACTAATCCCGATTCAAGAAGGATTATAGTATCCGCCTGGAATGTCGCGGAGATTGAAAATATGGCGCTTCCGCCCTGCCATAGTTTCTTTCAGTTTTATGTGGCTGACGGAAAGTTAAGCTGTCAGCTTTATCAGCGCAGCGCTGATATATTCCTTGGTGTACCTTTTAACATTGCCTCTTATGCGCTTCTCACCATGATGGTAGCTCAGGTGTGCGGCCTGCAGGCAGGAGATTTTGTCCATACCCTTGGAGATGCACATTTATATAATAATCACCTGGACCAAACCAAACTTCAATTAAGCCGGGATCTGCGACCGCTTCCGAAGATGAAATTAAATCCTGAGGTAAAGGACATTTTTAATTTCCAATTTGAAGACTTCACACTGGAAAATTATGACCCCCATCCCCACATTAAAGGAGCCGTAGCCATATGACGATCACTCTGATAGTTGCTGTCGATGAGAATAACGGCATAGGAAAGGATAATCAGTTGCCCTGGCACCTACCTGCTGATCTGAAACACTTCAAAAATCTTACTACAGGTCATCCTATTATAATGGGACGGAAAACCTTCGAGTCTATAGGAAAAGCATTGCCTAACCGACACAACATAGTGATCAGCCGTCAAAAAGACTTTTTTGCAGAAGGCGCCTCTGTTGTTCCTTCTTTGCATGATGCTTTTGCTCTCTGCCAAGAAAACGATGAAGCTTTTGTAATTGGCGGCGCACAGATTTTCGAACATGCCTTACCCCTGGCAAACTTCCTGTACCTGACACTTATTCACCATCAATTTAACGCAGACACGTTCTTCCCGGAAATTAAACCGTCAAGCTGGATCGAACTGGAAAGCATCACCCACAATCCTGACGAAAAGAATAGCTTTGCCTATACTTTTATCAAATACATCAGGGCCTGAAATAATACATATAAATCTGTGCAAAGAATTTTTAAAAACAAAAATTTAATTAGCTTTGCCGTCTTAACCAAAACAGGCTTAAATCATTAATTAGTATACAATTAAAATCAAATGCAAGGTAAAGGACTAATAAAATTCGCCGCAATAGCATTAACGCTTGCGTGTTTGTATTCACTCTCATTTACGTGGATAGCGAATAAAGTTGAAAATGATGCGCAGGAGTTTGCCAAGGGCGATCCGGCCAGGGAAAAGGTTTACCTCGATTCTGTAGCCTCACTTCCTGTTTTCAGCAGCCTCAATTATATTACCTATCAATATGCCAAAGAACGCGAAATACCCCTGGGATTAGATCTAAAGGGTGGAATGAACGTGACTATGGAGATCGCGTTAAGCGATATGGTTCGTAATCTGGCCAATAATAACACTGATGCCAACTTCAACGCAGCGATCCGAAACGCTGAAGCAGCTGTCGCAGGCGGTGATAACGATTTTATTGCTGCTTTCGGAAGAGAGTACGAAAAGCTTAGTCCAAACAGCAGATTGGCTCCGCTATTCGCTACTAAAGAAAACGCCGGGAATCTAAAAGTTGATGCCTCGAATCAGGAGGTGATTACCTTCTTAAAGGGAGCAGCTGATGGGGCTATCGACCTTTCTTTTAATATTCTTCGTACCCGTATCGACAAGTTTGGAGTTACCTCACCGAATATTCAGAAACAGCAGGGAACAAACAGGATCCTTATCGAACTTCCGGGAGTTTCCGATCAGGACAGGGTTCGTAAACTCTTACAGGGTTCTGCTAAACTCGAATTCTGGGAGACCTATGATAATACCGAAATTTTTGCACTTCTTCAAAATGTAAACAGCATACTTGCTTCAACAAGTAAAGCAGCAGACACTACGGCAACAGCGGCTGCCGCTCAGGATACTGCCAAAAGCAAACTTGCTGCTTTGGGCAAGAAGGATACCACTGGAAAAGTAGACAGTACCGCAGCTCTGAATAAACTACAGGCTGAACAAGCCAAACAAAATCCGTTATTTTCAGTATTAAATCCAGCTACCTTCCAGGGAGAAAACGGACAAACAAACTTGCGTCCGGGTCCTGTAGTGGGATATGCTGCTTTGAAAGATACTGCCAAAGTAAATGAGTATTTTGCTTCACCACAGGTTAAATCTGTTATACCATCTAATATTAAACTATACTGGGGAGTAAAACCAATTTCGCCAGACAGTAAGGTATTTGAATTATATGCTTTAAAGACCAGTAACCTTGCGGGCGGACCAGCTCTGGAAGGTGATGTAATTTCTGATGCCCGTTCTGACTATGATCAGCGTGGAAATGCAGAAGTTGTTATGATAATGAATACCGAAGGTGCCCGTGCCTGGAGAACCATTACTGCGAATGCTTCATCAGATCCTAACAATAAGAAAAGTGTTGCCATTGTTCTTGATAACCTGGTATATTCCGCTCCCACTGTTCAGGGTGAAATACCGAATGGTATTTCTTCCATCAGCGGAAACTTTAAAATTGAAGATACTCAGGATCTTGCAAACGTTTTAAAGGCCGGACGATTACCTGCTCCTGCAAGAATTGTCAGCGAGTATGTTGTTGGTCCTTCTCTTGGGGCAGAATCCATCACAGCGGGTCTGATTTCTACGATTGCCGGGGTTATCGTCATCCTTCTTTTTATGGCTATGTATTACAGCACTGCCGGATTAGTTGCTAATATTGCTTTATTGGTCAATTTGTTCTTCCTGATGGGGGTTCTTGCTTCTCTCGGTGCTGTTCTAACACTCCCGGGTATTGCAGGTATAGTTCTCTCGCTAGGTATGTCTGTTGATGCAAACGTTCTGATTTATGAACGCATACGCGAAGAACTGGCTGAGGGCAAATCTATCCGTCTTGCAATTGCTGAAGGATTTAAAAAGGCGATGCCTTCCATCCTCGACTCAAACATTACTACATTCCTAACCGGGGTGATTCTTTATATTTTCGGACAAGGCCCTATCGTAGGTTTTGCAACCACCCTGATGATTGGTATTGCTACTTCATTGTTCGCTGCAATCTTCATCTCCAGATTAGTATTTGAGTGGATGCTTGACAGGAAACAAAACATCAGGTTCTCCATCCCGGCAACACAAAACCTGTTTAAGGATTCCAAATTCGACTTTATAACAGGCCGTAAAAAGTTCTACATTCTTTCATCTGTCATTATCCTTGCCGGGATCATTTCGGCCTTTACCCAGGGATTTAGTCTTGGGGTTGACTTCTCCGGCGGCCGATCTTATTTTGTAGCGTTTGACAAACCTGTTGATGTTGAAGATGCCCGGGGAATTTTAGTTGACACGTTCGGATCACCTGTTGAAGTGAAAACCTTCGGATCGTCAAATCAGGTCAAGGTAACTACTGCTTATCTGATCAATGACAATACCCTTGCTGCTGATGAAAAAGTCAATGTTAAGTTAACTGAAGGATTAAAAAAGATCAATCCTGTATATGAAATAAAAGATTCGCAAAAGGTTGGTCCGACAATGGCGGATGATATTAAAACTTCAGCTATTTATGCCGTAGGCTTCTCGATACTTGTAATCTTCCTTTATATCCTTATTCGATTTAAGAAAATGGCTTTCGGCTTTGCAGCAATACTTGCCCTGGTGCATGACGTGCTTGTTTTGCTGGCGATATTTACCATTTTCAATGGATGGCTTCCATTCTCACTCGACATAGATCAGGCATTTGTGGCCGCGATATTAACGGTGATGGGTTATTCTATAAACGATACGGTTGTTGTTTTTGACCGTGTGCGTGAATATATCGGACAGCATCATTCCAAAGATGAAAATCTGCCTACAGTCATCAATAATGCGCTTAACAGTACACTTAGCCGTACCGTTATTACCGGTATCTGTACTATGGCTGTCTTGTTAATCATATTTATCTTCGGCGGCGAGATCCTTAGAGGCTTCTCATTCGCGATGTTAATTGGTGTAATATTCGGTACGTACTCTTCGCTTTTCGTAGCTACACCATTCGTCGTGGAGTTTATTAAGGAAAAGGGAGACGAAGTTAAAAAAGCATAATTTTAAAAAGAATCCATCCAAAAAAGTCCCGCAGCTGCGGGACTTTTTTTGTTTAAATCATTTTATATTCCGATATTTGTTGTCATACTAACAATATGCATGGCAACAGAAACATTCAGCACGTATTCATATCTTTTGGACCGGACGGCCAGAAAGGTAAAACAGTATGCTCAGCGCAGGTTTAATGCAGAGAACTACGACATAACTGTGGATCAATGGATAATCATCAAACATCTGAACCAGAACAATGATCTCAACCAAACCCAGCTGGCCGAAATTACCGGGAAAGATACGCCTACCCTTACCCGTATTATAGATCTGCTATGCAAAAAAGGGCTAACAGAACGCCGGATCCAGCCTACCGATCGGCGATGTTTTACGGTCCATTTGACGGAACTAGGAACACAAACCGTTTTGGAGTGGACTCCAAAAATGGCAGAAATACGAATGAAAGCATGGGAAAATCTTACGGAAGACGACTACATCACACTCAAAAGAATCCTAGACACAATTTACAATAATCTCGACGAATAGTTTATTCAGTTGCCTGTTACCAGTTGCCAGTTACCAGGCGCGGCGTAGAATTCCGATAGTATAGAACAAATGTGGTTCGCTTGGTAGAAATCTTGATACTTGATACTTGATACAAATAATATGATAAACACAGATATATGCATAATTGGAGCCGGCCCTGTTGGCCTGTTCTCAGTCTTTGAAGCCGGCCTTCTAAAAATGAGATGCCACCTGATCGATACTTTGCCGCAGGTTGGTGGTCAGCTTTCCGAGATATACCCACACAAACCCATTTATGACATACCCGGCTACCCTGATATTAAGGCACAGGAGCTTGTGGACAGACTAATGGAACAAATAGCCCCGTTTGATCCTGGATTTACCCTTGGAGAACGTGTGGAAACCCTGGTAAAGCAGGAGGATGGTTCATACCTTGTGGGAACAAACGACGGAACAATTGTCCAGGCTCAGGTCGTAGTAATTGCCGGCGGCCTTGGATGTTTTGAACCGCGTAAACCCGAGATCGAAGGATTACTGAATTTCGAGGGAAAAGGGGTTGAGTATATGGTTAAGAACCCCGAACATTTCCGTGATAAGAAAGTTATTCTTGCAGGGGGCGGCGACTCAGCATTGGACTGGACTATATTCCTTTCGGATATAGCGGAAGAAGTTACGCTGATACACCGCGGTGACACATTCCGGGGAGCACCGGATTCAGCCGAGAAAGTTCATGAACTGGCTGGCAAAGGGAAAATCAATCTAATATTACAGTCTAATCTTCTTAGTGTGTCTGGCAACGGGCATCTAAAAGAAGTCAGCTACATTGGTCGGGATAAAATTACCATAAGCCAGGAAACAGATTACCTGATTCCCCTTTTTGGTTTAAGTCCGAAACTTGGCCCAATAGGAAACTGGGGTTTAACCATTGATAAATCCGCAATCGAAGTTAATACCTTCGATTATTCAACAAATGTGGAACGTATTTACGCAATTGGGGATATAAATACATATCCCGGGAAATTGAAGCTTATACTTTGCGGATTTCACGAGGCTGCTTTGATGGTCCAGAGCGCCTTCAAACATGTCTACCCAGACCAAAAACTAAGTTTTAAATACACAACAGTTTATGGCGTAAACGCTTTTTAAAAATGATTAATATTATAGTGGAAGACCGGGATGGCGTACAGCAGCCAGTAGAAATTCCTGAAGAAGTGAGCCTGAGTCTGATGGAGGTATTGAAAGCCGCTGAATATGAGGTTCTCGCCACTTGTGGGGGAATGGCGCTTTGTGCAACATGCCACGTTCAGGTTCTGGAAGGCCTGGAGCTTCTGCCACCTCCGGCTGATCCGGAAATGGATATGCTGGATACCTTGCCAGATGCTGGATTTGACAGCCGGCTGGCGTGTCAGATCAGGATGAATGAGAACCTAAACGGAATGATTTTCCGTATCCGCGGAGATGAACAATAACCTTAGAAGCGTGTTAATTAGTTAAATAAGCGTATGGAGCACCAAAGAACCAATTCAAGTAAATTCCCTAAAATTGTTATCGTAGGAGGCGGATTTGGCGGCATAGAACTTACGAAGCGCTTAAAAAGCAAAGAAGTTGAGGTACTCATGCTTGACCGTCACAACTACCACACTTTCCAACCGCTTTTATATCAGGTAGCAACCGGCGGCCTTGAAGCTGATTCCATTGCCTTTCCCTTGCGGAAGATCTTTAAAAACCAGAAAAATTTTACCTTCAGGGTTACGGATGTAGACCGTGTTGATCCATTACGAAAAGTTGTTATTACTTCCATAGGGGAGATTTCCTATGATTATCTGGTTATTGCAACAGGATCGGACACAAACTTCTTTGGGCAAAAAGAAATTGAACATTTTTCAATGTCTATGAAAACCATACCTGAAGCATTGAACCTGAGGAGCATGATTTTGCAGAATCTCGAGGAAGCTCTGGTAGTCGAGGATCCTGTTGAAAAAAGATCATTACTGAATTTTGTCGTTGTAGGAGGCGGTCCAACTGGAGTTGAGCTTTCCGGATCTCTTGCCGAGCTAAAAAAACATGTACTGCCGAAGGACTATCCGGAACTTAGCATTGAAGATATCAACGTGTATCTGATCGAAGGCTCGGACGAACTGTTAGGTGTAATGTCTGATAAGGCGTCTTCGAAATCAAAACAGTTTTTGGAGGAAATGGGCGTAAACGTATTTACAAACCTCCGCGTCGAAGCATATGACGGTAATCTTATCAAGTTGTCTGACGGGAACGACATTCATACAAAAAATGTGCTTTGGTCGGCTGGAGTAAAGGGTTCTGCTTTAGACGGGCTTCCCGCAGAGGCAATCGCCCGGGGCAATCGCATAATTGTCGATGAATTTAACCAGGTTGTTGGGCAGGAGAGTATTTTCGCCATCGGCGATGTAGCGGCACAAATAACACCGGAAAATCCTAACGGCCTCCCGGGCGTGGCGCCTGTAGCCATACAACAAGGCAAACAATTGGCAATAAACATAATCCGTTTTATGAATAATGAACAGCCTGAACCATTTAAATACTTCGACAAGGGGTCAATGGCAACCGTTGGCCGGAATAAAGCTGTGGTAGATATCGGAAGAATCCGGTTTCAGGGCATTTTTGCCTGGTTTGTATGGATGTTTGTTCACCTGATGTCGCTCGTTGGATTCAGAAATAAACTGGTAACATTTGTAAATTGGGTGTGGAGCTACTTTAGTTACGACCGGGGTACACGGTTGATCATTAGAAGGTTTAGCAGGGAATCGATGACCGAAGATCCGATGGCAAAGTAAAATCAGCTATTAAATGGGTGAAAATTAAAGCTGAAACCCGATACTTGTTTCTGAAAAATGCTAAAAATAATTGAATGCCCCAGAGACGCCATGCAAGGCCTGCATGAATATATCCCGGCTAAAATCAAAGCGGAATATATAAATCTCTTGCTGCAGGTCGGATTTGATACTATAGATTTTGGAAGCTTTGTATCGCCTAAAGCAATACCACAACTCAGGGATACCGCTGAAGTTCTGGACATGCTCGAACTTCAGACATCTGATACCAAGCTTCTGGCTATTGTGGCCAATCTGAGGGGAGCTGAAGAAGCGGTAAAGCATCAACAGATAGATTATCTCGGATTTCCATTTTCTATTTCAGAAACGTTCCAGCAGCGTAACACAAACTCCAGTATAAACGAGTCGCTAAGAACTGTTTCATCGTTAATAAGTGCCTGCGAGAAGTCAGAAAAGAAGGCGGTGATTTACTTATCAATGGCTTTCGGAAACCCTTACGGGGATCATTGGAGCAATGAGATCGTGGAATATTGGACCAGTGAGTTAATAAAAACCGGTGTGAAAACAATTTCCCTTTCTGATACCACAGGAGTTTCGACGCCTGAGAGTATAAAACACCTTTTCCCTTCTCTTCGGGCCCGGTTTCCGGAAGTGGAGCTCGGCGTACATTTACACAGTACCCCTGCCCTGTCTTATGAAAAAATAGAGGCGGCCTGGAAAAGTGGCTGCAAGCGATTTGATTCTGCTCTCAGAGGATATGGCGGTTGTCCAATGGCAACTGATAGCCTAACGGGAAATATAGCAACAGAGCGGCTTATTTCATTCATGGAGAAACAGGGAGAATCTCTGGGCTTAGATATTGATAAATGGAACGAAGCCCTCCGCTTTTCATCGGGGATTTTTAAATAATCAGCCCGTTGGCTGGGTATTTCAGGCTCAGGGATTATTCATTCTCGTGGCAAAGGGATAATCTGAATTTTCAACGCGGGCATCTTTCATAAGCCCCGTGAGCTTTCTTGCAATGTCAGGATTTACCGCTGCAACATTCCTGCTCTCGGCAGGGTCATTCTCAAGATCATAAAGTTCTATGGGGGAGTCGAAACTCGTTTTGGCATTGAGCTTTACCCCTTTCCATTTACCCATTCTGACAGCCTGCCTTCCGTCGTTTTCATGAAACTCCCAATATAAATATTGATGTTTTTTTTGGATACCCCGGCCTTTTAAAAGCGGAAGGAGAGATAAGCCATCGATATTCTGAGGCTGGGGCCTATTCGTAAGCTCGGCAAAAGTTGGCATAAAATCCCAAAAGGCTCCAATATGGTTCGAAACGCCCGCAGTTTTAATGACTGAGGGCCAATATACTATCATTGGCACGCGGATCCCACCTTCGTAAAGGTCGCGCTTTAAGCCCCGGAAGCCTGCATTACTATTGAAAAAAAATGGATCATTTCCACCTTCCGAGTGAGGCCCATTGTCGCTTGTAAAAATTATCAGTGTATTCTTTTCAATACCCAGTCGCTTCACCTTCTCCACTATTTGTCCAACGTAATCATCCAGCCGGCTCACCATAGCAGCATAAGCAGCATGAGGGAATGGCTGGCCTTTATAACGGGATTGCTCCGTTTTAATGCGCTTCACATCTTTTGGCAATTCTTTAAATATCTTCCGGTATTCAAGAAACAGCCTGTCGTTTTCAGGCAATTCCAGGCCGGCGTGGGGCAGGGTAAAAGACATGAAAGCAAAAAATGGACGCTTTTTATTAGTTTCAATGAAATCAAGGGCCTTGTTTTGAATCAGATCAGGCGCGTAAATTTCAGACTTTATCAATGAATTAGGCAATTCGAAACGGGACTGATTATCCCAAAGGTGATCAGGATAATAATCGTGGGACTGGCGTTGACAGTTATAGCCAAAGAACTTATCGAATCCCTGCTTGTTTGGATCACCTTCGGTTCCGATAAAACCTAAACCCCATTTTCCGAAACTTCCTGTTACATAACCGGCATCTTTAAACAGTTCTGCAACGGTATAGGCAGATGCCTTCATTGGAAATTGGCCTTCCGGCAAAACCTCTTTATTCCCCCGTATCGGCGTATGACCCGTATGCTGCCCGGTCATTAGCGAGGCCCGTGACGGAGCACATACCGATGTTCCTGAATAGAAATCGGTGAATTTCAGTCCGGCTTTAGCCAACGCATCAATATGGGGTGTTCTGATGAGTTTCTGCCCGTAAATCCCAATGTCCCCATATCCGAGATCATCGGCCAAAATGAATATCACATTTGGCTTCCTGGCGGACTGAGAAAAACCCAGGTTCAGCCCACACACAAATAGAGCTGACAGTAAAATTGCATACTTTATGGATCTATTCATACAGGGGATAAATATGGTGTAACCTGAAAGATTTCGGGCTTTTAACGAATTAGTGCATATCCTTTAACACCATCTTAAAATGCTGAATACCAGCCTCCTCAAACTGAGAACCTTCTTTTACAAATCCAAACTTTTCATATAAACCAACGGCTGTAAGCTGGGCATTTAGGTAAATGTAAGAAGCATCTCGAGGCAGATCATTCAGTACGGCCTGCACCAGGGCTTTTCCCATTCCGATACCACGAAAATCTATCAGCACCGCGAAGCGCTCCAGCTTGAATCCTTTTTCCGTGAGACGCCAGCGGGCTGCACCTGCAGGAATTCCGTTAACTGAACCCATAAAATGGGTAGATTCATCTTCAAATTCCCATTCCAGTTCCGGAGGGCAATTCTGCTCTTCGACAAACACTTTTCTGCGGATTGCAAAGACTTTTTCCAGGTCTTCGGAGTTTGAAATTTTGTTAACGGTGATATTATTTTGAGACATTTTGTTTAACATTCCCTTTCTTTTGTCGGTCTAAAACAGAAGATCCAACCCGAAGGTTGGATCTGTATCTGAATTATAACTTTTCATTCACGTTAAGGCAGTTTAAGTCTTCGAAAGCCTGAGTGAGCCGTTTAACAAACGTTTCTTCGCCCTTACGAAGCCATACCCGCGGGTCATAATATTTCTTGTTTGGTGAATCATCCCCGTCCGGGTTACCGATTTGATTTTGCAGATATGCTTCCTTTGATTGGTAGTAATCTTTAATACCTTCCCAAAATGCCCACTGCATATCGGTATCAATATTCATTTTTATAGCGCCATAGGAAATTGCCTCGCGTATCTCTTCCTGGGAAGATCCCGATCCACCATGAAATACAAAGTTTACAGGCTTTTCTGCTTCTTTATTAAACTCTTTGCGAACAAAATCCTGGGAATTCTTAAGGATAACAGGCTGTAACTTTACATTACCTGGCTTATATACCCCATGGACATTACCAAAGGCTGCAGCAACAGTAAATTTATCACTAACAGTACTTAACTCTTTATAAGCATAAGCTACTTCAGACGGTTGCGTATAAAGTTTGGCACTATCCACATCAGTGTTATCAACCCCATCTTCTTCTCCTCCGGTCACTCCTAACTCGATTTCCAGAGTCATCCCCATCGCTTTCATACGTTGAAGATATCTCTTACTTATCTCTATATTTTCTTCAATAGTCTCTTCAGAAAGATCCAGCATGTGAGATGAAAACAATGGCTTACCATGTTGGGCAAAGAATTTTTCTCCATGCTCAAGCAGCCCATCTATCCACGGAAGCAACTTTTTAGCTGCGTGATCCGTATGAAGTATAACGGCCACTCCATACTGCTCGGCTAGTAAATGGACGTGCTGGGCTGCTGACACTGCCCCAAGGACAAATGCCTGCATATTATCATTATTCAGCGACTTTCCTGCATAAAACTGAGCTCCCCCATTTGACAGTTGAATAATTACCGGGGAATTGACAGCCTTGGCTGTTTCCATAACAGCATTTATAGAGTTCGTGCCAATAACGTTTACTGCAGGAAGCGCAAATTGATGCTTTTTGGCAGCTTCAAAAAGCTCCTGAACTGCATTTCCATGCAATACTCCCTTTAATTGCTTTAAATCCATTCTATTAGTTTAATGATTAGGTTCCGAAATTAGGAATTTTCTTCTCAAGATAATATAAATCCTTAAGAGAATTTCACTGAATAAACTAACATTACACTAATAAGTTTCAGTGACCTTGCTTTCTTAAAATTTTTGTTTCTTTGTACGTTATACAAATATCCAAAATGGCCTGGTTTAAGAGAGAAAATAAGGGGATAATTACTTCTACCGAAGAGAAAAAAGAAACTCCTGATGGGATGTGGAACAAATGTCCGTCATGTAAAAAGCCATTGCATTATGCAGAGCAGGTAGAAAATAAATACGTTTGTCACTACTGCGGATATCATCTTAGAATAGGTTCTAAGGAATACTTTGAAATTTTATTCGACCATAACCAGTTTACGGAGTTGTTTCCAAATCTTCGGTCCGGCGACCCGCTTGAGTTTACCGACACAAAGAAATATACCGAACGCCTTGAGGAAAGCTATGTTAAGACGGGTTTGAAAGATGCCATCCGATCAGCAACAGGCAGACTCGGGGAACAAGACCTGGTTATTGCCTGTATGGATTTCAATTTTATCGGTGGCTCTATGGGATCTGTTGTGGGAGAAAAGATAGCCCGATCGATCGATTACAGTATCGAGAAAAAAATCCCTTTCCTGATGATATCGAAATCAGGTGGTGCACGAATGATGGAAGCTGCATTCTCTTTAATGCAGATGGCTAAAACTTCGGCTAAACTAGCCCTGCTAAGCAAAGCAAAAATACCCTACATTTCATTACTAACCGACCCGACGACAGGCGGTGTAACGGCCTCTTATGCCATGCTCGGCGATATCAATATATCAGAGCCGGGTGCCTTGATTGGATTTGCTGGTCCTCGTGTGATTAAGGAAACAATCAAAAAAGACCTTCCAAAGGGATTTCAGACTTCCGAGTTCGTGCTGGAGCACGGATTCCTGGATTTCATAGTCGACAGAAGACAGATGAAAGCAAAACTAACTTCTTTTTTGAAGATGGTGAAGTAGCAAACCATGATCATGCCGGGGGGCTATCCATGCTTAAGATAATTCGTCGTAGGCAGCAGTAAGGCTCCTTTCAATCCCCTGCCCTTTAAAGTCTTCTGCCCCCGGAATAAATGTGGCCTTTAATATTTCCTCTTTTGATTTTCCGGCTCTTTTCTGGTTCCCAACAAAAAGGAGGAGTTTCTCTAGATAATTTCGCATTGCTTTAATATCTTCTTTATTTCCAGTCACCTTTTCCGGATCCAGGGAATGCCCAAATATAAAGAGGGTATCGGAATCAAATTTTAGCAATGTTTTATCCAGAACTTTAATCCAGCTCCCTATGTTAGCCCCTGCCGTGCGATCTATAAAAGGGAAACGCCTGTTAAACATCAAATCGCCCATGTGCGCTATGTTAGCATCCTCAAAATGAATGATCGCATCACCATTAGTATGTCCCGCACCAAAATACTCCGCATTGATTGTTTGTGACCCAACCTTCGTTTTCCATCTTTCATTAAATACCGTGTCGGCAAACAATTGCTTATCCTCCGATTTCTGCGCTGCAGCTGTAGCACGGTGATTGATCAGGCAGTTGGCATGGGCAATGACATGCTCTGCAAGCCCTTTAAAAGCAATATTTCCACCGGTATGGTCGCCATGATGGTGTGTATTGATCAGGTACCTGAAAGACTTAGCTGATTTTTTTTTCAATTCTTCGATCACATGTGCGGCGGTATTGGCAAATTGGGTGTCTACTACTACGATACCATCTTTATTCACCATCCAGCCGATAGTACCGCCCTGCTCGGTAAATATTCCAACATCTTTACGAAGCAAGGTCATTTTGTAAGATGACTGTAATAGTGCTGCGAGCCCCTGATTCTGTAAAAGAGCTATCATACCAAGTGACATCCCGGTGGCTTGTAAAAATGATCTGCGTTTCATTAATGGATTTCTATTATGATTATTGTCAAATTAAAAATCCCGCTTCCGCAGGATTTAACTTCATAATGTTCCGGGTTCATGGTTATACCCTATTGAATGATGGTTAACTCTTCCATGGGAATGGTCACTAAAACTAAACCCACGAGCCAGATGAAGATTTCGATGATTCTGTTTAGGTTTTTCTGTTAATTCATATTTCGAATTAGTTTCCACTCTATTACTGGGAATGGGTTTCTTTTTCATAACAACCTCCTTATTAAGTGTTAATAGTGTGAATATACAAAAAAAAAAACAAAAAACAGAATAGCAAATTTATACCGTTCCGGGCTCATGATCCGGACCAAGAGGTTTTGCCGTTCTCCCGTGTGATCTCTCACTGAAATTTGCTTTGTCGAGGTCTACATATGGAGAAGACCCGTCAGCATCTGTATCTTTCACAATAGATTTTTTAGAACCCGCGGGTTTAACATTCCGTTCCCGCATGTCCTTTTCGGACTGATTTTCTTTTGTAGTTTTCATAATATCCGTAAATGGTCTATTATAAAAAGTCCTTAGAAGTGTTTTTGTTTCAGAAAAGTGAAAATTGACCGTCTAAACTTGAACTTTGCATATCTCTTTTACCTTAGCCACCACATAGTCTATTTCTTCCCTGGTATTATATTTACTGAACGAGAACCGAACAGCGGGCCTTTCCGGCTGGGCTTGTATGCCGTTAAGTACATGTGAACCTATATTGGTTCCTGAGCTGCATGCACTACCTCCTGAAGCAGAGATTCCGGCGATATCCAGGCTGAAAAGCAGCATTTCCGCCATGTCCATTGCAGGGAATGACACGTTCAAAACGGTATAAAGGCTTCTATCCGGGTCGATCTCTCCATTAAATTCAATCCCCGGAATATTTTCCTGAAGTCTAGCAATCATATATGATTTCAAGTCCTGAATATGCAGCTGATGCTTTTCCATTTCCGCATAAGCAATCTCCAGCGATTTTGCCAGGCCGACTATCCCATAAACATTCTCCGTTCCTCCCCTCATATTACGCTCCTGAGATCCGCCGAATATCATAGGATTGATTTTGATCTTTTGATTAATATAAAGAAAACCCACACCCTTGGGGCCGTGGAGCTTGTGAGCGGCGCATACCAAAAAGTGTACTTTTAATTTCCGGAGGTCATGTGGATAGTGCCCCATAGTCTGCACCGTATCACAGTGGAAAATGGCGTCGTATTGTTCACAAATTTCCCCAATGGCTTCAATGTCTGAAATAGTCCCTAATTCATTATTTGCGTGCATGAGGGATACGAAACTCCTGTCTTCAGTTTTCAGAAGAGACTCCAGATGCTGCAAGTCAACATTTCCTTTATGGTCAATATTTACGTAGCTAAGCTTTACAGCCCCATTCTTTTCCAGGGCTTGCAGTGTATGGACAACGGCATGGTGTTCGATCCGGGAGGTGATTGCATGTTTTATTTGATGATCCAAAATCCCGCTCCGGATAGCCATATTATCAGCTTCGGTCCCTCCGGATGTGAAAAAAAACTCTGCGGGAGATCCGTGAAGTAAGCCGGCCACAGTTTTACGCGCCTTTTCAATGATAGTACGTACTTCGCGCCCATGTGAATGAATAGAAGATGGATTGCCAAACTGCGTTTCCATCACCTCATACATGGCCTTTAATACTTCCTTATCTACCGGAGTAGTAGCAGCATTATCAAAATATACCCGCATCATCTGGATTAGCTAAGTCGGAGAATCTCCTGAATATCAGAAATAATTTTTTGAGCAAGATTGTTGGCCGCTGTTTCGGAACTTCCTTCTGAATAGATCCTGATTATGGGTTCTGTGTTTGAACGCCTTAAATGGACCCATTGCTTGTCGAACTCAATTTTCAGTCCGTCTATAGTGCTGTGGGGTTCACTCTTATACCGATTCTTAACCTCGAGTAAGAGCGCATCAATATCCATTTCAGGTGTTAATGTAATTTTGTTCTTTGAAATAAAATAAGCTGGATAACCTGCACGAAGTAATGATACTGTTTTCCCTGTTCTGGCAAGATGTGTCAGGAATAATGCGATTCCCACTAATGCATCTCTTCCGTAGTGTGATTCAGGATAAATAACCCCCCCATTACCTTCGCCCCCGATTATAGCATGGGTTTCTTTCATCATGTTAACAACGTTCACTTCTCCTACGGCTGCTGCATGGTATACACCCTTATGGCTTTCTGTAACGTCCCGGAGAGCGCGGGTTGAAGACAGGTTGGAAACGGTATTTCCGGGTGTATTTTGCAGCACGTAATCAGCTACAGCCACAAGCGTATATTCTTCGCCAAACATAGAACCGTCTTCTGAGACAAAACATAAACGGTCCACATCCGGATCAACTGCTATACCCAGATCTGCATTTCTGGCGATCACTTCCTTTGAAAGCGCTGACAGGTTTTCCGGCAGCGGCTCGGGATTGTGCGGAAATTCACCATCTGGTTCGCAATAAAGTTCAAAAATCTTTTCAACCCCCAGGGCCCGTAGTAGGGCCGGAACAAATATCCCGCCTGAGGAATTAACACAATCGATAGCGATCTTGAATTTCGCTTTCTTGATTATTTCTACATCGACTAAAGGCAATGCAATTATTTTGTCTATATGCTTTTGAAGATAGCTGTCGTCAAATGTTACCTTCCCCAGAGAATTTACATCGGCGTATTCCAAATCAGTCTCCTCTGCCATTGTAAGAATCAGCTGTCCCTCAGCATCCGATATGAACTCACCCTTATCGTTAAGCAATTTCAGTGCGTTCCATTGTTTGGGATTATGGCTGGCGGTCAGTATAATTCCGCCGCCCGCATTTTCATCCGGCACGGCAATCTCCACAGTGGGAGTTGTGGAAAGGCCAATATCCACCACATCGATTCCGATACTTTGCAGTGTGCCCACCACCAGGTTCCTGACCATATCGCCCGATATTCGGGCATCTCTGCCGATCACAACTTTATTCTTGCCGGTGTTTTTAACCAGCCACCTGCCATACGCTGCAGTAAATTTTATTATGTCAGGTGGTGTTAAAGCGTCGCCAGCTATGCCTCCAATGGTACCTCTGATCCCTGAAATTGATTTGATTAAAGTCACGATAATTAATATGAAGGACAAAAATAACAATTACATTCTATACCCATACTCTAAAACACTAAATGTATATCTTTGACTTAAAATCCCGGAATCTAATATGCCTAAAAAATGGTTTCAAAACTGGTTTAACTCCCCTTACTATCATATCTTATACCAGCAGAGGAATGATGAAGAAGCTGAGTTTTTTATTGATAATCTTTGCGCATATTTAAAACCAAGATCGAATTCCCGCCTGCTCGACATTGCTTGCGGAAGAGGAAGGCATTCAGTCTATTTGAATAAAAAAGGATTTGATGTCACCGGAATTGACCTTTCTTTTTCAAGTATCCGGTTTGCACAACAATTTGAAAATGAAAAACTTCATTTTTACGTGCATGATATGAGATATTTGTTCTACATCAATTATTTTGATATAGGGTTCAATTTATTCACCAGCTTTGGTTATTTCGAGACAGAGAAAGATCATGTGAATGCGCTGAAAACATTCAGGAAGTCGCTTAAAAAAGACGGTTTACTTGTTCTGGACTATTTTAACAGTCAGAAAATAATGCAGAACCTCACTCAGCAGGAAGTTAAACGAGCTGATGGTATAGATTTCTATATTAGTAAAAAGGTAGCTGGCGGGAAAATAATAAAGAGCATTTCATTTGAACATAAGAATAAAGATTTTTCTTTTAAAGAAGAGGTAAAGGCCTTCACATTTTCTGATTTCGAAAGCATGTTTGAGAAAAGCGGCTTTAAAATTCTGAAATACTTTGGTGACTATTCGTTAAATGCCTATGAAGAAACCCGTTCCGATCGTCTAATTTTTATATGCAGCAAAGCCGATGCTTGAACAACTTAATCCGATTGATCAGGAACTATTTTTTTTCATTAACCGGGATCTCTCAAATAGCTTTTTCGACTGGCTAATGCCTTTTCTGAGGAACCGGTATTTCTGGATTCCTTTATACTTATTCATGGCCGTCTTGTTTATCAGAAACTTCGGGCGAAAAGGCTGGATGATTTTGGTCTTCATGGGACTTACATTTGGCATCACTGACTATTTTTCTTCGTCAATTCTCAAACCGGCATTCGAACGACTCAGGCCGTGTAATGATCCATATATAAAAGCAGAAGTTAACAACTTGATTGCATGTGGAACCGGCTTCAGCCTTCCGTCTTCTCATGCTGCAAATCATTTTGCGCTGGCCTTGTTCTTAATTATTGTTTTCTATAATCAATGGAAGCCGATACTTCCATTAGCTTTATTATGGGCTTTCTCAATCAGCTTTGCTCAGGTATATGTAGGTGTACATTATCCTTTCGACGTTACTTTCGGAGCGCTAATTGGGGGAATAATAGGGTACATTATAAGCACGATTTTACTTCAAACTAAAGCTTTTAAGGGATGGAAACCTGGGAATTAATACTATTATTCAGCAGCGCATTTCTCGGCGGATTAAGTATTTTCCTTTTTAGAAGTACAAATACGAACCGGCTGAAGCTCGTATTATCCTTTAGCGGCGCCTATCTTTTTGCAATCACTGTCTTACATCTTATGCCCGATGTGTACAGCTCAGGCGATCCGGGTATCGGTTTGTTCATTTTAGGCGGGTTTATTCTGCAAATCCTGATGGAACAATTTTCTGAAGGAATTGAACACGGTCATATACATGTGCACGACCATGCAGACTTTGTATTTCCGATTGGAATTATGATCAGTTTATGCCTTCACGCATTTCTGGAAGGAATGCCGTTGGCAAAAGGACAGCATACCGAGCTTATCTACGGTATCGCTCTGCACCATATTCCGGCCGCCTTTGCACTGGGAAGTGTGCTTCTGCATGCCCGTCAGTCAAAAGCAAAGACCGTTATGCTTCTTGGTATTTTTGCTATGATGAGCCCTTTAGGCTATCTGCTGAGCGTAAGAATTGGCGAGGGTACCTTCGGTAATATGGATATTTATTTTGACAGTATTATGGGTGTAGTGATCGGTATATTTCTTCATATATCAACAACCATCCTTTTCGAGTCAAGTGTTGATCATAAGTTTAACCTTAAGAAATTCATGGCGGTTTTAATGGGAGTTGGTATTGCGTTGGCAGGCTTTTTCCTACATTGAGTTGTACGCTGTAGGCTATATGTGGACTAAACACTGTAAATGTTCACCTTACTCTTAACGTGGCACGTTGACTGAATGCAATACATATCCGCCCAGACGTATAAATTACAACGTAAAACTGCAACCCCTAACCCCGCATCTTATCAAGCAGTCCACTCAAAGCCCCTGCTTCTTCATCAGTAATGTTTTCACTTAAAATATCCTTTGACGACATTTCCCTGTCTAATTTTTGAAGGATTTCAAGTCCTTTCGGGCTAATGCGAATATCTACGGCGCGCCTGTCTTTGTCGTTGACACATCTCTCCACCAGCTTTTTTTGAACCAGGCGCTCCACTATTCTGGATGCATCCGACATTTTATCAAGCATTCTTTCCTTTAAGAGATTAATCGTCGCTGGCTTTGGACTCTGCCCCCGCAGGATTCTTAAGATGTTGTATTGTTGTAAAGTAATTTTGTGCTTGTTCAGCCGCTGTTTAAGTAGGTTAGTGATCCATCCATAGGTATATATCAAATTCACAATCGCCTTTTGATGATTATTCTCAAACTTACTGCTGACAATTTCTTTTTCTATTTCCATAAATAAGCGGTCATTTCTTTTTTGACGGTGAGTCTTTTTCCTGGCCGTACAACCAGGGGCAATGCCTGCATTTGTTTTTGCAGCAATATCCTCTTTTCAAATGATATTTTTCTGTAAAAACTAAATTCCCGTTTTTATCCAGATAATAATCAATATTCTCGACTAACATGTGTTCAACAATTTAACAGGTATTTGGTTTATGAAGTGATCTCTCAAATATTTGCCGTCACCATGGAGGGTCCAAACTTCTTTAGGTCTGACATTTTCCATCATAATCAGTATATCATTCCAATCCACATGGTCCGAGATCAACAGCTGCACGCCATTAATAACCTGAAGCCTTTTCCATCCCGATGCGAAAGCCCTAACCACATTCTTCGCCCGGATATAACTGTCGAAAGTAAGGGGAGGTACTATGTAAACCAGGTTTTGACCGGGCTGTTTCATCGATTTTCGGGTATATAGTTCATAATTCCCCGGCAAAAAACCAAAAGACTCATATATTTTGTTTAACGGAAAAATAGTGTGGTGAACTAATACCGATCTCTGCGGGCAATGTTCGTTTATAAGGCTTATCAAACGCTGAGCCTTACCTAATGAATAGGAACCCAAAAGAACATTGTGGTTAAATTCGTTCAATTTCCGAATCTCCTCTCCCGCATCGGGATGCTGAACAGACGGATTTGCGAAGGTTGTTTCAGTTATGAGCACATCCGCAGAAACAAATTGTATCGGTTCACAGGTTGGATCCTGCTGAAGCTTATAATCGCCCGTATAAAGGTATCTTATGCCATTATACTTAAGGAGGATTTGAGCCGAACCTATGATGTGTCCGGCAGGTATAAATGTTACCTCGATTTCACCCACGATAAAAGGAGTGCCAAAAGGATGAATTATAAAATTTTTGCCAGCGTTTTTCTGGTAACGATGCATCATAATGGACTGAGTTGCCGCCGTACAATAAACTGCTGTATTGCCTTTTACAGCATGGTCGCCATGCGCATGAGAAATTATTGCAGCTGACACAGGCTTTAACGGATCCAGGTAGAAATCTCCGATCCTGCAATACAATCCATTCTCATTGATTACCAGGAAATCTTCAACTATCATGAGAAAGGTTAATAAAATACTGATGGAGCGTTAGAATTTGTGGTATTACCAGCGTCCGTTCATCATTTGTTATTATATGATCGGCCAGTTTCTCCTTTTGCTCGTCCGAAAATTGCCTGTCCATGCGTAATCTAACCTCTTCAGCAGTTATGTTGTCACGCTTTATGATTCTGTTGATTTTCAGGGCTTCAGGAGATATCACCAGGATGGTTTGGTCACACATTTTATACGAATCGCTTTCAAACAATAACGCTGCTTCTTTCAAAACATACGGGACGTCCTTCTGGGCCTGAGCCCAACTATCAAACGCACTCAAAACTGCTGGATGTACCAGTGCATTAAGTTTAGCAAGCTGGTCCTTGTCGCGAAAAACAATTGAAGAAATATGCTTGCGGTCCAGTCCGCCATCTTCCGAATAGGAGTCTTCCCCAAATCCTTTAATGATTTCCCCTCTGAGGATAGCATCTGTATGCATAATACTTTTTGCCGCCTCATCAGCATAAAATACAGGTATTCCTAACACCTGAAAAACCCTGCAGACTGTAGTTTTTCCGCTGCCAATCCCACCGGTAATACCTATTTTCATCATTATATAATGGATCTCAATGGTGATAAAGCTTGGACGAGCTTAGATTGATGTAATGGGGTATGAGGTAAGTTCATGCAGGTTTCTATTTCTGAATAATAAAATCCACCGCCTGCGGCTCAATCTTTACCAGCTTGCAAAACCCTGGGAAACGGGTAAGAATTACGGGAAGTTGCTTATACGATCTTTCAGTCCAGTTATCAAGATCCACTGTCGCTTCAAAATAATCCCGATCAATTTTAGAATAATTACTAAGCGCTGTCATAAATGTTATTTTAACTTTTTCAGGCAGCAGGTTAATGTCCCTGTAATTGCGATTATTTGCAACTTTTATTGACACTTCAACTGTCTTCTCTGTAAATTCGTCGACCGGTACACTTACTTCGGCGTAGGAAGGGTAAATATTAATATTGGCCATGGATGGCCGTTTGAACGGAACTCTTTTACTGATTTTTCCACTCACGTTTTTCACATTCAAGCTATCTGTCTTCCATACGCGGATTTTTGAAAGATCCTCTTTCGGGCCGGTTATGGTTACATACGCTGGCCTTATCGTCACAGAATCTGATATTCCATACTGCTTTTGAAATTGCAGATCACCGACGAGTTCTACCGGCACTTTCTTAATTGCGCGGGATGAGAAATCAAAGTATAGCGTATCAGGCTGTATATAGACGATTTTTTGCGTTGAGCTGAACTGCTGGTTTATATAACCCAACTGATCAGATAGATTAATAAAGGTTTGTTTGTTAAGATCTTTCAGATCGACATCTATCGACTGCGGACTGATCCTTAACTTGGAGAAAAGAAGCTGCCAACCCGTACCTTCGATCTGCAACTTTACGGTATCCGATTGCAGGGAATGAAATGCCTTATTTTGAGGAAAATTTACAAATCGCACCAGTGTACTGGCCTGATAAACGTAGCTATTAGAGAGCGCAAAAAATAACCAGGCTGCCAGTGCAACTCCCAGGCAAATGAAAAACATGGAAATTCGACGCCGTTCTGTCTGGCTAAATTTTATAAGGGGCATATCGATTCATTTCAGCAAATTTAATCAAATAAAAACGCCGCCTCAATAGAAGCGGCGTTTAGCAGATTTATGCTCCCGGCTATTTAACAGCCGGCGTATTCAATGCCTTTGAAGCCTCCAGAGAAATCGATGATTTCTCGAAACGAATCTTCGTGCCGCTGTCAACGTCGACCAGAAAGGTCGTGTCGTTAACATCCACAATTTTTCCGTGAATACCAGAGGTAGTAATTATCTTATCCCCTTTTTTTAATTCCTCCACATATTTCTTGTGGTCTTTAGCTTTTTTCATTTGTGGCCTTATCATAAAAAAGTAGAAAACTACTATGATAAGAAGCATTGGTATAAAATTCTGTATCTGATCCATGGCTTTTATTTATTATTTGCTTGCTGCAGCATTCACTACGTTTCCCAGTATGTTCAACTGCGTTATTTCCGGAACTGTATTAGCGGTAATTGTAACCACTTTATTTTGCATTCCTAATTTGCCCGCACTGTCAAACACCACTTTAATAATTCCCTCCGCCCCTGGTGCTACGGGCTCCTTAGGATAATCAGGAACTGTACATCCGCAGGTGGCAGTTGCACTTGTTATAATCAGCGGGCTCTTGCCAATATTGGTAAATTTAAAATCGTAAGAAACTTTTTCACCGTCAGTGATTTGGCCGAAGTCGAAAGATTCTTTTTCAAATTTAAAAGCTGCCGCATCCGCGGAGGCTGTCCCGGTAGTTGCCGAAACCGTTTCTACCGGGGTCGTTTCAGTCTGTTTGGTTTCCTGATTTCCGCATGATGCGAGAATGGCGGCACATGCAAGTGATAAAATGATTTTTTTCATGTTAATTTATTCTATAAGTCCTCTGCCGGTTTTCCGGACCTTCCCTTTTGCTTTAAGGTCGTCTAATATTTTATCTAAAATACCGTTTATAAACGAATTACTTTTGGGCGTGCTGAATTCTTTTGCAATTTCTATATATTCATTCATGGTTACTTTTATCGGGATTGATGAGAAATGGACAAGCTCTACAATTGCCATGCGCATCAATAAGGTATCCATAACAGCGATTCGTTCTGCCTCCCAATTTTTTGTCTTCTGCGAGATCAACTCCTGATACTCATTCTCAAAAGCGATGACTTTATTAAACAGGTCTAGAATGAACGGCCGGTCCTCATCCCAATTAGGGCATATTTGAGCAAGACGGTTTTCTGAAGGCTCATTGCTCGAAAAATTCTTGAATGTTTTAGCAACCAGAGCCTGCAACACCTCTTTATCTACTGGCCAGTTGATGAATTTTTCCTCAAAGACCTGTTCAATGCCCGGAGATTTAAGTATCAGTTTCTTGAAAATAAACTTGATAATATCCTTGTCGGATTTTATGGTATGTTCTGTAAGAGCAATAAACTCCTTGTATTCAGAAGATGTCTTTAAGGTAGCGAAAATTGATTTGGCAATCTCGGGATCAAAATCCCAGGAAATCTTATATTTCTTTACGGCAGAAAGATATTCCGGATTCTGGCGCAGAGCAATTATAAAAAGGTTACTCTGCAGCTTATCGCTCGCATTCAGATCATCCTCTGAAGGTAAGTGCTTGTTTGCCCTTTCTTCCACATCGATCAGGCTATAATCCGCTACTTCAATGAACAATGAAAGCAACCACACGTACATTTCATAAACCCTGTCTACGTTTTGCAGCAGAGCTTTTTCAAATGGCCTGAAATCCTTCGATTCAGATTGCTGGTAGGAATATAATACCTGTAGCGCTTTTACCCGCAGGTGCCTTCTGTTTAACATGTATAAGAACTATTTATTGATAACACCTGACTACCAGGCAGCTTTTATTTTCCTAATATCCTCAATCCGCTTTTCAGCAATTTTATTAGCTGCCTCGTTAGTTGAGATATTTTCTTCTTTTGATTTTTTCAGGACTCTCCTCGTAGCTTCGTAAATATTCTCGGTCATTTGGAGCGTTTTCTTTTTATTAAAACCCGCGATTTCCGAATAACAATTTATCAGCCCGCCCGCATTGATTAAATAATCCGGAGCATATAATATTCCCTTGTCAAGCAGCATTTTACCGTGAACTTCCTCATCAGCAAGCTGATTATTAGCGGAACCGGCAATGATGGAACATTTCAATCTATTGATTGTTTCCGTATTTACAGTAGCTCCAAGAGCACAGGGCGAATAGATATCTATGCCGAGATCAAATAGATTATTTGTCGAAATTGCTTCAGCCCCATATTTCCGAGCTACCTGCGCCAGGCGCTCTTCGTTAATATCGCTGATATAAACCTTCGCGTTTTCAGCTCTTAACAGCCCTACCAGTATTTCTCCTACCTGTCCGATACCTTGAACCGCAACAGACTTGCCGGCAAGGCTATCGTTCCCATAAAACTCTTTGACAGATGCTTTAATCCCCATAAATACACCCCGGGCTGTAACCGGTGACGGGTCGCCGCTTCCCCCAATTGATTCGGGAATACCTGTAACATATTTAGTCTCCATCCGGATATATTCCATATCCCTAGGATTAGTACCAACATCCTCTGCGGTAATAAAGGATCCGTTAAGGTTTTCGATAAAACGCCCGAATCTCCTCATAAGTGCCTCACTTTTCAGCACACGGCTGTCGCCTATAATAACAGCCTTCCCTCCCCCGAGGTTTAAGCCGGTTATCGCCGCTTTGTAGGTCATGCTCCTGGATAAACGCAGCACGTCATTTAACGCTTCCGTCTCTGTTTTGTACGCAAACATTCTGGTACCTCCTAATGCAGGTCCGAGCGTGGTATCGTGAATTGCAATTATCGCTTTCAGTCCCGTGCGAGGATCACTGCAATAAACCACCTTCTGATGGCCTGACTTTTCAAGCTTACTAAAAACGGATTGTTCATCAAACTGAGATAATACCATATTTGCTGCCTTGCGTTACGGACAAAAGTAGTAAAAATTCCCTATCTTGATGATTTAATCTCCTTTATGCTGTATGACCACTATTGCTGGCAGCGCAGTGCTGTTGGCCTAATCGACAAATTTTTGCCAGTGAGCCAAAAACATACTTACGTTGAAGTTGGAATCCTTGCAACTGCCAATAAAGTTGGAAGCAATGTGATCATAAAGAATGGCGAAAGGGGGTTGGTTTTAAAACAATCCTTTGCAAATGCTCGTTTCAAAAAATTACCACTATTATCTGGATCAGAGCATCAGGCGAATGGCATTTGGTTTATTGTTGTTATCTTCATTAACATTTTCTTAAGTAGCACCGGTTCCGGGCAGACGGAATTCTATTCCCAACCTGCACAAAGCCCGGCTCGTTGGCTGTAATTAAAATATACTCAGATGAAATATGCGCTATTTTCTTTCTTACTGTTAAGCTGCGTGACCTTGGGATGGGGACAGGCTAAAGTCCCCGTTGAAGATGTTTTGATAAGCTCCGAAGAGAGGAAAACCGGCATAATAACCAGCGAAAAGGTGGAATTACATGTAAATGTATCTCCAAAGGATTTGCACAAATTTAAAAACAGGGGATGGGTTAGTTATAGCGACTTCGGTGCCAGGGGAGATGGAGAAACTGATGATATAGACGAAATCACGGCGGCACATGCGGTCGCTAATCAGTACGGCCTGTCAGTGAAAGCTGATGAGGGCGCTACTTATTATATTGGCGGAAAAGAACGCACTGCAATTATACGTACTAACACCGATTTTGGGACGGCAGCATTCATCATCAACGATACCGACGTGCAAAATCGTAATGCATCGGTATTTATGGTCAGCTCTGGATTGCAACCCATTAAACTTGAAAAGATTTCTTCGTTAAAGAGGAACCAACAGAAAATCGAGCAATCTCTGCCGGGGTCATGCCTTATCACCGTGACCAACTCTAATGTAAAACGCTATATACGTTTTGGACTCAATCAAAACAATGGAGCTTCGCAAACAGATATTTTTGTTGCTGATAAAAACGGCAACGTGGATATGAACGCACCAATTATCTGGGACTTCGACCAGATTACTGACATCACCGCCCTTCCCCTCGATGAAAAAACATTAACCATTTCCGGTGGACGCTTTACAACGATTGCCAATAATGCTGAATCGAAGTACAATTATTATAACCGGAATATAGCCATCAGGCGTTCCCGTGTTATTGTCACGGGGCTTGAACATCGCGTCACTGGGGAAGGAGAGCATGGAGCGCCCTATGGCGGCTTCTTCAATATTAGTGAATGCGCTTATGTAACCGTTAAAAACACCGTGCTCACCGGACACAAGACATATATTACCATTGGCGCAGCAGGAAAACCCGTTACTATGGGCACTTACGATATTTCGGTGAACCGTGCACTTAACGTATCGTTCGTGAACTGCAGCCAGACTAATGATATCAATGACAAAACATACTGGGGAATCATGGGGTCTAACTACAGCAAAAATCTGTTGTATGATTCATGCACCTTTTCCCGTTTCGATGCCCACATGGGAGTTGCCAACGCAACCATCCGTAACTCCACCCTCGGGCACATGGGTATCAATGCCATTGGCAGCGGGTTGCTTACCGTGGAGAATTCGACCATCAACGGCAGCTCCTTAATTAATTTGCGCACCGATTATGGCAGTACCTGGCGGGGAGAAGTTTTTATCCGCAACTGCGTTTTTGTGCCCGCCGGCGGCAAGCCCATAAGTGCCAGCCTGATTGGCGGTGCTAATTCCAGTCAGCATGATTTCGGCTACACCTGTTATATGCCGGAGCGGATTACGATCGAAAACCTTCGTATTGACGATTCCAATCATCCGGAACCTTATCAGGGTCCTGCCATTTTTTCTAATTTCAATCCGGAAATGAAAGATGCTTCTTACCAGGAAACCTTCCCCTTTGTAAGAACCAAAGAAGTTATTCTCCGAAATGTAAGCACGGCCAGTGGAATGAAACTGAGGCTGAGCGGCAATCCTTTTTTGTTTAAGGATGTAAAGGTGATATCCGATTAATAGCTAAGATGATAACGACCAACAAATAAAAATGATTTTTGGACCGATATTGCTGGCGAATGGGCTATGAATTATGACTGACAATAAGTTTTTTTTTGGCTGCTCAGCGGACGGCTGGAAAACTAAAAGAAAGTCAGATAAAATAATAGTGGACTGAAATAGAAATCACAAATTGTGCCTATTTTTGACTCCGGTCAATAATGAAAGAACTAGCCTATCTTAATAAATTTTTCTACAAATACCGCTGGCGTTTTATTCCCGGGGTTTTATTCGTCATTATTTCCAACATCTTCGGAGTTCTTCCGGCGCAGGTTATTCAAATTTCGTTCGACCTGGTCACTGAAAATATTGCTGTCTACCGACTTTTCAACGGATTTGACCGACAGGACGTTGTAAACGAAATTTTTGGACACACACTAATGCTCTTTGGGCTCATTGTTTTGATCCTGGCCCTTCTCCGCGGCATTTTCCTCTTTTTTATGCGTCAGACTATTATCCTGATGTCCAGACACATAGAATATGATTTAAAAAACGAAATATATACTCATTACCAGCAACTATCTATGGCATTTTATCGCCGAAATAATACCGGCGACCTGATGAACAGGGTAACTGAAGACGTCAGTCGCGTGCGCATGTATCTCGGGCCTGCGATCATGTATACTATCAACACAGTTGTATTGTTTATTATGATAGTAGCGTTTATGTTCAGTGTAAATGCCCGCCTGGCTTTGTATTCGCTTCTCCCCCTGCCCTTGCTGGCAATCACTATTTATTATGTAAATACCATGATAAACAACCGGAGTGAGAAGATACAGGAGCAGCTTTCGGCGCTTTCAAATTTCGTCCAGGAAACTTTCTCCGGGATCAGAGTAATCAAAGCTTACGTTCGTGAAAATGATGTGCAGAACAAATTTAACGCTGAAAGCGAGAATTACAAAACCCAATCTATGGCTCTCGTTCAGGTACAAGCTCTATTTTTTCCGATGATACTCCTTTTGGTAGGACTAAGCACCATTATTACTGTTTATGTTGGAGGCAAAGAGGTAATAAATGGTACAATAAGCTCAGGAAATATTGCTGAATTTTTAGTCTATGTAAACCAGTTAACTTTTCCGGTGATGTCTCTCGGATGGGTTACGTCATTAATTCAAAGGGCCGCAGCATCTCAAAAAAGGATCAATGAATTTTTAAATACAGAGCCCGAAATAATTTCAGGCAAAGACGCAATCATCAATCTGAAAGGTCATATAGAGTTCAGAAACGTAAGCTTCACCTATCCCGACACCGGCATTAAAGCTCTGGAAGATGTATCGTTCGAAGTAAAACCAGGAGAATTTTTAGCCATCATTGGCCGCACCGGATCAGGCAAATCAACTATCGCTAACCTATTGATGCGTATGTATGACACAGACAGCGGCGTAATTCTTATTGATGGCCATAAGATCCAGAATATAGACCTGAATAGTTTCAGGCAACAGGCAGGCTTTGTTCCTCAGGAGGTATTCCTCTTCTCCGACAGTATTAAGAATAACATTGCATTTGGAATATCTGACCCCGATACCCATAGCGTTGAAACTGCTGCTAAGGATGCAGCGGTATATCACAACATAAAAGAGTTTGACAAAGGGTTTGAGACATTGATTGGAGAACGCGGAATAACACTTTCTGGCGGCCAGAAACAAAGACTCTCCATAGCCAGGGCAATTATTAAAGAACCACAAATCCTTATTTTCGATGATTGCCTTTCAGCAGTCGACACAAGAACGGAGGAACAGATCCTCAATAACCTTGGCAGAAGGATGAAAGATAAAACCAGTATATTGATTGCACATCGTGTATCCACTATCAAGAATGCCGATAAAATCATAGTTATTGATGATGGCCGGATAATTGAACAAGGCAGTCACAAATCCCTCATGTCCAATAAAGGAGCTTATTTTGAACTTTACGAAAGGCAGTTGCTTGAAGAAGAAACCGCATAGCTTTATTGAAACCACCAGATAAATAGTCTGATGAAGGATTTCAGCTCGATTTACCGTGTAAAATGCCCCCTAAAAATTCAATTTGTAACTTTGCGAATATCTATTATATTTACCCCTACATAAATAAATGAAAATGGGAGATTTCGACAACAAAGAAAGAGAAGAGGTTTTTTCAAAGAAGGTAAGAGCGGGGAAACGCACGTATTTTTTCGATGTAAAAGCTACACGATCAAACGACTATTATGTTACTGTGACAGAAAGTAAAAAACGTTTAGAAGACGGTGTGTTTATCAAACACAAAATTTTTCTCTATAAGGAGGATTTCGAAAAGTTTGCTGAAGGTTTGAAAGAAACTATCGATTACATAAAAGCGAACCAGGAAGTTGTTGAAAAAAGGTATGAATATTCTGAAAATCATACCGAACCCGCCAAAATAGAAGACGACTTCTCCTTCGAAGTCTAAACAATAAAAAAGAATTTTAATGAGCTGTCCGTTTTAATGGATGGCTTTTTTATTTTGGAACTCTACCTGATTGAACTTCTCGCGTCGAAATATCAGAACAACAAGCAGATTAAAGATCCAGATTTGAACTGTACTTTCACAATACTTCTGGCCTAAGCTGGAACAACTACTGATAGTTAACGGTCATGTGGTAATAAATATGGTTTTATTGGACATATTAACAAAAGCTCAAATCAAGCTTTGCAGAAAAAGCTTCTTTTATACCCTCCTGGTGTTCAGTAAATGAAATCCTAATTTACAACCACAAAACCCGGGATATTAAATTTAACACTTCTTATTACCCCCATTTGTGTTTATACAAAAGGGGATTTTTTTTAACAAAAAAACTATATTTAGATATTAATTATGATGTTTTATGCATAATAGGTTATATTATTTGATAATTATCATTGCCTGCATAGTATACACCATACAATCATGCAATAACAGTGACTCTCATGCTACGGCCCAGCGAACGATTCCTGATTCCGTGAGTTATAATTTTGATATCAGGCCTATACTCTCTGATAAATGTTACGCCTGCCATGGTCCGGATGCCAACAAGCGCGAAGCAGGATTAAGGCTGGACATAGCCGAGAACGCTTATAAAGCATTAAAGGAAAACCCAAAAGCCCATGCCCTGGTTCCCGGTAAACCACAATTGTCTGAAGTTTTCCTGCGTATCTCTTCTAAGGATACAAGTATGATGATGCCTCCACCTTCCTCTAATCTGAAATTGAGCGTTCATGAAATTAATTTAATAGAGAAATGGATAAAACAAGGTGCTAAATATGAAAAGCATTGGGCCTTTATAGCACCTAAAAAGCCTATTATACCTGAAGTAAAAAATAAACAGTGGGCAAAAAATGAGATTGATTATTTTATTCTTCACAAACAAGAGCAGATGGAGATGACTCCTAATCAGGAGGCTGACAAAGAACGTTTACTTAAGCGTGCAAGCCTTGACATTACCGGTTTGCCGCCAAGTTTGGAGATGATGGATCGTTTTCTGGCCGATAAAAGTGCAAATGCTTATGAAAAAATAGTAGATCAGTTACTCAAAAGCCCTGCCTACGGAGAAAAGATGGCTGTGCATTGGATGGATGTTTCCCGCTATGCAGATTCTCACGGCTATCAGGACGATGGCTACCGTACTCAATGGCCCTGGCGGGATTGGGTGATATATGCGTTCAATAAGAATATGCATTACGATGATTTTATTACCTGGCAGTTGGCCGGCGATTTATTGCCTGATGCTACTAAAGAAAAACTGTTGGCAACGGGCTTTAATCGGAATCATAAAATTACGGAAGAAGGAGGTGTGGTAGATGAAGAATACCGGGTAGCTTATGTTACAGATCGGAGCAATATGTTTGGAAAAGCATTGATAGGGGTTACCATAGAATGTGCGCCCTGCCACGATCATAAATATGATCCGATCTCACAAAAAGAATATTATCAGCTCTCTGCTTTTTTCAATAATATTAAAGAGGTAGGACTGGAATCTACTATCGGAGGACCTGAAACCTATGCAAAAAAACCCTTTATAGAGATCACTGATGAAGAGGTAAAAAAGGTTTTAACGTTTATTAATAAACAGGACACCAACAAGCTTATTGTATCAGTAATGGGCGATCGTGATACGGTGCGAAAAACTTACATACTTAATCGTGGGGCATATGACGCTCATGGAGAAGAAGTTCAAGCAGGTACGCCTAAGGCGATTTTGCCATTCAGCAACAAATACCCTAAGAACAGACTGGGATTGACTCAATGGCTATTTGATAAACGAAACCCGCTTACTTCAAGGGTTTTTGTCAACCAAATGTGGCAGGAGTTTTTTGGGAAAGGCATTGTAAAAACTTCAGGTGATTTTGGAATGCAGGGGGAGCTTCCTTCTCATCCCGAATTACTGGACTGGCTGGCTGTTGATTTTATGAATAGTGGCTGGAATATAAAACGCCTTGTGAAACAATTGGTGACATCATCTACTTACCGCCAATCCGCTGTCGTTACCCCGGAAAAATTAAACACAGATCCCGAAAATATTTTCTTCGCGCGAGCACCTCGTTATCGTGTTCAGGCCGAATTTATAAGAGATATCGTTTTATCCAGCAGCGGCCTGCTTAATAAAACAATAGGTGGCCCCAGTGTTAAACCTTACCAACCCCCTGGATTGTGGGAAGGGGCTACTTCCGGGCGCGGAATTTTAGCTACTTATAAACAAGACCATGGCGTAAGCCTCTATCGCAGAGGCTTATACACCTTCATCAAAAGAACAGTCCCCCCTCCTACAATGGGCATTTTTGATGCAAGTAACCGCGATCAGTGCGAGGTGAAAAGATTGAAAACCAATACCCCATTACAAGCATTGGTAATGATGAATGATCCTGTCGTATTGGAAGCTTCACGAGTATTGGCTGCAAAGCTTCTAAAAGAAAATAGCGAGACTAAAGACAAAATAATTAAGGCATTCCGGTTAATTGTTTGTAGAAAACCTAATGAAAAAGAAATAACACTGTTAACTAATTATTACATTGAAGAACTCAAAACGCTTAAAACGCAGGATGCAGAAAAATTAATAGCTGTTGGTGAATTCCCTCAACCAGAAATCAAGAATAAAAAAATGCTCGCAGCCATGATGCAGGTAATATCTACTCTTTATAACCTTGAAGAAACCATTACCAAATCCTGAATTTATATGGAAAAAGACATTTTAGAACATGGTCTAAATTTTAATAGACGGCGCTTTTTGTCCAGAATGAGTTTAGGACTTGGCAGCATCGCTTTAGGTTCTTTGTTAATGCCCGATCTGCTAAATGGAGGCGGAATGGATGAAGATGATTTTGTTGCCGGCATTCCGCATTTTGCACCTAAAGCTAAGCGGGTTATTTATTTATTTCAGAATGGAGCGCCATCACAACTGGAATTATTTGATTACAAACCCAAACTTCGGGAGATGATGGGGCAGGAACTTCCCGAGTCTATTCGGGCCGGGCAAAGATTAACGGGGATGACCGCAAACCAGGCATCTTTCCCAATGGTGGGTTCCTTCGTTGATTTTAAACAATATGGAGATTCGCGGGCCTGGATCAGCGATCTTTTCCCCCATACTGCTAAAGTTGTAGATGATATCTGCATCATTAGGTCTATGCACACAGAGGCCATTAACCATGATCCTGCGCTCACCTTTTTTCAAACAGGCTCGCAACAGGGTAACAGGCCCAGCATGGGTACATGGCTGAGTTACGGCCTCGGAAACGAAAACAAAAACCTACCCGCATTTACTGTTTTGCTTTCACGAGGTATAGGTAACGGCCAGGGTGTTTATTCCAAATTATGGTCCAATGGTTTCCTTGATTCAATCCATCAGGGTGTTCAGTTTAGTAGCGGGGAAGACCCGGTACTATATCTAAAGGACCCCAAGGGAATGAACAGGCATGAACGCAGGAAAATACTCGATAATTTGTCTGAGCTTAATCAAATGTCTTATGAAGAATTCGGTGATCCGGAGATAAATACAAAAATCCAGCAATATGAGATGGCTTACCGTATGCAGGCAGCTGTTCCTGAAATAATGGATGTGTCAAAAGAGCCGGATGATATCATTAAATTATACGGTCCTGATTGCCTAGTGCCGGGTACGTTTGCAGCAAATGCTTTGCTGGCGCGTAAACTATCCGAAAGTGGTGTCCGCTTTGTTCAATTGTACCATCAGGGATGGGATCAACATGGAAATCTCCCCTTTGAAATAACTAAACAGGCCAAAGACGTAGACCAGGCTTCGGCAGCTTTAGTTACTGATCTGAAGCAAAGAGGGCTGTTGGATGAAACATTGGTGATATGGGGTGGAGAATTTGGCCGCACAAATTACAGTCAGGGAAAACTGAGCATAGATAAATATGGACGCGATCATCATCCACGCTGCTTTAGTATCTGGATGGCAGGTGGTGGTATTAAACCCGGTATTGTTTATGGAGAAACAGATGATTTTGGATATAACATAGTTAAAGATCCTGTGCATGTTCATGATTTTCAAGCCACCGTCTTGCATCAGTTAGGCCTGGATCATGAGAAGCTGATTTTTAAGCATTTAGGACGCCGGTATAGGTTAACGGATGTTTCGGGAAAAGTAATCAAAGATATTTTAGTGTAATGAAAACAAACCTACAGGGTTTTGCAGGAAATTTATTGTTTGCATTGAATGTTTTTATTATCTTTTTATTGATATTCGAGAATAAATTGATTGTGCCCTACTGGTTACAGCCAATTGGAAGAATGCATCCCATGATTCTTCACTTCCCTATTGCAATTCTGATGCTGGCTATGCTTTTAGAATTTTTTCGTTTCAAAAACGAATATAATGCCCAGGATTTATACCAAAGATTTGCTTCCAACTTGTTAATTATTGGCGCCATTTCCTCCGCTATATCGGTTATTATGGGGTTATTTTTGTCCAAAGAGGGCACTTATACAGGTGAAACTTTACAATGGCATAAGTGGGCTGGTATTAGTGTCGTGATTATTCCTTCCCTCATTTACTGGTTTCGGAATTCATCATGGTACAGGGCTCCTCTTGCCAAATTTGGAGCCATTATTACTTTCTTTAGTCTCATTATTGCAGGCCACTTCGGAGCTACCTTAACTCATGGAGAGAATTTTGTTTTAGAGCCTTTAATGCCTAAGGAAGAGAATGTGCCTATTGATCAGGCCATTGTATTTGACCACGTCATCCAGCCTATTTTTGTAGAAAAATGCGTAAGCTGTCACAATCCAGACAAATTAAAAGGAAAGTTGATTCTGTCAGAAGCTAAATACATACTAAAAGGCGGGAAAACAGGCAAATTATTCGTCCCTGGAAAGCCAGAACTCAGCCTTCTTTTACAACGCATACATCTACCCCTGGAAGACAAGAAACGGATGCCGCCGAAAGATAAAATTCAACTTTCTGAAGAGGAAATTGCTTTGTTATTTCATTGGATTAAAGCAAATGCTGATTTTAAGAAAAAAGTTATTGAATTGCCCCTTAAAGACTCGTTAAGGATACTTTCCATAGCAGCATTAAAACCTGAAAATACGGAAGAGGAATTTGACTTTGCTGCAGCTGATGAAGAGACGATAATAGAATTGAACAATAGTTATCGGGGAGTTTACCCAATCTCAAAAGGATCTCCAGCATTGGCTGTTAGTATTTATAACAGAAGCACTTACACTTTTGAGAAGTTAAAAGAATTAAGTCCAGTGAAAACCCAAATCATATCCCTTGAACTAAACAAGATACCTGTTAGGGATGAAGATTTAAAGCATGTCGCTCGCTTTGAGAATCTCCGTAAATTGAATTTGAACTTTACAGATATTACCGGAAAAGGCTTGAAAGAACTTACATCCTTAAAATACTTAAAGAATCTGTCTCTTTCCGGTACAAAAATAAATTACAAGGATCTGCAGCAGCAAATTTCTGAATTTGCAAGCCTGAAAACATTAGTGGTATGGAACACCGATTTATCTGTAAAGGAGATTCAAAAACTGCAGACCGCGAACAAACACGTTCAGATAATTGCGGGATTTAAAGACGATGGACGCAATCCCATTAAACTGAATCCCCCACAGTTAAAAAATAGTTCCAGCGTTTTTAGTGAATCAATTCCATTGCATTTAGGACATCCAATAAATGGTGTTAAAATACGATATACTACGGACGGCACTGAGCCAGATAGTCTAAATTCTCCTGTTTTCAAAAACAAACCCCTATTAAAAGAATACACCGTTGTAAAAGCTAAAGCTTATAAAGCGGGCTGGCTTGGCAGCGATGTAGCGGTTTTAACACTATACAGAAATACCTACAAGCCCGATAGTGTTATTTTACTCACTCCGTTTAATAGCAACCATCTGGCAAATGGCGATAAAACATTTTTTGACGGAGAACTGGGTGCTTTTAATGCGAATAGCCCCGCATCGGCTACTAACTGGGCTGGATTTGTAAAAAACGATATGGAAGTGTTGTTAGAATTCAGGAAGTCTGTTGCCGTAAGTTCTGTAGCGTTGAACACGCTAATCGAGCCGGAAACAATTATATTCCCCCCAGCTTCCATTGAAATTTGGGGAGGAGCTACAAAAAGTCAGATGCGTTTAATCAGCACATTGAAACCGATACATCCCAAAAAAGATGGCAAGCCATTCATACAAATTGCGGAGTGCAAATTTAAGACCCAGAAGATATCCTATCTCAAAATTATTGCTAAACCGTTAAAGAAGCTTCCTAACTGGCATAAGAACAAAGGCAAACCTGCCCTACTACTGGTAGATGAAATCCTTGTTAATTGAAACAGTGAATTATATCATATTTTTTGCTGCTATTCTGCTAATCTTTACGCACATTGAAAAAAATAGATTTTTATGAAAAAGGTTTTACGGAGCCAGGAATGGTTTGGCAAAAAAGGTAAAGATGGGTTTATTTATCGTGCCTGGATGAAAAATCAAGGCATTCCTGCTTATGAATTTCAGGGGAAGCCAATCATAGGAATTTGTAACACCTGGTCCGAGCTCACTCCATGCAATTCCCATTTCCGGGAGCTTGCCGAGTCTGTCAAGAGGGGGATATCAGAAGCAGGGGGATTTCCTGTGGAATTCCCGGTTATGTCGCTAGGTGAAACCCTTATCAAACCAACAGCAATGCTGTACAGGAATTTGGTAAGTATGGATGTAGAAGAATCCATTCGTGCAAACCCACTGGATGGAGTAGTATTGTTATGCGGTTGTGATAAAACCACGCCATCGTTGGTAATGGGAGCATGCAGTGTGAATATTCCAACTATTGTCGTATCTGGCGGCCCTATGTTAACAGGCAAATATAAGGGAAGAGATATCGGAACAAGTGATATATGGCGTTTTACTGATGATTTGCGTGCCGGACTGATGACAGAGGAAGAGCTTAACATGGCTGAAGCTGGAATGTGCCGGAGTCATGGTCACTGTGCAGTGATGGGTACTGCATCCTCAATGGCTTGTATGGTAGAATCTTTGGGCCTTTCACTTCCCGAAAATGCAGCCATACCCGCTGCGGATTCCAACAGGAAAGTTCTCGCACAGCTTTCCGGCCGAAGGATAGTGGAAATGGTGAATGAGGGTCTTAAATTATCTGATATTCTAACTAAAAAAGCTTTTGAAAATGCCATCAAGGTTAACGCTGCAATAGGTGGCTCAACCAATTTCATTATCCATCTTTTAGCCATTGCTGGAAGAATAGGTATTCCGCTTGACATCACTGAATTTGACCGCCTATCCAATTCTATTCCCCTACTAGTCAATTTGCATCCTGCAGGAAAGTTTTTTATGGAAGACTTATATTATGCCGGCGGACTACCTGCCGTATTGAAGGAGCTTGACGCCTTACTGAATACCGATTGCATCACTGCAAACGGAAAGACATTGCAGGAAAATTATCAAAATGTGGAATGCTATAACCGGGAAGTAATTGCCGGACTTGATAAGCCCTTTAATAATGCTACAGCTTTGGCAGTTTTGCACGGGAATCTATGTGAAAATGGAGCGGTAATAAAGCCCTCAGCTGCAAGTCCGCATCTGTTTCAACACAGCGGCAAAGCAGTAGTTTTTGAAAACATTGAGGATTATAAATTACGGATTGATGATCCTGACCTTCCGGTGGATGAAAACAGTGTACTGGTTTTAAAAAACGTCGGTCCGAAAGGATATCCAGGTATGCCGGAAGTGGGCAATATGACCCTCCCCGTAAAACTATTGGCGAAAGGGGTAAAAGATCTTGTCAGGATTTCCGATGGCCGCATGAGCGGAACGGGATTCGGGACAGTAGTGTTGCATATTTCTCCCGAAGCTACCCTGGGAGGGAACTTTAGCGTACTGCAAACCGGTGATCTAATTATTCTGGACGTACCAGGTAGAACTTTAAATGTCGATCTCACAGAGGAAGAATTATCACGAAGGAAAAATCAGTGGAGGCCACTCCCACTTGATATCGCGAGAGGCTATGTAAATCTGTATATAAATAATGTTGAACAGGCGCATTTAGGCGCCGATTTCGGATTTTTAAAAGGAGGTTCGGGAAGTAATGTTTCAAGAGACTCGCATTAAAACAATATTCAAATGATAATAAAAGCTTTCGAAAACAAAGTGGCTATAGTGACCGGTGCAGGGCAAGGAATCGGTTTTGAGATTTGCCGGCAGTTGGCAAAAGAGGGTGCTATCGTCATACTAAATGATATTGATGAATCGCTGGCCAGCTATGCAGCTGAAATTATCCGGCACGAAGGTGGAAATTGTATTGCCAGTGCGGGCGATTCAAGCGATTTAGCTTTTATTGAAAATATAGTTAATTCGGCAGTAAACAGATTCGGCCGGCTTGATATAGTAATTGCAAATGCCGGTATCACCCTATTCGGGGATTTTCTCAGTTATCCTCTTGAATCTTTCATGAAGGTGATGAATGTAAACCTGGCTGGCACGTTTTTCCTCGCTCAAACTGCTGCTAAGCAAATGACGAAACAAGCAGCAGGAGGTTCCATTCTTTTTACATCTTCGGTTACCGGACATCAGGCACATAAAAACCTGGCAGCTTATTCAATGACCAAAGCAGCAATCGAGATGCTCGCGAAAAATCTTGTAGTGGAACTATCTCCGTATAAGATCAATATCAACACCATTGCACCCGGCGCTACTATCACCGAAAGGACATTGAGCGATCCTGAATACGAATCCGTCTGGTCAAAACTTACCCCAATGGGCAGAGCAGCAAATACTGCCGATATTGCAAATGCAGCACTATTCTTAGTATCCGATAACGCAAAACAAATAACCGGGCAAAGCCTCATTATTGATGGGGGCTGGTCCTCCGTAAGCCCATCACCTTTTTAAATGGCATATTTGAATTTCGCAAACCTAATTACAAACCAAAATGAAAAAGCTTTTGATATTTTCCCTGATCAATCTGATATTGATATCCTGTACTCCCATGGCACATAGAAAGGATTCAGCCTGGATCAATCTTTTTGATGGCAAATCCCTTAATGGCTGGACCGCAAAAGAAAACCCAGAAACATTTAAAATTGAGAATGGTGCTTTAGTAGTTAAAGGACCGAGGGCTCACTTATTTTATACTGGACCCGTTATGAATCATGATTTTAAAAATTTTGAGCTAAAGGTTAGATTGATGACTTTACCGGGTTCTAATTCCGGTATCTATTTTCACACTGAACTACAGGAGAGCGGGTGGCCATTAAAAGGTTACGAAGTCCAGGTAAACAATTCGCATACTGACTGGCGAAGAACTGGTAGTTTGTATGCCATACAGGATGTAAGGGAAGTTCTGGTAAAGGACAACGAATGGTATACTGAGCATATCATTGTCAATGGTAAAAATGTTACGATTAAAATAAACGATAAGACGGTAGTTGAGTATACTGAACCTGACAATGTTAACCGCTCTAAAGATATGGCAGGTCGATTGATTTCACACGGTACCTTCGCCTTACAAGGCCATGATCCCCAAAGTACAGTAATGTTTAAAGAGGTGATGGTAAGACCCCTACCCTAGTTTTATATTGACTATAAAGTATAAAAACCCCTCCCCGGCCAAGCCGATAAACTATGAAAGCTGAGATTCTATTTCCGTCTCAATGTATCCTGGGCGAAGGACCCATATGGCATGCGCAAAGGCAGTGCTGCTTCTGGGTGGATATTGAAAAGGGTATATTGTTCGAGTATAACTGGCTAAATAAAAATACAAGATCCCGGAACTTCGACTATAAACTGTCTCTTGTTATTCAGGGAAGAAATAATCATTTAATACTAGCTTTAAACGGCGGGATTGCAAGGTTCGATTTAGATTCAGAAAATCTGGAATGGCTACTTGATATCGAAACTAAAATCGCTGCGCACCGTTGTAACGATGGTTCCTGCGACAGTTATGGGCGATTATGGCTAGGTACCATGCACAAGCATTTTAAACGAGGTGCAGGTTCCTTATATTGTGTAGATACAAACCTCACAATCAAAAAGAAACTTGACAAAGTGACCATATCGAATGGAATCGTATGGTCATTAGATGGTAAGCGATTATATTACATTGATAGCCCAACACAGGCAGTGCAATCTTTTTTCTTTAATGAGGAAACCGGTGACATTATTTTTGAAAAAAATACCATTCAAATTCCCGGGTCGATGGGAACACCCGATGGCATGACTATAGATGAGGAAGGAATGCTTTGGATTGCCCATTGGGGAGGATTTGGTGTTTACAGATGGAATCCTTTGGATGGTAAAATTTTAGATAAAATCGATATTCCAGTTCCCAATGTCACGTCCTGCACATTTGCCGGCCCAAATCTGGATCACCTTGTTATTACCACTGCCAGGGAGAGTTTGAAAAAAGAGGATTTGAAACGATATCCTGAAAGCGGAAATACCTTCGTGACAAAAACACAGGTGAAAGGGATTTTAACTAACATCTGTCTAATTTGAAATCAATTTCTATCTTTGCGCCCTATTTAGCTTTAAGCTCCAGTCAGTAACCAGTAATTATTAATTATTAAACAGTAGTCAGAGTTAACTGTCAACTGTCCACTCTCAACATTCAACTTAAAATGGCATTACAATGCGGAATAGTAGGCCTGCCTAACGTAGGAAAATCAACATTATTCAACTGTTTATCAAACGCGAAGGCACAGGCTGCTAATTTTCCATTCTGTACAATAGAACCTAATATCGGGGTAATCACGGTTCCTGATCCGCGGCTGGCCAAGCTTGCGGAACTGGTACAACCAATGAAGGTTCAACCAAATACAATCGAAATCGTCGATATCGCCGGACTTGTTAAAGGTGCGAGTAAAGGTGAAGGACTGGGGAATCAATTTCTTGGAAATATCCGGGCTACAAGCGCTATTATACATGTGTTACGTTGCTTCGACGACGACAACGTGATTCATGTCGACGGTTCGGTCGATCCAATCAGAGACAAAGAGATTATTGATACCGAGCTGCAGCTTAAAGATCTTGATGCGATTATCAAAAGGATCCAGAAGGTTGAGAAGATGGCTAAAACTGGTAATGATAAGGATGCTAAAAAAACCTACGAAGTTTGTAATGTCGTAAAATCTCATTTAGAATCCGGTAAATCAGTACGCACGGCTCCCATCAGCCTTGAAGACCGGGAATTTATCGCCGATCTGTGGCTACTTACAGAGAAACCTGTACTTTATGTATGCAACGTTGACGAAAAATCAGTGACAAAAGGCAATAATTATGTAGAACGAGTTCGGGAGGCTGTAAAGGATGAGAATGCCGAGGTTCTTGTAATTTCCGCACAAATAGAAGCTGAAATCGCTTCATTGGACAGCTATGAAGAACGTCAGATGTTTCTTGAAGATCTGGGCTTAACTGAATCAGGAGTGACAAAACTTATTAGAGCGGCCTATAAATTATTAAACCTTGCAACTTATTTTACTGCCGGGGTGCAGGAAGTGAGAGCATGGACAATAACTCAGGGTTTTACTGCGCCTCAGGCCGCTGGAGTTATCCATACTGATTTTGAGAAAGGATTTATTCGTGCTGAAGTCATCAAATATGATGACTTCGTAAATCTCGGATCTGAAGCTGCCTGTAAAGAGGCCGGAAAATTAGGCGTCGAAGGAAAAACTTATATAGTTCAGGATGGCGATATCATGCACTTCAGATTTAATGTTTAAATCTTGCGACTGAAAAGCGAATAGCTATATTTGCGGTTAATGTGCCCATAGTTCAATGGATAGAATTGCAGATTCCGGTTCTGCTGATGGGGGTTCGAATCCCTCTGGGCACACAAAACAGCCTGGTTCCGTAAAAGCGGTATCAGGCTTTTTTTATTATTGTGAACATTAAGTTCAATTGCTTTTCTGTCTTTCACGTTAGAGTCTTGCGGATAATTCTGGAAATTTATACCGAATTCGACCCGGCGGCATAACGGCGGGTATTGATAACCTTTTCCGTTTTATGAAGGCTAATAAACTAAAAGCTTCTTAATCCCTTGCTTAAGCCTTATGTGGTATGGTCTTTGTATCTTACTTCCCATTGAATGGGACTGATGGAAAAGAGAAAAATCTTAATTGTAGATGATGACCGTGACATTTTAGAAGTAATGGGACTTATAATGGAGTCTGAAGGTTACGAGGTTGATCTTATGTCCAGTGGCCAAAAGATCTTTGACCATATTTCAATATTCAATCCGGACCTGATTATCCTGGATGTTATGCTTGGGACCATGGACGGCAGAGAAATTTGCAAAAAAATCAAAAATACAAAGGACACACTTCATATTCCAATAATTATGGTATCGGCTTCTCATAATATCGGTGATTCTGTGGAAAAAGATTGCCAGCCCGATGACTTCGTTGCAAAGCCATTTGATATCGTAAACCTGATTAATAAAGTTGAATTAAAATTCAGCGCATAAGTCAAAATTGCCGGTCAAATTACCTCTGATCGATTTCACCTAAGATTTCTGATCTTGATGCTTCGGAACGAAACGGCATCTCCGTGGTCTTGAAGTAAAATCCGGCCTTCCGGAGCCATTCCAAAATCTTTCCAGACTTTATATTTACTCCCTGCAACTAAATTCAGATACTCTGGTGAACCGCGCCGATATTCAACAACCTTGTACCCGTTCAGCCAATGTTCAATCCTATTATCCGGATATACACGGATAATACCCTGATTCCAGTTACCAGTCTTACGAACCAGTGATGATGGCAATTTATTTGGCTTGATCAGGTCATAAAGACCACTTAAAGTACGATTTCCATTGATTCCTAGTTTTGCATCAGGATGTCTGACATCGTCCAGTACCTGATATTCCAAACCAATGGCAGAGCCCGTGCTTTTCTCCTTTTCCGTCACGAAATACTTCACGCCGCTATTCGCTCCTTCCGTAAGACGAAAATCAAATTTTAGTTCAAATGCACTAAACTGGTCTGCAGAAACAATATCGCCCCCATTAACAGATTCACCTCCTCCTGATTTTACCACATTTAGAGCCCCATCGCGGATTTCCCAGCCTTTATCGGGAAAGTTATTCCTGCCAGCACCCCTCCAGCCATTCGTGGTCTTTCCATCCCACAACAACCTGTAACCATTTCTTTCTTCCTGAAGAGAAAGTGAATTCGGCATATTATTGACTACGTTAATATTGTCCGGAGATGAGGGTTTCAGGTTCTTGGTCTTAATTTTTATATTTCTCCACCGGATTTGCCGGCCAGGCTCCTCAGATTTTGATATTCCATGCACCTGCAAGGCTATAAATCCTTTTGCCGTCTCGGTATCTACCAGGTGGGCAGCAGGAATGCCGTTTACCCAGGTCCTGATGGTATTACCGATACATTCTATTCTGTATCTATTCCATTGATTGTTTTTAAAAGCTTCTTTTCCCGACGGATTAAGCTCCATGGGATATAACCACCCCCTTCGCGCCTCATCATATATTCCACCGCTCCACTTCCTGGATGAAGGATCTATTTCTATCTGGTAGCCGTGAACACGCCCGTTCATATACTCCGGTTTGCTCAGACTTCGGATTTGTATTCCGGAATTCATCTCCGGATGGACGAAGAGCTCCAGTTCCAGGATAAAATCCCCATATTCTTTTTCAGTTGCCAAAAAAGAATTTGGTTCGTTTGAAACGGTTGTGCCAACGATTTCTTTATTCCTGACTTCGTACCGGGCTTTCCCATTTAACTGCCTAAAACCAGTCAGATCCTTACCATTGAAAAGGTTGGTCCATCCGCCCTTATCCTGTCCTGAAACGTTGAAAGACACTACGAAATAAGCAATAATTAACAATGACCTGGATTTCATATCTAAATATTATTTCCTAAAAGTAATAATTCCTGATTTACCTGGTAGCGATAAATGTTTAAAATAGTTTATTAAAACTTATTTCTGCTATTTCAGTCCTCAACCCACCCGAAATTAATAAGTTAAAATTAACCGGCTTTTAAATAGACTTACAAAATCCTGGCTTCCCCCGACTTCCTGAATAAAATTGTGGGCTGTAGTATAATTGTTGCAAAATGCCTTCTTAAACAGCTGATTAAATTGTCTTTTTAGTCTTAGATTCAGGCCTTAACTCCCTTCATACCAGTGCTTTTCATTAAAAAAATTTTCAGTGCTTTTGCCAGACGGAGCATATGTTACATCTGTCTGCTTTTAATTACTGCATCGGTTAGCCAGTTAGAGGCACAAAGCCTGTGGAGCGGCTATAAGCCCTTGTTCTCGAAGCCCAGATCCTACACCCTCTTTCAAACAGGTTCAGCTTTGAAAATAGGTGGCGGACTGAACGAAAAATCATGGGCAGAAACTCTCAGGACTCAATACTTTATTGATATTGAAGGGGAATCTAAATCCTCGCCAGAATACAAAACAAGAGTAAAAATTCTATGGGATAATAAATATCTGTATATCGCAACAGAAATGGAGGAACCTCCTCTATGGGCAAACAAGCAAGCGGTTACCGACAACATTTTCAGGGATAAAGCTCGTAACAAAAGTTAAGGATCAATGAGCAGGTCGGCAATGTAACAACTAACTGATTTTCTCCGTCTTATAGCATGAGGGATATTGAGGTTTCTCAGTATTAAAATGTTAAAAACGTTATTTTTACGTTGGAAGATTATGAAAAGGACATTTGTTACTATTCTGATTTTATTTCAATTTTTTGCCGCCTATCCTCAAAAAGTCGGACTTGTATTTAGCGGAGGCGGAGCGAAAGGCCTTGCGCACATTGGTGTCTTAAAAGCCCTCGAAGAACATAATATACCCATCGACTACATAGTTGGAACTTCAATGGGAGGCGTTGTAGGTGGAATGTATGTATCAGGCTACTCTCCGGCCGAGATAGAGGAAATAGCATTAAGTTCGGATTTTCAGGATTGGGTTGGCGGGAATTTTAAAAACGATTACAGGTATTTTTTTAATAAAAAACCTGAAAATCCATCTTTTCTATCCGCCAAACTGCAGGTCGATACCGGTTTCAATTTCAAGCTTAGGTCAAATCTTATCAATGATGTACCGCTTAATTTCGCTTTGTTAGAACTATTCGGGCAGGCCTCGGTAAACGCAGCCGACGACTTCAATAATCTGTTTGTACCTTTCCGGTGTATTGTAGCGGATGTTCTTTCACAGGAAATGATCCCGGTTTCCAAAGGCAGCTTGCCGGAAGCTATAAGAGGGACTTTTACAGTACCCCTGGTTTACCGGCCGGTCAAAGTGAATGATAAATACGTCTTCGACGGAGGATTGTACAATAATTTCCCCGTGGATGTTTTGAAAAAAGACTTTCAACCAGATTATATAATTGGATCCAACGTATCGACAAAGATATTTAATGATTATCCAAGGGAAAATGATGAGAAATTAATGAATCGCTTCCTGGTTTATCTGTTTCTTTCCAAGTCTGATTCAACAGCCATCGGTAAGAATGGATCCTATATTCAGCCTGATCTGGCGGGTTTCAGCACTACAAATTTTTCGCCCGTGGCAGAATTAATAAAAAGAGGTTATGACGCTACCATCGCTGACATTGAGAATATTAAGAGATCCGTCGGCAAGAGAATAAGTCCGGAGGAGTTACAGAAAAAAAGAGATGAATTTAAGACCCGAAAATCCAAGGTGGAGTTTGATGAAATCATTGCAACAGGAGTAAGTAACAGGCAGAAAAAATATGTGGAAACTGTTATTAAAAGTTCAATCACCGAAAACCCTACGATCGAACAACTGAAGCCAGGCTATTACAAACTTGTTGCGGATGATAATTTCGAAACCGTTTATCCCCGGATGAGGCGTGAGTCGAATACCGACGAATACGATTTTGAGCTCCAGGTTCAACGACAAAAGAATTTTAAGCTGGATTTCGGCGGCGGAATATCCACAAGGCCCATAAGCAACGCCTATGTAGGCTTGCAGTATAATTACCTGAGGAAAAATTCTTATACCTTTTCAGCGAATTTCTATGCGGGGGGATTCTACGAGTCGGCGCAGGGCATGACCAGAGTGGACGTACCGGGCAGATTGCCTTTTTACCTTGAGGCTGAGTTCACATATAATCACTGGAACTATTTCAATAAAAGCCAGATTTTCATTGAGAATGTTGATCCGACATTTATTGAACAATCGGATAGACGGACGGCGCTAAAACTTGGCTTTCCGTTAAGTTATAATGGAAAATTAGAACTCCAGACCGGATTTATCAACTTTGGTGATCACTACAGTCCCAACAGACGCTTTCAATTCGGAGATATTCTCGATAAAAGCACTTTCAATGGCCTCATGTCATCTCTCACTTTTAGCAAAAATCTGCTAAACAGAAGAATGTATCCCAGTGAAGGGTCATTGTTCCGGATCGGTCTAAGTGTGTATAGCGGCAAAGAACATTACATTCCCGGGAACATATTAAGGGATGAGGTTAGTTTCAGCCCCGTTGGGGAACGTAAAGTGAGCCGGGATTGGTTTCAAGCCAGGTTAAGCCGGGAACAATACCCTTTTCATATCAAACGATACTCGTTTGGATATCTCACAGAAGTAGTAATCAGTAACAAACCCGCATTCAGCACATACAAGTCTACGCTGCTGAGCGCCCCGGCCTTTTACCCGTTACAGGATTCCAAGTCGCTTTATCTGGAAAAATTCCGTGCAACCACATATGCGGCACTTGGGCAAAAAAATGTTTTTAAAATCAGTAAAAACCTCGATGCCAGGGCAGAATTTTATATCTTTCTACCGACGGAAGAATTTGAGCTTAACAAGCTCCAGTCGGTGGGTTATGGAGAACTTTTTGCGAAAAGCTATTTAGCTGCAACCGCTGGCTTGGTTTTTCATACATTGGCAGGCCCGGTCAGTTTAAGCTTTAATCACTATGATGATGATGCAAAACGGTTCGGAGTAATGTTCCACGCCGGATTTTTAATATACAATAAGCGCTCGTTCGAATGAGAAAATTTATACATTTTGTACTTTTTTATCTGCTCATGACCACGGTCTCGCCAGCATTTTCCCAGGGTGATACCGCCAGCCGGCAGCAAATATCTTTAAACAACTTCATCGTTAAGGAGAATCTGCTAAAGAACAGCAAGATTGCAATTATCGCGGCTGATGAAACAGAGAAGCCTATCGAAAGCCTTAATGGTACTTTCCAGTTTAGCATTAACGGATTTCAGCAGGAATTGAAATTTAATGATGGAGTTGCTGTAGCACCGCAGCAGATAGACAAATCAACATTTTTATACCTGCGGCACGAAAACGAAGCTGGTGTTCATGGGAAGTTGTATTACATTTATAAAAAAGACGATAATCTTAGTACTTACCATATAAACTGGCTGGTTTTAATCCTTATTCCCCTCGGTATAATAATTATTGCAACCCTTTTCCGAAAGTTCATTATCATTGGTGGGATTATCTTGGTGGCATTCCTGATCTTCAACTCCAAAAATGGTCTGGGCATCCCAACTTTCTTCGACACAGTCTTCGACGGGCTTAAAGGATTATTCTAACTCATTCTTCATACGTCAGACCTCCGACTTCAGACCTCCAACCTCCGATATCCGTCCTAAAACGGCATCCCTATACCAAAATTATATTGTACCAGCCGGTAAACATCCGGTTTATTAGTGATCTTGTATCGGGCTTTTAATTCTGTTCTGGCGCCTCTGTTCAGCAGATACTTCAGCACGTACTGATCCGAGCCCACAAATTGCGGATCGCGTACCTTTATCCCCACATCAAATCGGAAAACGAAATAGTTCAGGTCGAATCGCAGGCCAGCTCCCGTTCCAACTGCTAGCTGCCCGAGAAATTTATTAAACTTGAACTCACCGCCCGGATTTTCTATTCTGCTTGCCGGAGAATCTTTCCTCCATACGTTTCCAAAATCGACAAACGATGCGCCTTTTATCTTAGCATTAAGAAAATTCTCTGCTATAGTGAACCGGTACTCCAGGTTTCCTTCGAGCTTGTATTCACCGAGCTGGTCAAGATTCCGTAAATTCCGTCTCAGCGTATCCGCCCTGCCATCCGTCCCCAAAGAAGACCTGTTATAGTTTCCCGGTCCCAGGGTCCTGGCCTGCCATGCCCGTACGCCGCTAGATCCGCCGGCAAAAAAGTTCTTTTCAAATGTCAGCTGCTCACTATTTCCGTGTGGAATCCCTATGCCGGTGTTAATACGGAAAATCACTTGTTTCTCCCCACCCAATGACCGATATATTCTCGTGTCAAATTCGGTTTTGACATATTCCTGGTAAGGAAGTCCAAATAAGGTCCTTGAACCGGTTGAGTCCCTTGGAAACTTTATAACACGGTCCAGCAGCCCAAGTGTGTTTCCTGCTGCATCGATCGCTCCCCGGAAATATATAAAGTTGCTGTAAGTGTTTAACCTGATATTATTGAGTGTGTACGCATACTGGCTTCCCAGGTTAAAGAAAGCCCGGTTGTTGGTCCTGACATACAATTCATAGCCGCGTTGGCGCAGGCTGTCTCTAAAAACAGAATTAAGCGTACCTTTTCTGAATTCAATATTTAAGGGGGTAAGGGAATGGTATTTATATTTGGTCTCTATCCAGTCATAGGTTATTGAATTAATGAAAACCCGGCTTGAAAAGGCCTCTTTCTGGTCAAACAGCTGTATGCTGCTGGAAATTGTAGTATGGGGAATACCATTTTTTCCAATCATGGGAATCGGGAAAGGCACTAATAACTTTGGTAAGACTAAATTTGCACCGAGCTGAAGGTCGCGGCTAAAAATCCGGTCAGCAAGGCCGCCTTTGGTAGAAGCGTCGAAAAGAAGGCCATATTTAGCTTTAATTTCAAGCAGTTCTGCACCTCCGAATAGGTTTCTGTTAGTATATGTATTACCTATATTGAATCCATTCCGGCCCGAGTTGAACGTATACTCCCCCTCTATTCTATTGCTCATGCGCTTTAGCGGCACGATATCATAACGGGGCTGAAGGCGGTTCGTACTGTCGCTTGTTTTAGCATAATCGATCTTAATCGTACGGAACACGTTGAGATCATAAAGACGGTCATAAGTAAGATCTTCTTTGTCTATATTATATATCTCTCCCTTTTTAATAAACAAATACCGGCTTATCGGCCGCGGATCAAATTTCCTGGAATAATCGGTGAAACGAAACTGAGTATCAACGGTAACAGTATCGGCGGATAGACTGTCTATAGATCCGCTGCTATTACGGATGGTTATAAAACTATTATCAATCGTGTAAACCTGGTGCTCAGGCTTGTCAGTTGGATTGGCCAGGTACATAATTACTTTCGCCTGGCTGCTATTCAAATTACTGTCGACATCAAACCTTACAAATTGCCTAAGGTAATCGTAGTAGCCATTTTTCTTCATCAGCCTGTAGATCTGCTCGCGTTCGTAAGCCAATGTATCTGAGTCGAACCGCTGGCCTTCCCTCATCCGGGTAAAACCGGCGCGGTTAGCTTCATAAAGCTGTGCCACGGCCGAATCCGGAATCTCATGGCGTATAGAGCTAATTCTGAACTCGGGCCCCTGGTTAGCTGTAAAAGTAATTGTTGCTTTTTTATTTTTTACCTGGATGTCGCTTTTCACCGTTGCTTTGAAAAAACCTTTGGTAGCCAGGAATTTCTCAATCTGGATCCGGGAAATCTCGACAAGGGAACTGTCAAGGATATGCGGAGCCTCCCCGATTGCCCGCACGCGATCAGTCCGGTATTTCCCATTTTTGGTATTGAAGAAATTATATAGAGCAAGATTAAGCCTGGAATTAGGGCGTATGTCGTTCTGTACGAATGTGAGTGCGCTTGCAGCAAATTCCTTATCTACACTGTCCAGTTTCACGCTTTTAACAAGGGCCTGATCCTCCGACAAATATCGTGTGGCGTTGCAGGCAGACAGAATTAAGATCAAAAGCAGTATACTTGCAAGTGAGAAACTACGGCAGAAAAAGTATGATTTCAAAGTCTCAAATAAGTTTTATAAAATCGTTACAGCAAAAAAAAATCCGAAAAGAACACGGCCTTTTTATAGTTGAAGGCTTAAAATCCGTCTCAGAATTTATTAATTCCGACTATACAGTAGACACTATCTTTTACACTGAAAATGTGATGCCAAAGTTGGACATTTTATCACATAATATAAAGGCAATTGAAATTAGCGTCCAGGATCTTACTAAAATCAGTGCTCTGACTAACCCTCAGCAAATACTTGCACTAGTTAAAGTACCGAAATCCAGAGTGTTAACAACTGAAATGCTGAAAGGTTCATTTACAATTGCACTTGATGGAATCCAGGACCCCGGCAATTTAGGGACAATTATCAGGAGTGCCGATTGGTTTGGCATTAAACTTCTGGTCTGCTCTGAGGACACGGTAGATGTTTATAACTCAAAGGTAGTTCAGGCAACGATGGGTTCGCTGTCCCGGATTCAGGTCGCCTATACCGATCTGGAAAAGTTTCTGGAAGATGCCGGCGTCCCGCTTTTCGGCGCAGTACTTGACGGAAAATCTATTTATGAGACAGAATTTGGCAATGAAGGCATATTAATCTTCGGCAATGAGGGGAATGGCATAAGGCCCGAAATAAGCATGAAAATTGAATTTCCAGTCACCATACCAAGGTTCGGCAACGCAGAATCGCTCAATGTAGGCGTTTCAGCTTCAATAATATGTTCAGAAATTAGAAGAAATTCGTAAAAGTTATTGGGGAGCAATAATAAATTGCTACTTTTGCAGTCCTTTACAAAAGGTCGGGTGGCCGAGTGGCTAGGCAGAGGTCTGCAAAACCTTTTACACCGGTTCGAATCCGGTCCTGACCTCAACAAAAAAATTAAATTTTACAACCATGGGTGTTACACGTTTAAAAAGAAAAGACAGGAAAAATAAGACCACTTCACGTTTAGAGGTTCAATTTTTAAAATTAGGCCGGAACATTGAAACCGGCAGCCGTTCAGCTGAGTCTGCAACAAGCCAGATCAGTAAGAACAATGCAGTTTTAGCGAAGATTGAAGCTGCTGCTAAGAAGTAATTAAAAAGTAATTTAAAGCTTTGTAGCTTAAGAATATCCTGATCAATAAAATGATCAGGATTTTTTTTGCACAATAGGTTTTTAAAAGGAATTGATTCCTGTTACATTCTCCCCGTATTACGTCTTAAACCGTTAGCTAATAAATGTCATCCAGTTCATTCGTAATGCACGAAGCTTCTTAATTTTGAACTAGACACCGCGATGCAAGTCATCCATTAACCGCGGAGAGCGCCATAGATTACGCAAAGAACCCCATTGCCGAAGGCAATCATCAAATTATTCTAAAACTTCTCCTTAAACTTAAAAGCCTAAAGAGATTTCAATATCCCCTTCAAAATCCTCCTCACCAACCCCGGCCCTTCATATACAAAACCAGTATAAATCTGTATCAGCGTCGCGCCCGCATTAAGCTTTTCAATCGCATCTTCTGCTGAATGAATACCCCCTACACCAATTATCGTAAACGCTTTGTTCGATTTTTCTGAGAGGTAACGTATCACTTCGGTCGAGCGTTTTCTCAGAGGTTTACCGCTAAGGCCCCCGGACTCTTTTGAAAGGCTTACAGGAGATACTAAACCCTCCCGTGAAATCGTCGTATTTGTAGCGATCACGCCTGCAATCTTCGTATCGATAACAATCTCAATGATGTCTCCAAGCTGTGAATCTGTCAGGTCTGGGGCAATCTTAAGCAGGATAGGCCGGCTGATATCATTTTTTCGATTCCGCAGCTGAAGTGTGTTTAAGATGTTCTTCAAGGGCTCTTTCTCCTGCAGCTCACGCAGACCGGGGGTATTTGGAGAACTAACATTCACAACAAAATAATCCACGACATCAAACAGCTGATCAAAACACTTAATGTAATCGCTTAGGGCATCCTCATTGGGAGTTTGCTTGTTCTTGCCAATATTTCCTCCAATGATCAGTCCCCTGCGATCCAGATTGCGCAGCCGGTGTGCGACGACATCCACTCCCTGATTATTGAACCCCATGCGATTAATCAGCGCATCGTCGTCAGCAAGCCGAAACATACGTGGCTTATCATTCCCTGACTGGGGGAGCGGGGTAACCGTTCCTATCTCAATAAAACCAAACCCAAAGCCCGCCAGATCTTCAATGAAATCGGCGTTTTTATCAAAGCCGGCTGCCAGTCCAAGCGGATTTTTAAATTTCAAACCAAAGACTTCTCTTTCCAGCCGCTTATCATCCAGTTGAAATACGTTTTTCAACAACGGTTTAACTCCCCAGATACGATTCACCCTTCGCAGGCCACCCGTTACCAAATGATGGATGTTTTCGGGATCGAATTTGAATAAAATTGGCTTTATTAGCTGATACATGCAGCGAAGTTACTGGTTTGGCCTTTCAATTTCCAATTCAGCCTGTTTATTAATAGTTATCAGGGGCATTTTTTCCAAGCCGGAACCTCACTTTTCCATCTTCACCATCGAGGGCCCTGAGATTAATGACTATGCCTTTAAGATCACGGTCCTTTCTTGCTGCCCGTTCGTCTGTTGCCTCATCCTTGCCCGGATTCCGGAGAGGAATTTTTATCGCAATATTGGTACCGGTGGTAAAGCTGTAAACCCCATCGAGAAAAATATTTAAAACTGTGGAGCGAATCTCCATGGGCGGGATGATAACTTTCTCACCCTGAATATTCAAGGTGTTTTTCAGACTGGTAAATCGGATATCCGAAAAATTCCTGTTCGGGAAGGCAAAGTTGCCGACTTTTGTCATTGGTTCAAAATTAACCAATGCACCATTCCGGATATCAAAAGCTACGTTCCCTCTGAACGATCTGGGCACTATTACCCCATTATCACTCATCGAACCCGAAATTGAAGTGCCGCCGAAAAAGGTTCCGCGTAAATTCCTGCTGGTAATGGCGTCCTGTCCGAAGTTATCAAAAGCATGAAACAGCTGTTCAACATTAACATTGTTAATCTTTGAATCGATATTGAACCTGTTAACCTTGCCTGACTGATCGATATTACCCGTAATATTCAGGCTTCCACCACCCTGCTTCAGACTTAAGTTATTAATAGCTATTCCCGATTGTTTCAGGGTGATCCCGCCTCTTACGTCGCTTGCCACAAATTTCTTATAGAGGACCTTGTTGATGCTAAGGTTCATATTCATACTGGCCTGCGCCAGTATTCGCTCCAGGCTAGCCGAAATTTTCTTCACTCCCCCGGTGTTGCCTGCATCGCTGCTCACCGTTCTCCGCCCCAGAAAAACTAAAAATTCGTTGAGATTGATCTGCGGGCTTTTAATCTGCCAGCTGACGAGCATTTTTTCCGGATCTGAGTAATAGAGGTTTGAAAAATTCTTCACTTCACCATTCATGCTCAGAGAAGTAGAACCGCTTCGTAATTTGAGATTATTAATAAAGAGATCCAGGCCTTTGAAATTCATCACCAGCTGCATATCCTGGAATGAAAGGTTTCGTGGTTTATAAGCCGCCTTTGCATCATGAACATGAATTGAACCATAAATAAAACGCTGCCCTTTATCGTTCTGATTGAAAGGTGCCTTGTAAATCAGGTCTAATTCAGCACTGCCGGCATTGAACAGGAATGTCGATCCACCGAATACCTTGTTCAACTTCGCCAAGGGAAATGAGGAAATAAAACGACCGGTGAAAACAGGATTTCTTAAATCTGTGATCCTGATTGAATCTGCGGTAAACGGAATGTCATAATAACTTCCTTTCAGCTTGTTGAAAATAATTACTGAATTAGGATCATTCCTAGGCCCGCCTTTTATCCATTCATTACTATAGCTTCCAGTAAAGCTCGCTTCGGTAATCGTTTCACCTGCCATGCCGATCTCATTGTCATCAACCACCCAAAATACATCAATGAATGGCTCGCCGCCGCCTTTCAGTTTTCCGCGTATATTTGCCCTGACATCGACCGGCTTTTTTACCGTATACTGCTTAAGCCTTTTGGTAACGTGCGAGGATAATAATGCAAGGGCGTCCTTATAAATTATAGAAGGCGCTTTAATACTGAGCTTATAATCAGATGAATCGGGTGCGAATTTAAACTCACCTCCAATATTAAGCTCATCATTATCGATATCCAATTCCTGCTCAGGTATGGTTAAAAGATGTTTTTCATCATTATAGGCTATGTCAATATCCATTCTCAGATTCTTGTTCCTCAGAAAACTGCCGCGCTTGATATTAAATGCAAACGCCTCCACTTTAGCCCGGATATTAACATTGCCTTTCCAGCCGTCACTGTTATAGTCGATCTTCCCTACAAAGTCTTCCACCTGGAATTTAAACAGCTTGTTTTTGAGTTTATCTTCAATGGTAAGGCTCACCTTGTCGAGGAGTACACGGTTAATCCGTTTGTTTCCCCCGCCACTGCCCGCAGCTTTAGCATTGCGCTTTCTGAAAATATCGGTGTTCCGAATTCCGGAACTATCTGTAAAAAGATTTATTGCGCCATTGCTTATGCGAATATCCCTGATTGTAGGCGAACCCGTTAGGATTGAGAATGCATCAATTTTTATGAAAACCTTTTCTGCTTTTAGCAGGTCGCGCCGGTGTTTCTCCCAAAGGCTATCCCGGAGCAGCACGTTTTCCAGTCCCACAGAAATTCCAGGAAAGCCCTGGATGAGGGAAGGTTCCATTCGTTCGATCGTAAGCTTCCCGTTAAGATTTTCGTTAAGCTGCTCAGTAACTGTATGCAGCAATTCTTCCTTATGGGAAAACACATAGGCTGCAAGAGCCATCCACAGGATCAGAACGATACCAATAAGTACCCCGCCGATTTTCAGGGTTAGATTTAACCAGCGTGGCATGTATCGATTGGAGTAAGCATGTATATGAACTTTTATGTTATAACACTAACCAATCAAAATGTACGCCAATAATATGCCCGGATGGTATGATAGTTTAGTCCATCGATATTAAGAAAAAAAAATGGCTGTATAATTACCTGAATAGTCTGCTAATTATACAGCCATTTTAAGTAATGCCCTTAAGCAGGAATAACCTGGAATACTATTCTAATCTTCAAAATCGCATTCAGCGAAGGCATTCAGATTGGCTTTCAATTTAGCATATAGATTGGCGTTTGACGTGCTTGATATTACAATCACTCCGCCAGTCTTTGAGGCACCGCTTAAGTCCGCAGTTATAACATTAGACATGAATTTATTAAGCTGAACATTTATAAGGCCTAAATAGTCATTGCTTCCGTCAACAATAAGGTCTTCAGCTTCGACTTCCATCTCGAAATCTTCGTTGAAATAAAACTCAACCGGAATTTTAGCACCACCAGCATCCGTATATGTACCTTTTAATGTGAGCGGCATGTTCACATCAGATTTTTTTAACTCCAGCTTCAATTCCACTTCATCATAAGTGCCATCAGGTATGGTAATGCTTCCCAGCAATGGGCTTAGGTTGAATAAATCGACACTCACACCCTTTTTAAGTTCAAATTCGATCTCTTTATCACCCTTTTCTGCTTCAAAATCAATTTCACTGATATATAATGATCCGGACGTCCAGGTTATACTTGAATTTGAATTGACACCGACAACCAGGCCGCTTCCCGAAACTGACCCTCCCACTGATGCAGTATAGTTTGAGGGCTTAACCCGGTACGACAATTTACCACTTCCCGAAGAGTCATCCTTTTCACATGATGATAATATCATTACGGCACCAAGTAATACAGTGCCAACTTTGATTAAACTTTTCATTTTTTCGTTATTTAGGTTCTTATTAGGTATTTGTAACAATTACATAGCAGAAGAACGAGTAATTTTCCAAAAATGTA
>JAZKHM010000101.1:0-2161 GCA_040385405.1 Bacteroidota bacterium | reverse complement strand
ACTGCAAAGCACACGACTGGCTTAACCTATGAAACACTGTCCTTGCTTTTCAAAAGCATACTGTGATGCTGAATCGCAGAATTGCCTATAGCTATAGGCCGATTCCATTTATCAGAAACCGTTGATGCTTAAATATTATAATTGCTCCCTTACCAAACAATAGGCCGGATATTAAAACGTTAACTTACTAGCATTTAATTACTTAGATCTAATTTCTGACCCCTAACTATACCCTATTGTCCCCTTGTAGAATCAGCAGTATATAATATACTTCACAATCTCCAGTATGTAATTACCGTGTCAGTTTGCCAGGACTCTAAACTATATCTTTCCCCTGTTCGTATATATATATGTAATATTTCAGATTGAATAATTGTGGCATACTCGTTGGGCTATATAAATCGTTATCTTGAACATACGTTGAATAAAAACTAATCAAAAATGAATTTTATTAAGAAACTACTATACACAGCGGCAGTCTTTGCATTGCCATTTATTTCGTTTGCCCAGAGCGATAATGACGAGAAGCCAAAAGAGAACTGGCAAAATCTGGACTTAAAATCTGATGGCGTATTTGGAATCAGTACGGAAAAAGCATATAATGAGCTGCTGAAGGGGAAATCTTCAAAACCTGTGATCGTTGCTGTCATTGATGGCGGAATTGACGAAAATCATGAGGACCTTAAGCAGGTGATGTGGACAAACCCAAAGGAAATTGCCGGAAATGGTATTGACGACGACAAAAACGGGTATATAGATGATATTCATGGCTGGAACTTTATCGGAAAAGTTCATTATGATAACATGGAAGTTGTCCGGCTGGTAAATAAACTTCAGCCTAAATATGCTGCCGCCCTTAACTCCACGCCGTTTAGTGAGGATGAAAGGAAGGAGTTTCAGCTATATAAGAAGTTGGTAACAGATTATATGGCTAAACTTCAAGAGGCCAAAATGGGCTTGCAGAATACAACACTTATTCTTAAATACCTGGACGGAATTCTTGTGAAAATGGGTAAGACAGATCCCACTATTGACGATTTCAACGATTATAAATCCGAAGGTGATATTGAATCACAGGTGATTAAATTTATAAAGCCGGAAATCAAAAAGACTTCATATAAAGAGTTTAGAAAAGAGCTTGAAGATGGGATTAAGCATTATGACACTCAGGTAAAATATCATCTAAATCTGGAGTTTGATCCACGAAAGGACTCTGTAGGGGATAATTATGCTAATAGTTATGAGAAAAATTATGGCAATAATGATATTACAGGACCTGACGCTGAACATGGTTCTCATGTTGCGGGGATTATAGGTGCGGTAAGAAGCAATAACCTGGGAATTAAAGGGGTTGCAGATAATGTGAAAATCATGGCGCTTAGAACGGTTCCTGATGGTGATGAGCGTGATAAGGATGTGGCCAATTCAATAAGGTATGCTGTTGATAACGGCGCCAAGATTATTAATATGAGTTTCGGTAAAGCTTACTCATGGGATAAGAAAGTAGTTGATGATGCTGTAAAATACGCAGTAGCTAAAGATGTGCTTCTGGTTCATGCTGCTGGAAATGACGGGAAAAACACTGAGAAGGAAGACAATGTCCCTAATCGACTATTTACAGACAGTACCGGAGTAACTATGGGAACTGCAGAAGGCTGGATTGAAGTGGGAGCTTCTGGCTGGAAGAACGACGAGGACCTTGTTGCCTCGTTCTCGAACTATGGAGGTAAATCAGTAGACGTATTTGCGCCAGGTGTTAAAATTAATTCTACCATGCCTGATTCCAAGTATAAAGAAAATGACGGAACCAGTATGGCATCTCCTGTAGTTGCCGGACTTGCCGCATTGATTCGTTCTTATTACCCTCAGTTTACCGCTGTTCAGGTGAAAGAAATCATTATGAATTCAGTCACAAAGGTAGATCAAAAAGTAAAAATCCGCGAAGAAGGCGATTCAAGTAAAGTTCCTGTCAGCCAGATATCGGTATCAGGGGGAGTTGTAAACGCCTACAACGCGTTGCTCCTGGCAGAAAAGACTAATTCAACAGCTTCAGTGAAGTCCAAGTAATTTATAGAACAAAAAAAGGGTACACCATAATGTGGAAGGCCACTGAAAAAGTACTTCGTTCATGAAGGTAAGAGTAAGAAAGCGATTAAGTGAA
>JAZKHM010000100.1:0-20271 GCA_040385405.1 Bacteroidota bacterium | reverse complement strand
TGATCGTTTCATCAAAGTCCTCCCAAAAGGAGTGGCTTTTTCAGTGCCCTCCAATAGAGCGAAGGGCTTTTACGTTGTTTTACTTAAATATCTATTCTTGCGTACTTGGCATTTTTCTCTATAAACTCTCTCCTGGGAGCTACTTCATCACCCATCAGCATTGAGAAAATATGATCACATTCAGCAGCATTCTCTATTGTCACTTTTCTCAAGGTTCGGGTTTCAGGATTTAGCGTAGTGTCCCACAGTTGCTCTGCATTCATCTCACCCAAACCTTTGTATCGCTGGATGCCAACATTCTCCTCTTTACCGCTTCCTTTGAGACGCTGAACCGCGGCATCGCGCTGATCATCGTTCCATGCGTATTCGAATTCCTTACCCTTTTTTACCTGATACAATGGCGGGGCTGCGATATAAATGTAACCATATTCAATCAGTTCCTTCATGTAACGAAAGAAGAAAGTGAGGATAAGGGTTGTGATGTGCGACCCATCAACGTCAGCATCCGTCATGATTATAATCCGGTGATAACGCAGTTTTTCCATATTCAATGCTTTCGCATCCTCCGGCGTTCCAATGCTCACACCCATGGCAGTAAACATATTCTTGATCTCGTCATTTTCATAGATCTTATGCTCCATCGCCTTCTCAACATTAAGGATCTTGCCTTTTAATGGGAGAATGGCCTGAAAATTACGATCGCGGCCCTGCTTTGCGGTACCGCCGGCTGAATCTCCCTCGACAAGATATAATTCACAAGCAGCCGGGTCATTATTTGCACAATCTGCAAGCTTTCCGGGTAGACCGGACCCACCCATAACTGTTTTCCGCTGAACCATTTCGCGGGCTTTCCTGGCAGCTGCCCTGGCGGTGGCTGCCAAAATAACCTTGTTGACAATCATTTTAGCCTCACGCGGATTTTCTTCGAGGTAGTTTCCAAGAATTTCACCCACTGCAACGTCAACGGCGCCCATTACCTCATTGTTACCTAGTTTTGTTTTGGTTTGCCCCTCAAACTGTGGCTCTTGTACTTTAACAGAAATTACTGCAGTCAATCCCTCTCGGAAATCATCACCAGTGATCTCAATCTTCATATTTTTCAACATTCCAGACTTCTCCGCATATGCTTTTAGCGTACGGGTTAGTCCTCTGCGGAAGCCGGCCACATGAGTTCCGCCCTCGTGAGTATTGATGTTGTTTACATAAGAATGGACATTTTCTGTATAGGTATCATTGTATTGTAGGGCAAGCTCCACAGGAATACCCTGCTTAATACCTTCCACATAAATTGGCTCGGGAATTATGGACGTACGCATCCCGTCAAGGTACTTTACAAACTCTTTCAGTCCGCCTTCTGAATAAAACTCTTCTTTCAGCAGCGAACCATCTTCCAAAAGTTCGCGCTCATCAGTTAGTGTAAGTCGAATACCTTTGTTCAGATAAGCCAGCTCGCGCAAACGTGCTGCCAGAGTATCAAATTTATATTCAGTAGTAAGAGTGAATATTTCCGGATCCGGATGAAAAGTAACAGTAGTTCCGGTTTTATCACTTTCACCAATAACTTTTACATCAAATAATGGCTTTCCACATTCATATTCCTGAGTAAAGATTTTTCCTTCGCGATGAACTATCACTTTCAAAGGCTTTGAAAGTGCGTTGACGCAACTAACGCCTACACCGTGCAATCCGCCCGATACTTTGTAAGTATCCTTGTCGAACTTACCTCCCGCATGCAGAACAGTCATTACGACTTCTAGAGCTGATTTTTTTTCCTTAGTGTGCATTGCAGTAGGGATGCCCCTGCCATTATCCTGCACTGTAACAGAATTTCCTTTATGGATAAATACATTAATGTCGGTACAATACCCGGCAAGAGCTTCATCAATTGAATTGTCGACCACCTCATAAACAAGGTGATGCAAGCCTTTAAAGCCTGTGTCGCCGATATACATTGACGGACGTTTTCTAACCGCCTCCAGACCTTCTAATACCTGTATATTATCCGCTGAATAATTAGACTTATCTACTGTTTCTTCGCTCATATTTTAAATTAAAAACAAGTCTCAAAAATAACGATTTTAGGCGGAAAATCCTACATTGTGGATAAAAATAGGCTGCACTTTGACCCCTGAAATTTCCACCAAATTAAATGGTTGGGATACTTGGATTGAAAGATTATATTTGCTTAAATTTTTATTAAAAAACATGAGAAAAATATTGGCAAATTTAAGTAATGCAGCAGCTGGGTTAGTGATGGCAGCAGCAGTTATATCCTGTGGTAAAGAACAACCTAAAACCAACACTTCAGTAACAACCTCGACCACTAATAAATCGGAGGCGATCGTTTACGTAAATTCGGATTCGCTCCTAAATAATTACGAATATTTCAAAGACGTAAAAAATGTTTTTCAGGAGAAGTCCAAAAAAGCACAGTCGGATCTAACCGCTAAAGGCACGGCATTTCAAAAAGAAGTTGCACAATACCAGCAGAACGCCGCTAACTTAAGCGCTGACCAACGGACGAGTACAGAAGAACGTCTTGCACGGAAGCAGCAGGAATTAGCCGCCTATAATCAAAATGCAGGGAACGCGCTGGCAAATGAAGAGGCAGTTGAGAATGAAAAATTATACAACAAAGTTTCCGAGTTTTTGAAAGGTTACGCTAAAACTAAAGGTTATAAGATGGTTTTAACATATTCAAAGGCCAACCCAACAGTGCTCTTTGCTGATGAAAGTCTGGACGTTACTAAAGAAGTTTTAGCCGGCCTGAATGATGCATATAAAAAAGAAAAAAAGTAATTAAGATTAAAATATCAAAAAGAACCCTGGCAGCGCCGGGGTTTTTTAATGTCTCAAATTTCTATTATCATTTAATTTCGTTTTAAAATTATGCAGAATAGGGAACATGAAAAGTTTATGCGAATGGCAATTCGGGTTTCCGAGGGAAATGTCACAAATGCTTTGGGTGGCCCATTTGGCGCCGTGGTCGTAAAAGATGGTAAGCTCCTGGCTAAAAGTGCTAATAAAGTTACAACAATATTGGATCCTACCGCACATGCTGAGGTCTCAGCCATACGGATTGCGTGTAAGAAACTTAAAACCTACCATCTCAGCGGCTGTGTAATCTATACCAGTTGCGAACCTTGCCCAATGTGCCTTGGCGCAATCTATTGGGCCCATATCGATAAAATTTATTACGCAAATACCAAAAAAGACGCACAATTGATTGGCTTCGATGATCAGTTCATTTATGATGAAATTGCTTTACCTATGAATAGCCGAAAATTACAGATCGAACAAATTTTGAGAGAAGAAGCCCAGGTGGCATTTCGTTTATGGGACCAATCGGATATGAAGATCACTTACTAAATCTTCGTTTTCTAAGCCCGATACATTTGTCGTGGACACAACTGTCAAATCTCCACTCTCCACTATCAACTCTCAACTTACTCAAACCATCCTTCCTGCAAATCATCAATCTCTCTTCTGTCTTTTTTGGTGGGTCTGCCTGCTCCCCTATCCCGACTTAAGTTTGGAGTATGAAACATTGATTTATATGCAGTCGTATCTTCCACCGGAGTAAGGTCCTGATAAAAAGTAATGGCAGTTTTCGCATCAACTCGTCTCTCCAGTAGACCCGTTACTTTTATGATTTTCTTATCGGGCCCCCTTTGGACGGTGTACTCCTCGCCAATTTTAACAATATGGGAGGGTTTAAGATTCTGGCCGGTCATCTTAATCCGACCGGCCTTACAGGCTTCAGTTGAAATGCTACGGGTTTTAAATGCACGAATAGCCCATAAATATTTATCTAACCGCAATTTTTCGTTCTCAGCCATGACAGCAAATTTACATAACCTTCAGGCATTTGCCAGAAAATTCACTTAATTTGGCTCAAAATTATCGTATGACCACCGAACTAAAAAAACTAATAGAAACTGCCTGGGATGATCGCACGTTGATCACGTTTAAAGAATATAGAGATGCCATCGAACGTGTGATTCTACACCTTGATAAAGGAGAACTGCGTGTTGCAGAACAAATTGGGACTCGTTGGCATGTCCATGATTGGATCAAGAAAGCCGTTATTCTATATTTTCCAATAAGGGAAATGAAAGAAATTGAGGTTGGGCCTTTTGTTTTTCATGATAAAATGAAGCTTAAAACCGATTATAAAGCCACCGGAGTCAGAGTGGTTCCACATGGCATTGCACGTTACGGTGCATACCTGGCACGAGGTGTAATTATGATGCCCTCATATGTGAATATCGGAGCCTACGTGGATGAAGGAACCATGGTAGATACCTGGGCTACTGTAGGATCATGTGCCCAAATTGGAAAACATGTTCATCTCAGCGGCGGTGTGGGAATAGGCGGAGTCTTAGAACCTATACAAGCTTCACCGGTTATCATTGAAGACAACTGTTTTATTGGATCCCGTGCTATTGTGGTAGAAGGCGTCCATGTTGAAAAAGAGGCCGTACTGGGCGCTAATGTAGTTCTGACAGCTTCAACGAAAATAATCGATGTTACAGGTGATGAACCCATTGAATATAAAGGAATCGTTCCTGCTCGTTCAGTTGTGATACCGGGCTCTTATGCTAAGAAATTTCCGGCTGGTGAATACCAGGTACCTTGCGCCCTTATTATTGGACAACGAAAAGAATCCACAGATAAAAAAACATCACTTAATGATGCCTTAAGAGAAAATAATGTCGCTGTTTAATAATTTAATGAAAAACCGAGTTAAAGGGACTGATTAAGGTCAGTCTTTTTAATTTCAGAAATATATAATGAAAATAGGTTTTGATGGTAAGCGTGCAACCCAGAATCTCACAGGCCTGGGAAACTACAGCCGGTACCTGATAGGCTTGCTGGCGAAATTCTATCCGCAAAACGAATATATTGTTTATGCTTTAAGCATTCCTTCGCCTGAAGCGGCAGTGGCTAGGGTTTTTTATGAGTACCCAAACACGAATTTCATGAAATCATATTGGCGAAGCTATGGAATTGTGAAAACTCTTTTACAAAACAAAGTCGACCTGTTTCATGGCCTCAGCAATGAAATTCCATTTGGTTTAAAAAAAGCCCGGATACCATCAGTGGTTACTATTCACGACTTAATCTTTATCAGATACCCGGAGTATTATCCGTTTGTCGACAGATTGATCTATAAGTTTAAAATCCGGCATGCAACTTTGCACGCCGACAAAATCATCGCGATAAGCAGACAGACCAAGCATGACATTATACATTATCTTGGAATAAAAGAGGATAAAATAGAAGTGATCTACCAGGATTGCGACCCTGTTTTTCACCAGACCGTCTCCCAAATAGAAAAAGATGAGATAAAGCATCGATATCAGCTGCCGGAAAAATACATCTTAAACGTGGGCACGATAGAGGAGCGCAAAAATTTACTGCTTATTGCTAAGGCATTACTAAGGATCGACAATTTACATCTCGTAGTAGTTGGAAGAGAAACTAAATACACCCACAAAGTTAAAGACTTTCTTAAAAAAAATGACCTTAGTGAACGTGTCCATTTTCTTCATAAAGTTGAATACCGTGATTTGCCTGCAATATACCAGCAAGCAGAATTATTTGTTTATCCCTCTCGTTTTGAGGGATTTGGAATTCCAATTGTTGAAGCTTTACATTCTGGGGTTCCCGTTATCGCTGCCAGGGGCTCCTGTCTCGAAGAGGCGGGTGGTCCCGACAGTGTGTATGTAGATCCAGATGATGAAGTTGAATTGGCGTTAAATATCCAGACTATTATCCAAAACAATGAGATAAAAAAAGAGATGATAAATTCCGGAAAGCGATATTTAGAAAAATTTAGCGGTAAATCCATTTCAGATCAGACCATTCGCCTTTATGAAAATGTAATTAATAATGCTTAAAGATGAAGTAAATAAAGCCCTCGAGGTTTTAAAGGAAGGAGGTCTTATCCTCTATCCTACAGATACAATTTGGGGTATTGGATGCGACGCTACGAATAAAGAAGCTGTCGATAAAATATTTAAGCTGAAAGGGCGATCAGCTGAAAAAAGCCTTATTATTCTGTTAGACACTGATAATAAACTTCAAAGTTACGTAAAAGAGGTTCCTGAAATTGCATACGACCTTATAGAATTTGCCGAAAATCCTCTGACAATCGTTTATTCGGGTGCAAAAAACCTGGCTCCGAATGCGATAGCCGCGGACGGTACCGTAGGCATCAGAATTGTGAGGCATGAATTCTGCACGCAGCTTCTGAATCGATTTAGAAAGCCTATCATCTCCACGTCTGCAAACATAAGTGGCGAATCTTCACCGCTTAGTTTTTTCGACATCAGCCCTGAGATAAAACAGGGGGTTGATTATATAGTTGACTGGGATCAGCATGTGGCATCAAACGCCAGGCCGTCCACAATAATGAAGCTGGAACCGGGAGGCAAGTTTTCATTCATCAGGAAATAGCCGTTTGAAACTGATAATTGGTATCCTTTGCCGATATTTGTCTAAAAGTAAAAGTCCTCATTTATGGAACGGATTGAATTGATATGAAAGAGTACTTACTTAATCCCATTTTCAAAAAACTCAGCAAACTTGCAGAGGAAACTGGCGACCAGATTTATGTAATCGGCGGATTTGTCAGGGATATTTTTTTAGAGCGTCCGTCCAAAGATATAGACATACTCGTGATCGGTAATGGAATTAAATTTGCCGAAGCAGCGGGAAAGACACTGCATACTAAAGTTTCCGTATTTAAAAATTTCGGCACTGCAATGCTTCGCAATGGAGATTTTGAGATCGAATTTGTTGGAGCTAGGAAGGAATCATACCGGAGTGAGTCAAGAAAGCCAATTGTTGAAGATGGTACGCTTGAGGATGATCAAAAAAGACGGGATTTTACGATAAATGCAATGGCGTTTGCCTTGAACCAGTCAAACTATGGACAGTTGCTGGATCCTTTCGAAGGCGTCAAAGATATTGAAAGACGCTTAATAAGGACCCCCCTTGATCCCAACGTAACTTTTTCGGATGATCCATTGAGGATGCTACGGGCGATTCGCTTCGCTTCACAATTAGATTTCAACATAGATGAGACAGCACTTCAGGCTATTTCCGACAATTGCCTGCGCATTAAAATTGTCTCAATGGAAAGGGTAACAGATGAACTAAATAAAATCATCCTTTCCCCAAAACCTTCAATAGGTTTTAAACATTTATTTAATACGGGCTTATTAAGAGAAATATTTCCGCAGATGGCCGACTTGCACGGCGTCGACATCGTCGATGGTAAAGGACACAAAGATAATTTCTATCATACTTTGCAAGTACTGGACAACATATCGGGGAGCACGAATGACTTATGGTTGCGATGGGCAGCTATTTTGCACGATATTGCTAAACCGGCTACGAAACGATTTGAAACTGGCCATGGCTGGACCTTTCATGGACATGAAGACAGGGGCGCCAGAATGGTACCGAAAATTTTTGCTCAATTAAAACTTCCCCTGAACGAAAAAATGAAAATGGTACAAAAACTTGTCCAGCTTCATTTACGTCCCATCGCACTTGCTCAAGACGTCGTAACTGATTCGGCAGTCAGAAGACTATTATTCGAAGCGGGAGAAGAAATAGACGGACTGATGCTTCTATGTAATGCCGACGTCACTACGAAAAATGAATTTAAAGTCAAAAAATATAGGCGTAACTTCGAATTGGTTACAAAACGTCTGAAAGAAGTAGAAGAAAGCGACCAGATACGAAACTGGCAACCCCCGGTTAGCGGCGAAGATATTATGCTGGCATTTAATTTGAGGGCAGGAAAGGAAGTTGGCATCATAAAAAACAAGATAAGAGAAGCAATTCTGGAAGGAGAAATAAAAAACTCGCGCCAAGAGGCTCTGCGATATATGTTAGAAAAAGGTAAAGAAATTGGATTAGTTCCCGTTGAGATAAACATATAATTTTAATGAAATTCCATAATCGGTTTATTCAAATCGTATTTTTGTATTTAATTTAATGATAAACAATGGCGATATATAGATTTAAGGTGTCTTTTGAGGATTATGATGATGTAGAACGTGATATTGACATCAAATCAAATCAGACTTTTGAGGATCTCCATAAAGCAATTCATGGGTCTACCGGGTATAAAATTGAAGTTTCGTCTTCATTTTATGTCAGTAATGATCAATGGATTAAGAATGAAGAAATCGCATATCTGCCCAACCAGCGAAAAATTAATAATGAAGTGGCTTTGATGGAAAATTCCAAATTAAGCAGTTTCATTGACGATCCTCATCAAAAATTCTATTATATCTATAACTTTGATCGTCCGTTTGATTTCCACGTAGAACTGATTAAAATAATGCTTAATGAGGAATCGGGAAAGAGCTATCCATACGTCTCACGAAGCCTGGGTGAAGCACCGAAAGTTGCGGGATCGGCAATTATTCCACCTGCCGCAACAGTCGCAGCATCAGACGAATTTGACTTCCTTAATGAGGAGGACTTCCAGCCTGAAGACACGGAAGATCTTGAGCAGATGAACGACTTAGGAATAAATACAGATCAGGAAATTGTAAATGAGGAGGAAGAGGATGAGAAAGACGAGTTTATGGATGAGTTTTCCGACAACGAAGGCTATGATGCCGATGACCTCCAAAAAGACGATTATTAATTGTCCAAGTAAATTTCAATGGCCAAAACACTGATTGTTATTACAGGGCCCACAGCCATAGGAAAAACGACATTAGCAATTAACTTAGCTCAGTATTACCAGACAGAAATTATCTCTGCCGATTCAAGGCAATTTTATCGTGAGATGGAAATTGGCACAGCAAAACCATCTCCGGACGAACTCAATGTTGCCAAACACCATTTTATTAATTCCCACTCCATCAGCGACTTCTTTAACGTCGGTGATTATGAGAGGGAAGCTATTGAACTAATTGCACTGCTATTTAAGGATCATGATATCCTTATTCTCGTGGGAGGTTCAGGTCTTTATATTAATGCCATCGTTAACGGGTTTGACCATATACCATCGTCGTCACCAATGGTAAGAGATAAATATAACCGTTTATTCATTCAAGAAGGTATCTCAGTCTTACAGGATAAATTAAAAAATATAGATCCGGAATTTTACAATGAAGTAGATCTAAATAATCCTCAAAGACTTATCCGAGCTCTTGAAGTTTTTGAAACGAGCGGAAAGCCATTTTCCGAATATCGGACTAAAGTTAAAAAGGAGAGAAACTTTAACATTATTAAAATCGGACTAAGTTCCGACAGGCAAAAACTGTATGAAAACATCAACCATAGAGTTGATATGATGATAAATTTCGGACTGATCAACGAAGTAGAAGGACTCAGATCTTTCCGTCACCTCAATCCACTTAACACCGTAGGATACTCTGAAATATTCGATTATTTTGACGGCATTTACACCATTGAAGAAGCTATCGGAAAAATCAAACAAAACACCCGGCGATTTGCAAAACGGCAATTAACCTGGTTCAATAAATATGAGGATATAAAGTGGTTCCAGCCTGATAATCCCGGGATTATAACCGCCTACCTGGATGCTACACTCCTCGATCCTGAGCTCGTGGCGCAAAAAAGTTAAAGAAAAGTATCAAAAACGATAAGGTACTTACCAACTGCATCATTACGATCACTTTTCCATCAGCTGTTATTGGATGGATATCTCCATAACCCACAGTTGCTCCGGTTATTAAACTAAAATACAGGGCATCGGTTATATTCCCTACCGAATGATTCAAATAGGCCCCTCCGGCGTATATTACTGCAAAAGAACCTATTACCTCTACAAAATTGAAAAACAGCAGGATAAGTGACCTGTTATAATTGACGCCAATATTGTGCTCAGGGAGAAATATCTTATTAAAAATATAAACATAAGTTTCAATCAAGAGGTAAATGTTTAATATAAAAAGCCAGATATAATCCCAGAGGCCGAAATAAAGAATTGCAAACGGAAGTGCTGTTTTAAAGATCACATAAAGTTCCCCTCTGATTTTTCTCCGATGATAAGAGGATTTCCGATCAACGTATTCCAAATAAACTCCGGGGAAAAAAACCTTTGAAATGACCAGAAATAATCGAAACATTCTTTCAATTCCAAAATCAACATAATTAGAATTATGCCAAACATCTTTGATCTTATCGAAATGAGGTATATGTGGCCATTGCTCATGCTGTTTCAAAGCCTGATTACCAAATACCAGCTTACTAAGGTGTCTTTTCATCAGGCTTGTGCAGGAGGACCGCCAAAGTTCATCGGAAATGCGGGTGGATCTTCATTTATCTTTATTCTTCCATTTATCGCCTCGAACTTCTCTAGATTGTCCTCAAGGGCTCTCATAAATCTTTTAGCATGTTCTGGTGTCAAAACAATCCTTGATTTAACCCTGGCCTTTGGTACCCCAGGCATTACACGTACAAAATCTAACACAAACTCCGTATTAGAATGGGTAATAATTGCCAGATTAGAGTAAATGCCTTCTGCAACTTCTTCAGAAAGCTCGATATTTAATTGGTTTTCGGGGTGCTGCTCTTCCATAATGTAAAAATAAAAAAAGTCCTCACGGTAAGAGAGGACTTTAATAGTTGTATATATAAATTATTTTATCATAAAATTTACGATACCGACCATTGCACCAGCAATAAAAAGAAATTGAATAAGTCCAACAAAGTAAATAGATTTTATAAGCTCGGATCTAACAATTCCTAAATCTTCCTTCGTTGCGAAAATTCCCTTTCTGCTGTAAAATTCATTTTTCACTTCAGAACTGACAAAATAAACCAACTCTTCGGCTTCTTTTTCACCCAATCGTTCTTTAAGTATTTGATATAATCGGATTTCAGAAACACTCATCACCTAATAATTATTGTAGACTGCGGACGCTCTAATTATAACTAAATTACAAATTCCGCACCAAACAAAAAAGCCCCCGATTAACTCGGGGGCTCATAATTAGTTAACGGCAAAGGATTAAGCTTCTACTTCTTCCTGTTTTGATGCCAGTAATTTATCGTATTCTTCCTGAGAACCTACGATGATACGCTCGTAATGACGTAAACCTGTTCCTGAAGGGATTAAGTGACCAACTATCACATTCTCTTTCAGTCCTAACAAGTTATCACGTTTACCGCTGATCGCTGCTTCATTCAATACCTTGGTAGTTTCCTGGAAGGAAGCTGCTGAGATGAATGACTTAGTTCCCAATGATGCACGGGTAATACCCTGGAGCATCTGGCTCGAAGTTGCCGCAATAGCATCACGGGTTTCAACAAGTTTCATGTCTTTGCGTTTAAGAACTGAATTCTCATCTCTTAATTTACGCACTGATATGATCTGACCTGCTTTGAGATTCGTTGATTCTCCTGGATCAGTAACCACACGTTTGTCGTAGATCTCATCATTTTCCAATTGGAAATCCCAACGGTCAACAAGTTCTTTTTCAAGGAATCGTGTATCACCAGCATCCTCGATCATCACTTTCTGCATCATCTGGTGAACGATGGTTTCAAAGTGCTTATCGTTGATCTTAACACCCTGTAAACGGTAAACTTCCTGTATACCATTCACAAGATATTCCTGAACGGCTGCAGGGCCTTTAATTGAAAGGATATCAGCAGGAGAAATAGACCCGTCCGATAATGGCATACCTGCCTTTACGAAGTCATTATCCTGTACAAGAATATGCTTAGACAATGGAACAAGGTATTTTTTGATTTGTCCATCTTTCGATTCAATTGACATCTCACGGTTACCACGTTTAACTCCGCCTAAAGTTACAACACCATCAATCTCAGTTACAACTGCAGGATTTGAAGGATTACGCGCTTCGAACAATTCTGTCACACGTGGAAGACCACCCGTAATATCTCTTGTTTTACCTGTTGAACGAGGAATCTTAGCAATGATTTGCCCCATTTTCACGGCTTCGTGTTCTTCAACTGCAATGTGTGCCCCTACAGGTATATTATATCCTTTCAGACCGTTACCTTTTTTATCCGCTACACGGATAACAGGGTTTTTAGTCTTGTCACGGGTGTCAATAATAACTTTTTCCCTGTGGCCAGTCTGCTCATCAGATTCCTCACGGAAGGTAACACCTTCAATGATTGCCTCAAATTCCGCTTTACCTTCAAACTCGGAAATAATAACCGCGTTATATGGATCCCAGCTACAGATTTTATCGCCTTTAGAGATCTTATCGCCATCCTTAACATACAGGTATGCTCCGTATGGGATGTTGTTCGCCATGATCATTTTATTTGTTCCAGGCTCAACAATTCTGAACTCACCTGAACGTCCAAGAACTACTTCAAGCGGCCCTTCTTCAGTCTGATGACTAACAGTTCTGACATTCTCGAATTCGATAACACCATCAAATTTAGCCACGATCTGAGATTCTGCAGCAATGTTCGATGCAGTACCACCTACGTGGAAAGTACGAAGAGTTAACTGTGTTCCCGGCTCACCAATTGACTGTGCAGCAATTACGCCGACAGCTTCACCCATCTGAACACGTTTACCAGTTGCAAGGTTACGTCCATAACACAGAGCACAAACTCCACGTTTGCTTTCACACGTTAAAACCGAACGGATCTCAATACCTTCGAGAGGAGAATTTTCGATCTTTACAGCAATATCTTCTTCAATATCCATTCCCGCAGGAACAAGAAGTTCATTACTCAATGGATCGTATACATCGTGAAGACTAGTTCTACCCAAAATACGATCGTATAGTGGCTCCACTATGTCCTCATTATCTTTTAATGCAGTAGTATAAATGCCTCTTAACGTTCCGCAATCTGTCTCCCCTACTATCATATCCTGAGCAACGTCATGTAAACGACGGGTCAGGTAACCCGCATCAGCTGTTTTCAAAGCGGTATCAGCCAAACCTTTTCGCGCACCGTGGGTAGAGATAAAGTATTCAAGTACTGATAATCCCTCTTTAAAGTTGGATAAGATCGGATTTTCAATAATTTCACCTCCTGAACCTGATTTCTGAGGCTTAGCCATCAGACCACGCATTCCACAAAGCTGACGAATCTGCTCCTTTGAACCACGTGCTCCAGAATCAAGCATCATGTAAACTGAGTTAAATCCTTGATTATCGCTTGACAACTGGTTCATTACATTCGCTGTAAGGCGATTGTTTATACGTGTCCAGATATCAATAATCTGATTGTAACGTTCGTTGTTTGTAATGAAACCCATATTATAGTTATTCATTACTTCTTCAACTTCCTTACTTGCCTGACCGATAAGCTGCGCTTTTTCAGCCGGAATATTCAGATCCTGAAGGTTAAACGAAAGACCTCCCTGGAATGCCATTTGGAATCCTAACTCCTTAATATCATCAAGGAACTGTGCTGCGCGAGCCATACCAGTAGTTTTCACTACATCACCAATAATATCACGAAGTGATTTCTTGGTTAATAATTCATTAATATATCCAACTTCAGCAGGAACTCTCTGGTTAAAAAGAACCCGTCCTACAGTAGTTTCTATCAGTTTATTAACAATCTGCCCGCCATCTTTTTCTTTCACGTTAGTTTTAACCTTGATGAAAGCGTGAAGGTCTAGTTTGCGCTCGTTATAGGCAATAATTACCTCCTCTGGTGAATAGAAAATTTGATCCTGACCAATAACAACACGTGTTTCATCAGTTCTGCGGCCTTTCGTGATGTAGTAAAGACCCAAAACCATATCCTGCGACGGAACCGTGATTGGCGTACCATTTGCAGGGTTAAGAATGTTGTGTGAAGCAAGCATCAGCATTTGGGCTTCCAGGATCGCCGCATTACCTAAAGGTAAATGTACTGCCATCTGGTCACCGTCAAAATCCGCGTTGAATGCTGTACAAACTAAGGGGTGCAATTGAATTGCTTTTCCTTCTACAAGCTTAGGCTGGAAAGACTGGATACCCAAACGGTGAAGCGTAGGTGCACGGTTCAATAATACCGGGTGACCTTTCAATACGTTTTCAAGTATATCCCAAACGATCGGATCCTTACGATCCACAATTTTTTTAGCCGATTTTACTGTTTTAACCACTCCTCTTTCTATCATCTTACGAATGATAAATGGCTTGAAGAGCTCGGCAGCCATATCTTTAGGCAAACCACATTCGTGCAGTTTCAGATTGGGACCGACAACAATAACAGAACGTGCTGAATAATCCACACGTTTACCTAATAAATTTTGACGGAAACGACCTTGCTTACCTTTCAGGATATCAGAAAGAGATTTCAATGCACGATTACCTTCAGTTTTTACAGCATTTACTTTACGTGAGTTATCGAATAATGAATCAACAGACTCCTGAAGCATACGCTTCTCATTACGTAAAATAACTTCCGGCGCTTTAATCTCGATCAATCGTTTCAAACGATTGTTACGGATAATTACACGACGGTAAAGGTCATTTAAATCGGATGTAGCAAAACGACCGCCTTCCAATGGAACCAATGGGCGTAATTCTGGCGGAATTACTGGAACAATCTTAACAATCATCCACTCGGGGTTATTCTCGATACGGGTATTTGCCCCACGGAAAGCTTCTACAACCTGAAGGCGCTTTAGAGCCTCAGTTTTACGTTGTTGGGAAGTCTCAGTGGCTGCCTGGTGACGAAGGTCATAAGATTGTTGATCAAGATCTAAGCGGCCTAACAGGTCCTGAAGTGCTTCAGCTCCCATTTTGGCGATAAATTTCTCAGGATCCTTATCGTCCAGGTACTGATTTTCTTTTGGTAAAGTATCTAAAATATCAAGATATTCCTCTTCCGTAAGGAAGTCCATTTTCTGAATTCCATCACCCTCTTTCAGACCCGCCTGAATAACAACATAACGCTCATAATAAATAATGAGGTCAAGCTTTTTAGTTGGCAGACCAAGCAGGTAACCGATTTTGTTAGGAAGAGAACGGAAATACCAGATGTGTGCAACAGGAACTACCAAATTAATGTGCCCCATGCGCTCACGACGTACTTTCTTCTCGGTTACTTCAACACCGCAACGGTCGCAGACAATACCTTTATAACGAATACGCTTGTATTTACCGCAATGACATTCGTAATCCTTTACAGGACCGAAGATCCGCTCGCAAAATAAGCCATCACGCTCAGGTTTGTAAGTCCGGTAGTTGATAGTTTCCGGTTTTAACACCTCACCGCTTGAACGCTCCAGAATAGATTCCGGAGAAGCCAAACTAATGGTTATCGAGGTGAAATTACTTTTGATTTTATTATCCTTTTTGTAAGACATAGCTCTTTGTTTTGTTGTTAGTTGTCTGTTGTTAGTTGTTAGATGCGACCGAGGCCAACAACCAACAACTAACAACTAACAACTAGTCTAATGTGATATCCAATCCCAAACCTCTCAACTCATGAACCAATACATTGAATGATTCCGGAACTGAAGGAGTTGGCAGGTTTTCACCTTTAACGATCGCTTCGTAGGTTTTTGCACGTCCTACAACGTCATCAGACTTAACTGTTAATATCTCCTGAAGTATGTTAGCAGCACCAAATGCCTCAAGTGCCCAAACCTCCATCTCACCAAAACGCTGACCACCAAATTGTGCTTTACCACCCAATGGTTGTTGTGTAATTAATGAGTATGGTCCGATTGAACGCGCGTGCATCTTATCGTCAACCATGTGACCTAATTTCAGCATATAGATTATACCTACTGTGGTCTGTTGGTCAAAACGATCACCTGTTAAACCATTATATAAATAAGTTCTTCCTGATGTTGGTACACCTGCTTTTGCAACCCACTCTTCAACTTCGTCATGAGAAGCTCCGTCAAAAATTGGCGTGGCGAACTTCATTCCAAGCTCTTTTCCAGCCCATCCTAACACAGTTTCGTAGATCTGTCCAAGGTTCATCCGTGAAGGTACACCCAGAGGGTTCAGCACGATGTCGACCGGAGTTCCATCTTCAAGGAATGGCATATCTTCATCACGAACAATACGGGCAACTATACCTTTATTTCCGTGACGTCCAGCCATCTTATCACCAACTTTAAGCTTACGTTTTTTAGCAACATAAACTTTAGCCATTTGTACAATTCCTGATGGAAGCTCATCTCCTACGCTGATCGCAAACTTATCACGTTTGTAAGCACCAAGCTCTTCGTTAAGCTTAATGTTATAATTGTGAAGTGTTTGTTTGATCAACTCATTCTTATCTTCATCAGTTGTCCACTTTGTGGGATTCACGTTAGCGTACTCCAACTCAGTAAGGATCTTTTGTGTGAACTTCACACCTTTGGCTACCAAAAGTTCTTTGTATACATTATAAACACCCTGCGATGTTTTGCCATTTACAATGGTGAACAATTTATCAATCAAGGTTTCTTTTAATTCCTTGGTTGCTTTATTATGTCGGTTATCTAACTTCTCGATCAGTACTTTTTCTTCCGGCTTAGTAGTTTTCTTAGCGCGTGAGAATAGTTTAGTATCGATAACTACACCGTGAATTGACGGCGGAGTTTTAAGTGACGCATCTTTAACGTCACCCGCTTTGTCACCAAAGATTGCGCGTAAAAGTTTTTCTTCCGGCGATGGATCAGACTCGCCTTTTGGAGTGATCTTACCGATGAGAATATCCCCTTCTTTAATTTCTGCTCCAACACGGATGATACCGTTCTCATCCAGATCCTTTGTAGCTTCTTCAGAAACGTTAGGAATATCAGGAGTAAGCTCTTCTTCTCCACGTTTTGTGTCACGAACTTCAAGTTCAAACTCTTCAATGTGAAGTGAAGTGAATATATCCTGTGAAACTACGCGCTCAGAGATTACGATAGCATCCTCAAAGTTGAAACCTTGCCAAGGCATAAATGCCACTTTAAGGTTTCGTCCAAGGGCTAACTCGCCATCCTGTGTTGCGTATCCTTCGCAAAGAACCTGACCTTTTTCAACCTTCTGGCCCTTTCTTACGATCGGCTTCAAATTGATACAGGTACTCTGGTTGGTTTTCTTGAATTTAATCAAGCGATATGATTTAACTTCTCCTTCAAAAGATACAAGAACGTCGTCCTCATTTCTTTCGTAACGGATACGGATTTCATTTGCATCAACATATTCAACAACACCTGATCCTTCTGCATTTATCAGAGTGCGCGAATCACGTGCAACACGTCCTTCAAGACCTGTTCCAACGATTGGCGACTCCGGGCGCAGTAAGGGAACGGCCTGGCGTTGCATGTTCGATCCCATTAATGCACGGTTAGCATCATCATGCTCCAGGAATGGAATTAGCGATGCTGCGATTGAAGTAATCTGATTAGGAGCGATATCCATCAAATCCAGCTTCCCTGGCTCGATAATCGGAAAATCACCTTCGTAACGCGCTTTAACATGCGGTGTTTCGAAATTTCCTTTATCATCATACAAAGCACTAGCCTGACCTATGGTTTTACCTTCTTCATCCTCAGCAGAAAGATAGATAACCGGCTCTTCAACAACTACACGTCCGGCATCAACCTTACGGTATGGTGTTTCAATAAAACCTAAGTTATTTATTTTAGCATGTACACAAAGTGATGATATCAAACCAATGTTAGGTCCCTCAGGTGTTTCAATTGTACACAAACGGCCATAGTGGGTATAGTGAACGTCACGAACCTCAAATCCTGCACGCTCTCTTGAAAGACCACCGGGGCCCAGGGCTGAGAGACGACGCTTGTGCGTGATCTCTGCCAGAGGATTAGTCTGATCCATGAACTGTGATAACTGGTTTGTTCCGAAGAACGAGTTTATCACAGAAGAAAGTGTACGTGCATTAATAAGGTCGGTTGGTGTAAACACCTCGTTGTCACGGATGTTCATACGCTCACGGATAGTACGTGCCATACGTGCCAAACCAACCCCAAACTGTGCATATAATTGCTCGCCTACTGTACGAACACGACGGTTTGATAAGTGATCAATATCATCCACCTCAGCTTTAGAGTTGATCAATTTGATCAAGTATTTAACGATGGCAATGATATCTTGCTTAGTAAGTACTTTAGTTTCTACCGGTGTAGCTAACTTAAGTTTACGATTGATACGGTAGCGGCCTACATCCCCAAGGTCATATCTCTTATCAGAGAAGAATAACCTGTCGATGATACCACGGGCTGTTTCCTCATCAGGTGGTTCCGCGTTACGTAATTGGCGATAGATATGCTCCACAGCCTCTTTTTCAGAGTTGGAAGTATCTTTCTGTAATGTATTATATATTATAGTATAATCACCGCTGTTAACTGCATCATCTTTAGTAAGAATAATGGTTTTTACTCCAGCCTCGATGATCATATCAATATGATCGTCTTCTAAAACGGTTTCGCGTTCCATAATGATCTCATTCCGATCAATTGAAACAACTTCACCTGTATCTTCATCCACAAAATCTTCCACCCATTTCTTCAACACTCTGGCAGCAAGCTTACGTCCAACAGCTTTTTTCAAGCCCGACTTACTCACCTTCACCTCGTCAGCCAGTTCAAATAGTTCCAGAATGTCTTTATCTGAATCATAACCGATTGCACGAAGCAATGTTGTTACTGGAAATTTCTTCTTACGGTCAATGTAAGCATACATGACGTTATTCACGTCTGTTGCAAATTCTATCCATGAACCTTTGAAAGGAATTACACGGGCTGAATACAACTTTGTACCGTTAGTGTGACGGCTCTGGCCGAAGAACACACCAGGAGAACGGTGTAGCTGGGATACAATTACCCGTTCTGCACCATTTATAACAAACGTTCCTTTAGGCGTCATATAAGGGATTGTTCCCAAATAAACATCCTGAACGATTGTTTCAAAATCTTCATGTTCCGCGTCATTACAAGATAAGCGAAGCTTAGCTTTCAAGGGGACGCTATACGTTAAACCACGCTCGATACATTCGTGTATATCATAACGCGGGGGATCAATGAAGTAATCTAGAAATTCTAAAACAAAGATATTTCTTGAGTCAGAGATCGGAAAATTTTCAGAGAACACTTTAAACAAACCTTCTTGATGACGGTTGTCTGACGTGGTTTCCAGCTGAAAAAATTCCCTGAAAGATTGTAATTGAACATCCAGAAAGTCAGGATAGTCCATCACATGCTTGCTGGTAGCAAAATTTACTCTTTCGGATTGCTTAATTTTGTTTGCCAAGGGACTGAGAATTTATTTAAGTAAATAAACTTCGACTTGTTTTCCGCGAGGTGCGGAGATGTAAGTCATACATCAATGGGTATAATACAAATGGCAATAGACCCCGATGAAAATCGGAGTCTAAGGCCATAATTTTATGAGTTAAGATTACTTAATCTCAACAGTAGCTCCAGCTTCTTCTAATGCTTTTTTCAATGATTCAGCTTCTGCTTTATCAACACCAGTTTTCACTTCTTTTGGTGCGCTATCAACCAGGTCTTTAGCTTCCTTCAAACCAAGGCCTGTAAGATCTTTAACCAATTTAACAACACCTAATTTAGAACCACCTGCTTCTTTCAAAATTACATCGAAAGCTGTTTGTTCTGCTGCTGCTGCTGGTGCATCGCCACCTGCTGCCGGACCTGCCACTGCAACTGCTGCTGCCGCTGGTTCGATACCATACTCATCTTTTAATATTTGAGCTAATTCGTTAACTTCTTTTACTGTTAAGTTTACTAATTGCTCAGCAAACGATTTTAAATCTGCCATTTTATTTTATTTTAAAATTTCTGTACTTGAATAATTTAATTGAACTTTCAGGTAGTTCTTTAACCTCTTTCTTGTAATGTTTTAACAATTCCTGCAAGTTTGTTTCCACCTGACTGTAAGCCAGAGATAACATTCTTAGCCGGAGACTGAAGCAATGCAATGATGTCTGCTACTAGTTGTTCCTTAGATTTAAGGTTAACCAGCGCATCCAATTGATTGTCGCCAATGAATACGGAGGAGTCAATATATGCGGCCTTTAGTACCGGTTTATCACCTGATTTTCTCAGTTGTTTAATCAGCTTTGCCGGAGCGTTTGCTGACTTTGAGAATAATATAGATGAAGATCCTTTTAATACGTCAAAGATTTCGCTGTAATCACCTTCAGAAGCTTCCATAGCTTTTCTGATCAGGGTATTTTTAGCGACTTGCATTTTGATACCGTTATCGAAACATTTGCGGCGAATATCATTTACTTTTGCTACAGACAGGTTTGCCGTATCGGTAATATAGAAATTACCATACTCAGCAATCGTCTCTGTTAAAGCAAGAA
>JAZKHM010000099.1:0-4837 GCA_040385405.1 Bacteroidota bacterium | reverse complement strand
AAAATGTCTAAACATATTCAAATTGAAGCAAATATGTCATTAGCTGGTGCTAATGCAGATAAAAGAATTCCTTTAACTGTTGCTAATCAAAAATTAGCTTTAGTAAAATTATATAATGCCGTTACAGGTTCTGGTGTTTCAGTTGCTAGTGTTGGTGCTTTAGATAAAGAAGTAGAAAAAGCAGCTCAACAATTAAAAGCAGCTGGTTCAAAAGGAGTTGTTGTTACAGGTTTAGATGATTTTGATGCACAATATTTAGTATTAGGTATCAATTTAGCTTTAAAATCTGAAGCATTCAATCCTTCTGATGCTAAATTAACTAGAAAAGGTGATGCAAAAGCTGTTGCTCAATTAGTAGCAGATATGAATGCTGGAAAAGTTCACACATTAATTATGAGTGGCGTAAATCCAGTTTATACTTTAGCAAACTCAAAAGAATTTGTTACTGGTTTAGGAAAAGTGAAATTATCAGTAGCATTCTCTACTAAAGAAGATGAAACGGCTGTTAAAACTACTATTGCTGCTGCTTCAAATCACTATTTAGAGTCTTGGAATGATGTGTCAATTACGCGTTCTAACTATAGTATTGCTCAACCAACAATCAGACCATTATTCAATACAAAACAATTTCAAGAGGCTTTATTGTCTTGGAATGATAATGCAACTCCATATTACGATTTCTTAAAAGGTTATTCTGCTGCTAATTTAGGTGGTAAAACTTGGAATCAAGCAGTACATGACGGTTTCGTTGTTACAGCTATTGGAAGTTTAGTTGCTCAAGGTGGTAACTTTGGAACTTCTGCTTCAAAATTAGCTACTGCTAAATCTAATGGTTTAGACTTAGTATTGTATAGCAAAACTGGAATGGGAGATGGACAACAAGCGAATAACCCATGGTTACAAGAGTTTCCAGATCCAATTACAAGAGTGTCTTGGGATAACTATGTAACAGTTTCTAAAAAAGATGCTGAAAAGTTAAGTTTAGAAAACTTCAATGTAGCTAACGGAGGTTTAAACGGAAGTTATGTTTCAATCAAAGTTGGAAATACTACTTTAGAAAAAGTACCAGTTATTATTCAGCCAGGACAAGCGGAAGGTACAATTGGTTTAGCTTTTGGTTACGGTAGAAAAGAAGCATTAAAAGATGAAATGCAAACTGGTGTTAACGCTTATACGTTATACACTAACGCAAATGCAAATCAAAGCGCTTCAGTTACTTTAGCTGATGGTGAACACGAATTTGCTTGTGTACAATTACAAAGAACATTAATGGGTAGAGGTGATATCGTAAAAGATACTACTTTATCTATTTTCAATAAAGCAAATGATGCTGGTAATAAAGAAATTTATAATCCAACGCCAGTTGTTTCATTAGATCACAAAGAAGTTGCTGCTACATCTGTAGATTTATGGACTTCTTTTGACAGATCATCAGGTCACCATTTTAACTTATCTATCGATTTAAATTCTTGTACAGGTTGTGGAGCATGTGTTATTGCATGTCATGCAGAAAATAATGTACCAGTAGTTGGTAAATCTGAAGTTAGAAGAAGCCGTGATATGCACTGGTTAAGAATCGACAGATATTATTCATCTGAAGATACTTTCTCTGGAGATATCGATAAGAAAGAAAGTTCAACAGGTTTATCTGGAACGATTTCTACTTTACAAGATATGGAAGATCCTTCTGCCAATCCACAAGTAGTTTTCCAACCTGTAATGTGTCAGCACTGTAACCACGCTCCATGTGAAACAGTTTGTCCAGTTGCTGCAACATCACACTCTCGTCAAGGTCAAAACCATATGGCATATAACAGATGTGTTGGTACGCGTTACTGTGCGAACAACTGTCCTTATAAAGTGCGTCGTTTTAACTGGTTCTTGTACAACAAGAATGATGAGTTTGATTATCATATGAATGACGATTTAGGTCGTATGGTATTAAACCCAGATGTAAATGTTCGTTCTCGTGGGGTTATGGAAAAATGTTCTATGTGTATCCAAATGACTCAAGCTACAATCTTAAAAGCTAAGAAAGAAGGAAAAGAAGTTGGTAAAGATGACTTCCAAACTGCTTGTTCAGCTGCTTGTACTTCAGGGTCAATGAAATTTGGTGATGTAAACAATACAGAATCTGACGTTTCTCAATTATTAGGTGACGATAGAATGTATCATTTATTAGAAAGCATTGGAACAAAACCTAACGTGATGTATCATGTTAAAGTTAGAAACGATAAATAATTATTAATAAGAAACACTATAAAGGATTATGTCTCATTACGAAGCACCCATTAGAAAACCTTTAGTTATTGGTGATAAATCATATCACGATATAACTGTAGACGTGGCTAGACCAGTTGAAGGTAAAGCAAACAAACTATGGTGGACAGTATTTTCGATAGCATTAGCAGCTTTCCTTTGGGGATTAGGCTGTATGGTATATACAATTTCAACAGGTATTGGTACTTGGGGATTAAATAAAACAATTGGATGGGCTTGGGATATTACCAACTTCGTTTGGTGGGTAGGTATTGGTCACGCTGGTACACTTATCTCGGCTGTATTATTATTGTTCCGTCAAAAATGGAGAATGGCGATTAACCGTTCTGCAGAGGCGATGACAATTTTCTCTGTTGTTCAAGCAGGATTATTTCCAATCATTCACATGGGACGTCCGTGGTTAGGTTTCTGGGTATTACCAATTCCTAATCAATTTGGTTCACTTTGGGTGAACTTTAACTCACCATTATTATGGGACGTATTTGCAATCTCAACGTATTTATCTGTATCATTAGTTTTCTGGTGGACTGGTTTATTGCCTGACTTTGCAATGTTAAGAGATAGAGCGATTACACCATTTAATAAAAGAGTTTACTCTATTCTATCTTTTGGATGGTCTGGTAGAGCTAAAGATTGGCAACGTTTTGAAGAAGTTTCTTTAGTGTTAGCTGGTTTAGCAACTCCTTTAGTACTTTCTGTACACACAATTGTATCTTTTGACTTCGCAACTTCTGTAATTCCAGGTTGGCATACAACTATCTTACCTCCATATTTCGTGGCAGGTGCGGTATTCTCAGGGTTCGCCATGGTAAATACGTTATTAATTGTAATGCGTAAAGTATCTAGTTTAGAAGATTATATTACAGTACAACACATTGAATTGATGAACATCATTATCATGATTACAGGTTCTATTGTAGGTTGTGCATATATCACTGAATTATTCGTGGCTTGGTATTCAGGTGTTGAATACGAACAGTACGCTTTCTTAAACAGAGCAACTGGACCTTACTGGTGGTCATACTGGTTAATGATGACTTGTAACGTTTTCTCTCCGCAGTTCATGTGGTTCAAAAAATTAAGAACAAGTATTGCATTCTCTTTCATTATTTCTATTGTGGTAAACATTGGAATGTGGTTTGAACGTTTCGTAATTATCGTAACTTCATTACATAGAGATTACTTACCATCATCTTGGACAATGTTCCAACCAACTTTTGTTGATGCAGGTATTTTTATTGGAACTATCGGATTCTTCTTCGTATTATTCTTATTATATTCTAGAAGTTTCCCAGTTATTGCTCAAGCAGAAGTAAAAACAATCTTAAAATCTTCAGGAGATAATTTCAAAAGAGAAAGAGGAGATAGTAAACCACATCATGACAATCACGGACATGATGGACATGAAGGACACGATCATCATTAATATAAAGAATTATGAGTAATAAAGTAGTACACGCTATATATAACGACGATGATGTTTTGTTAGCTGCAGTTCACAAAACTAAAGCCGCACATTATCACATTGAAGAAATTTATACTCCATTTCCAGTTCACGGACTAGATAAAGCTATGGGGTTAGCAGGAACAAGACTTGCAATTTGTGCTTTCTTATTTGGAGTAACAGGACTTACTATCTATAGTTTCATGTTGAAATTTATCATGATTAGTGACTGGCCTCAAGATATTGGTGGAAAACCAAGTATGGCATTTTATCAAAATATGCCAGCATTTGTACCTGTGATGTTTGAAGGAACAGTATTTTTTGCAGCTCACTTAATGGTTATCACTTTTTATATGAGAAGTAAATTATGGCCATTTAAACAAGCTGAAAATCCAGATGTAAGAACTACAGACGATCATTTTTTAATGGAAGTTGGAGTTCACGGTAATGAAGAAGAATTAGTTTCTTTCTTTAAAAACACTGGAGCAGTAGAAGTTAAAGTAATTGATAAGCATTAAGAGAATATGAAAAGTGTTTTAAATATATTGACATTAGTTGGAGCATCTTTGCTAATGACATCTTGTTTTGAAAAATCTGCACCAAATTACCAGTTTTTTCCAAACATGTACGAACCAGTTTCATATGAAACATATGGAGAATCTGCTGTTTTCAATTCACCTACTGGAGAAAAAGGAAGAGTAAGTCAAATTCCACCAGCAGGAACAATTAAGCAAGGTTTTGTACCTTACGAAATTCCAAATACTCCTGAAGGATATGCCGCTTCTAAAGCTAATGTTTCTCCTTTAGCTGCTGATCAAATTGATGCAGAAAGAGGAAAAGAATTATTCACTATTTATTGTGCAGTTTGTCACGGTGAAGGTGGTGATGGAAAAGGAAATTTGGTAAAAAGAGAAAAATTCCTAGGTGTACCTAGTTATAAAGATAGAGAGATTACTACTGGTAGCGTATTTCATGTTGTTACTTATGGTTTAAACTCAATGGGTTCTCATGCTAATCAGTTGTCAAAAGAAGAAAGATGGCAAGTTGCTGATTATGTAATGAAACTTAAATCAGAATTAAAATAGTATTACTTTTTTGAAAAAAATATAAATA
>JAZKHM010000098.1:0-14249 GCA_040385405.1 Bacteroidota bacterium | reverse complement strand
AAGAACTTCTATCTTTTACAAAGGGTCCCTCTGCAGCCAATCTGGCAGAAAGCAAGCTTATCCCGCCTTTGATATGAAAATCATTTAAGTTTCCTTCTTCTAGCTTTATGTCAATAACCGACGAAAGCCGACCTCCGAGGTTTGCTGGTATATAATCTTTGTATAATTGGAGCTTCTTAATAGCATCTATGTTAAAGATAGATATTAAACCAAACAGGTGTGAGGGATTATAGACTGGAGCCTCGTCCACCAGAATTAGATTCTGATCCAGATTACCCCCTCTTATCGAGAGACCGGAACTTCCTTCAGAAGGATTTTTTACTCCGGATTGCATTTGCAATGCTTTGATCACATCTGCCTCTCCCGCATAGAATGGCATTCCTTTTAATTGAGATGGAGAAATGCTTTTAACGGAGTGTATAGTTTCTATGGAGTCTATTGATGATGCGGCAGTTACGTAGATTTCCTGCATGGTAAAAGCCGATCTTTTTAACCCTATCCTCAGATAATTATTCTTTTGAAGGTTAAGATCCTGAACTTTGGTTTCATACCCTATATATGATGTACTGAGGGTATAAGCATCTGCTGGCAATGAAATGGAGTAGTAACCATATTGATTAGTGACGCTTTTCAGTTGGTTAATATGCAGGTTAGCCCCTATTAGATTCTCCCCCGTTTCTGCGTCATAGACTATGCCATTTAACGTATGAATTGAGACGGGGGATGGGGTAATCACAATACTTCTGGCCACCTCCCGGAACTGCAGACCCGTATCATTAAAGATCGCCTGTAAAATTATTTCTACTTTTTGTGCAGAAAAGGTTTGCGGAGAAATTGTTCGGTTGAGAATTATTGCAGGGTCGTAAGCAAATGATATCTGACTTACCTTTTGCAACTCTTGAATCGCATCATTTAAATTGATTCTGTTGAATGAGATTGAAACAATTTTATGCAATAGACTGTCTTGAGCCCATGAAATTTCAAAGCTTGAGAAAATAAGAAAAAGTATAAAGGTTGTATTTTTAAACCACTTGTTAAAATGCACGAAAGTCAAATATCAATACATCTCAAATTTACGTATTAAAAAGATAGCTTCTGTTATTTGGCAGATACCAGGTAGAATACTCCATTTTTAGAAACGATATTTATCTGCAAAGTTTCAGCGATCACTTTCAAAACGTCTTTAATATTTTGCTTTTTGAACTCACCCGTAAATTTCCGGGAATTTAAATTTGGGCTTTGTATGATAATTTTCCGATGATAAACGGATTCCAGCGTCCTCACCACCTCTGGCAATGCTGTAGCGTTAAAATTAATAACATGGTCGGTGTACGCTTTATAGTTTGAATCCTGAAGTTTTACTTTCTTAATATATTTTTTAGAAATATGGTAATAGGCCGCTTCTCCTGCATTTAAGATGGTCTCTGATGCCTTACCTGCAATATGAAGCTTCACTTGCCCGGTGTTCACTACTACGTCAATCTGGCTTTGAGCAAGCTTAACATTAAAACTAGTACCGATATCAGTAACTTCTAAATCCTTATAATGAATTGAAAATGGTTTTTCAGGATTGTGAAACACATCTATAAAGCATTCGCCTTTTATAAGTTCCAGTTCTCTAATCTTCTGAAAATCGCCTTTGGAGTAGCTGAGTTCAGAATTAGCATTTAAAACTAATTTACTTCCGTCTGGAAGTTCATAAGTGTTTTGAACAGAGCCAGCTTTGAGTAAAACTTTATCGTTGCTGCTCATAAAGTAAAATACTGTTGCTGACACTAGTATTAAAGAAGCTGCAATCCTAAGCCAGCCCTGCACAGAGAAATTTATAACTTTTGGCTTATTGCCAACGGTAGAATTTGAAGCAAGATTCAATTTTTTATGTAAACCTTCTAAGGATTCATTGGGTTTAAGGTTTTTATATTGCTCTAAGAGACCTAATTCCTCATTTAACTTGATAACATCTAGATAGTAGGTTTCATTGTCAGGACTCTTTAGCCGCCATTCTTTTAGCCTGATTGAATTCTCGGCTGAGATGACACCCTCCATTTCCTCTGTGATGAGTTCCAGAAAGTAAGATTCTTGCCCATTAAAATTTAAATTACTCATCTCGCTTTATAGACAATGATTGTTTTAAAAAGTCCTATTTAAGAATTGAATAAAAATTAAGATCAAAAGTAGTATTCCACGATTCCCAACAATTTCTTTAATCTTTTTATACGCATAGGTCAAATGGTTTTTAACTGTTTTTATGGAGATATTAAGTTGATCTGCAATTTCCTGTTGCTTCCGTTTTTCATACTTACTCATCAGTAAGACCTTTTGACACTGGGGAGGTAGAAGCTGGATTGCCCGCTCAATATTGATAAGCCTTTCTTCCAAAGTTTCAGCCTCCTCTTCAATTTCATTAATCATTTCCCTCTCATAACGCCCTTGGTTTTCAAAAAGCCCTTTTTGACTTTTAAGAACATTTAAAGAAGTATTTATCACTGCTTTTGATAAATAACTGCTTAGGGATTGGGTAATATTAAGATTACCAGAGTGATTCCAAATTTTAATAAAAACATCATGAACGGCTTCCTCCGCCAGTTCCTGATTACGGGTGTACTTGAAGGAAATAATATATAATTTCTTATAGTAATTGATATACAGCTTATCAAATACTGCCTGATTCTTAGAAGAAATAGCCTGCAGGATTTCATTGTCAGTGAGCATTTTAAAATCTGTTTCCAACAATTCTATTTTCAAATATACATTCCTGTGATCTTCTTAAACGGCACACAAATATAAAATCTTATTCTGCCTGCCTTTTGAACTGCTTATTTATATTTGTTAAATGGCGAACAATACTTCCCAACATATTTTAAACACTTCCGCAAACCTCCTGGGATTTTGCCTATTTGTTATTACTTCCCTGCGTATCACCAACCTGTTAGAAATACACCTCATTGATGAATTCACCTCTGTTGTTGCTGTCTTGCTGACATGTTCCTGTATCTTCTCTTTCATGTCCATCAGGACGCAAAACAAATTAAGGGAAAAACGGCACGAAACAATTGCCGATTATTTTTTTATGGCTTCACTGATTGGCATTTTGATAATAATTTTACTCATCACGTTAAACCTAACAAAATAAACATCAACTATGGATTCAGAGATAGAAAATCTTTATAAGTCGGAAGAGGAACAACTAACTAAGCTTCAAGCGATAGTTCAAAAAGCCTTTGCAGAGGAAAAACTCATCGTTGAGAATCTCCTGCATGAACCCAAGGATATTTTAAGCAGAGGTCAAAACATTTCTGACAAAGTTGCAAGTTTCGGTGGTAGCTGGAAGTTCATTATCTCCTTTTCCGTTATCCTTTCCCTTTGGATTTTGTTCAATACTCTTTCACCTATCAAGGTCGAATTCGATCCCTATCCTTTCATTCTGATGAATTTGGTCTTATCTGCAATAGCTGCATTGCAGGCACCCGTCATTATGATGAGTCAGAATAGAAAAGAAGAAAAAGACAGGAAAAGAAGTGAAAACGATTATTTAATTAACCTCAAAGCTGAATTGGAAGTACGGAGTTTACATCAAAAAATTGACTTGCTGCTTGAAGAACAAATTAAAACCCTGTTTGTGAGCCAGGCAAAACAATTGGAAATATTAAAGCGAATTGAAGAAAAACTTAAAAGTTCGAGAGGTTAAATACAAAAAGTTCCGGTAAGCAATTTTCTATGATAAATAAAGAAGTTGCCTAATTTTTCGAAGATACGGTCAAGCCGGCTAACGTGTTTATCATTCCCTCTTACGATAATACATGCTTGTTGGCATTAATGAGTTTCTTGCAATGCTGCTTTTTTTAAATATTCCTTTAATTCCTCTATTTTAAAAGGCTTGCTTAAATAACCATTCATGCCAGCCTGCAAGCAAATTTCTTTGTCGGACGTTGTAGCACTCGCAGTAAGGGCAATTATAATAGGTTGTATATCTAATTGGTTTCGTATTATATTCGTAGCTTCTAATCCATCCATATCAGGCATTTGAATATCCATTAGTATGACATTATAACTTTTGTTCTTTAACTGATAAAGTACGTCATTTCCGGTTTCAACAAGATCGAATGTATAGCCTAACTTATTTAAAATATGCGTAATAACTTTTTGGTTTATAATATTGTCCTCAGCAACCAGGATATTTAGGGGATGTTCTTGCGAAAAATTCCTGACTTCGACTAATGAAGCGGGTTTTATCGTTTCTTTGTTCTTATAAAATGCATTAAGTATTTGATTTTGAAGAGTAGCCTTTTTTATAGGTTTGGGAAGCCAACCCGCTAACATCGTTGACTGCTTTTCGTCAATTGAGCTTCCTATGGAAGTCATAAGTATAACCGGTAGCATTGGGTGTGAGTCACTTATGTTTTGGGCTAACTCCAGCCCTTGCATTCCAGGCATATCCATATCAGCCAGTACCAATTCGAAATCTTTCGTGCATGCAAGGATGTCTTGTGCTGCTTCTGCACTTGATGCAAGCAGTGGATTCATCTTCCATTGGCTTAACAAATCTTTAAGTATTTTTCTATTTGTCTCACTATCATCTACTATCAGCACCTTTTTGCCTGCAAATTCTGATAAAGCAAGTGGAGCTCGAACTTTTTCAGCTTCCAATGAGATCAAGGCCCTGATGGCGAATTTAAAAGAGCTACCTCTTCCTAATTCGCTTTCTACGGTTATTTCTCCTCCCATCATTTCAACCAGCTTTGCGCTTATAGCAAGTCCTAAACCAGTTCCGCCATATTTTCTACTGGTTGATGAGTCTACTTGAGAAAATGCCTTAAACAGACGTTGAAGCTTTCCCTCCGGTATTCCAATTCCCGAATCGCGCACTTCAAATTGTATTTCCAGTACTTCTCCTGAAATCTTCACCGCCTCAACTCCGATATACACCTCTCCGTGAGGGGTAAATTTAAGGGCATTACCGACCAGGTTTATTAACACCTGCCTTAACCGCAATTTGTCGCCGATAATTTTGGAAGGTATATCAGCATCGATCTTATATACAAGCTCAAGTTTTGTCTGGGCTGCTTTTACGATGAAAACATCCAACACCCCTTCAATGCATTCATTCAGGGAAAATTCCTGCTCCTCTAACTCCATGCTTCCCGATTCAATCTTAGAAAAATCAAGAATATCATTGATTACCGTAAGTAAAGCTTCTCCGCTGCTAGTGATAATCTGTACATATTCCCTCTGTTGATTGTTAAGAGATGTTTCAGATAAAAGTGAAGAGATGCCGATAACTCCATTCATCGGAGTCCTTATCTCATGGCTCATAGTTGCTAAAAAGATGGTTTTTGCGCTGTTAGCTTTTTCAGCTTCTTCACGCGCTGAGTCAGCCTCCTTTCTTGCCTGTTGTTCTTGTTCTTTTTGTAAACACAACCGCTCATTCAAAGATCGCAAATCCTCTGACTGCGATTGCAAATACTCTGACTGCATCTGAAGTTCTTCCGACTGTGCTTGTAACTCTTCTGACTGAGATATAAGTTCGCCATTAACAATTTCAAGCCCGTTCGATTTGACCTTTAACTCCGCTGCTAAATCATCTAATTTCAAAATCACAGACTTAAAAGCCATAATGATATGCTGAATTGCAAATGATATGAAAAGTAGATTTAAAACTATAATAGTGTTAAATCCAAGTGATCCCTCCTGGAAAAAAAGAGATACTGAAGGATGTACCTCTCCTTCAAACTGAATAAATCTGTATGCAAACGGAGCAATTGCCAGAACTATGTAGAAAAGGCTAAATGACTGATTAAGATTAAAAAAAGTGTAGAAAAGGATTTGGATTAAGAGCAAAAAGTCAAGAATGAAAATATTTCTTCCGGCATGCAAAAAATCTACCCAGACCGGGATTATTTGGACCAGAATAAGTACATGGGTTATAAATTTATCTTTCTGACAGTTAAGCCCTGGTGCATAATAAGTATATACACCAGAATCATAATGAAACTTAGAAATATCACCTCGGTTTCCCCTTGAATTGAATGAACCCCAATCAGAGTTACAGAGGAAAGAATTGCCATCACAATCCCGGCTATCAGAATTCTGATTCGTGCCCGGTTAATAGGATCTTGATCAGCTCCTGAAAAGAAGTTAAGTGCTGGAAATTTATAAGTAGGTGTATTCATGATGGGAAGTAAGTATTACGTAGCTTTAAGTGTTTTGTTACGTCATAACAAAATTTAATTAGCTTTTTAATAGAACCCCTAATCATAGAAAGGAAATTAAGAGCTACATGAGCCCTTCTTCAACAAAGGAAATATATCCTCCACTGGTTAGGATGATCTGATCTAAAACATCAATATCCAAAAAACTTCCAGCAGTTCTGAGCTTTTGAGTAAGATTAATATCTGCTTGACTTGGCTTTAAATTACCTGAAGGGTGGTTGTGTGAGAGAACGATTTAGTTTGCGCAGCCCTTTAAAGCTGTTGAAAATATTAACTTAGGATCAGCGACCGTTCCAGTCATTCCTCCGCATGAAACTCCATATATTCCTAGCACTTTATTAGCTCGGTTTAATAAAAGGACTTTAAACTGTTCTAGTAAATCAATTTTATTCATATCCCAGTTTTGCAGTAATATGTTATAACCATCTTTGGAAGTACTTATATCTGGCCTTTCAGAAGCTTTAAATTTCGGTTTGTAAGTCACATTGATTTCTGATACTTGGAAAAATGAGACTGGTTTTTGAAGCTTTTCCATAATTAGAGAATTTAAAAAGTTAATGAATTAATTATGGTGCTCCTGTTGGCTCAGGGCAATTAAGGGCAAAAGGAAAAGGAATAAATGGACTGGAGGGAGGGATACGAGTGTTTATGCCGGAAGCTTTTGTCCGCTACAGCAGCCCTGCAGCCTAACTTTGTGCTAATGATTAATATATAATCATAAAAGAAAAAGGGAGCCTAATTCTCGAGATTATAATATATCACTCATCCCCTGTTCCCAGCGTGAAGCTAAGAGTCGCTGAATAAGTCCGTCCATCAGATGGCCAGATACCAGGACCGGGATAAAATTGCGGTCTTTTGGTAAAATATTTCTTGTCAAAAGCATTGTTGAGGTTCAGTCTTAATTGTAATTTGGAAGAAATGCTGACCTTACCGTTAAAATCAAAAAGATGGTAGGATGGTACCAAGCCAGCGGATCCCGTAGCTGTCGGCGTGATCGTGTTAAAAGCATCAGCAAATGATTCAGCAGTATAACTATGCAGAGCACTTAGACTTAATTTATTCAGTTTAAGGGTTATACCATTTCGGCTTTGCCAGGAGGGAACACTTTCTATCTTATTGCCATTAATAGCTATGTTCTCTTTCCCGGAGCGCAGAACAGCGTTTTTATAAACACCGTTCATAAAAGCGGTAGCGGTAAATATCGACAGATTGGTTTCCCTTCCCAATGTCAATTCTATCTGAGTGAATAATTCCAGACCCTTAGTCATCGAGTCCCCAATATTTGTTTTGAAGATAATTTCCTCATTGGCTGTATTTGTTTGAGCTAGTGTACCTAAACGGTTCTGATATTTTAACTGGAAATAACTAATGTCCCAGCTTAAAAATTTCCAGTCACCCCTTACACCGGCTTCCATATTGTAACCGTATGCATCCTTCAAATTTTTGTCAGCTACCTCAAAGAGGGAGTTAGGAATAATGTCTTTGAATATCACAGGACGGTAAGCTTGCGACCATCCGGCATACATATTCACACTCTTTGTTAAATTATACTGTGAATTAATACCAAATAAAGGAAAGTTGTGCTTTATGGTATTTGGAATTTCGTTTTCAGGATAGTTGTTTATTGTACCACTCATGCGTGTTTCACCAAATTCGAACCTGAAACCGGTATTAACTGAAAGGCGCGGAAGTAACGACCACTTGTTTTCAGCAAAAAGTGCAATATTATTCGTTTTTAAATGCATGTCTCTTCCAAAGCCTGGTGTAACCAACGAAAGATCGTAGTCTGAGCCTGTTGTTCCTTTCCCCAGCTGGCGCCGATGAAGATCATTGTTAAGATATTGAATTCCTGCGACCAGGTTACTGGTTAACCTTAACAATGGGTAGGAGTGTAATAAACGAAGTTCATTGGTATAGCTGTTGAAATTATCTATATCTACCTGTCTGTTCGCAAATTCATTCGTAATGGGATTAATAATATCCTCTGTGGTTGCAGGTTTATCAAAAAGAACACTATTGCGTGCTCCCAAAACCGCTGAACTAGTCAGTTTTAGAAGAGTTTTTTCCCCTGCTACCCAATCAATAGTGATCGAGGGGACATTGATTTCGGGGTTATAATAGTTCCGGGAGCGGGTTGAATAGCGTGGATCTGCCGCGAACATAGCGTCGTTAAGCGGACCGGCTAAATGAATAGTATAATTGGATCTGGTCCACTCTGCTTTTACCAGAAGTTTTGGATCCAACTGATAAAACAAAGAAATATTCTGAGCATCATATTTAGAATCGCTGTTATTACGATAACCCTTTATGCTTTTGTTATTAAACCATGCATAATATCTGAATTTTCCTTTAGTTCCACTCACAGAATTAAAAGTGCTTAGCAATCCATACGAGCCTGCTGTATTGATACTTTCGAAGGTAAATTTCCTGGTTGAGTCTGGTTGTTTACTGACGTAATTAAGCATCCCACCAAATTGTCCGCCATATTGAAGTGATCCTGTCCCCCTTACAAGCTCTATCCTATCCACCGCTTCGAGCGGAATGTTGTAATGGCTTGCAGGATAACCGTACATGTCTGAATTAGTAAGAATGCCATCCTTACGAATATTAAACTCCCAGCCCCTATGCGGATCAAGACCTCGGGTGGAAATGTTAATCTGGTTTCCGGTGCCGTCCATATCATAGACAAACACTCCTGGAATTTTCGCGAAAATTTGCCTGCCATATTTCTCTGTTATTGCGGCGTCACGTGTGCTCAGATTAATTACTTCATTTTTTTTGCCAGTAAATAGATAAGTTCCTTTCACAGAATCCATCCTTGAAATGTCACTCTCTTTAACAATGCCTTTAATAACAATTTCCTTAATTGTTTTCGTAGAATCAGATCGGTTTTGAGCAAAACTCGTCAGATTGGCTAGAGCAAAAACTAGGACGGCAATATATTTCATGTAAATCATATTTCAGGTTTATAAATGTATTTAATAATAGTAAATGGTAGTGGATTAAAGTCATTTTGACATCCAAATAACTTAACTGAAGTAAAAACATGTTTTCATGCGCTTTAAGAGTAGATAGGCTAACTTATAAGGCCCACCTAAGGTATGAAGAACCTTTGCATAATTTCGTAAGAGCTCTCTCAACTGTTTTAGCTGGCCTTCTGATAAACACTTAGCTCAGTTATTAATGAAAGAAAAAATCCTAAGCCAACTAAAAGAAAAGCGAATCGCCTATAATACCTGATTGTAATAGTAATGTAATTTTAAAACCCAAAATATTTTACTGTCTTTCTGATCTATCACCTTGATGATATTTCCATGAGAAAGATGGACAAAAATGATCAATCGGGCGTTAGGCCTTCGTAATTGGAAAATCAGCGTATTAGTTGAATTGGATGAAAAACGTTGAAGCCGGAAATCCTAGCTGGGAAATTTTCGATTATTGTGTTTAGCGCCCGATCGATACTTACAGCCTGACTAATTGGGAACGGTCCATCCTTTGCGATGCTTCAAGATCTTCATGAAAAACAAGAATTGACTCGGTTACACCCGTCAGCAAGATAAAAAGCCCGGCTACAGCCCGCTCCATTTATGAAACTGATAAACCTTTTTAGCGCTCATAGAAAAAAGCCCCCTTCCAGGCGCTTGAATATGTCTTTGTGTTTAAAATTGAGCAGCCAGTCCAAGGGTAAAACTTAAACCCCGGCCTTTTTACGTAGTACTGGTCAAGGCTGGGCCAAAGTGACCTGGCAGGAAAATAATCTGCATTTAAAAAATTCTCAATCCCTAATTTAAGGATCGTTGAGTTAGTCGTTTTAAACGAGGAAGAAAGTTTTATAATTTCATAGGCATCAACCTTTCCGTCGTAAGTTTTATAAACTCCGTTAGCATTTGGTGCAAACTGTTCCCGCGAACCAGAAGCTATCAGCCCTTTGATCTTGACTACTTTATTCTATGCTAAGAAATTACATTCCCCAACAGAAAGAATAAGTATTCATTTTTCAATTAGCCTTTATATCATAGACCTTATGGTCTAACAGCCACTGTTTGAACAGGTCTCTATCTTCTGCGTGGTGGTGAACAATCGCACCCCCCTTCAACATAATAGTAAAGATATCACCAGCGGCAATAAATTTGGAAAGTTCATTAGCCGGATAGATAAATCCGGGAAAATATTCATCTAAGGTGTGTTTCATTGATAGTGATAAGTATTGTTTTCAGTCAGGAAATTCAATAAAAAAGGTTGTTCCCCATTCGGTGCTTACAAAACAGATTTTGCCCTTTAGGTGTTCGATGCAGGATTTCGCAAGATACAAACCAAGACCCATAGACTGCTCTCCGCTGGTTCCGGGACGGGACGAAGGTGAGAACTTATCAAAAATATAGGGCTGTTTGCTCAGGGGAATACCAATTCCCCGATCGCTTATCTTTACGTTAAACCGTTTCCCTAAATCAAACTTGAAACGTTTTATCTTGCTGCCTGGATAAGAGAACTTAACGGCATTGGAAGCAATATTGTGAATGGTACGCTTAAGTTGCAGTTTGTCTATTGGGTAAAGAAGTTCTTCTTTGAAAAGCTTGCATACAAGTTCTATATTTTTAGTGGAAAGGATACCTTTAACGAGTTATGCGTAACGCAATATTTTTACAGTATCTCTCTATTCCTGGAATGGGGAGATATTGTTTTCAGCAAATCTAATAAAATTTGTATCTATTAAATGCCTGATTTTACAGTACTTATAAAAAATAGTCATTAGAATATTAAGGGTATTAACATAATGCATTTATCAAAGGTTTGATCTGATAGGGTTTGCCGTGAAACGCACATGAGAATTCTATAAATTTAATACATCACGAATACAGGAGTTTGCTCTTTCACGAGGTTTATATGGCTATTAACTAAAAGTTACTCTACTCCCCTTATAACTATCATATTCAGGTTCATACTTAAAATAACCAAATTGAATCATTTCCTTCATACATCTATGGTAGGTACTGATTGCTGCGATCTTACTCAATCTCATTACTTCCTTTCTCGATATTTTAAATTGGCCAGGATATTTTTGATTTTGCCAACAGGCAAGCAATGCTATATAAATACTAAGGTGGGATGTATTTACTCTTTTATCTGAGGTAATTCTCTGTATATATCCTGTCAATTGGAATAAATGAATATTACTCATTGCTGGCTACTTACTATCAAGGAGACGAACAATATCCTCGTATTTATAAAACATAATGCCCCCCACTTTGGCAAAACGGAGCGTGCCGTTAATCCTAAGAGTTTGCAAAGTGCCGGGAGAAATTTTGAGCATTTTTCTTACATCCGTACTTCTCAGCCACTGCCTAGTTCCCGCCCGTGCAGGTTGTATTATCGCTTTGATTTCCTGTATTAATTCATTTTTAAATTGCAGTAGATCTTCTTTGGATACAATTTCTATATGAGCCATAAGTGTATATTTTATGGTTCAAAATTCCGGGTCTGTCTTGTGGAGCTTTCCCAATCTGGAAAACTTGGTAATGTTTTTTAGCCCTTTAAAACAAAAAGCTCATCCTCAAAGGGCAATAAGCTTTTAAATCATAGCATTAACTTTCAAACACTGCAAGCCTCTTCTTCAAAGCCTTCATATCGTTGTAATGACTTGACAAGGGTTTATATAGGTCTAGCTAGGACTACTTTTTATTTTTGGCTAGTCTTAATGAATTATCGTGAAAATTGGAAATTACTAAAAATTCAAATAGGCGAATTGTAGGAGGAAGGGGAGGGGGCAAGGTACGATTTAACCAAAATTGCTGCTCATCGTGCCCAATTATAGGATTAATTGTTTTACAATAGTGACTAACTATTCGAGATCAAAAGGCTTTGGTAAAACATCATCAGCACATTTACCTTTTATGTCGGCTAATTTTACATGTGTAGACATAGCAATAATTGGGATGTGTTTTGTTTTTGCGGCAGCTTTTATTGCCCGGCATGTTGCAGTACCTTCTTCATTTGGATTAAAGATATCCAATAACAAAACATTCGGAGAAAAGACATGAATTTGATTAAATATTCTTTCATCGCTCAATAATGAAAGAACGGCATATCCTCTTTCAACTAATATATAGGTTACTATGTCCAGTATATCTCTATCCCGGTCCATAACGAGAATACTCTTCACCATGTCTTAAAGGGAAATGAGGGATTCGTGAACCCGATAATTCTCGCAATTAGGCTAAATTCCATTCTGCTCAGTTAAACTTTGGGAATCGCCTGTCTAGGATGTGAAACAACTAGGTGTTGTTTTACTTTTCCCTACGGCAGCATTAACTGCATCAGGTTCAAAGGGTATTTCTCAGCACATGGCACCCCTAAAGCTTCGTTAAATATAGTTTTAATTATCAAAGAAAGAATCTAAAAAAGGAGGATAAGTCTACCAATGAAACCGAAGATTTGCATAACAAAAACTATTTGAAGTATCGAAAGGGAAAACTGTATATAAACGCCTTCGGGAGCGATTTGCATCGTAAACAGATAACAAAAAAAGCTTATCGCCAAACAGCAATAAGCCTTAATCAAGCGAATAACGATCAAGCGATGGCAAGCCTTTTCTTTAAAGCTTTCATATCATTGCTGACCTTAGTATTAACAACCTTTGCATAATGCTGCGTTGTTTTTAAGTCCAAATGCCCAAGCATTTTGCTTACACTTTCGATAGGAACCCCATTGCTCAAAGTTACCGTTGTTGCAAATGTATGTCTGGAAAGGTGAAACGTTAGATTCTGAGTTATGTCACACATATCCGCAATTTCCTTGAGGTAGCTGTTCATTTTCTGATTGCTTAAAACCGGGAGAACGTGTTCGGAACACAAAGGGTGCTTTTTATATTTATTGATAATATTGATAGCTGGTTTTAATAACGGTATACTGGAATTGGTCTCTGTTTTTTTCCTGCTGGTGAATACCCAGTTACCGCCATCTACCCCGGTCATAATTTCACTTCTTTTTAGCTTTTTTACATCGGCATAAGAGAGACCTGTATAGCAACAGAAGACAAAAATATCTCTCACGCGATCTATCCGTTCGACCCTGATCTCTTTGTTGACAATCCGATCTAACTGTACCTGGTGCAGGAATTCTCTTTCCTTTGCTTTCGCCTTATTGGTATACTCAGAGAAAGGATTTTCTTTAAGCAGCTTAGGTTTGATGCAATAGTTATTGACAACTTTTTTAAAGTTTTTGATATACTTTTTTGCAGAAACCGGCGCAAGACTAAAGAATGTTTTTAGATGATGCTCGAAGTCTTTAATAAAATTATAGTCCAGTGCATTAATGCAGATATCACTCACTTTGTATTTTGCCATCAAGTACGAGGTTAAATGTCGGAACGTAGTTTTGTAGCCTTTTAGCGTGTTATCTTCATACTCATTACCAATCAACTCTTCCATTTGTTTATTGTGAAGGGTGAATAGTTCCATCAGCATATGCTTCTTTTCTGCCTTTCCCAGAAATTTGTTTTTAAGGCTTATGGAGGTGATCTCCTTACGTTCCTTAGTGAGCAAGGTGTGCGCTTCTTCGACTCGCTTATACAATTCGTCAAGATAGCTGTTTAATAATCTTGTGCTCTCTTTGTTTCCGCTCTCTCGATTAGATTTGCTGCACCAGCGGTGAGGCTCACATTTGCGACCGGTTGATACTTCTTTGCCTGGGGCATTAACAGTGATCCTAATATAGATCGGGATCGGGCCGGTTGTGTAATTTTTCGGCTTCTTCAGGTAGAAGAGCAGACTGTAATTTGTTTCCATAAAACAAGCTTAAATTGTGAACAAAATTAAGCTTGCAGCTACCGGACTGTCAAGATGTTTTATTATGAAACATCCTATGATACAGTTAGTTATGAGGTTTCCAGTGAGTAGAGTTTTCCGTTTTGTTGACTCACTGAATTACTCACTGCTTTAATGCGATTTGGTGAATAATATGGTGTTTTGGCGCCAACAAAAAAGGCTGCAAATCAGTGATTTACAGCCTTTTGGTTTGTTTTGACATTAATGTCTGTAGCCC
>JAZKHM010000097.1:0-2590 GCA_040385405.1 Bacteroidota bacterium | reverse complement strand
CTTTCAGCCCACATTGGCCAATTCATCCGCCATCATCGCATGGAGCAAAACCGGACGCAGGACGAGCTGGCAAAAGATGCAGGAATCAGCCGCTCGACGCTGAGTTTATTAGAAAGGGGTGAAACCGTTACGCTTGCCACGCTCATACAGGTGTTGCGGGTTATAGATCAGCTGCAGGTAATGTCGGCCTTCGACGTGCATGAAAGTATAAGTCCGCTGGCGCTGGTTAAGCTGCAGAAGGAAAAACGCCATCGGGCCCGGGGCAGCAAAACGGACAATACAGAAAAAACGGACTGGTAAGCAATGGAAGCAGCAGAGGTAAAAATATGGGGAAGACAGGTGGGCGCCGTGGCATGGGACGAAAGCACAGGCTTTGCTGCTTTTGAATACAGTCCAGCTTTTAAGCAATTGGGATGGGAACTTGCACCGCTAAAAATGCCTATAGGTATTGCAAAGACCCGGTTCAGCTTTCCCGAGCTTCGCAGAGAACGGAATACTCCCCACGATACATTCAAGGGCTTACCGGGACTTCTGGCAGATGTGCTGCCCGACCGCTACGGAAATCAACTAATCAACCTCTGGCTGGCGCAGCAGGGGCGCCCGCAGGACGACATGAATCCCGTGGAAATGCTTTGCTTCATTGGTACCCGCGGAATGGGCGCACTGGAATTTGAACCCACCACTCTGAAAGAAAACAAGCGCACCTTCCCTATCGAGATCGACAGCCTTGTAAGTATTGCCCGGAAGATGCTCAATAAGCGTGAGTCTTTTGCTGCAAATCTAAAGGAAGAGGAAGAACAAGCCGTTTTAGAGATTCTTAAGATCGGGACTTCAGCTGGCGGTGCACGCCCCAAAGCGGTAATCGCCTGGAATGATAAAACCGGGGAAGTAAAATCGGGTCAGACCTCTGCTCCAAAGGGCTTTGAACACTGGCTAATTAAGCTCGATGGCGTGAGCGATATACAGTTGGGGAGCAGCCGGGGCTATGGAAGAGTAGAGATGGCATACCAGGAAATGGCTACCGCCTGCGGCATTAATATGATGCCTTCGCGTCTGCTGGAAGAAAACGGCCGTGCGCATTTTATGACCAGGCGCTTCGACCGCGAAGACGGCTATATAAAGCATCATGTTCAAACCCTGTGCGCCTTGAATCATTTCGATTACAACCTGGTCAACAGCTTCAGCTACGAGCAGCTCTTTCAAAGCATGCGCGAACTCAGCCTGACTTATGCCGATGCTGAGCAGATGTTCAGAAGAATGGTCTTCAATGTCGTAGCCCGCAATTGTGACGACCATACCAAGAATTTCGCATTCATGTTAAAACAAGGCGGCAAATGGGAACTTGCCCCGGCGTATGATGTTTGTCATGCCTACCGTCCCGGCAGCGAATGGGTGAGTCAGCATGCTTTAAGCATTAACGGCAAACGCAACGGCATCAGTAAAAAAGACCTCCTCACCATCGGCGAGTCCATCCGCTGCAAAAAAGCATCTGAAATTATCGATGAGATCAATGACACGGTAAACCAATGGCCTAAATTCGCCAAAGCTTCGGATGTAAATCCCAAACTGCTAAAAGAAATCGGCAATACCCTGCTAAATCTTGGAAGCTGATAATGTTGGTCGGTAGTGAAATAAAATAGAAAGCTGCCTCTTATTAAAATTTCCCTTATCTTCCTGAATCAAATTACGATGGAAGGAACATTCTTTATTATAGAAAAATGAAAACACTTACTTTGTTTGCGCTTTTGACTCTGGTTTCTATTTCTTCAGAAGCCCAATATATTACCAAATACCCGGAGATACCCAGAATAGACGTCCATACTCATGTAGGCAATAGTTACCCTGGAATCGAGGCATATCTTGCTTTTCGGGATCAGATGCTGAAGGAACGTAAAATGGATGTGGCCATGTGGATTAATCTTGGTCAGAAAGGAGAGTCAGCAATAGATACCATCTCAAAGGCCAGTAATGGACGAATAATGACCGGCATTGTGGATTTCAGGCCACAATATGGATTGACACATAAAGCAGAAGACATTGCGGGTTATCTGCAAAAAGGATATGTGGGATATAAGATCTGGCAGGGACCATATTACAGGGTATTAAAGGAAGGCGAAAAGGGTATAAGGTATTTGGATGATCCCGCACATCAGTCTGTATTTACCGCCATGGAAAATGCGGGGATGATTGGGGCTTCTGTTCACGTTGCTGATCCCAACGGCCCCTTTGGCAACCGCGGAAAGTGGGCAGCGGACCCGGTGGAGTACTGGCGGCAAGTTATGAGTATGGAACGGGTTATGCAGCGCCATCCTAAACTGGTGATGGTTGCAGCACATGGCGGCTGGCTCGTTTGTCAGGATGCACAACTCGACTTTCTAAGGTATATGTTCAAAACTTACCCCAATTATAATGTCTATATTGCAGCAACAGATCAATACTATAATCTGGTCAACCGCGAAAATCTGCGCGATCTGTTTATCGAATTTTCCGACCGCATCCTTTTCGGAACTGACGCCTCAGCATATAATAAGGAAGCCATACCTGCTATGATAAACCGCCACGCCAAATCTTTCCAGATCCTTGAAACTGA
>JAZKHM010000096.1:0-2528 GCA_040385405.1 Bacteroidota bacterium | reverse complement strand
GGTTATTTGGTTTTGCTGGCGGTTGTGGAAACACTAGTGTCTGGTAAAAAGATTTTGCTTTTCGACCCCGAAGGGTGTCGTATGTTTATAGTAATGGGTATTTCCGATAAGACGACCCCGAAGGTGGTCGAATGTGTTTGAATTTTTCACATACGACCACCTTCGGGGTCTGGAAAAGGACTTAGATGAATTCTTCTATAAACGTGTGACCACCTTCGGGGTCAAGCCGGTCTGCATTTTTGTAGGAGCTTGCTTTTGAAAATCGGCAAAAAACATCCAATCCAAAGCATAAGACATATTTTATTGAGATTTCAATTTTAAGCGGACAGTAGTGGTTTTGGAAACAGAGGATTCTGGGATAAAATTTTCTAACTTTGATTTCAAGGATCCAATACCAGGAGATTTTGACATGGGAGTCGATTATATTCATATCGTTAAAAACATAGTCTTAAAGCATGTGCCTCAGGATGAGTTTGCTGTATTTTTATTTGGAAGCAGGGCCGTGGGGAATGACCGGGCGCTTTCTGATATCGATGTTGGAATTCTGGGAAATCGATCCCTTCCGTATATAATAAAGGGAGATTTAGAGTCAGATCTGGACGAAAGTATTGTACCCTTTAAAATTGATCTCATCGATTTTTATCAGGTCGATAAAGTCTTTAAGAATGAAGCACTAAGTACTGTTGAAATATGGAATTGTCCGAAAAATATAAAATTGAACTAGCAAATCTTCACAAAGCAGTTTCATCCTTTGAAGCTGCATTAAATGCTACATTCGACAATTTAGATAGTATCGGTAATGATCTTATTCAGAACGGCCGGATACAGAAATTTGAGTACTGTGCTGAACTTGCCTGGAAAATCAGCAAAATGCATTTGGAGCTTTCTGAAGGTATAATATCTAATTCACCAAAAGGTGTTTATAAGACGATGTTTCAGTCGGATTTAATTACTGAAGAGGAGTATTCGGCTTTGTTTAAGACCATTGAAGACCGTAACCTTTTAAGCCATATTTATAAAGAGGAGACGTATCAGATGGTATACTTGAATATTCAGGAACATTTAAAAGCATTTAAGAACTTATTAGGGGTGTTGAGTAAATAAGGTAGGATATTGAGGTAATACACGTATCTTTGCTTACGAAAACACACGTGCCATGACCACTAAACTCACTTTAACAATCGACGATACCGTTATCGATTCAGCAAAAAAATATGCCAGGCAAAAAGGTAAAAGTTTGTCAGCTATAGTGGAGAACTACCTGAAATCTATAAGTGGAAAGGATGAAAACCCAACTCTGTTGTCTCCAAAGGTAAGCAGTTTAATGGGTGTCATCAGTTTACCCGAAGATTTCGACTATAAAAAGGAGCTTGGCGATTTAATACAGAAGAAGTATAGCAAATAAGGCATGAAGCATATTTTCATGGATACCAATGTCGTTATTGACTTTCTGGCAAACCGTCAGCCTTTTTCAGCGGACGCTGCTATACTATTCAACCTTTCAGTAGAATCCAAAGTGACAATTTTTATATCAGCGGTATCATACAATAACATTTATTATATCCTTCGTAAGTCATTATCAAATGCCACGACTATAAGATTAATAAAAAGTCTGGCCGACATTACGAAAATAGCTAATGTGGCCGATGCGGTGATCCGCAAATCGCTGCAAACTGAATTTAAGGATTATGAAGATGCGATTCAATACTATTGCGCACTCACAATACCAGAAATCGATTTTATTGTCAGCCGGAACACAAAGGATTTTAAGAAGAGTAGGTTGCCGGTATTGACGCCGCTTGAAGCAGTAAGGGCCTTAAAGGAGGCTTAAACCTGCCTTCGGCAGACGGTTTTTTAACCGCGGAAGCCGCAAAGTGCATCGCAAAGAGCGCAGAGTTTTTCATGAAACTTTAAAGTTTGATAGGATTAAAGTCAGCCAAGCTCTGCGCTCTCCGCGTAAAAACTCTGCGCCCTCCGCGTTTAAATAATGCACTTTGCAATTCCATTTCGCAAGAAGATAGGGCATGCCGTATACCTCCTCTCGCCTACTTACCGATAGGCAGGTTCAAAACAAAATCCCCTCCCCCCACGTTATTCAACCTTTCACACCAAAAATTAATTCTCTAACTTTACTTCTCAACTATCCCTATGAAAGGAATAATATTAGCCGGCGGTTCCGGTACCCGTTTACATCCCCTAACCCTGGCAGTAAGCAAGCAATTAATGCCTGTTTACGATAAACCAATGATCTATTATCCATTATCCACCCTGATGCAGGCGGGGATAAATGAAATACTGATCATCTCTACACCGCACGATCTTCCGCACTTTGAAAAACTTCTGGGCGACGGTTCCCGCATTGGATGTAAGTTCTCTTATGCCGAACAGGCAGTACCTAACGGACTGGCACAGGCATTTGTAATCGGAGCAGACTTTATAGGGAATGATGATGTGGCGTTAATTCTTGGGGATAATATCTTTCACGGCGATTCAATTACAAGTCTTTTACCAACTATAAAGAATCCTGA
>JAZKHM010000095.1:0-2130 GCA_040385405.1 Bacteroidota bacterium | reverse complement strand
TTTAATAATTGGACATGCAAACTAGCGATTTTAAGAGGAAACTGCAAGACAGTGCAAAACTCCAAACCTGGTATTTTTACCCGTTTATGCCGAATTTACACCTGATTACACGATCTCGATCTTTCTGGCACCAGAAATGTCACTACCATGTTGCATGAAAAAATTACCCTTGCTGATCCTAAGGAAAAGTCGCCTTGGGATTATGATTGATTTACTTAATGAATTAGCCAGTGGAACTCCTTCTGATCAATCTCAATTGAAAATTGATCTGGTTGAGGAATTGGAAAGGTTGAGGCGGGAAATGGATAAGCTGGAGAAAGAGATATCTCACCTCCAATTCAATCGAAGCATTAATCAGGTTGATATCGATGGATCTGGGCCCCGATTTCATTAACTTCAGTATCCTCATCAAAAATCGGAAGATCACTTTCATAATCGAGTTTCAACCATACGCCTTCTGTATCCTTTTGAATGCGGACATATTCTTTCCCTTCTTTGAAAATTGTAAAGGAATTATCCTCTTCCGGGAATACGGAGTAGGTTGTAGGGCCTATAAAAATATCGAAGGGTTCTTGCATACGCAAAGATAGGTTTGCATTTTGATATCCTTGAATATGAAAATGGAGAATGCGCTTTTTTTAATTTTTTATATACTTGTAAAAAAAGAGCTTGTCATTGCCGCGGCCAGCAATATAGTAGAGTTAACGAATAAATGAGGCCTCTCACTAGAGTTTGCAGGGGTTAATAAACAGATAATAACATATTTAACAGCTCAATTTGCTGTTTTATTCATAAAGAATTTAATTTAACAGGACCAATTCAATAAATTAACTAATTAATAATATTCTAAACAACCTTCCATGTATAAAATAATTCTTTGTGGGGTCTCCTTTTTACTTGCAATTGCCGGCTTTACCACCTTATCATTTTCAAGCAAGAATAAATTCCATTATAAAGCTGACCTAAAGCTTCCATCCGGTTTTTCTGCTATTATTATTGCCGACTCTCTCGGGCGTGTAAGGCATTTGGAAGTCAACAAACAGGGTGATATTTATGTGAAATTAAATACACTGAAAGACGGAAAAGGAATTTACTTCCTGAACGATAAAAACCATGATGGCATAATTGATAAGAAAACGACTTTTGGAGATTATGCCGGCACAGGTATCCAAATCAAAAACCAATATCTCTATTCAACTTCTAATACTGGTGTATTCAGGTATAAATTGAACGATAAAGGGGAGGTGATTGCTCCTGATAAACCTGAAATTATTGTTCAGGGACTGGTGGATAAAAAACGGGATAATTCCAAATCAATCGCTATAGACGATCAAAATAATCTATATGTAACCATTGGTTCTTATTCTGATGCGTGCAGGGAGACTAATTCCGAAAAGGGAATTCCCGGTTGTCCTCTTTTAGATTCGGTAGGCGGGATATGGAAGTTTAAAGCAGATAAACTTAATCAAAGCTATGGCGATGGGGTTCATTTTGCGAGAGGGCTGAAAAATGCTGTTGGAATTGACTGGAACAGTAGGACAAAATCCCTGTTTGCAACTCATCATGGCCGTACTATTGATGATAAGTTTCCTCAGTATTATACCGCCAGACAACGCGCAGAATTGCCCGCCGAAACATTATATGAATTGCGTCAGGGATCAGATGCAGGATGGCCATTTGTCTACTATGACCATATTCAGAAGAAAAAAATCCTGGCTCCTGAATATGGCGGGGATGGAAAAATAGCGGGTGACAAAAAATTCATCGATCCGGTTATGGCTTTTCCGGCACATCTTGGGCCAAATGATTTATTGTTTTATACAGGCAATATGTTTCCGAAAAGATATAAGAACGGAGCTTTCGTCGTTTTCCATGCTAAATCCGCTGAACTGAAAAAAGGATATATGGTGGCTTTCGTACCATTCGTGAATGGGATGCCTTCGGGGGACTGGGAAATCTTTGCAGATAATTTTGCAGGTGTGGATCTGGATAAACCAGCCGGTCCTCTTCAATATCGTCCTATGGGATTAGCTCAGGGACCTGACGGTTCTTTATACGTATCGGATGATTTGAAGGGTACTATCTTCAGGATTACATATTCAGACAAAACAAGTAAATGATGCTTTTAGG
>JAZKHM010000094.1:1814-4047 GCA_040385405.1 Bacteroidota bacterium | reverse complement strand
TTAATTGCGTCAGAAAATTTTGTAAGCAAGCAGGTAATGGAAGCTGCTGGTTCGGTTTTGACCAATAAGTATGCTGAAGGCTTGCCCGGGAAAAGATACTATGGAGGTTGCGAAGTAGTTGATGAAGTTGAAAATATTGCCATAGAACGCGCTAAAGAACTTTTCAACGCAGCATGGGTAAATGTCCAGCCGCATTCCGGAGCTCAGGCTAATGCTGCAGTTCTCCTGGCGTTATTAAATGCTGGTGATAAGATTTTAGGGTTTGATCTCTCTCATGGAGGCCACTTAACTCATGGCTCCCCGGTGAATTTCTCAGGGAAACTGTATAAGCCTTCTTTCTATGGCGTGGATAGGGAGACGGGCCTGGTTGATTATAAGAAACTGGAAGAAATTGCTTTAAAAGAAAAACCAAAACTCATCATCTGCGGAGCTTCGGCTTATTCCAGAGACTGGGATTATAAATTCATTCGCGCTGTGGCGGATAAGATAGGCGCTTTAGTGATGGCAGATATTTCGCATCCGGCCGGGTTAATAGCCCGTGGATTATTGAACGATCCGCTTCCTCATTGTCATGTAGTAACCACTACCACCCACAAAACGCTGAGAGGCCCGCGTGGGGGAATGATCATGATGGGTCAGGATTTCGAAAATCCAATGGGACAAAAAACTCCGAAAGGAGAATTGAGAATGATGTCATCGGTACTGGATATGGCAGTTTTTCCTGGAACACAGGGTGGTCCGCTTGAACATATCATCGCCGCAAAGGCGATAGCTTTTGGCGAAGCTCTTAGCGATGGTTACATGAAGTATGTTATTCAGGTTAAGAAAAATGCCGGGGCAATGGCGGAGGCTTTCGTGGAACGGGGTTACCAGCTCATATCTGGGGGAACGGATAATCATATGATGCTTATTGATCTTCGAAACAAAAACATAACAGGGAAAGACGCAGAGAACGCATTAGGCGAAGCTGCGATAACTGTGAATAAGAACATGGTGCCGTTTGACGATAAGTCGCCGTTTGTTACTTCCGGAATTCGTGTAGGAACAGCAGCCGTGACTACCAGGGGCTTGAAAGAGAAGCAAATGACTAAAGTAGTTGAACTGATCGACGAAATAATTTCCAGGCCAGACAGCGTTACACATGCTAAGAAAGTGCGTAAGAAGGTTAACGAAATGATGGAGAAATACCCATTGTATATCTAACAGGATAAATAACGGGGATGTCTGAATCTGCTGAACAAGAAATTGAAAGGATACGACTGCAATCATTAGAAAGTTACCGTATCCTTGATTCTTCACCCGAGCTGGAATATGAGCGCATTACACGGCTTGCTTCATATATTTTCAAGAAACCTATAGCCCTGATTGCTTTTGTTGATCAGCATGGCGTTTTCATTAAGTCGCAATATGGAGTAAATATTCAGGGCTGTTCCAGGAATGACTCGATATGCAGGTTTACGATTGAGGAAAACCGGCTTATAGTCATACCTGATACCACCCTGGATCCGCGGACAGTTAACCTCTCAAGGGTTGTTGAAAGCCCCAAAATCCGTTTTTACGCCGGGGCTCCTCTTTCATCTCCCGACGGGCAGCCACTGGGTACCCTGGCTATTATGGATACCAAACCCGGCAACATTACTGAGGAGGAAATGCAGGTATTGACTGACCTGGCTAACGAAGTGGTTGCGCACCTGGAGGCAAGAAAGAATAATCTCGAGCTCAAGGATCTTATTAATAAACATGAGGAAATAAGTACCATGTTTAATAATTCCGCCGAACTGCAGTGCATCATGGACAGGGACGGAACCATCGTAGTGGTTAACAAAGCTGTTGAGAAATTGCTTGGATATACTCCTGAGGAGGGTGCAGGACAGCCTATTTGGGATTTTTTACTTGAAGAAGATCTTAAATTGTTGATCCCTCTATTTTCTGAAGGGCTATCGGCTGGAAAAAAGAATTTTGAGGTAGAAGCCCGGATTAAATTGAAAGACGGGACGGCAAAATGGATGGGATGGGCTGTGGCCGTGAAAAACGATAAATGGTATGCTAACGGCAGGGATATCAGCGAGCAAAAAGAGATGATCGCTGAACTGGAGCAGTTGTCCCTCGTGGCAAACAAAGTTAATAACGGCGTCGTAATCAGCGACAGTACCGGCATGGTAATATGGTCGAACGAGGCTACCGAAAACATCACCGGATATAGCCTGAAAGATTTAAAGGGAAAAAGGATCGG
>JAZKHM010000094.1:0-1714 GCA_040385405.1 Bacteroidota bacterium | reverse complement strand
TGGGTTAATGAAGCCCTTGAGAAACTTACAGGATATTCACTTGAGGATTTCAAAAATACCCGGCCAGGTGATCTGCTTTCTGGTCCGGGCACCGATATAAAATTACTGGAAATAGCTAGAAAGCAAGCTTCTGACTGCGTGCCGTCAAATATAGAGTTGCTTAGTTATAAGAAAGATGGCACCCCGATCTGGTTATCGATTTCTAACACCCCAACATTTAACAAAGACGGCACCCTTGACCAGCAGGTTGAGATCATTAACGATATTTCTGAACGAAAGCTTGCCGAGGAGGAACTGATAAAAACCCGGGAGGAGGCACTTCAGCTTAGCAAAGCGAAGGAAACTTTCCTGTCTGTCATGAGCCATGAAATCAGGACTCCTTTGAACGCCGTTATCGGGATGTCGCATATCCTCATGGATGATAATCCGACGGAATCGCAGATAGAGAATTTGAAAATTCTGGGGTTCTCCGCACAGAATTTATTGAAGCTTATAAATGATATTCTTGACTTTACAAAAATCGAGACAGGTAATATGATTTTGGAGAGTGTGAATGTGAACCTGAAGGAATTGGTGTCTCAAACTCTTAATTCGCTCCAGTTTAAAACGGCCGAAAAACCCGTAGTCCTTAGATCAGAAATTGATCACCGCATTCCCAAATACGTCAAGGGCGATACTACACGTTTGTATCAGATCCTGATCAATCTGCTTGGAAATTCTGTAAAATTTACCGAGGCCGGGGAAGTTAAACTGAAACTTGATCTGGTCGGGGAAACCAAAGAAAGTGCTAAAGTCTGCTTCGAAATTTCGGATACCGGGATTGGGATTGAACCTGAAAAACTTGATTATATTTTTGAGTCTTACACTCAGGCAAACTCGGATACTACAAGAAAGTACGGGGGCACAGGTTTAGGTCTGGCCATTACGAAAAGCCTGCTTCGCTTATACAATGCTGATATCGTGGTTCAAAGTGAGCTCGGAAAAGGCTCGAAATTTTGCTTTACCATTGACTTTGAACTACCCCTGGAATCTATATCGGAGGAACAAAAAAACACCTTAGAACAATTACACGCCTCCATTCTGGTGGTTGATGATAACGAGATTAATCGCCTGCTTGCCAATAAGGTGCTCACGAAATGGGGTATGGATGTACATTTCGCTGAAAATGGCAGGATTGCTCTGGATAAAGTAAAGGCATTACCTTTTGATCTGGTTCTAATGGATCTTCACATGCCTGTGATGGATGGAATGGAAGCATCAAGGGAAATCAGGAAATTAGGCGGAAAGTATTCAAAATTACCTATTGTGGCTCTGACAGCGTCTCTTTTCACTCATGAGCTGGAATCTATAAGCGAGTCCGGAATGGATGGCTTCGTAATGAAGCCTTTCGTACCAAACGAGCTCTACGCAAAAATCAGAAGCCTTCTGGTTGATCGATTACATAAAGAAGAAAAAGCCGGAACCTAAAAGGTGTCCAGCTCTTTCTATCTAAATTAACGCTCTCGGTATCTTATACGCTGTAAAGAAGGGAATGTTGCATTAATTATAGAATAATTTCAAGGGGTACGGTAAGGGGTTGATTTTCAATAGAATTAATTTGATTATAATTATTGCAACGCAACAATTCTTAACCGCTGAGTGCGCAGAGTACACGCTGAGAGCGCTGAGGTTTGGATAAAAAGTATTGTTAGATTAATTTATTCTCTGCGACCTC
>JAZKHM010000093.1:0-1865 GCA_040385405.1 Bacteroidota bacterium | reverse complement strand
AAATTTCATTATGCTTTTAAAGTAAAAGATATCGACACAACCCGCAAATTCTATATGGATATATTAGGATGCGAGGAAGGGAGATCGACTAACACGTGGATTGATTTTAATTTTTTCGGGAATCAACTTTCAGCGCATTTAAGTAATAATTTTCCAGATTTAGATTATTGTGGCAAGGTTGACGGGATTAGTGTCCCAATACCTCACTTTGGTTGCGTATTGGAAATCGATGAATTTAAGCGGGTACAAAAGCGACTCGAATCAGAAAAGGTTCATTTTCTCGTGAAGCCCCAGATACGCTATGAGGGAAATGTAGGTGAACAATGGACCATGTTTGTTTTTGACTTTAGCGGAAATCCCATAGAGTTCAAGGCTTTCACTAACAAGGACGAGGTCTTTGCTGTATGAAGGCGATAGCATTGCATGAATCTGCTTCATGATATTCGCTCGGAGCGACTCCACAGTATGAAATAGTGAGTCAAAAGCATGAAGAAGCGACTTGATAGTCACTCGGAGCGACTCCATTGCATGAAATAGCGACTCAATAGTATGAAAAAGTGACTCGATAGTCGCTCGAAGCGACTTCACCGTATGAAAAAGCGACCTGATAGTCGCCAGGAGATAATTCATTGCATGAAAAAGCCGCAGCATTGCAAAAATTAAGCAACGCTGCGGCTTTATGGAATAGAGATTAGGCTTTCAGAACTTCTGATATTTTGTTCCGCCGGCCAAATCGCTTGGCGATCTCGGCGGTAATGCCTTTCACACCGGCATTTGTTCTCGCACCAGTTTTAAGATAAGAGTAAACCAGGTCGGAAAAATGCATGGCATCAGCTCCCGCCGCTGTCATGGTGTCGTCAATGCCTTCCAGTAGCGCCCCTAGTTCCATACGGATGGCTAGTAACTGGTTAATCAGGGTAACGTCTTTCGCGAATTCGGAGATGTCGATGCTTGGCGGCATAAGAACTCCGAATGTTCGGGAACTTTGCAAACTCAGGTTTACATATTCTACACTTTTGGCTCCCATTTTCCGGCTTCTGTGACGTTCCTTCCCCGTCAAGTTGATAAGGAATGGCATTTTTTCTTTTACCTGCGCTAATGCTTCTAATACTGCTGTTTTGTCTTCGTCGGTTAATACCGCAGACACTTTGTTTGTGCTCATAATTTTAATTTTTTTAAGTCCATAAAATAGTTCAGAACGTTCATTCAAATAGTATGTGCGAGCTCTTCCATGCCTGCGCGCAGGTTCCGTCTGCTAAGCTGGATTAGCTTACTAAATATAATAAAAACAAGGCAGAAATGCAAGAGAAAAATGATATTAATCTATTTGATTTTCAACAAGTTACGCCGGTTTTATTAAGCTGATTTGTCGTCTAAAAACGTCAGCAAAACTCCCGGATATAGTAGCTTTATTTACCTATGAATCGAGCTGATTTCTAGCTATTAGAATCGACATGAAGGCGGCAAGGTTTGTATAACATTCTCGCTATTATATCTTATTTCATTTAAAAAATCGAATCTTTATAAGGCCTTCAAATTAAAGATGTTATGAAGATTAGAAATCTCCTTTTGCTGCTCCTGACGGGTATTACTTTTTCCGTTAATGCTCAGAACCCGGCTGATGTTAAATTGCAATCTGCTACAGACAACAGCCAGTTCAACCTTAAAAAAGAAAAAGGGAAATTTGTTGCCCTGCATTTCCTTCTCAAAACAGAATGTCCTTTCTGTATAAAACATACACAGGATTATTTCGCAAAAGCGAAAACCCTTCCAAATGTAAAACAGATTTTCATCAAGCCTGATTCTGAACTTGAAATCCAGGCATGGTCAAAAAAATTATCTAAGGGGGACCAAGCGCAATTCCC
>JAZKHM010000092.1:0-3823 GCA_040385405.1 Bacteroidota bacterium | reverse complement strand
TTTCTATAATCCCTAACCTTGTATTGCGCGGGCACAGTGTTCAACACTTGGCTAACCGTAAATATTTCCTCAGTCCAATTTGGCAAATAACCTTTTGCAAACACTTGTTTAGCCTTTGAAAGTCTAACTTGATCGCCTACTTGAAACCGAGTCTTGGGTTCCTTACCACTTACTTTTTGCGGACCCTTTGCCTCCTGCTTTTCCCATAGCTCATGCTGCACATTTTGAGTCACATTAGAGGGTGCCATGCCGATGGAACGATGAACAGAATTGTTGTAAGCCGTCAACAAATCTGGCAATATGTGTATCCATCGATAGTTACCCATTCTCGTAAAGTATCGCCACATTTTTGATTTCAAGGTCCTGTTAAACCTTTCGCAAACTGCGGCTTTAAATTGAGACTTGACGGTAAAAAACCGAATGTTCTCCATATTTAGTAAATGCTGCACATGACGGTTAGCAAATTCAAGACCCTCGTCCGTCTGCAATCGCTGAGGCTTACGCCCACTCGCAAATATTTCTTGAAAAGCTCGTTTGACTTCTTTACCAGTCTTGTTTTTAATGGGCTTTGCCCACGCGTGTCTACTGAACAAGTCAATTACCGTTAGCAAATATCTATATCCATCATTCTCATTTTCATAGGGAATCATCTCCACCAAATCGGCCTGCCACTGTTGGTCTATGGCCGCCGTCTTGTACGGACGGGTAGCATACCTCAACCTAGCGGGTTTGTGCAATGTATAAGTCCTTTGCTTAGCTAACCATGCATCGGTTTTTGTTTTTCCAGTATTAGCAGCTTTCCTCAAACGTGCCACGCCACCATATCCTCCGGTGCTTTCTACATCGTAGTAAACATCTTCTAATTCAACGTCTCCCATTTACTAGCCTTGAATTTCAAAGTATTGGAATGAATTCTCATGTGCCTAGTCAAATTTCGTTTATGTTTCATTTTCTTGTTACATACACTACACCGCAGCTCCGGCGGCGGCGGCGGCGCGAGGGGCCGGCCCGCCCCTGGGGCGGAGGGGGCTCGGCCCGGCCCAGGGGCGGAGGGGGTCCGGCCCGCCCCTGGGGCGGAGGGGGCCCCGCCCTGGCCGGCCGCGGGGGCCTGGGGGGCGTGCGTGCGCAGGTGCCTTTGCAACCCCGTAGACTGTTTAAAGACCTTAGCGCAAATGTTACACTTGTGACCAACATAATGAGATTTCATGTGGTGTGCCAAGATGTTGGGATGCTTAAAATCGAGACCGCAGACTGAACAGAGACTGGCGGGAGACTTAGCCGGAGTGGAAAGAGACTGAGCCGGACTGGAAGGAGACTGAACGGAGACTGACTTGGCCAGCAGAGCCTGGTACCTGTCCTTGGGCAGCACGTACATTACCTGATATGGGTTCATTTATAAAATCCCCTTTAATGGCAAGATTATTTTTGGGTTTTTCACTAGAATATCCCTCCGAGCCTCAAAACCCTTAGTCTGCAACAAGTTGTAAATAATTTTCTTGTACCGTTTAAGTTGTACGAGTACGGGCTTTGCCACACCAATGTTTTTCTGCAAAATATTCAAAATTATCTCGCAGATTGCCTTGATGATATTGAGATTTGACGACCGTAACAGCCTTTTGCGAATGGGTTCCGGTGCAGAAATGATACGTTTAATAAAACCGCAATAGCGCTTGACGTTTTCCATAATAGATATTACTTACGGCTTGTTCGCTTGTTTATATATTTTCATAGGTAACTCATGAGGAAGCAAATGACTGCGAACCCTATAGTCCTCCGGAGTCTCTTGCCTCAAGTCGAGAAATAAATAACTGTGCGGCCGCTTGGTAGCCTTAGCATTAGCACTCGCTAAAAAGCGTGGGTTAGCCGGGTACATTTGCCTGCCAATGACATGTATTTGCGTTACATCCGATGGATTTTTAAACATTGCCACGTACTGCGCATTTAAACGACGAGTGCGTGTATCCCGCGAATTTTCAAAAAAGTTTTGCGTAATGTTTATCACAAACAGGTTTCGATGATGTACAAGTTTTGTAAACAGAGCAGTAACCCCCGCATGGTCCTTGGCCTCGTTCATCAAGTCATCTAGGACAACAACGCTATCTCTGGGAATGTCTAAAAAATTATCTGGCAAGCCACTTTTCAAATTGTATCCCCTTCCCTCCAATCCGTCAGCACTTTCCCCTCCGTAGTACCAGTACACAGCCGCAGGGGGTTTATCAAATATTGTCTTGTCTTTGAGCAAGTTGTGCACAAAGGTAGATTTACCAGCCATTGTGGGCCCACATACTAGCATGGAGCTGCCGCCCTTCAACGTAAAATCGTAACACTTTTCCATATTAAAAACAACAACACTAAAAAATTGGCATGTTTATTAACTTGCAAACGGCTTCAATTTCTTCAAGAATTACATAAAAATCCTCCGGCTCTTTGAGGCCACATGCCACGACGGAGCCGGTAGAAAACACGTTAACAGAAACCGGATTATACTTGGTCATACGTATCGCACCGAACAATTCGGGATTATATAAAGTGCATGTACACTGAGACAGTTTGTACAGATTTATGTTATACCCCAATTTTTTGGTACAAGTGTATGACTGCGAGTATATCTCCGGTATATCGTCCTTGTCAATTTCAAAAGTATACTTTAGCGCCAAAAATGTAGCGTCAATGGGATCAACACAGCCCATCACACGAAACTTGCCGCTTCTAAAAAATATTACTGTTCCAGTCTTTTCTCTAATCACCAACTGATGCGGCTTTACATGCAGCTTACTGTTGGTTGCATTTATTTTTCGCAGATCGACAGGCTTTTTCAAACTTCCTCGATAGTTTACATTCACTACAAATTCCATTTTTTGATGTGCACGGTAGACCTTCAGTTTTTGTAATGACGTCCGCCGACGGAGGCAGGACCTTTATATCCTCAACCTCCAGCTCGTCATCTGCAGAGTACATGCCCGAGTCTTCTGATTGGTGCTGCTCCTGCCACAGAGGACGCCTCATTTTATTTAAAAATTTAATTTTCCGTTTAAGCATTGGTGGAGTAGGAATATACTCGCAGTCAACAAATACAAGGGGCTCGATAATATGGTTAGACATTTTTTAATAAAACATTTTATTTAACTTCATGTTTATTCACGACCAAACAAGTCCATAATGGCTAAAATGATGGAGCCGACTGCGCGTTTCACACACATTATCGGTATTACGAGGCATCTCTCGCATCTCTCCCGACAGGTAGGGCTGGGTATTGACAAGAGTTCCTTTATCATTACCTTGTCCGCAACGTTTCTATTTCGCAAGTCACTATGTCGACTGTATGCCAAGTCATGCCTAAGTGCAGCTCTATCCACACGGTCAACTGGCTCAAAACCTGGCTTTGGGGTCCCGTCCTCATTTACCTTTAGGTCCAGCCTGGTTCCCGGACCACAGTATAACATGCCCGGCAAGTGCTTCTCGCCCGGCAACGCAGCATTTATAATATCGACAATGTCTAAGTCCGTCTCGTCCATTCCTTGCATATTTAAAAGTTTTTACAAGTTGTAAATATTGTCAAGTCTTATCACTAAAAAGAGTTTTGAAATCGACTTGTTTATAAAAATCCCGAGCGGCAATTAAAAAGAATTTGAGTTGATAAAACAGTGTATATTGTACATAAATAAATTACAAGTAATAAAAATAATTGAAATAATACAAATCACACAACAGACGACAAGACAACATAAATAATAACAGTGTTAGCAAAATCTGAAATACATAGACAAGTTTATGGAAACACCGCATTGTCATTTTCATTATTATTAAATCCGTCAAAGTCAAT
>JAZKHM010000091.1:42588-44552 GCA_040385405.1 Bacteroidota bacterium | reverse complement strand
CAATGAAAGTCGCAGTAGTAGGCGCTACCGGCCTTGTAGGTTCGGTGATGTTAAAAGTTTTAGCAGAGCGCAATTTCCCGGTTAGTGAATTGATCCCCGTAGCTTCCCCAAGGAGTGCTGGTAAACAGATCGAGTTCAAGGGAATGAAGTACACTGTGGTGACTATGGATGAGGCTATTGCTATGAAGCCTGATGTAGCTTTATTTTCTGCTGGCGGAAGCACTTCACTGGAAGCAGCGCCGCGTTTTGCAGAAGCTGGGACTACCGTAATTGATAATTCTTCGGCATGGAGAATGGATCCGGATAAAAAGCTTGTGGTGCCGGAAGTGAATGCCCATGTGCTTACTGCCAGTGATAAGATCATAGCAAATCCAAATTGCTCAACTATTCAGATGGTAGTGGTTTTAAAACCGCTTCATGAGAAATATAAAATAAAAAGGGTTGTTGTTTCAACTTATCAGTCGGTTACGGGTACAGGTGTTAAGGCTGTCGACCAGATGATGAATGAGCGTAAAGGTATTTCCGGAGAAATGGCGTACGCCTATCCGATTGACCTGAACGTGATCCCGCAGATTGATGTGTTTACTTCTAATGGTTATACCAAGGAGGAAATGAAGATGATCCTTGAAACCAAAAAGATTATGGGCGATGATTCCATCCGCGTGACGGCAACAACCGTACGGATCCCGGTGATGGGCGGCCACTCCGAATCAGTAAATATTGAGTTTGAAAATGACTTTGATCTTGCTGAGGTTCGTGCTATCCTTGAAAAAGAAGAAGGAATTATTGTAGTGGATGATCCGGCAAACCTCAAATACCCGATGCCAATGGATGCTCATGAAAAAGATGAGGTGTTTGTTGGAAGGATCAGGCGTGATGAGTCGCAGGATAAAACACTAAACCTTTGGATCGTTGCTGATAATCTCCGCAAGGGTGCCGCGACTAATGCGGTGCAGATTGCTGAGTACCTGATGAAGAATAAGCTGATTTGAGGTCGGAAGTCTGAGATCGGAAGTCTGAAGTCGGAAGTCGGAATTGGGAGATTTGTGAAGATAAGTCTCCCAAAAGCGCAGTTGACACGCCAACATCCTATGAATCCTATGAATCCTGTAATCCTACGAATCCTATTATCCTATGAATCCTAATACTCCTATTCGCTCTAAATCATAATTTTAAATTAATTTAATTTTCTGATATTAATTCCTTATTTTTCCTTAACAGTTAAGCAGTTGGCTTTTATATGTTTAAGGAAGTAATATGCGATGTGGAATTGATCTCCAGACTACAGCTGGGCGATGAGGCTGCGTTCCGTATTGTTTTCGACCGGTATTCAGGCAAGCTATATAGTTTTAGTTACCGGTTTCTAAAAGATAAGGAGCAGTGCCAGGAAGTTATCCAGGAAGTCTTCATAAATCTCTGGCTCAGCCGTGCCAGACTGGATAGTCAATACCCCCTTGCACCATACCTCTATACTATTACCCGAAGACTAACGCTCAATGCACTGCGAAGTATTGCCACTTCCCAGTCGGCTATTGAAACGCTTTGGAAAAACTCCCGGAAGGAAAGCAATGAAACCGAGGAGGTAGTTCTGCTGGATGACCTGGAGCGTTTTACCGAAGAAGTGCTGGCAAGGCTGCCGAAACAGCAGCAGCTTGTCTTCCGGATGAGCCGCCAGCGCGAACTTAGCTATGATGAAATAGCCGAGGAATTACACATCTCCCGCAATACCGTAAAGAACCATTTGGTCGCTGCGCTTAAAACGCTGAGGACCCAGCTTCATAAAGCCTTGTTCTGAGGTCGAAGGTCTGAGGTCGGAAGTCTGAAGTCGGAGGTCTGAGGAAGCGTACCTATTGGAAAGAGGTGTATTTCGATGTCGACCCCACCTTTCCGCCCCCATCATCGATAAGGCCCTTGAAATCAACTTACCTGCCCGCCATTAAGGAACTGGAATATCCGCCCAGCCT
>JAZKHM010000091.1:0-42488 GCA_040385405.1 Bacteroidota bacterium | reverse complement strand
CCTTGAAATCAACTTACCTGCCCGCCATTAAGGAACTGGAATATCCGCCCAGCCTGACAACTAACAACTAACAACCAACAACTAACAACTAACAACCAATAATTAAATCGCCCCCAACTAGTCCTTTCCCTCTCCTCCCGTGTATATCAACTAAACCACCGAAGAGAATATAATGAACCAGGCAAAATTAGAAGAGCTTTTAAGTCATTTTGTGGATGGGGATATCAGCAGGGCCGATTACGATGAATTATTTCAATATATCGGGGAAAATCCTGAAGAGGAAAGTTTAAACAGGGCAATAGATCATGTCTTTCAGAAGATGAAGAATCAGGATTTGCTTAGCCAGGCTGGAAAAGAATTGATATATCAGAATATTATCAACGAGAAGAACTCGCTTTCCAATGCCGGCAAAACTGATAACAGATTTTCTAAGAAAATAGGCGTCCGCTGGCAGCAGATGGGAATCGCCGCAAGTGTTTTACTGGTTTCATTGATTGCATTATTTTTTTACACCAGCCGGGTTCGTGAGGGGCTAAGCCTTTCAAAAGCGCCTGTGCAAAAGAAGGAGATCATTACTCCGGGCGGGGATAAAGCGATACTCACCTTATCGGATGGTTCTACAATAATCCTTGACCATGCAAAAAATGGCCTTCTGGCAAATCAGGCTGGTGTAAGCATCCAGAAAACTTCTGATGGCAAATTGCTCTACACTTTCTCCAATGCAGCTGGTTCCTCATCTCAAGCAAGCACTGCTTCTGTTATATATAATAAGATAGAAACACCTGCAGGCGGAAAATACCAGATAAACCTTCCCGACGGCAGCACCGTGTGGCTCAATGCTTCATCATCTCTTCGTTTCCCGGCCCTGTTTGCAGGGAATACCCGCGAAGTTGAACTTACTGGTGAGGCTTATTTCGATGTCGCTAAAAATAAGAACAAGCCTTTTAAAGTAAGTACCAAAGACCAGATTGTGGAAGTTCTCGGCACCCAGTTCAATATTAACTCGTACTCAGATGAAGGGGAGATTAAGACCACGCTGATTGAGGGATCAGTTAAAATCATTTATAAAGATAAGGTGGTATTGTTGGGTCCCGGGCAGCAGTTTCAGCCATCGAATTCAGTGATAAAGGTTGTAGAGGCTGATACCGAGGAAGTAGTGGCCTGGAAGAACGGTTATTTTTTGTTTAAGGATGAAGATATCCGCAGCATCATGCGAAAGGTATCTCGCTGGTATAATGTGGAAGTGAATTATGCAGGTGATATTCCCGATGTAGGATTTGGAGGAAATATATCCAGATCCAAAGATATTGAAGAAGTGCTCAATGCGCTTCAGTTAACTAATGCCGTACACTTTAAAGTTGAAGGAAGGAGGATTACCGTTATGCCCTGAAACTGACTCAAAAAGGCAAATGGTAACTCATAAAAAACCAGGAACGGTTGCAGCGCTCCTGGCAAATATTTGGGTTACCAAAATAAAATGTTGTGAACAAGTTTTTACTAATCCCAAACAAACAAATGTATGAAAATCTATTCATTAACCCAATGGAGGTCATTTAGTTTCCTACTTAAAACGTTGTTGATGATAAAACTGATTTTTGTTTTATTGATCACTGCCTTACTTCAGGTGAGCAGTGCTGCATCATTTTCACAAACAGTGAGTCTCAAGTTTAGAAATGCTAAGCTGGAGACTGTGCTGAAAGAGATTGGCAGCCAGACCGGCTACGACCTGGTGTATATTACCCCTCTGATAAATGAGGCCAAACCTGTTAGCATAAATGTAACAAATGCACCTTTTGCCGAGGTGCTGGAGAAATCATTTTCTAACCAGACCCTCACCTATACTATTAGCAATAATACGATCATCGTGCAGAAGAGAATATCTTCTCTATCATCTGCGGCGCTGGTTGATATTAAGCGCCTGACGGAAAAGGCCCCGCCAGCGGAAATCCGCGGCCAGGTAACCGACAATAAGGGTGAACCCTTAATTGGAGTGAGTGTTCGCCTCAAAGGCACAACTGTAGGTGCAAGTACAGATGTAAATGGCCGTTATACCATCACTGTACCGGATGGACCTGCTACCCTGGTATTCACTTACATCGGCTATGACGTAAAAGAAGTTGTTGTCAGCGGACGCACCAGTGTTGACGTGCAACTGGAGCAAAGTAATCAGGCTTTGTCAGAAGTTGTAGTTGTAGGATACGGAACGCAGAAAAAGAGTGATCTCACGGGTTCGGTGGTGTCGGTTACGGCCAAAGATATAAAGGATCAGGCCTTCTCGAACATTAACCAGGCGCTTCAGGGTAAAGTTGCCGGTGTGCAGTTTACCAGTACTTCGGGCGATCCGGGGGAGGGAGTGAACGTTAGAATCCGCGGTCTTAATACGTTCGGCGGTTCCGGGCCACTATATGTAGTCGACGGTATGCCGATGGAAGGATCAGACATTAACAGCATCAACCCCAATGACATTGAGTCGACAACCGTTCTGAAGGACGGGTCGGCGGCAGCGATCTATGGTTCACGATCGGCAAACGGGGTAATCCTCCTTACCACCAAGAGCGGTATAAACCGGGCACCCCAGGTAAGCTTTAATTCTTACTATGGGATACAGTCGTTTAACGACTTTATTCCGCTGTTAAATTCGCAGCAAATGGCGGATGTAATTAATGAGGCACACGTAAACGGAAACTTTTATCCCTTACAGCCCGCTATGAACGATCCCGTTAACCTGCAAACCAATACGGACTGGCAGGATGTTTCGATCAACCCTGCACCTATTCAGGACCACTCAATATCTATTTCCGGCGGAAGCCAGAATGCTAAATATGCGGTTTCAGGCGGGGTATTCGACCAGGAAAGTGTGCTGGCATTCCGGAATTACAAACGCTATTATTCCAGGATAAAAACGGAATTCAATATCGGCAAACTAACTATCGGGCAGTCTTTAATAGGCAGCCGCGATGAGGGCCTGAACTTAAATTTCGGTAATAACCTTGATCTGGCTTATATGATGGGGGCAGCTCCAACAATGCCGGTATACGATCCAAATAACGACAGCGGGTATGCTGGTCCCAGCCCGGCAACCACAGGGGTAAATAACCGGGATAATATCCTTGGACGCCGGGATATGAACCGTGCCTACACCTATAATAACAAGATTATAGGAAGTGCTTATGCCGCCTTTAAGATTCTGCCGGAATTGGAATACCGCCTGAACGCTGGTATTAATGTCAGTAATAACCGATTCAAAAATTATGTTCCGCGGTTCCAGATGAATAACCGGGGCAGTAATATTCGGAGCTTGTCGGAAAACATGAGAGAGGGTAATGAGTTTCTGATTGAAAATACGCTTAGCTATAATAAAACCATTGCTAAAAATTATCGTGTTAGCTTGCTGGCGGGATATACCGAGCAGAATTCTATCTCGAGAAATATTAATGGAAGCCGCCGCGATTTTCCAAGCAATGATATCCAGGTACTAAGTGCCGGAACGGGAGCTTTCTCGGTTGGAGGAAATATGGCCGAATGGGCGCTCCGCTCTTATATCGGGCGGGCCAATATGACTCTGTTCGACAGGTACCTCATCACTGCGACTATCCGCCGCGACGGATCATCCCGTTTCGGGGCGAGCAACCGCTATGGTAATTTTCCTTCCCTGGCCATCGGCTGGAATGTGGATCAGGAAAGTTTTCTTAAGGATTCGAAGACCATCAGCGGACTTAAGTTCAGGGCCAGTTATGGACAACTGGGCAACCAGGATATTGGAAATTACAGCAACCAGACAGTGGTTTCTACAGCTTCCCGGTATTTCTTTGGTGCCGACGCTTTAGCTCCGGCAGCAGTTGTAAATTCTTTAGGTAACCCCGATTTGCGCTGGGAGCGTACTACCCAAACCAATCTGGGAATTGACCTGAGTTTACTGCAAAATAAAATCACATTTACAGCTGATTACTGGATAAAAGATACTGATGGAATCCTGGTTCGTACTCCGATCTCCACCGTTTCAGGGTTTGCTCGTGATTCGGGGCCGTTTCAGAATGCTGCCGAACTTCAAAATAAGGGTTTCGAATTTCTACTCGGATACCGGGGCGGAAGCGGTGAATTTAAATACGGTATCAGTACCAACCTGTCGACCGTGAAGAATAAGGTAATTTCGCTTGGAGCTGGCACCAGTATCATCAACCTGGTGGAGAACGTCTATTATTCAGGAACCTTTGTACGCACCATGCCAGGTCTGCCAATGTCGCATTTCTATGGCCATATTAATGATGGAATTTTCCAGACCCAGGCAGAAATAAGTGCCCACGCAACACAGGTTGGCGCAAAACCAGGTGATGTACGATTCAAGGATATTAATGGCGATGGCAAGGTAGACGCAAATGACCGGACCAATATTGGTGATCCATGGGCTGATTTTGATTATGGATTTTCAGGTGATGCAACCTACAAAGGATTTGATATGAACTTCAGCTTTTATGGCACCAGCGGTAAACAACTGTATGATGCGCAGGGAGTTTATTTAGAAACTATGCAGGGTGAGTGGAATAATAAAACCACTGTACTTAATCGCTGGAAAGGCCCGGGCACGTCAAATACTCTTCCAAGAGCTGTTCGCGGCGATACCAACCAGAATAACCGCGGCCAGTCCCGATATGTGCTTGATGCAGACTTCCTAAGGATGCAGAACTTCCAGATCGGTTATGCACTGCCTCAAACCTGGATTAAGAAAGTTGGAGCGAGGAATGCACGTATTTATTTTAATGGTCAGAACTTATTCACTATCACCAAATATCCTAATTACAACGCGGATACATTAGGTGGTGTAGGATTCAACGATGATTCAATGAGTCCTCTGGGTTTTGGAGTGGACACTGGTTCAACACCTATTCCAACTGTGTATTCTATGGGAGTTAATCTCACTTTTTAAGGTATGCACTCTGCTTCCTGTTTAATTAAGTCATTAAGAAATTTAATATATAAAAAGATGGAAAAGATAAAAGTGGCCTTTACGATCATGATAGTTCTTTTATTATCAACGGGTTGTGATAAAGAATTCCTGGAGAAATCTCCGCCTGATGCGCTCACTGAGGACGGTTTTTATAATAGTCAGGAACGTGCCGAGATGGGGGTTAACGCAATTTATGAGTCGGTGCAAAGTGCCTGGAGTATAAATCTGCTGCGGATACATGATGTACCTTCCGGCGAGATCATCCTTTCGAACACAGTACCTCTGGAATATAATAACTTCACTTATTTCCCTGCTTTAAATCAGATTCACGATACCTGGCGGGGGCTTTACGAAGGTATATACCGGGCGAACATTGCTATTGCAGCTATCCCTGGCGTCAATATGACGGATGCTTTGAAAAGCCGGTATCTGGGTGAAGCCAAATTCCTGCGTGCTTTGAATTACTTTACATTGGTAAATTTATTCGGCGCCGTCCCGTTAATTACAGCCGCTTTGCCTAATACAGACGCATCATTGGTAGCACGTTCGCCGGTTGCAGACATTAACGCGGTAATTGTTGCCGATCTGGTGGCTGCCGAAGCCGGCCTTCCGGTTGCATTTACCGGAAACAACCTGGGGAGGGCAACTAAGGGTGCAGCGAGGGCTTTGCTTGGCAAATACTACCTTTATAATAAGGATTACACTAAGGCGGAACAATATCTGCTATTGGTTAAAAACTCGGGAACCTATGGCCTGATGCCTAATTTCGAAGAGGTCTGGCACCGCAGTTTTGAGAATAACCGGGAGTCGATATTTGAGATTCAATTCGCAGATATTGGCGGCGGTGGTACTAATGGCCGGAACGGCAGCTTCCTGCCGGCGGTAAACGGAGCTACAGGTTCGGCACTGGCTACAAAGCGCGCATTTGATGCTTTCGACCCAGGTGACCCGCGAAGAGGTTTCTCTATATTTAAACCAGGCGATCCGTTCGCCCCGAATATCAGTGCTGCCCTCGCGACTTTCAGCCCGGTTTGGTCGGCAACCGGGTACGCCGTTCGGAAGGGTATGTGGCCAATTATGTATGTGAATGGCAGCGGTATAAATTATCCGATCATCCGCTATGCAGATGTATTGCTGATGTATGCTGAAGCGGCAAATGAACTGAACAAGCTTACTGAGGCACGCGCTGCAGTAAACGAGGTGCGCAGTCGCCCATCGGTGAATATGCCTGCATTGACTGCAGCGAATACTGGTACCAAGCAGGACATGTTTAATGCCATCGTGAAGGAACGCCAGGTAGAGCTTATGTTTGAATTCCACCGCTTTAACGATCTGAAAAGATGGGGTTTAGCAGTACAGGTGCTGGGATCACTCGGATATACACCGAAACATAGCCTGTTCCCTATTCCTCAATTGGAAATTGATATCAATCCGAAACTTACGCAGAATCCGGGTTGGTGAGAAAATTAATATAATTACGCTCTTAATCAGGAACCTGTGATAATATCACGGGTTCCTTTATCGACCTGTTTAATCGGGTTAGTTTAGTTTTACTATTAGGTTTTGCCATAATATGAAGCGACGGGATCTTATAAAAGGCCTGGCAGTATTGCCCTTTGCTCAGTTTCTTTCACCGGGCAGCTTCGGGTATGTGCGCGACCTCCATGCAGATGCATTTGTAATGGACGGCCATATCCATATGATGAGCCGCCAGTTGCTCGGGGGACTAGATATAGGACAGCGGTATTCAGACGGGCATGTGGACCTGCCGCGCGTGATTCAGGGAGGGCTTGATGCTTTCTTTTTTTCAGTATATACTCCCGAGCCCTATTATCCCGGCCGTCACGAAATTAAAAATACCTTTCGGGTGGTTGAACTGGCCCTGGCGCAGATTGAAAAAAATCATGATGTTATCGAATTGGCAAGAACCGCTTCGGATATTGTTGAAATAAACCGCAAGGGTAAAGTAGCAGCTTTTCTTGATCTGGAAGGAGGTTTTGACCTCGATGGCGACCTGAATCTATTGCGGGCACTTCACCGTATGGGCCTGCGCTCTCTACAACTCACTGCTCATAATCAAACCAACGCATTTATCGATTCCTGTTATGGCGCCCAGCGCTGGAACGGCATAAATGATCATGGCCGCGCAGTTATTAAAGAAATGAACAGTCTGGGCATGGTAATCAATGTCGCGCATGCCTCGGATGCCGCGATCCTCCAGTCGGCTGCGGCCAGTTCTGATCCTATCATTTATAGCCACGGTGGTTTCCGCGGTATTGTCGATAATCTAAGATGTATAACGGACGAAGGCGCCAAAGCTGTCGCAGGCAAAGGAGGAGTAATCGGGATCCAGTTCGGCAGCAGTTTTAATAACCCTGAATACGCACGATGGGCAGCGTCTAATCGCCCGCCCGCGCCGGCACAGCCACCCGTCAGACAGGAATTGGAGCCCAGGACTATTGAGGAAGTCGACAGGGAGGTTGCTAAAGACCTTCCCTTTGTCCATAAGGAGGTGATCCCCGATGAATATTGGATGGGCGTCGACCAGCTCGCCCGTGTTATTGATTACGGGGTAAAGCTGTTGGGAGATGACCATGTAGCCTTAGGCTCTGACTTTGACGGAGGACCGCCTTTACCACGGCAGATCAAAGACGTAAGCGATTATCCTCAGATGACGAAAGCTATGCAGGAACTCGGGTATAGCGAGAAACGGGTTCGGAAAATTTTGGGGGAGAACTGGCTTCGGGTAATAAGGGAGGTGACGGAGAAGAGGAAATAGAACCAGGAACCAAGAGCAAAGAGCAAAGAACAGAGAACCAGGACTACGGGCTTCTCAACGTAATGGGGAGGGTCCTAAGTAAACATAAACTAAACATACTATAATGAAACGTAGAAATGTTATCAAAACACTGTCGCTCCTGCCACTGGCCGGGTCTGCATTGCCTTTAAACACACTGCTCGCAGCCCCGGCCGATACCAGTACAGGGTCGATAGCGTCAGCCTCCCTTGCTTCTGCGGAGGAGATTACACTGGAGAGTTTTATGTCGAAAACAAATATCTATCGAACTTCGGGAATAGAGCCAGTTATAAATTGCCGGGGGATATTTACCATAATCGGCGGATCGATTAAGCGTCCGCAGGTAAAAGCTGCCATGGAGGCTGCATCCAGGAATTTTGCGCAGATGGATGAAGTGGCAGATGGAATAGGCCAGCGACTTGCTGATCTGACCGGTGCCGAATGGGGTGTTGTTTCGTCGGGCTGTGCTGCCGGGCTGAAGCTCGTAACAGCCGCGGTTGTTTCGGGAGGTGATCCGGAAAAACTGGTCAGGATTCCAAACCTGGAGGGTATGGAAAAAACGGAAGTTATTGTGCCGCGCACCTCGCGTAATGCTTATGATCATTCCATCAGGAACATAGGTGTCACCATGGTAAACGTGAATTCGATGGAAGAGCTGGAAAACGCAATCAATCCAAAAACCGCACTGATTTATATGGTTAACGGCGACAGGACATGGACAGGTGCTCCGATGTCGCTGGAAAATATCGCAGCTGTGGCTAAAGCGAAGGGCGTTCCGGTTCTTTTTGATGCGGCCAATGAAATTCTGACTTTTCCACCGGTACATTTGCAACGGGGCGCTACAATTGTGGCCTACAGCGGTGGTAAGGCGATATGCGGCCCTCAATCCTGCGGGCTGATATTAGGGAACAAGGATATCCTGATGGCTGCATGGCAGGCAAGTTCGCCCCATCACGGCCCTTGCCGGGATAATAAAGTTGACCGCGATGAGATGTTTGGAATGGTAGCCGCTGTCCAGGCATGGAAAGAGATCGACCATGAGGCTATTAACAAGCAATGGTTGTCGTACCTCGACCACATCATCAAAAAGGTGTCGGATGTACAGAGTGTGAAGACGATGGTCCATGTGCCCTCGACACTTTCCGGCCTTTCCAATGTCTCACCTGAAGTGGTCATTACCTGGGATCCTGATGTTCTGAATATTACGGGAGTGGAAATGGCCGAGGAGCTGGGCAAGAATAAGCCCCGGATTGCGGTCGCAAGCGGCGGAGGCCGTGGTCGCGATTCCAGCATCAACGGAATAGCCGTCACAACGATCGGCATGCAGCCGGGTGAAGAGAAAATCGCAGCTGATCGTATTTACCAGGTATTAACAGCAAAAAGAGCCCCGCGCTCAGATAAAATGAGCCCGCCACTGGTAAATATGACCGGAACCTGGGACGTTGATGTTAAATTTTACGCCAGTAAGGACAGCCACAAGCTTTTTATCGAACAGGAAGGAAACTGGATCAAAGGATCACATAAAAGTGCTTTTGCAGTTAACGATATGGTTGGATCGGTTGACGGCGACCAGGTAAAGCTGCAGAGCTCAGTCCGGCTTATCGGGGATTCCATAACCTATAGTTTCACAGGCACAGTTTCAGGAGATAAACTAACAGGTGACATTTTCATGGGTGAATATCGCCGTGCCAAATTTACAGCAACAAAAAACAACAAGCCTGCTCCGAAAGCGCCAATATTTGTGCCTTCGGGAGCTCCTCTGGCCAGCTAAGTATTAAACAATTATGATAATCAATAAAAAAGTAATTATGAGAAGTATAGCGTATTACCACATTCTATGTACCGTGTTTTTTTTGATAACAGCGACAGCTTTGCAGGCGCAGGAAATCGATATCTTATTAAAAGGCGGACATGTGATTGACCCGAAAAACCAGATCAATTCAAAAATGGATGTAGGAATAACCGGGGGAAAAATTTTCCGCGTTGCACCAAATATTCCAGCTAATACTGCAAAAAGGACCATCGATGTAAGTGGTCTTTATGTATCGCCAGGTTTTATTGATATGCATGTTCACGTATTCGCCGGCACTAAAGATCCGGGTTTTACGGGATTTGGAATTACTGACGGCTTTGGCAGTGTGGCGCCCGACGACTTCACCTTTCGTTCAGGAGTAACCACGGTCGTGGACGCAGGGTCATCAGGCTGGAGGGACTTCCACACCTTCAAGAAACAAACAATAGACAATTCGCAAACCCGGGTTCTGGCATTTATCAGTATAGCCGGCCATGGGATGTTAGGAACTGTTCACGCTCAAGATACTACCGATATGAACCCTGTAGCCACAGCCTTTGTAATGAAGGAGTACCCGGACATTATTGTAGGATTAAAAGCTCATCACTACCAGGGCCATGATTTTGGGCCTGTTGACCGTGCTATTGCAGCAGGCAGACTTACTAATAAGCCAATTATGGTGGATTTCGGTTCGAGTACGCCCAAATTATCTATCGAGGAACTGTTTATGAAACATTTCCGTCCCGGCGACATATTCACGCATACTTTTTCAGGAAATGCTGCGGGGAATGCCAGTCCTGGCGGCCGCGAACCCATTGTGGATGCTAACAACCGCGTTAAGCCATTCATATTTGAAGCTCAGAAAAGCGGAAGAATTTTCGATGTCGGTCATGGAGGGGGTGCCTTTGTATGGTCAACCGCAATTAACTCATTCAAGCAGGGTTTCCTGCCTAACACCATCAGTACTGATCTCTACAGGAACAGCAGAAATGCGGGGATGAAAGATATGGCTAACGTGATGTCCAAGTTTTTAGCCATGGGCATGTCTATTCAGGATGTGATCTTACGGTCAACATGGAATCCGGCAAATGTTATTCAACATCCAGAACTGGGACATCTGAGTGTTGGCGCTGAGGCTGATGTTACCGTATTCAATATCCGGGATGGTAAATTCGGATACATGGATGCGCGCGGCTCAGTACTGAATGGCACCAGGAAGCTGGAAGCTGAACTAACGCTTCGCGGAGGGCGGATAGCATGGGATTTAAACGGCCTTAGCGGCCCTCAGTGGGATGCGAAATAATCAGGCATACAGAAAGATGGCAGAAAAAATTGGATTAAGGAACAAAGAACAAGGATTTCGGACCCGGGGTCATAGACTTTTGGTCCTCCTGTTTCTGGTGTTTGGGTTGATAAGGGGTGCAAATGCGCAGGAGATCGATCTTTTATTAAAGGGCGGACATGTAATGGACCCCAGAAATAAGATTGATTCCCGGATGGATGTAGCTATTGTTGACGGAAAGATATTCCGCGTAGCTGCAGATATTCCTTCAGCTTCAGCTAAAAAGACAGTTGACGTAAGCGGCCTCTATGTTACTCCCGGTATTATAGATATGCATACCCATGTTTTCACTGGGTATGATACTACCAGTATTTCAGCTAATTCGCTCGCCGGGCAGCAAGCGGATGCCTTTTCATTCAGGGCCGGGGTAACAACGATGGTAGATGCCGGCTCCTCGGGATGGCGTAATTTTCCTCTTTTTAAATCGCAGATTATTGATAAATCACAAACACGAATACTGGCTTTTCTGAACGTGATTGGAGGCGGTATGGTCAGCCGGTATTTGGAGCAGGATGTCACTGACATGAATCCCGTAATGAACGCTAATATGATCACCCGCTTGTATCCTAAAATTTTGGTAGGGATAAAATCTGCCCATTATTGGGGAGATTTCACATCGGTCGACAAAGCCGTTGAATCAGGCAAACTGGCCAACGTTCCGGTAATCGTAGATTTCGGCGAGCATACACCCGCTAACTCAATTGAATCATTGTTTATGAAACATTTCCGGCCCGGAGATATATTCACACATACTTTCTCAGAAATAAACGGGGGGCGGGAATCTGTTGTGGATGAAAAAACACGAAAAGTGAAGCCTTTCGTTTTCGCAGCTCAAAAGCGCGGTATCGTGTTCGATGTGGGCCATGGCGCTGGTGCTTTTAACTTTAACCAGGCCATACCGGCATTGAAACAAGGCTTTATGCCCAACACGATCAGTACAGACCTGTATAGTTTAAGCATGAATGGTGCTCTGAAAGATATGAGCAATTTGATGTCGAAATTCCTTGCAATGGGCATGTCTCTTCAGGATGTTATCCTGAGATCGACATGGAACCCGGCAAATGTCATCAAACGTCCCGACCTGGGTCATTTGAGCGTAGGGGCAGAGGCGGACATCGCAGTTTTCAGACTTAAAAACGGCAAGTTCGGGTACCAGGATGTACGACGTACCAGGATACAGGGGGATAAAAAACTAGTAGCCGAACTGACCCTGCGCGCTGGTAATGTGGTCTGGGATCTAAACGGCATCGCTGTACCGGTTTGGGAATCTCCTGATTAAATTTAAAGATTGCAGACATGGAAAGTCAATTTAAGAAAATAGTTGCCTGCTTAGCAGAAACTAGCAAAAGAGCATCAATTTGGGCGGCATCTCTCGTCCTGTTCGCTGCCAATCTAACCAGTGCCCAGGAAATCGACATTCTGTTAAAAGGTGGACACGTTATAGATCCGAAAAATAACATCAATTCGGTGATGGACGTGGCCATTGCTGGTACTAAAATATTCAGGGTTGCAAGCAATATTCCTTCAAGCACAGCGAAAAAGACGATTGACGTCAGCGGGCTCTATGTAACCCCGGGTATTGTGGATATGCACACCCATGTGTTAACTCCCGGCCGGCCACAGGCAGATGCCTTTTCGTTTCGGTCTGGGGTAACAACTATGGTAGATGCGGGTTCAACCGGTTGGCGAAATTTCCCGCTTTATAAATCACTGGTTATTGATAAGCAGCAGACCAGGATTTTAGCTTTTTTAAATGTTGTCGGCGTAGGTATGGCAGGCAGGTTTGAACAGCAGGACGTAAACGACATGAACCCGGAGATGAATGCTTACATGATCACGCGCCAGTTCCCCGGGCATTTAGTCGGCATCAAGTCGGCCCATTACTGGGGCGAATTCACTTCCGTTGATAAAGCGGTTGAATCCGGGAAATTGGCGAACGTCCCAGTAATCGTGGATTTCGGGGAGCACGACCCTTCAAATTCCATCGAGTCCTTGTTTATGGAGCACTTCCGGCCGGGAGATATTTTTACGCATACTTTCTCAGAAATAAAATCAGGACGTCAATCTATTGTCGATGAAACTTCCCGGAAGGTGAAACCTTTTGTTTTTGCTGCGCAGAAACGGGGAATTGTTTTCGATACCGGCCATGGCGCGGGAGCTTTTAATTTTAACCAGGCCATACCGGCTTTTCAACAGGGTTTTTTGCCAAATACATTAGGATCAGATCTTTACCAACTTAGTATGAACGGTGCGTTGAAGGATATGAGTAACCTGATGTCTAAATTCCTTGCCATGGGTATGTCGCTGCAGGATGTAATCTTGCGTTCAACCTGGAACCCGGCTAATGTTATAAAGCGCCCTGATCTTGGCCACTTAAGTGCCGGTGCAGAGGCAGATATCGCGGTGTTTAATCTTGAAACGGGAAATTTTGGATACCAGGATGTGCGCAGGACTAAAATTATGGGCACAAAGAAGCTCGAGGCCGAACTAACCCTTCGGGCTGGCCGTGTGGTATGGGATCTTAATGGATTAAACGCTGCTGACTGGGTTATGCCGGTAGCTACAAATTAATTAATCAAACAAAACAAAATTAGGATGAAAAAGGCATTCACGACTAAACGGCCCGGAGTTTTAAAGGCGATCCTTGTATTTCTTGCATTTTCGCTTGTCTTTGTACCCTGCTTTTCTAGTGCCCAGCAGATTGATCTTTTGATCAAAGGCGGCCATGTAATTGATCCAAAAAATAATATCAATTCTAAAATGGATGTCGCCATTGTAGCTGGAAAGATATTCAAAGTGGACACAAATATCCCTGCCGGGGATGCAAAGAAGATTATAGATGCGACAGGCTTATACGTAAGTCCGGGATTGATAAATATGCATACGCATGTATACGCCGGCAGTAATGTGGGATTTGCAGATGGAACGTCAAGTCAGCTTCCTGATGCGTTTGCACCCCGATCCGGTATCACCACTGTAGTGGATGCCGGGACCTCCGGCTGGCGCAACTTCCCCGATTTCAAGACTAAAATCATAGATGCTTCTGCGACGCGGGTACTTGCATTTTTGAATATCGCTGCATCCGGGTATTCAGTGGATAAAGCGCAGGAAAACATAAAGGAAATGGACGTTAAAATGACCGCAGAGACTGTCAGGAAAAATCCGGAAATATTGGTTGGGGTTAGGATCGGGCGATTCGAGGGCAAAGATTGGACACCTTTCGAACGCGCATCAGAAGCAGCAAGATTAACTAATACTCCCCTGTTTGTAGAATGTCATTTACCGGAATATTCACTGGAGGACCAGTTAAAGCATATGCGTTCGGGAGACATTCTTACCCATGCTTTTGAAAATGTATCAGAGCGTATGACTGTGGTTGACGAGAAAGGTAAAGTCAGGCCATTTGTAATGGCTGCCCAAAAGCGGGGAGTTTTATTTGATGTTGGCCATGGAAGAGGTGGTTTTTGGTTCAATCAGGGCATACCAGCTTTCAAACAGGGTCTGCTGCCTAATTCATTCGGTACCGATGAACACCGGACCAGTATGAATTCGGGCATGAAAACAATGCTTAACGTGATGTCAAAGTACCTGGTAATGGGGATGTCCTTGCCGGAAGTGATAGACCGGGGAAGCTGGAAAGCTGCTCAGTCTATAAAGCGGGAGGACCTGGGTAATTTAAGTGTTGGCTCTGTGGCGGACATAGCGGTATTAAGCGTCCAGGAAGGAAAATTTGGTTTTGTTGACTCCGGTAATAACCGGATTGAAGGCAACAGCAAGCTTGAAGCAGAGATGACGGTTCGCGCAGGACGAATTATTTGGGATCTGAATGGGCTTGGCGCCAAAAAGTTTACCCTATAAGTTCATCGTATTTGATTCACATTCAATGTATAGTTCTAACTTATTTATTAAACAAGAAATAATATGAAACGGAGAAACGCAATTAAAGGATTAGCTCTTCTGCCATTGGCCGGGAGCGTCTTATCGCCGGAAGGAGTGTTGGCTTCTACTGCTGCTAAAGGGGCTGTTGCAACTGAAGCTACGGAAGCTACTTTTATGGCAGACTCAAATATTTTCAGGTCCATCGGAGTGGAACCAGTCATTAATTGTATGGGCACTTTTACGATTATCGGCGGTTCTATCGAACGGCCTGCAGTTCGTGAGGCTATGGAAGCAGCGGCGCATAACTTTGTTCAATATGATGAACTGGCAGATGGTATTGGTCAGCGCCTTGCTGATCTCACCGGTGCTGAGTGGGGTTTAGTGTCAGCCGGATGCGCGGCAGGGCTAAAACATATTACCGCGGCTTGTGTAACCGGCGGCAATCCTGAAAGACTTATCCGTATCCCTGACCTGACCGGATTTGAAAAAACTGAAGTGATTGTTCCAAGATATTCAAGAAATGCATATGACCATGCAATCCGGAATATCGGTGTTAAGATGGTCAATGTAGCTAGTCCCCAAGAACTGGAAAGGGCAATTAATCCAAGGACGGCGATGATCTACCTGACAACCAACGGCGCGTCAGCAACCGGACAGCCTTTTTCGCTCGAGGTTATTGCCGCAATTGCTAAGCCTAAAAATATCCCTGTTGTGGTGGATGCGGCTGCTGAAAATCTTACCATACCTCCGGTGCACCTTAAAAGAGGTGCTACAATAGTGTCGTACAGTGGTGGTAAGGCTATATGCGGGCCTCAGTGCGCAGGCCTGAATTTAGGAGATAAAGCCATATTGATGTCGGCCTGGCAAGCCAGCTCGCCGCATCATGGTCCCGGCCGGGATAATAAAGTGGGCCGCGAAGAGATGATCGGAATGATGGCAGCGGTTGAAGACTGGGTAAAACGTGATCATGAAGCCGATTGGAAAAAATGGTTAGGCTGGCTGGATACGATCTCGAAAAAAGTCTCTTCGATCGAGGGGGTTACAACAACAGTGGTAGAACCCACAGGGTTGGGCAACAAGTCTCCGTCATTGTCAGTTACCTGGGATCCTGAGAAATTTCATGTCACCGGGTTCGACATAGCAGAGGAACTGGGAAGAAGCAAGCCTCGGGTAGCGCTGGCAGGCCGTGACGGAGCGGATGGTTTAAGTATGGTGAGTATTAAAACGGGACAGATGCAGGCAGGAGAAGAGAAGATCGTAGCAAACAGACTCCATGACGCCCTAAGTAAAAAACGGAGCCCTAAGCCTGAGATGTCTGCTCCGGCAGCTAACCTGGCAGGTAAATGGGATGTGAACGTGCAATTCTACAGCAGTACCAGCCAGCACGGTTTTACTCTCGAACAGGACGGAAATTGGCTAAGCGGTACACACAAGGGTGATCTGGACACCAGAAATGTATCGGGAACTATTGACGGTAATCTGATAAAGCTTGCAAGTACGATCCCAATCATCGGTGATAATTTAACCTTCCTTTTTTCGGGGATAGTTAATGGTGATACTATGTCAGGGGACATACATTTGGGCGAATATCGCACGGCCAAATTCACTGCCCAACGAAACACTTCGAAGCCTGAACGTCAAAAAGTTAAGATCCCGGGAGGCCCGCCTTTGGCGACCTGATGAATATATGACCAGAGAAGCTTTATTTACCAAAGGATAAGAAGAGAATGCAAACCATATGAGCAAACGACTGATCATCTTTACATTAATTATTGCCGCCACTGCGGGTTTATATTCTTTCAATCCGGTACGGAATTTTCAGGAACCCTGGAAAGCCCCTGCCTGGACTGACACTTTAAGGAATCCATACGGAGCCCGCTGGGGGGCAAATGCTCTTTCTCCGGAGTCGGCATTGGAAGCCCAGACGCTTTATAACACTTATTGTGCTACATGCCACGGGGCAACCGGAACGGGTAACGGAGTCATGGGTGCCGGCCTGGATGTTAAGCCAGCCAATTTCCATAGCCAGGGGGTGAAGGAAGAGAAAGACGGTGCATTATTCTGGAAGATTAGTACCGGGAGGGGTGCAATGCCTTCCTATAAGGATGTTCTGTCAGAAGAAAAGCGTTGGAAACTGGTAACCTATATTCGTCAGCTTTCTATTGCAGGGTACACGACTGGTACCTTGAAATTCGCAAAAGTACCAGCCGGGAACTATAATATCAGGCCCGGAATCAGCAGCCGGTATTTCCCTGTTCCCAGGATAGTGAAGAATGTGGTCACATCTAAAGCCATGACTTTAATGGTCGATACGGTGGCGTCGGGTTTGACGAGGCCATATAGCATGCTGTTCCTCCCGGATGGCCGGATGCTTATTGCAGAGCGGTCCGGGAACCTGCTGCAAGTGGTAAACGGAAAGATGTCGCCGAAAACCGTGTCCGGTAATATCCCTGTCGAGTTAAGGGATATGAAGTTGCATCCCCGCTTCCAGCAGAATGGGTTGATTTATATAAGCTATTACATCGCTCCTACTAAAACGGAGGGTGGGTATACCGCACTTATGAGAGGCAAGCTGGAGGGCGACAAATTGAGCAGCACGGAGAAGTTATACCAGGCAGGACCGTTTAATCAGGGGCCGTTTTTCTACGGCAGTAAAATAGCTTTCGATAATAAAGGCTACCTCTATTTTACCGTGGGCATTACGGGAGAGCGTAAAAACGCACAGGATCTTTCAAAACATGCAGGCAAAACTATGCGCCTGAATGATGATGGGACCATCCCGGCAGATAACCCATTCAGAAATATACCGGGTGCCCTGCCAGAGATATATTCCTACGGCCACCGGATGCACCAGGGTTTATTATTTGATAACCGGTCATCTAAGTTATATGCCACCGAGTTCGGGGAGCTTGGCGGAGATGAGTTAAATGTTATTAAAGCCGGGGCTAACTACGGATGGCCAGAAGTTACATTCAGCCGCGAATACAGCGGCGGGGCAATTTCTCCGGATTCGCTCAGAAAGGATATAGAAGCACCTGTGCATCACTGGACTTTTGCGCCTTCAGATTTGGATCGGGTATACGGCGGGAATTACCCCGGCTGGGATGGTAACCTGTTTATCGGCGGGCTGCTCAGAAAATCTCTTTTGCGGGTTGTGCTTAAAGATGGGGTATTCCAAAAGGACGAAATACTGCTCGAAAATATTGGCAGAATCAGGGATGTAAAATTCGGGCCCGACAAATTTCTGTATGTGATGACCGAGGACTCAGGTGTGATTGTGAGACTGGTTCCACTTCAGAATGCCCGGACAAATGCCAGGAAATAATACCGACCTGTAAATGGCGAACAGGCGGATGGATGCGAATAGTAAAAAAATCAAGGTTGAACCATATAGATAAACTGTTTAGATAATATGAAGCGTAGAAATGTTATTAAGGGTCTGGCAGCCCTTCCGCTTGCAGGCGGTTTTATATCCGCAAAGGCTGAAGCGGGAGCTGTCGCGACGCCCGCAGTTGGCATAACTGAAACAACTTTAAACACTTTCATGGCCGAAACCAATATTTTCCGGTCAATTGGTGTGGAGCCTGTGATTAACTGCCGGGGCACTTTTACGATAATTGGGGGTTCTATTGAACGTCCTGCAGTGAGGGCTGCAATGGAGGCTGCCGCTCACAACTTTGTTCAATATGATGAGCTGGCTGATGGTATCGGACAAAGGCTTGCAGACCTTACCGGTGCGGAATGGGGGATGGTTTCTGCTGGATGTGCGGCCGGTCTTAAGCATATTACAGCAGCCTGTGTCACAGGCGGTAACCCGGAAAGGCTTATCCGCATCCCTGATCTGACAGGTTTCGAAAAGAATGAAGTGATCATTCCGAGGTTCGCCCGAAATGCCTACGACCATGCTATCCGAAACATCGGTGTAAAAATCATACATGTGGGCACGCCGGAAGAACTTAAAAAAGCAATAAACCCCAGAACGGCGATGATCTATATCCGGTCGACTGATAGTGACGCAGCTACGGGAAAGCCTCTTTCGCTGGAATCGATAGCAGAAATTGCCAGGCCACATAAGGTTCCCATTCTTGTAGACGCTGCTGCAGAGAACCTTACCCTGCCGCCTGTCCATCTGAAACGGGGAGCTACTATCGTTGCGTACAGCGGCGGTAAGGCTATCTGCGGTCCGCAGTGTGCCGGATTGATGCTGGGAGATAAATCAATACTTATGTCCGCCTGGCAGGCGAGCTCTCCTCATCACGGTCCCGGCCGTGACAATAAAGTTGGCCGGGAGGAAATGATCGGTATGATGGCAGCCGTCGAAGACTGGGTAAAGCGTGATCATGCAGCCGACTGGAAAAAATGGCTCGGCTGGCTGGATACAATTTCCAGGAAAGTTTCCACTATAGATGGAGTAACAACGACGATAGTGGAACCTACGCAGCTTGATAATAAGTCGCCGGTACTGAATATCATCTGGGATCCTGCCAGGCTGCATATTACCGGATTTGATGTGGCTGAGGAGGTAGGCAGGAATAAGCCAAGAATCGCTCTTGGAAGTGAGGATGAAAGCAACGGTATGACCTCCATTAATATTACTACCGGGCAAATGCAGCCCGGGGAAGAAAAAATTGTTGCCGACCGCCTGTACAGAGTGTTGTCAGAGAAAAGAACTCCGAAGCCGGTGGGAATGACTCCTCCGGTAGCCAACCTGAGCGGCCGCTGGGACATGGATGTCCAATTCTTTAGCAGTACAAGCAAACAGAGTTTAACCATTGCACAGGATGGAAACTGGATAAACGGTACTCACAAAGGAGATATGGATTTGAGGAATATGGTGGGTACAATTGAAGGCGACCAGGTGAAACTGAGCAGCTCTGTACGAATCATAGGAGACAGTATACCATTCCTGTTTGCAGGTACTGTGAACGGCGATAAAATAACCGGCACGATTCATTTAGGTGAATACCGAACAGCCAAATTTATAGCAAGCAGAAATACTGATAAGCCTGCCCGTCAGAAGGTGTTAATCCCGGGCGGCCCGCCCCTGGCAACATAATCATGTGTTTTAAACCTAATTCCTAAAATATGAAACGCAGAGACATTATCAAAGGTATGGCAGCCTTGCCCTTATTGGGCCTGATTAGTCCAATTGACTCAGTATGGGCTTCAATGCCGGATAAATTCAAGAAAAAGCGGCTGGTCATTGATACCCATGTTGAAACCTGGAATTTTGATAAGCGGTTTCCGTTTAAACACCCCGAAAATCCAAATCTTAAAGTGGCGATTGAAGCGCCTATTGAAAACCAGGTTAAGCAGATGAAGGATTTTGATATTACTTATGGAGTATTGATAAATCCGCGGTATTATGGCTGGGATAATTCTTATAAAGCTCATTGCGTTAAAACCTATCCCCATCATTTCGTGGCTCATGGCTTACTGAATCCGCATGATCCTAAAATTGTCGATAATCTCAGGTATTGGGTCAATGAACATGGTTTTCAGGGGATGCGTTTCAGCCCGATATATCATCCTAAAGAAACCTGGCTAAATTCAGCAGCTCATTATCCCTTGTGGAAAGAAGCCGAAAAACTGGGACTATGTTTCAACTATTATATACTGCCCCATCAGATGCCGATGATTGAAGAAATGGCTGAACGTTTCCCGGGTGTCAATATAGTAATAGATCATGCTGGAAAACCTGACTTGAAGGCAGCAGATTGCTGGCCTGAATTTAAAAAAATGTTTAAACTAAGTCGTTTCAGAAATGTCTGGATCAGCAGTTCAGAACCTTATGAAATGTCAGAAATAAAAAAGTACCCCTATGAAGATACCCTGCCCTTCTATAAAGCAATTTATGAAGAGTTTGGGCCGAAACAGATTATCTGGGGAACAGGATATCCTTTCCCGCGGTGGGAGCTTCCAATGGATAAGGAATTGGAGTTCATGTATAAGTACTGTGATTTCTATACCGAAAAGGATTTGGATTTAATCATGGGGAAGAATGCTCTGAAAATCTGGAAATTTCCACGTAAAGCCTGATCGTCACAAAACCAGAATTAATATGAAGAAAGAAATCTATGTTTTAGCTTTTGCAGCGGTTCTGTTTTTCCCGCTGAAGCCTTTTGCCCAAACGATACCTAAAGAAGAACTGATATTTCTTACATCCGAATGGAAGGGAGAACGCTTTGCTGACGGCCGCCCTAAACTTCCTGACGAACTTTTAAAAAGGGCTAAATTCATCGGTATCGAAGAAGCCTGGCAGATACTGAATAACGAGGGCTATTTTTTCCAGTACGAACGGAACTGGAAGATGCTTCACGACGATGTGCCGATTATAGGTAGGGCGCTTACAGCCAGTTACCTCCCGCTTCGACCTGATCTTGAAAAAAACATTGAAGGAAGGGCTGCTAAAGAAGGCCGCGCGGGCAAGCATCTGCATTGGCCGATCAATATGCTGACCCAGGGCGATGTATACGTGGCCGATAACCGCGGACGCGTAGGCTCCTTGATAGGTGATAATTTAGGAAATGCAATCTTCAAAAATTCTGGCAACGGAGTGATATTTGATGGCCTGGCGCGCGACGTTGACGGCCTGGAGCAAATTAAAGGATTTAATGCTTTTGTACGCGATTTTGCACCTCAATACTTACAGGGAGTTTTATTAATGGGCTTAAATACGCCAATAACTATCGGTCAGGCAATAGTACTTCCTGGCGACCTGGTAGTAGCCGGAAAGGCGGGGGTGGTTTTTATCCCGGCCCACCTCGCCGAACTTGTAGTATCCACGGCGGAGTTCATCGAATCTAAAGACCGTTTTGGACATGAGATGATACGCAAAGGTCTGTACAAAGCCGATCAGGTGGATACGCAGTGGAGCGACCAGGTCAGGCAGGAATATCTGAATTGGCTAAGCAGGAATCCGACAGAAAAGCAGATCAGCCGTGCGCAGCTCGACCAGTTTATGCTTAAAAGGACGTGGTAATTCATTAATTCAAGCAGAATGAAGCTGATATTTAAATTAGTATTGGGTCTGGGAGCCTTATGTTTGATCGCCGCACTTGTCTTCTATGCAAGCGGCAATCGTACGGTGGCGGAACCCTTTTTGATTACAGCCCTTTTGTCATTAGCCATAGGAATAAGGGGTGCCAGTGCTTTAAAAAGCTTTGCATATCCGATAATGATTGTCGGTGTAGTTTCTACAGCGCTGATTTTCCCGCAATACCTGATTGAGATCAATGGTTTTAAACTTTCACTGCTGGTAACGCCCCTGATCCAACTCATCATGTTTGGTATGGGCACCACCATGAGTTTTAAAGATTTTGTAGGGATATTTAAAGCCCCAAAAGGTGTTGTGATTGGAGTATTGAGCCATTTTATAATTATGCCGCTCTTAGGTGTGGCTTTAGCTTATCTGAGCAATTTTCCTTCGGAAATAGCTGCCGGAATTATACTGATTGGATGCGCCCCCAATGGTGTTGCTGCAAATGTCATTTCTTACCTGGCAAAAGCCAACCTTGCGCTTTCCATTACTATCACAGCAGTTTCAACAATGTTAGCACCTTTTGTAACTCCGGTATTGATGAAAATTCTTGCAGGTTCTTTCATTGAAATCGACGTGCTTGATATGATGTGGGATATTATTAAAATGGTTATCCTACCCATAGGTATCGCATTATTATTCAACCAGTTTTTAAGCAGTCGGGTTAAGTGGCTGGAATCGGTTATGCCTCTGGTTTCCATGTTTGGGATAGCCTTCATAATTATCATAGTCACCGCGCTGGGCAGGGACAGTCTGCTTGAAGTCGGCCCTGTGTTGATTCTTATAGTTCTCATCCATAATTTATCCGGCTATACCCTGGGTTACTGGACCGGACGCCTGTTTAAGATGAACGAGCGCGACTGCCGCACCATTGCAATTCAGGCGGGCATGCAAAATGCCGGTCTTGCGAAAGGGCTGGCCCATGGTATGGGTAAGTTAGCAACTGTTGGCCTGGCACCCATGATTTTCGGTCCCATGATGAATATCACGGGATCTATTCTTGCTTCATACTGGCAAAGGAAACAAGGTTCTGAAGCTGAAATTCCGGAAGCTGGATTGTCAGGAGTAACACTTAATACAAAGTAAACCATGAAACGATTTTATTTATTTATCGCTTGTTGTCTCTTCTGTGTCAATGTAAGAGCTCAGACAGCTGAAGAGCTGAAGGTATCGCAACTTATTAATGAATTTAATAATGCCATAATACGAACAGACACGTCAGCACTCAATAATATGGTTCATAAACAGTTGAGCTATGGACATTCTAGCGGCCTCATCCAGGATAAAAATGCTTTCATCAAGGCAATAATGGCCGGACCTAATTTCTTTAAATCCTTTGAACTTCGCGATCAAACTGTAACTATTGCAGGTAAAAATGCTATAGTGAGGCATGTCACTACGGCTCAGGCAATTAATAATGGTAATCCCGTTGAGATCAAATTCGGCAATTTAATGGTATGGCAAAAATACCGGGGAAGCTGGAAGTTAATTGCCCGGCAGGGATATAAATTATAGACATAGAATATGAGTAAGAAGTCAGAGCTTTTGAAGTTAATTCCGGAACAGGGTATCGTTCCTCTTTATTATTCAGCTGATCCTGTTACAAGCATAGAAATAATGAAAGCGTTATATTCGGCTGGGATTAGAACAACGGAGTACGCTGATCGCGGGGAGGCGGCACTAAAAAATTTCAAGGAAATGCGGAAGGTTTGCGATGCAGAACTGCCGGGAATGTACCTTGGAATAGGAACTATGAAAAGCGCTGAATCGGCAATCGCATACATTAATGAAGGTGCAGAATTCCTTGTTTCTCCGGGAATTCTCGCATCTGTTATCGAAATTGCCGACCGGAGTCAATTGCTGTGTATCCCTGGCTGTATGACGCCAACAGAAATAATACAGGCTGAATCTTTAGGTGTTGAGATCGTTAAATTATTTCCTGCTAACACCCTGGGACCGGGATTTGTTGACGCCGTTCAGGCTGTAGTACCGGATATCAAATTTCTGCCAACCGGTGGTATTGAACTCCATGAGGGAAATCTTATCGCCTGGTTTAAAAGCGGAGTATGTGCTGTAGGTGGAAGTAAACTGATCACGAAAGCTATTTTGGAAAACAAGCGATACGCAGAACTTACCGAAGATGCCAGAAGCGCTTTCGACAGGATCCAGACCGTACGTAAAAACTTGAAAATTGCATAAGGCAGCCAACACCTAAGCGACAAATATGAACGAATCATTATATAAATACATGAAAGTGGGCCTGGTCCACTTTATGGCGTATCCTTCTACTATTAAAGGTGAAGGCCCCGTAGTCGAGACTATCAAAAAGATAATTCTTGACGACTATTTTAGTGCGATTGAGATAACTACGATTAAAGACCCCGCCGCGAAAGTGGAAGTTAAGTCTATGCTTGAATCATCGCATATGACCGTAGCGTATGGCGCACAGCCCCGTTTACTAACCGGTGGTCTCAACATAAATAGCCTTGACGAGGATGCCCGTCTTAATGCTCTTGACAATCTGAAGCGTGGGATAGACGAGGCTTATGAAATAGGCGCATCCAGCTTTGCTTTTTTAAGCGGTAACTACGAGGAGTCGTCAAAGGAGGAATCTTATCAGGCGTTAGTTAAATCAACCCGGGAAGTATGCGCCTATGCCGCTTCTAAGGGTAGAATGAAAATTGCCCTGGAAGTTTTTGACTACGACGTCGATAAAAAGAGTTTGATCGGTCCCGCGGATCTGGCCTTACGTTATGCCCGGGAGATCAGGGCTGAACACCCTCATTTCGGATTGATGGTTGATCTGAGCCATATTCCATTAATACATGAGACGATTGAAGAATCATTAATCCCTGTAAAGGATTATATTGTACATGCACACATAGGAAATTGTGTGATTAAAAGCCCCGATTTGCCGGCTTATGGAGATGTGCATCCCCGGTTCGGGTTTCCCAATAGTGAAAATGATGTCGATCAGGTTGTTGATTATTTAAGGGTATTGCTTAATATCGGGTTTTTAAACACGACGAAACCACCTGTGGTAAGCTTTGAAATAAGGCCCTTCGGCAACGAGGATCCTGATATCGTTATCGCTAACGCCAAGCGTACCTTAAATGAGGCCTGGGCCAGAGTGTAGCACTTAGAATAAGGAAATATGAATATTGTTGTACTTGACGGGTATACATTAAATCCCGGTGACATTAGCTGGGATGGCTTAAACAGCCTTGGTAATTTAACGGTTTACGACAGGACGCCAGAAGACAAGATCGTTGAAAGGAGCAAGGATGCCGCGATTTTATTCACAAATAAGACCCCTTTGAGGGAGAGCGTACTGCGGGATTTGCCGGATTTGAAATACATCGGTGTGCTTGCAACGGGTTATAATGTTGTAGATATAGATTACGCGAAGTCCCGGGGTATTCCCGTTACCAATATTCCCGGATATGGAACAGCTTCGGTTGTTCAGATGACCATTGCCCTTCTACTCGAACTTTGTCAGCACGTGCAGCTTCATAGTGATTCGGTTAGGGCTGGTGACTGGTCACAATCGCCGGATTTTTGTTATTGGAAAACTCCTCTCATTGAACTGGAAGGTAAGACCTTAGGCGTCATTGGATTCGGCCGCATAGGTCAGCAGGTTGCCGATGTTGCCAGTTCGCTGGGGATGAATATTCTCGGCTCGGCACGTACCCAAAGTGATCAATCCGCGCGAAAAAACTTCCGGTGGGCTGAAATTTCCGAAATTCTGATAGAGTCGGATGTCGTGAGTATCCATTGTCCGCTCTTTCCGGAAACCCAGGGTTTGATCAATGCTGAAAGCCTGCGAAGCATGAAGCCATCTGCTTTTCTGCTTAATACGTCGAGAGGGCCTATTATCGTTGATCAGGATCTGGCCGATGCCCTGAACAATGATGTCATTGCCGGTGCAGGTATTGACGTACTCTCAGTTGAACCTCCTTCAGCAGATAATCCACTTTTCAAAGCTAAAAATTGTATTATTACTCCACATATAGCATGGGCCACCAAAGAAGCCAGATCCCGTCTAATGAAGATGGCGGAGGAGAATTTATCAAAGTTCATTAGCGGGAACCCGATTAATGTTGTAAATAGAGGTTAGTTAGTTGATAGAGGTTGGTTGATAGAGGTTAGTTTGTTGGGAAATTAGTTGTTAGATCCACCCAGCGGCCGCGGCCCGAATATTTTCATTAACATGATTTAAAATGACACTGTGCCCCCATGCTCCACTCTCAACCGTCAACTAAAAAATGCGTATCCTAATAGCTCCCAACGCTTTTAAAAATAGCCTTGATGCTTCAGACGTTGCAGAGGCTATCCGTGAAGGCCTTGAAAACTCCAGGCTCGATTGTACATCAGTTTGTTTCCCTATCGGGGATGGCGGAGATGGGACAGCGAAATTAATTATCGAAAAGTTTAAGGGAGACCTTATTGACACAGAGCTCAGCGATCCGCTAGGGAGAAAAATAAAATCGAGTTTTGGCCTGATTGATCATGGCGAGACTGCTATCATAGAGATGGCCGACATTTCCGGAATCCGGCTGTTAAGCAAAGCGGAGCTCAATCCCTTACGAGCCAGCTCTTTTGGTACGGGTGAAATGATCGCCGTTGCACTCAATTACGGGGTGAAAAAACTCATTATCGGATTAGGAGGGTCTGCTACGGTCGATGGCGGGGCCGGACTACTAAGCGCCCTGGGTGTACGCTTCCTGGATTCCAATGGAAAGGAGCTTAATCCCATTCCCGAAGATCTCTCCGCCCTGGCCGACATAGACCTTGCCGGAATAGATCCACGCGTTTATAATTGTAAGATTTTAGTGCTTTGTGATGTTGGCAATTATTTATTGGGGCCTGATGGTGCTGCAGCAGTCTTCGGCCCACAGAAAGGCGCTTCATCATCCGACATTATTAAGTTGGACAAGGTCCTTCAGAAAATCAATGAAATTGCAACCGCGGCCGGGCTTGGAGATATGAGTGCCATAAAGCATGGAGGTGCGGCGGGTGGAACAGCCGCCGCTTTGCAAGTGTTCCTCAAAGCAGAGCTGGCAGACGGGGCCCAAAAATTTCTTGAAATGACAGGTTTCGAGAACAGCCTAAGGTCATGTGATCTGTTGATAACCGGTGAGGGCAGCCTTGATGAACAGACTCTGCACGGCAAGGCCCCCTTTGCTGCCGCAGCTGCAGCAAAGTTATTAGGTATTCCAGTTGTGGGGATTGCCGGGAAAGTACCTTTGGAGGCTAATCCGGAATTGAACGAATACTTTCAGGTTTTGATGGCTTTGGGAAACGAACCTCTGGATCTTGAAACTGCGATTAAGAATACGAGATCGAATCTTATCCGAACCGGACGAATGCTTGGCAATTTATTTTCTATTCAAAAGTTTAAATAGTATAAATTTTTGATAATCTTCGCTGACAGCGACCTTCGATAAATTTCCCAAATGAAACCTGCATGAGATTGCCGCTCATGAGATAACATGAATATAAGCTCATGCCTGCCTGACCGGTAGGCAGACAAGCTTCATTGCCGTTGAAAAACAACCTGCGAAGCAAGCATGAGTGCCATTTAAAAAATAAATAATAACGAATAATAATATCCAAATGAAAAGATTCATTCTTCTTTTTTTGATTTCACTAGTTACTAACTCCCATGCGCAGACTCTTCAACGGAAAATTGAACTAGCCTTTCAGCGCCTGGAAAAAGATCCGCAGATGACGTATGGCAGCGCTTCTCTTAGTGTTTTAAATGCAGCCACAGGAGAAGTGCTTTTTTCCGGAAATGGTAATACAGGCCTTGCACCGGCTTCGACTTTGAAGACAATAACTTCGGTAACATCATACCATTTATTAGGAAAAGATTTCACATGGGAAACGACGCTGGGCCATACTGGCTTTGTAACAGCGGATGGTACACTTAACGGGGATCTGATCGTGACCGGAAATGGCGATCCAAGCCTTGGGAGTGATCGTTACGGACCAACAAAAAGTACAGTACTATTGAATAGATGGCTTGATGCTGTCTCCAGAGCCGGAATTAAAAGAATTGCCGGACGGATAATTTCAGATGACCGCTTATTTGGAACTCAAACTTTGCCCGGCGGCTGGCCATGGCAGGATATAGGAAACTATTACGGGGCTGGTCCTTCAACTCTTACCTGGCGGGAGAACCAGTTTGACCTTATTTTTAAAGCTGGTCGCGTTGGTGAGCCTGCGGTGCTTTTGAGAACCGAGCCTGATATGGGTTATTTAAAAATCGTAAACGAAGTAACAACGGGCAGGCAGGGAACCGGTGATAATGTTTATGCCTATTCAGCGCCTTATTCCAATATTATCTATCTGCGCGGCACTTATGGGGTAGATCTTAAGAAAACTATTTCCGCATCTGTTCCCGATCCGGCGCTTGATTTGGCACAGCATCTCCGCAGCCGGTTAAAAGCCTCAGGTATAAATGCCGAAGCAATCAGCACAGCCCGTGAACTGGAATCAGAAAAGCTTCCTTTCCAGGGGGCAACAAAAATCCTGGATAGTTATACTTCCCCAACGCTTGATAAAATCGTCTATTGGTTTAACCAGAAAAGTGTCAATTTGTTCGGCGAACACCTGGTGAAAACCATTGCCTGGAAACAGGCTAAGGAGATAACCACAGCCAATGGAGTGGACGTCATGAAAATCTTCTGGAGCCAGAAGCTCGGTATTGATAAAAATGCAATGAACATTTATGACGGAAGTGGCTTGTCGCCAGCAAACAGGATAACCACGATGTCTATCGCGCAAATATTGCAATCTGTAAAAAAGGAAAGCTGGTTTAACGGTTTCTATGAGAGTCTTCCCGTGTATAATAATATGAAAATGAAAAGTGGAAGCATCAGCGATGTTATTGCATATGCAGGTTATCAGACCAGTTCGGACGGAACCCCACTTGTTTTTTCTATCATTATAAATAACTATAGCGGCAGCAGTTCATCGGCGAGACAGAAATTATTTAATGTGCTGGATGTGTTAAAATAGTTCAGCCGTATTGAAAAATTCCAAATGACTCCACGCTCAGGAAAAGCTATAATTATTGGTGCCGGACTAGCAGGAATTGCGTCGGCGATAAGACTTGCTGTTAAAGGATATTCAGTTGATGTTTACGAAACTGCAGCCCAGCCAGGTGGTAAGTTATCCGAAATCAGGTCAGGAGATTTTCGTTTTGATGCGGGCCCCAGTCTGTTTACTATGCCTCAGTACGTCGATGAGCTTTTCAGGCTGGCAGGTAAAAATCCAGAGGATTATTTTCGATATAAACGTCTTGATACGATCTGCCGGTATTTTTATGAAGATGGCACACGTTTGAATGCCTATTCGGATCGTAATAAATTTGCATCGGAGATCGAGAAAAATACCGCCGATTCTGCTGCTTCAGTAATTGATTTCCTCGATAAAAGCGAAAAAATATATCAGATTACTAATCCGGTTTTCCTGCAAAGGTCACTTCATAAATTTTTAAACTATTTTAATTTAACTACCCTGAAATCGCTGCTCCGTTTTTCGCAGATCGATGCATTCAGGACCATGAACAAATCTAATTCTGCAAGTTTCAAAGACTCAAAGACTATCAGATTGTTTAATAGATACGCCACTTACAATGGCTCCAATCCTTATCAGGCACCAGCTACATTAAATGTCATTCCGCATTTTGAGCAGCATTTCGGGGCTTACTTTCCGGAAGGCGGAATGTATTCAATTGTCAGATCACTTGCCGACCTTGCAAAACTCTGCGGTGTAAAATTTCATTATAATACATATGTTGATGAAATTGAATTAAAGGATAGAAAAGTAAGTGGAGTAAGAATCGGTTCTGAGGTGCATGAGGCTGATCTGGTGGTGTCGAACATGGATATTTGGTACACATACAGAAGGCTCCTTAAGAACATCTCTGCTCCCGAAAAAATACTCCTTCAGGAGAGAAGCAGCTCTGCTTTAATATTTTACTGGTCAATTAACCGCACTTTCCCGGAACTTGATATTCATAATATTTTCTTCACAGAAGATTATGAAAACGAATTCCAGCATATCTGGCAGAAAAAAGATATTTATCAAGATCCGACCATTTATTTAAATATCAGTTCAAAGATTGAGGCAGCTGACGCCCCGCCGGGTTGTGAAAATTGGTTTACAATGATCAACGTGCCGTCAAACTCCGGGCAGAATTGGGACGTGCTGATCGATGAGGCACGTCGCAATATTGTATCAAAGTTGTCCCGTATACTTAAGGCGGATATCTCCGGGTTGATAATTGACGAACAGATCCTGGATCCCCGCAAAATCGATTCTCAAAGCTTCTCCTATCAGGGCTCTTTATATGGAAGCAGCTCAAATAATCAGTTCGCGGCGTTTTTACGACATGCTAACTTTTCGTCTAAAATTGAAGGCTTATTTTTCGCAGGGGGAAGTGTGCACCCGGGTGGTGGCATTCCTCTGGCACTGTTATCGGCCAAAATTGTTGATGGTTTGGTTGGATAAACTGGGATTGGCTAGGGGGTATTCTAAAGAAATTCTATCTTAGTATTTGGTTGTTCTAGAAGATGCCCTTGCGTGGAGGTACGATGAAGCAATCTATGGTAAGGCTGCAAATTGCCTGCCTGCGTTAGGCATGCTTCGCTTCTCTCGCAAAGACATGCTTTAAATGTCATGGTAGATCTAACCAGCTAACTCGTAACCACTAATAACTAACCACTAACAACTAACCACTAACAACTAACCAACTAACAACTACTAATGCTTAAACCCCGGCAGAACAAAGTCATTTACTCCTTCTTTTCCTGGTACATCAGCCGGATTATAAATGCCGATTTTAGAAATCTGGAGTTTAATAAGGTAGATTTCAATAAAGACAAAGCTATTTTGCTGCTGGCGAACCATTTTTCGTGGTGGGATGGGTTTTTAATGTTTCAGATCAATAAACTTTATTTCAGGAAGAAATTTCAGGTTATGATCACAGAAGAGAACTATCAGAAGGTATGGTTTCTTAAATATATGGGTGGATTTTCCGTTAAGAAGAATTCCCGGAGTGTAATTGAAACGCTGGAGTATGCTGGTCGCCTTCTGGATGATCCGGATTATTTGGTTCTCATCTTTCCACAGGGTAAACTTTATTCAAATCATACAGATCAGATTCAATTTCAAAAAGGTTTGATGAATATGATAAATACTTCAAAAAAGAAATTTCAGTATATGTTTGCCGCAACCTTTGTTGATTACTTCGAACATCGTAAACCGTCAGTGTATTGTTATTTACAAGATTGGGAAGGTGCGGAGTTTACCAGTCTCCAGTTAATAAAAAGTGCTTATAACAAACATTTTGAAACATCGCGCCAAAAGCAGAGCGCGAATGGGATTTAACTATGATACTGATCTACCTTATTTTCCTTTTCCTGATATTACGATTTACTGTAACGCTTTTCAATTTTATTTCGAATCCGAAACTTACAAGTTCACCGCGAGAATATGATGATCTGGTTTCCATACTTATCCCGGCCCGGGACGAGGAAAAAAATATCATGAGTCTCCTCCAATCCATCCGTAATCAGAATTATCGGAATTACGAAGTGGTGATATTGGATGATCATTCTTCTGACCGAACGTTCAAACTATGTGAAGAATTTGCAATTTCGGACAGCCGTTTTCGTGTGGTGCGGGGTAAGTCATTGCCGAAAGATTGGCTGGGGAAGAACTTTGCCTGCCACCAGCTTGCACAGGAATCGAAAGGCAAATATCTGATGTTTCTTGATGCCGACGAAACCATTGCCGATGGATTACTCAATAATACCGTTCACCGGATGAAGTTTTACAGGCTCGATCTGCTAAGCCTTTTTACGAATCAGGTTATGATTAGCTGGGGTGAACGCATGGTGGTGCCATTGATGCACTTTATCCTCTTAAACCTGCTTCCGTTACGCCTGGTACGGCTGTCGAAGAGCCCGGCTTTCTCAGCAGCGAGCGGACAGTTTATGATGTTCAGCGCTGAGAACTACAAGGAAAACGAATGGCACGATCTAGTCAGAAACAAGGTAGTTGAGGATATTGAGATTATGAGAACACTAAAGTCGTTGGGATACCGCGGTGAAGCATTGCTTGCCAATGGATACATTTTCTGCCGGATGTACGGAAGTATGAGCGCGGCTTTTCAGGGCTTTAGTAAAAACCTTCTTGCCGGGTTCAATAATAACATTATCGGGTTATTTCTGTACCTGTTACTTGTTATTCTTGGTCCCATTGCCATAGCCTACATTTTAAGCGCAGAACTGCTATTTTTCGCTTTATCATTAATAATTTTGAGCCGAGTGATGATATCACTGATGTCGGGTCAGAATGTCTGGTATAATATCATTCTGCATCCTGTACAGTTAATTTCAATGTTGATAATTGCTGTAATATCAGTGAAAAAATATTTTACAAAAACAATAGTCTGGAAAGGAAGACCGATTAGGAATTAATGTTTAACAGAGCGAATTTTTGCAGTTTAATAATAATACTTTTTCATTGTGTCGGATTGTATGGCTTCCTGAATCCCGATTTGTATGAATTGTTCATCCGCTTGGTTCCTCTCCATCTGCTGCTGATGCTATTACTCCTTATGATTTCCGGATATGACGGTTCTGTCAATTTCCTCTTATTTGCCCTGGGTGTATATACAGCAGGATATTTAGTTGAGGTAGCTGGAGTCAATACGGGCCTTATTTTCGGCTCATACACCTACGGCCGCACACTTGGAGCTCAGGTTTGGAATACACCTCTTTTGATCGGAGTTAACTGGCTTATTCTCGTCTATACAACGGGCGTGTTGCTAAGCGTTTACAATTTGAACAGGTATTTACTTGCACTATTTGGAGCAGTTGTATTGGTAGCCCTGGATTTTCTTATTGAACCCGTAGCAATAAAATATGATTACTGGAGCTGGGCTGGTGGAGTGATTCCCTTACAAAACTATATAGGATGGTTTCTTGTTGCTTTTTTGATGTTTATTTTCTTTAACAGGATGAATTTCAGGAAGCAAAATAGTTCAGCCATAGTACTTTTTGTGGCACAACTTTGTTTTTTTATGATTTTGAACAGATGGAGTACCTGAAAGAATTTCGTATTTTTGTAATCAGCTTATAAAAGATTTAATCTAATTATTTTAATGAGTTATAATCTTCAGGTAACTATTGATCAGGATTCTGGCTTCTGCTTTGGGGTTGTATATGCCATTGACATGGCTGAAGATATACTAGCTGAGGATGGATATTTATATTGCCTTGGAGATATCGTGCACAATGATGAAGAAGTAACGCGTCTCAAACAAAAGGGACTGAAGATTATTTCTCATGAGGAGCTTGCAAATATAAGGAATGAAAAGGTATTGATCCGTGCCCATGGCGAGGCTCCGGAAACCTATAAATTAGCACTGGAGAACAATATCACTTTGATTGATGCGTCGTGCCCGGTGGTTTTAAAACTTCAAAATCGCATAAAAAACACGCACGACAGCAAAGAGAAAGTTTTGATTTTCGGCAAGCACGGACATGCCGAGGTTATTGGCTTGCAGGGCCAGACAAATAACGAGGCCATCGTGTTCCAGGATATCGCTGAGCTTGAAGACGTAGATCTGCCAGAGAAATTTACACTATATAGTCAAACGACCAAGAGCACGGCCAAATTTTACCAGATAAAAGAAGAACTCATTAGCAGGGGTTACGATATAAAAGCTAACGATACTATTTGCAGGCAGGTTTCGAACAGAGATGAGGAGTTGAGAAAATTCGTTAAGAATTTTGATCACATCGTGTTTGTATCGGGAAAGAAATCATCGAACGGTAAAGTACTGTTTGAAGTGTGCCGTCAGCATAATCCTAATACTTATTTTATTTCTAATGAATCTGAATTAAACAAAGAAATGTTTAATCCCGGGGAAAAAGTTGGTATTTGCGGAGCTACATCTACCCCCATGTGGCTGATGACGCAGGTAAAGAATGCATTAGAACAATTCTGAAAAATCCCTCTGTATGTCGGGACAGAAATCAAATACTGGCTTATTTGCTGCCATTTCAATCATAAGTGCCTGGCTTATTTCCATTGTCATTCTGATGAACTGGGAAATCCGTTTTGATAATCCTTTGATATATCTAATGGTTTTGGTGCAAATGCATCTGTATACTGGTCTTTTTATCACGGCCCATGATGCGATGCATGGAACAGTGACGCACAACAGGGCCCTTAACAATGTAATTGGCCAGATCTGTACCTTTTTATACGCTTGTTTTCCTTTTAAAAAGCTTTATATAAAACATCACGAGCACCATGATCATGTTCATACAGATAAAGATCCTGATTACCACAATGGGAATTTCATCACATGGTATTTTAAATTTATAACGGAGTATATTTCCTGGTGGCAGTTAGTGTTAATGGCGATCATATTCAATATCCTGAAGTTATGGATCGCCGAAGTGAACCTTTTAATGTTTTGGGTTTTGCCCTCACTCCTCAGCACATTGCAGCTTTTCTACTTTGGAACCTGGGTGCCTCATCATGGAGAACACGACAATAGATATCATTCAAGATCACAAAGAAAGAACCACTTTTACGCTTTTATAACCTGTTATTTTTTTGGCTACCACTACGAGCATCACGATTCACCCGGAACACCCTGGTGGAGGCTTTGGAAAATGAAAAACGCCTGAGGAAATGCAACGAATAGAACGAGAGCAAGCCCGTAAATATGCATTTGACTGGCGCGACAAACCAATCTTAAAAGTTGCACCCGGGGAAACGTTTGAAATAGAAACTTATGATGCTTCTACGGGCTACTTTAAGAGCTCACACGATAAGGCAATACCCGGTTTGCGGCCGGGTTTCGATCGTACACCGCCTCTTGCAAATCCAATTGCCGGACCGGTATGGGTAGAAGGAGCGAAGAGAGGTGATGTGCTGGTCATGTCAATAGAAACTATTGAAGTCGATGATTATTCCTGGATTGCAATCGGTCCGCGGCGTGGGCCATTAGGTGAGTCGACACGCTGGCCCGAACTTTCGGGTGATTATACTACAAAGATTTTCAAACATACGAACGGTCAGAGCGGCACCACCCGTGACGGCACACTGCACTTTAGCGAACATATTTCCTGGCCTATAACTCCCTTTGTAGGCACTTTTGGCGTGGCGCCGGATCGTGATGTTGCAAATAGCCTGGATGGTCAGGGACTGTGGGGAGGTAATCTTGATATAAGGGATGCTGCTCCAGGCAATCAGGTATTTATTCCCATAATGCATGATGGGGCCCTATTTTATCTTGGTGACGTTCATGCAAGTCAGGGCGATACCGAATTTACAGGGACGGCTGCCGAAACGAAATCTACAGTAAGGTTAAAACTGGACATAATTAAAGGAAAGAACTTAACAGGTATTCGAATTGAAAAGCCCGATTCTTTAATTTGCGTTCATAATTACCGGCCACTGGAAATTGCTGTTGAAACTGCGACTATCCAACTTATGGATTGGCTCATTAGTGATTATGGCTTTAGCCCGACAGATGCATACTGTTTAGTTAGCACCTGTCCGGATTTTCGGATCAATATTTATCAGATGTGCAAAATTGGCCGGCTTGATTTCGTCGCCGGTGCAGAAATACCCCGGCGGTATCTGGGAGGAATGCATTAATCATGATTTTTTCCGGCTGATTGTTTTTTAAAAGTCAAATGTAGGCGGGCATTTTTTACTAAGACTTGCTAACATTATCTTTGGCGTTTTAGAAATATGAGCAAACAAGGCGTTTTACTGGTAAATTTAGGAACTCCCGATAGTCCTTCAACTGCTGACGTGAGGAAATATCTCGATGAATTCCTGATGGATGAGCGGGTTATTGATGTTAATCCGGTTCTTCGTACAATGCTTGTTAAAGGTATTATTGTTCCCTTCCGGGGTCCAAAATCTGCCAAACTATACAAAGAGATATGGTCGGAAACTACCGGCTCACCACTAATGCATTATAGCCTGCTACAGAAAGACTTGCTGCAAAGCAAGCTGGGAAGCGAATACCAGGTGGAACTCGCTATGCGTTATCAGAGTCCCTCGATTGAAACTGCGCTAAAGAAGCTGAAGGACGCACAAGTTGATAGCATTAAAGTCATCCCCATGTTTCCTCATTATGCATCGGCAAGTTCGGGATCGGTGCTGCAAAAAGTCATGGAAGTGGTTAGCAAGTGGCAAACCATTCCGAATATCTCATTCGTGAATTCTTTTCATGACAATGAGCTGATGATCAGAGTTTTTGCTGAAAATTCGCAGAAATATGATCCGGCTAGCTACGATCATGTACTTTTCAGCTTTCATGGCTTGCCCCAGCGTCAGCTGATAAAGTCTGATGATTCCGGAAAACATTGCCTTAAATCTGATAATTGCTGTTCAACCCTGACTAATGAAAATAAGTTTTGCTATTCCGCACAATGTCATCATACCGCGAGGCTAATTGCAGAAAAGCTTTCTTTGCACGCCGATAAATATACAGTATGTTTCCAGTCAAGGTTGGGAAAGGATCCATGGGTTCAGCCTTATACAAGTGTCGTAATCGAAGAGCTAGCAAAAAAAGGAACAAAGCGTTTACTGGTATTATGCCCTGCCTTTGTTGCTGACTGTCTGGAAACAGTTTACGAAGTGACAGTGGAATATGGTGATGAGTTTAAGAAGCTGGGAGGGGAACATGTGCAGCTAGTGGAGAGCCTTAATGATCATCCTCTTTGGATTGATGCCCTTGAAGGTTTAGTCAAGGCTTAATTAAGCGCTTATCTTCTAAGTACTCCAAAATAATACTCGTTGCTCCTGCCATTGAAGTAATATATTCTTTTGCAATTCTTCCCAGAGTTTCTCTGGTTTCCTGGTTTTGAAGAATGGACATTTGCTGCTTCAGTTCCTGTGCATTGTTTATTGAAAAGGATGCCCCTTTCTCAATCAAATCTGCCGCTTCCTGAAACTTCTGATAATTTGGCCCGAATATTACAGGAAGGCTAAAGGCCGACGCTTCCTGGGTATTATGTATGCCCACACCGAAACCGCCGCCGATATAGGCTACATCACCGTATTGATAAAGGCTCGATAGCGTTCCGATATTATCAATTATAAGCACCTGGGTATTAATTTTTCCTTTTTTTATTTCAGAGAGAGTCGTTGAATCAGGGAAAAGTTTCTTTATTTCAGCAATATGGCGCAGATCTACTTCATGAGGTGCAATGATGAACTTCCAATCCGGGTAAGCCTTCGCGAGGGAGGCAATCAAGACTTCATCGTCGTGCCAGGTACTACCGGCGATAAATACCTGACATCCTGCACAGAAATCTTCAACAGTAGATATTCGCGGCACCTGGTTCATGTTTTTTACGACCCGATCGAACCGCGTATCGCCGGTCACACTCACATTGGTTAATCCTAAACTGCTTAAAAGTGTTTTACTTATCTCATTTTGTACAAAAAAATGGGAAACCATTTGAAGCATTTTTCTGTGTAGCCCACCGTACCATTTAAAAAATGGCTGATCCTTCCTGAAGATCCCGGAAACGATAAATAATGGAATGTTTTTCCTATGCAGCTCCTCAAAATAGTGATACCAGTATTCGTATTTTGTAAAAACAGCAATTGAAGGTCGCACCATTCTAATAAATTCTTCGGCATTTTTCCGGGTATCTAAAGGGAGATAGAACACATGATCGGCAACTTTGTAATCTTTCCTGACCTCATAGCCGGATGGGGAAAAGAATGTGATTACTATCGAAATATCGGGATATCTCGTCTTCATCTCTTCAAGCACCGGCCTTCCTTGTTCAAATTCTCCTAATGACGCAAAATGGAACCAAACATGGGTCTTGTTCCTGTCGATTTGACTTGCTATGTGAGTTAGCAGGTCTTTTCTTCCATTTATCCAGGCCGCTGCTTTTTTGTTTTTCAAAGAAGCCAGAAGTACCAGGAAACGGTATAATCGGATACCTAAATCGTACAAAAAAAGCATTTGGAACTCATTCTTATCTCCGCCGAAGATAATGTAAATCTGTTATCAGAGGTTTAAAAAATAAATTCAGATATAGCAGTGACTGCAATCGGGGATTCGACGGCAGGATTAATAAATGAATTTCTCACTCATATCTCAGGGATTCAACCGGATCGAGTTTGGATGCTTTAATTGCCGGATACAAGCCTGAAATCAAGCCCACTCCTATACACAGAGTCAGGCCTAAGATCGTCCAGGCCCAGGGCATAATGAAGGATCCGCCCATAACCATAGAGAGCAGGTTGCCAATTAAAATTCCAAGGAAAACACCTGTAATTCCACCCATAAGACAAATTACAATTGCTTCAATAAGGAACTGGCGCCTGATAACCAAAGGAGTTGCACCTATTGCCTTTCGAATACCGATTTCGCGTGTACGTTCGGTTACTGAAACGATCATGATATTCATCAATGCAATTGCCGCACCGATTAAAGTAATGGTTCCGATTACTATGCCACCCCAGCGAACGTATCGTAAATTATCAATAAAAGTTTGCGCTATAGCATCGCTTTTGGTGATTTCGAAATTATTTTCATCGCTAACTTTCAAATTTCTGACGTTTCTGAATAGTGCTGTCGCTTCACCGATGGCCGCTTCCATTTGAGCGGGATCGTCGCCCGTAACGGAAATAGTGTAGGACGGATTCTGGATGGTCATGACCTGTTTTGCCCGTAATAATGGTATCACACAAACTTTGTCGCCTCCAAAGCCCACGCTGGATCCCTTTGCCTGGAATACACCTATTATGCGAAATTTATTATTTCCGAGATGGATAGTCTTGTTTACCGGATCAGTGCCTGGAAATAGCCTGGTTTTGATTTCGTCTCCAATGAGAACCACGCTGGTCCCGTATTCCAGTTCGGATTGGGAAAAGTTACGTCCGGAAGCAAGCTTATACCCGGCCGAGGCCATATAATTTTCATCCGCACCAAGTATCGATATGTTTGGATTGGTTTTTTCGTTGCCATATTTGACCGTTCCACCAAACGAAGCGAAGACATTTACTGAAATCATTGCCGGGAAAGTAAAGCTGTTTTTGAACTCAGTTGCCTGACGATAGTCAATGGCTTTATACCGCTTAGGACGTTGTCCTCCACCTCCGATACGAATCCCAATACCCCTGTTCCGAATGGTGAAGGAATTGGCGCCCATGCTTGAGAAGGTATTAGTTAGAGAGCCTTCTATAGCTTCAATGGAAGTAAGGATGCCCACTAAAGCGGTTATACCAATAGCGATGATGATTGCAGTTAAAAATGTTCGAAGCTTGTTGCCCTTTACAGATTGCAAAGCCACTTTAACATTTTCAGAATAGTTCATCTTTGCGGCCATAGTATAAATATAAAAAAAAGTCCTGCCGGTTTGACGGCAGGACTTCACTAAATGTTACAATTTATTTTCAGACTGAAAAAGAGGTGCCGCACCCGCAGGTGCTGCTTGCATTAGGGTTGGTGAATGTGAATCCGCGTGCATTCAGCCCGTCCTGAAAGTCTACCTGCATTCCGGCAAGGTATAATCCGTGAGCCTTGTGCATAAAAACCTTGATGTCATCAATAATATATTCCTGATCACCTTCTTTGTGCTGGTCAAATCCTAATATATAGTTCATGCCCGCACATCCTCCACCTTCAACACCCAAGCGAAGACCATAATCTTCTCCCAGTTCCTGTTGCTGAATAAGCTTTTTAATCTCTTTTTTCGCCCCGTCAGTTAGTGTAACAGGAGCTTCAGCGGTCGCAATTTCTGTACTCATATTTCTTTTAAAATGATATCTCAAATATACGTGAAATTGCTCACTTTTGTTCTGCTCCCGGGCTTTTTGACCATCTGTTAACAAATACACCCCACATGAATCCAACCGCATACCTTCTGGACATAATTAAAATTACGCTTGCGGGACTCATTGTCTTTTTCGCTGCATGGTTTTTTGTAAAGGAATTTCTTAATCAGCGATTCAATTTTCGGATGATTGAACTTAAAAAAGAGAGCGTGAAACATACCCTTCCGCTCCGGCTTCAGGCTTATGAGCGCACTGTGCTCTTCCTGGAACGGATAAGCCCATCGAACATTCTGCTAAGGTTGCACGTGCCGGGGATCAGTGCGAGGGAAATGCAAAGTTTATTAATATCAGATATCCGGGCGGAGTATCAGCATAACATATCACAACAGCTTTATGTGAGCGCTACGACCTGGAATGTGGTGAAGAAAATCATGGAGGATACTGTAAGTATTGTAAACAGCGCTGCCGCCGCCTTACCTGAGCAGGCGACTGGAGCAGAACTGAGTAAATCAATTCTCGTTCACCTCGCCGGACTGGAATCAGAAAATCCGTATGATGTAGCTTTGAATATTGTTAAGAAGGACGTTCAGGCATTATTTTAACGGTATGGAGGAAAAGAACATAACCACCACCTCTGGCATTGAGATCAGGGAGGTTTATACTGAATCCAGAACCCTGGAACAGCCAGGTGAATTTCCATTTACCAGGGGCATTCAAAAGGATATGTACCGCGGACGACTATGGACGATGCGGCAGTACGCCGGGTTTTCTACAGCCGAAGAATCTAATAAAAGGTATCACTATCTGCTTTCACAGGGAACCACTGGTCTATCGGTAGCCTTTGATCTGCCTACACAGATTGGATACGACTCCGACCATGTAATGGCAGAAGGCGAGGTGGGAAAAGTAGGCGTTGCCATTGATTCTTTAAAGGATATGGAGATGTTGTTCCAGGGCATCGACCTTCAGAAGGTTACGACTTCCATGACCATAAATGCAACAGCACCAATCCTGCTGGCGATGTACATCGCCCTTGCGAAAAAGCAAGGCGCTGACCTTGCCCAAATTTCGGGAACCATACAGAATGATATTTTAAAAGAATATGCTTCCCGTGGGACTTACATCTATCCGCCGAAGGCTTCCATGCGTTTGATTACGGATGTATTTGAATATTGCAGCAAGGACCTGCCAAAATGGAACACCATTTCTATTTCGGGCTACCATATCCGGGAAGCAGGCTCCACGGCGGTACAGGAGCTTGCCTTCACGCTTGCAAACGGCAAGGCATATTTGCAGGCAGCATTGAGCAAGGGTCTTGACATAAATGTATTTGCTAAACGACTTTCTTTCTTTTTCAATTGCCACAATAATTTCTTTGAAGAGATAGCGAAGTTCAGAGCTGCAAGGAGAATGTGGGCGGAAATCACGAAATCCCTGGGTGCAACCGATCCGGGGGCTCAAAAGCTGCGCTTCCATACCCAAACCGGGGGTTCAACGCTTACGGCCCAGCAGCCGCTGAACAATATAATAAGAGTAACCAATCAGGCAATGGCTGCCGTTTTGGGGGGAACTCAGTCTCTGCATACGAACGGATATGATGAAGCCCTTTCCCTTCCCACAGAAGCTGCGGCAAAGGTTGCTTTGAGAACCCAGCAGATCATTGCGTTCGAGAGTGGAGTTGCTGATACCGTAGATCCACTGGCAGGATCATATTTTGTAGAGTCATTGACTGATGAAGTTGAAAAGGAAGCCTGGAAATATATTCGGATTATCGACGCAAAGGGCGGCTCAGTAAATGCCATTGAAGAAGGTTATATACAGAACGAGATAGCAAATTCTGCATATCAGTACCAAAAAGATATAGAATCCGGAGAAAGAACGTTAGTAGGTGTAAACAAATACGTGGATAGTAAGGGACTCAGCATGGAAGTCTTCCGGGTGGATGATTCAATTCGTGAATTACAGACGAAGAAGCTCGAAATTCTTAAGGCCGAGCGCGATAAAGAAAAGGTAAAGATAGTTCTTGATGCCCTTGCCTTGTCTGCAAAGAATGGCAGCAATACTATGCCTTTCATTATGGCCGCTGTTGAATCTTATGCTACACTGGGCGAAATTGCCGACATTCTCAGGAATGAGTTTGGCGAATATTAGACGTTATGAATGATCTTCAGAACCTGTATTTGAGAAAATCATTTCTTAAATTTTACGGTTATCTGGCCCTTATGATTCTTAGTGCGTGCTCTCCTAAGCTGCAACTTAGTGGGTCGGATAAAGCCTTATACCCAATACATTCTGAGCTTCCCAAAGATCAGACTCTTGTAGATTACTACATGCCTTATAAATTACGTCTCGATTCCATGATGAAGGAAGTGGTTGCCGTTTCAGCTTTGGAGATAAGCAAGGGAAGGCCTGAAGGGCCTCTAAATAATTTGATGGCTGATGCGATGGCTGACGCTGGCAGGTCCGGGAATATCCCCTTTGATATCGCTTATACAAATTACGGGGGCCTTCGTGTTCCCCTTCCAAAAGGAAATATTGCTTTATATAATGTGTTTGAACTGATGCCATTTGAAAATATGATTACCACGGTTCAGTTTAGCGGAACCGACATGAAGCAATTTTTTGATTACATGGCATATATGGGAGGAGATCCCATTTCGGGAGCAACTTATAAAATAAGCAACAAAAAGGCCCTGGATATCAAAATTAACGGACAGGCCCTTGACCTAAACAAGACTTATAGGGTACTTACTTCCGATTACATGGCCAACGGGGGCGATGGAGGTGCTATTTTTCTTAAAGCCACAGGTAGAAAAGAATACAATATTAAATTGCGGGATGCTC
>JAZKHM010000090.1:14190-22360 GCA_040385405.1 Bacteroidota bacterium | reverse complement strand
AGGTGCGGCAGGTACGAGCGGCCATCCAACAGCTTCCGGATGGTTATCGCGTAGTGCTGACGCTGTACCTGTTAGAAGGATATGACCATGAGGAGATTTCGCACATTTTACGGATCAGCGAGAATACTTCCAGGACACAGTTTATGAGGGCAAGACGGAAACTTGCTGAAATGTTGAGAACCCGTGGAATAAGTTATAATTAATTACATACACAGCTTCTCAGTTGAGGGGCAGGGAGAGAATGAGATGAAAGACGGATTGGAAAATTTTATCAGGGATAACAAAAAAGAATTTGACCAGTTCGAAGTGCCGGCAGCATTGTGGGACAAGATATCGAAGCGGCTCGATGAGCAGGAGATAAATTCCTCGATAACTGAGATTAAAAAGGAAAAGGTAGTGCGCTTGAGTTTTTTACTAAAAATAGCGGCAACAATAATTGTTGTTTTAAGTGTTGGATTCTGGGGATACCAATACCAGAAAAAAGAGTCTTCGGATCTAAGCAACATTGACCCGAAGCTGGCTAAACAGCAAGTTCATTATGCTACTTTGATTGAGGTTAAACGGAGTGAGCTTAAGCAGATCGAAAAAGAAGAGCCGCAATTGTACAGTGAGTTTTCGTCAGAGATCCGGAAGATGGACGCTAGTTATCAGAAGTTAAAAAGTGATTTGCCGGGCAGCCCTAACCAGGAAGAAACGGTTAAGGCAATGATCCGGAATCTGCAAATTCAGACCGAGTTGTTAAATCAGCAGCTTAACATTATTCAACAGATTAACCAAGTTAAAAAGGAACAAAAAAATGAAACACAACGGATTTAGGAAAGCATCGCTTCTGGCTCTGTGCATTCTTTTCGCGCATATTACATATGGGCAGACTGATGGTAAGGCTGATAAGAGCAAGACGATTAGGATTGATACCAGGAATATCTCAAATGAAATTTCAAGCCTCTTCCGGACGGTAGCTATTGAGATAAATAAAATAGATTTCGAAAAGGTAGGTGCCGCGATTAGTGTCGTTGCCGACGAGGTGGGACGTGAAGTAGAAAATATTGAGCGCGAAGTTGGCGATATAGAAATAATAATTAATAAGCGGCATGAAGGGAATGACCCCGAACCGGAAAAAGGATATATCGGGACGGCCGAAAAAACACGAATAATCAGTAAGACTTACGCTGTTGACAGGAACGATAAGCTGGCGGTCAATAATCAGTTCGGAAGAGTCGTTATTCACACCTGGGCAAAAAATGAAATTAAGGTAGATGTTGAGGTGAAAGCTTTCGAAGCAAGCGATAGTGACGCTGCGAAATTGCTGGAGACAGTCAATATTATTGACAGCAGGTCAAACAATGTAATCAGCTTTAAAACGACTTTTGAAAAAACGGCTACGAATGTTTGGTCACGGGTTAAGAATGGAAAGGAAGAGCGCCGTGGGGTACAGGTTAATTATGAGATTTACATGCCTGCGAAGAATGCCCTGGATATCACCAATCGTTATGGAAGCACGGTTATACCTGACTTCGCCGGCCCCGTAAATATCAGCAGTTCTTACGGTTCATTCACCGCTGGCAGATTAGACAATCCTGCAAACCAGGTCAAAGTCAGTTACGGTTCAGCAAGCATGTCAGATTACGTGAACGGTAATTTAGCGGTTAGCTACGGAAGTTTAAAATTAGCTAATGCGGAAAAAGTAAATGCCACCATAAAGTATAGCGGAGCTAAAATTGCCAGACTGTTGGCCGGGGGAAATTTTGAACTTGCTTATGCGGGGGGGTTTAAGATTGACGAAGTTGATAAAAATGTAAAGAATCTTTATATCAATTCGTCGTATTCTGGAGTTACCCTCGGAATAGATGAAAAAGCAGATTTTAATTTTGATGTTACAGTAAGTTACGCAGGCTTTAATTATAATGATCAAAAAATGAATTTAGTTAATCAGTTAACGGATCAGGATAAGGCGAAATCGTGGAGCCCGACTAAAAATTACAAGGGAAGCATGGGGAAAGGTTCAGACTCAAAAATTACGATTAAGTCCAGTTATGGCGGGGTAAAATTCCTCTAATTCTTTAATTAATAATTTAATTAAGCCTGCCGGAACTTCCGGGAGGTTTTTTTGTTTATAGTAAGCACAAATATTTACTTTTGCTGAAACACTGAATTATGGAATGGCTTTCAAATCCTGAGATCTGGATCTCTCTTATAACATTAACAGTACTTGAGATAGTACTCGGAATAGATAACATCATATTTATTTCGATCATGGCTTCCAAGCTGCCTGCTAACAAACAAAAAAAAGCGCGGCGGGTAGGGCTTGCCCTGGCAATGATCACCAGAGTTTTGCTTTTACTGTCGCTCACATGGATTATGCGCTTAACTTCTCCCTTATTCAATATGGCCGACTGGGTTGGACTGAGTTCCGGGGAGTGGTATGAAAAGCTGGCTATTTCAGGGCGTGACCTGATCCTGATCATAGGAGGTCTGTTCCTGATTTACAAAAGTACCAGGGAAATACATGAGAAGCTTGAAGGTGATGAGCATGACGTACAAACCAAGGCCGTGGTTACTTTCAACGGTGTGATCTTTCAGATCCTGCTGCTTGATATTGTCTTCTCGCTGGACTCAGTTATTACCGCTGTAGGAATGGCAGATCATATCGGGGTAATGATTGCTGCGGTAATAATAGCCGTGATTGTGATGATGGTTTCTGCCGGTGCAATCAGTGATTTTGTTAATAAGCATCCTACTGTTAAAATGCTGGCGCTGTCTTTCCTGCTGTTAATTGGAGTGTCGCTTCTCGCTGAAGGGTTTGACCAGCATATCCCTAAAGGATATATTTATTTTGCTATGGCGTTCTCAGTACTCGTAGAAATGCTGAATCTTAAGATGAAGAAAGGCATGAGTAAACCGGTTAAACTTAAGAATGTACCGAAGTAAGAGTAAAGAACAAAGAGCAAAGATATTTAGACTTCAAATTAAGAAGGTTCTCCAGGTGCCCTCTTACCTTGTTAAATATTCGGTGTACTTGATTTCATGGATCTGGAGATTCTTTTTCATTTTAAAACGCCCCGATCCTTATTCTTTGCGCCTTGTTCCTTTTTTCAATTCAGCTGACCCGACAAAGGAGCCCTTTCAAATACTCCCCTTCCGGGAAAGATGACCTGACCGGATGATCAGAAGGCTGGACATATTGCTCAATGAATTGTACGTCCTTTCCGGCATCAAGGGCGGCCCATGCAAGAATCTGTTTGAACGTGCTGATGTCAACTGCACCGGAACATGAGAATGTGGCCAGGAGACCGCCTTCGTTCAACAGTAGCATAGCGAGTCTGTTCAGATCCTTATAGGCTCTTGAGGCCTTGGTCAAGGCAGAGCGCGAGGGAGCATATTTCGGTGGGTCGAGAATTATGAGGTCGAACTTCTCGTTCTCATCCCTGAAAACACGTAATTGTTTATTTACATCTGATTGGATCAGCCTGTGGGGGACATCATTGAAACTGTTGATTTCAATATTCCTCCTGAGGGTATCAAGAGCAAGAGTTGAACTGTCAACACTCACAACTTCCTTTGCCCCGGCACGAAACGCATTCAGGCTAAAACCTCCCGAATACGAAAAACAGTCTAGCACTTTTCTCCCCGTAGCATGTTCAGCGACTAATCGTCGGTTATCCCTTTGATCGCAATAAAATCCTGATTTTTGGCCATCGGCAATATTGACGTGATAAAAGATGCCGTTCTCTTTGACACTGACAAATTCCGGCGGCTCAAGCCCGGCGAGTATTCCGCCTGATGAGGTGTCCATGCCCTCATGAGCACGCGCTGAGGCATCACTTCTGTCAAAAATACCTTTAGGGTCTATTAGCTTTTGAAGTTCGTCTATAATAATGTGTTTTATACGTTCAATACCGCTGGTCAATATCTGGACAGATAGAAAATCGGCATAGCGATCCACAATGAGTCCCGGAATAAAATCTGCTTCACTAAATATCAGTCTATACGTATTAGTGTCTGCATTATAGAGGCCTTCACGGTTTTTCACAGCTCTGCCAATTTTCTGTCGCCACCAGTCTTCGCTAATCGCTGTTTCCAGGTTCCATTCGAGAAGCCTTACTGCAACACGAGATTTATCGTTGAAAAAACCATATGCCAGGAAATCGTTCTTGCAATCGGTAACCATTACAATATCCCCATTCTCCGGAGCACCTTTAATCTGATCTATTGCGCCCGAAAATACCCATGGGTGCATTTGATTAACGGCTTTTTCCTTACCCTTTTTTAACCTGATTGAATACATGGGCGCAATTTACCAAACAGTTACCTATTTCCTTGCTAACTTTGTCATATGGAAACTATTCAATGGGCAGATTTTGAAAAGGTAGCGCTTCGGGTGGGTACTGTACTTGAGGTGCTTGATTTCCCCGAAGCCCGGAAGCCAGCGTACCGATTGAAAGTTGATTTCGGAAACCTGGGAATTAAATGGAGTAGTGCACAGATCACCAAGCATTATTCAAAACATGAACTGATTGGCCGCCAGATTATCGGAGTCGTTAATTTCCCTGAAAAGCAAGTCGCTAATTTTACTTCTGAATTTTTAGTGACCGGGTTTGCAGATAAACAGGGTGAAATCGTGTTGGCTTCGGTAGAACGACCCGTTCCCGATGGATCAGCATTGATCTAACGCAATTCTAATTGGCGATATATTTTGTCGAAACAAGCAGAAACAGCGTGCGGTCTGCTTTTGCTTCCTGATAGTTTTCCTTTAGCAACTGGCCAACGTGCTGATTTTTAATTTTTACGGCTGCCATTTGCAGGATTTGAAATGAAGCCATCTCCACACTCTCAATATTTTGAAGATAAAATACTATGGACAGATCGCGCAGTTCCGGGTCATCCTTTTGGCGCTGTATTGCTTCAAATGCGTCATCAACTAAACTGGTTAATCCTGATACATTTGCCGGCGCAACTTCTTTATCCAATAGCGCGTAAATCATTTCCATACGAGCTATTTGTTTTTCTACGTTAAGAACCGTCTCGCGGATCGCATTTTGAAGGTCCGAAAAATACGCTTCACGGTAAAGAAGAGGCAATCTTTCAATCAAGTGAAGCTTAGCCGAGTAGATTCTGTTTAGGTGATCGATAAAGAAAGTCTTAAGCTTTTCAGAACCTAAATTTATCCTGTCAGGCGACTGCTCGTTGCTTTCATCATTCATAATGGATTAAACTAAAATCTGGTTTACCTGATCGATTAATGCATTTACGTTGAAAGGCTTTCTCATATAGCCATCAGCGCCGCATTCCTGAGCAAGTTGAGAAACATTATATTCTGCAGATAATAATATTACCGGGATATTCCTGGTACTGCTCTGCGACTTAATTTCATTACAGATCTGATCCCCTCTTTTTTCGTATCCCTGGATTCTTACATCTAGAAGTATAACATCAGGATGAATTATCTGCACCTCTCTGGCGGTTGTACCGGTATTTAATAGAATTACCTCATAACCCTCATCCCCAAAAAGAATGTCTAAGATCGTTAAAATGTCTTCATCGTCGTCGACAACGAGTATTCGTTTTTTCATGCTAAAAGTTAATCACTGACAAAATAAACGTACCCCGTTGCTCTGCCAAATTGATAAGCATATTTTATGATAATTGTTTTACGAATATAGCTATTGATCAGCCTTTCACGTAGTTATACTGAACTAATTTTTTTTTTCACTCTTTTGCCATATCGGCCACCTTTTACCCGGTTTGCTTCCTATTAAAAACAAGCCTAGTTTTGGTTTATGAAATACATAAACTTTATAGGTGAACCAGTTATCGCACCAGATGAGTTTTTTATGCGTGAGGCATTAAAAGAAGCTCAGAAAGCCCTGGAACTCGATGAAGTTCCGATTGGTGCGATAATAGTTCATGGCGGCCGGATTATTGGACGCGGACATAATCTTACTGAGCAGCTTAATGACGTTACCGCACACGCCGAAATGCAGGCGTTTACAGCGGCCGCTAATTATACAGGAGGAAAGTATTTGAGGGACTGCACATTATATGTGACCATTGAGCCTTGTGTAATGTGTGCCGGAGCATCTTACTGGACACAGATAAGTAAAATTGTTTTTGCAGCATACGATGTAAAACGCGGATTCTCGCAGATCAGCCGGCAGATCGTTCATCCCCGCACGGAGGTCGTAAGCGGTGTCCTTTCGGAGGATGCAGCGCAGTTAATGAAAGATTTTTTTATTTCAAAGCGTAATAAATCGTGACATCAAATTGAACAATTTTCAACATTCCGGGCTTATATTTGTTTTATTAATATTGTTAAACTTAAAATTAAAATCACATGGCATTTGAACTACCTGCGTTATCGTATTCGACCGACGCTTTAGAACCACATATTGACAAGGCCACCATGGAAATTCACCATGGAAAACATCACCAGGCTTATGTAGATAATTTAAACAAAGCTTTGGCGGGGACAGATGGTGAGAACCAAAGCTTAGAAGAGATTCAAAAAAACGTGTCTAAATACCCTATGGCCGTTAGAAATAATGGCGGGGGGCATTTCAATCATACGCTTTACTGGTCTGTGATGGCTCCTAATGCCGGTGGACAACCTTCTGGTGATTTGGCAAAAGCGATTGACGAGGCATTTGGATCATTTGAAGAGTTCAAGAAAAAATTTGCTGAGGCCGGAACAACCCGTTTCGGTTCGGGATGGGCCTGGCTAAGTGTGGGAAATGATGGAAAAGTTCAGGTCAGCTCCACACCCAACCAGGATAATCCTTTAATGGATGTGGCCGAAGTGAAAGGCACTCCAATTCTTGGTATGGATGTTTGGGAGCACGCTTATTATCTTAAATATCAAAATAAACGCCCGGATTATATAGCTGCTTTCTGGAACGTTATCAATTGGGATGCTGTTGCAGAACGCTTTGCGAAAGCAAAATAATATCAGGATAAGCAAACTTTATTAAAAAAGTGATGTATTAATGAGGTACATCACTTTTTTAATTTTATGAACATGAGAAAATTATATTCGGTTATTGCGCTTTTTGCGATCACTTTGTTATCAAGCTGTGAGCTTGTTGGCGATATTTTTAAGGCGGGAGCCTACACAGGAATCATCATAGTAATAATCATTATTGCTTTGATTATTTGGCTGTTATCTAAATTCAGAGGCAGAGGGTAATTAAAAGATATCCATAATCTGTTTATTCTTTTTATTCTGCATCCGTTTCGGTACCGCAATCATAATTTCCTGCTCTAGAACGGAGATTAATTTTTTCTTAAGAAAATTTCGATGAGTGACGATGCTGATTTCCCGGGAAGGCCCGGGAGATCTGAAGTACCGCACACGGTCGAGCTGTTTAACTGAAAAGCCGGCCATTGAAAGTTCGGGGAGCAATGTAATTCCTTTATTCATATCTACCATGCGCTTTAGTGTTTCTACACTGTCGGTATTGTATTCGAAGGGTTTCATGTGATTTGATTTTTCCCTGTTGCAGATATTCAGAATTTGATTACGCATACAATGGCCTTCATTCAGTAGCCAGAGATCGTCAAGAGCAATGTCGTCCGGGCCAAGGTTTTTTTTTGAATTCAGGGGGCTTGACTTCGACAGGTAAGCAACAAAGCATTCATAAAACAGTGGATTTTCATACAGACTTTTATCTTTTACCGGGGTTGATAATATGCCACAATCCAGAAGTCCATTTTTGAGCCTGGCAATGATCTCTTCCGTAGTGTATTCCCATATAGACAATTGTACCCGTGGATATTTGCCCATAAACGCTGAAATCACTCCGGGCATTAGGTAGGGTGCAATGGTAGGAATTATCCCAATTTTCAGTTCTCCCTCCACACCCACTTTTTTATTACTGATAAGTTCTTTGATTTTATAGCTTTCTTTCAACAGTGTCCTCGCCTGTTCTAATACTTCTACACCTATTTCGGTAGGAACTACGGGGTGCTTGCTTCTGTCAAAAAGAACTACCCCAAGATCTTCCTCGAGTTTGTGTACTTGCATGCTCATGGTTGGTTGGGTTATGAAGCATTTTTCCGCTGCTATCCCGAAACTTCGGTAAGTATCAACAGCCACGATATATTCTAATTGAACAATGGTCATATTATAGCTTTCTTTTATACAAAGATAATTGATATTGGTTGAGACTATATATGT
>JAZKHM010000090.1:0-14090 GCA_040385405.1 Bacteroidota bacterium | reverse complement strand
TATTATAGCTTTCTTTTATACAAAGATAATTGATATTGGTTGAGACTATATATGTGGGGGTTAGGAAGATGGAACAAAGAGCAAAGAGCAAGGAACAAAGAGCAAAGAGCAAGGAACAAAGAGCAGGGAACAAAGAGCAAAGAGCAAAGAACAAAGAGCAAAGAACAAGGAACAAAGAGCCAATAGATCGACGAGATCGCAGATTTTTAAGAAGGGAAGACGAAAAGTCTTTAATCCTGATTCCTTTTCTTTGCTTTCAAGTTTGTTCGTTAGTCTTTATTAAACCTTATACCTTTGCGATCAGAGTTTTTTGGGTCTCAGGCCCCTAGAAAATGGAAGAAGCAAAATCCACCAGGATCAACAAATATTTAAGCGAGATAGGCTATTGTTCACGACGAGCGGCAGATAATTTGATTTTGCAAAAGCGGGTTACCATCAACGGCGCAGTTCCCGAAATAGGAACAAAGATAGTTATTGGAGATATCGTCAGGGTCGATGGCAAAGTTGTATCGGCCACGGAGGAAAGGCCAGTATATATTGCGTTCAACAAGCCGGTAGGGATTGTTTGTACTACCGATATTAAGGCTGAAAAGAATAACATCATTGATTATATCAAATACCCTAAACGTATCTTTCCGATTGGTCGCCTCGATAAACCAAGTGAAGGATTAATACTTCTTACGAGTGATGGTGACATCGTGAATAAGATTCTACGGGCAAGAAATAATCATGAGAAGGAATATATAGTTACAGTAAATAAGCCGGTCACTCCTGAATTCCTTAAGAAAATGCGAAGTGGTGTCCCAGTTCTCGATACCATAACCAGGACTTGTAAAGTGGAGCAGCTGGGTCGGAACAGATTTAATATTGTTCTTACCCAGGGTTTAAATCGGCAGATTCGGAGAATGTGCGACTTTCTCGACTACAATGTAGTAAAGTTGAAACGTGTGCGTATTATGAATATTAACCTGGATCTCCCGGTTGGAAAATGGCGTTATCTAAGCGAAGAAGAAATGGATGAAATTAACAGGCTTATCGCAACATCATCTAAGATCCACGCTGACGGAGAAGATAATTCAGACCTTACTCCACGGTAACAGATTTGGCCAGATTTCGCGGCTGGTCAACATTACATCCGCGGAGGACTGCAATGTGATAAGACAACAACTGGAGCGGAATGGTAGCAAGCAGGGGCAAAAATATTTCATCGGCATCCGGAATTTCAATGGTGTAATCTGCCATTTGACGTACAACGGTATCACCTTCTGTGACAATCGCAATAACATTACCCTTCCGGGCTTTAACCTCCTGGATATTACTGATTACCTTTTCATAGGAAGAGTTTTTTGTAGCGATAAATACTACCGGCATTTCTTCATCAATTAAAGCTATCGGTCCGTGCTTCATTTCGGCCGCCGGGTACCCTTCAGCATGAATATAGGAGATCTCCTTAAGTTTTAAAGCTCCTTCAAGGGCTACCGGGAAACCGCTTCCGCGACCCAGGAAAAGAAAATTCCGTGCATCTTTGAATTGTTCGGCTATAACCCTGATACTATCATTTGATTCCAGGCATTTTTCAACAAGAACCGGGATATCATTCAATTCGGTTAGCAACTGGACCAGTTTTGTTTGTGAAATCGTACCTCTCTGCTGGGCCATATATAACGCCATCAATGTCAACACTGTTACCTGAGCAGTGAAAGCCTTCGTCGAAGCCACCCCAATTTCGGGACCGGCGTGAGTATACACGCCAGCATGACTTAATCTTGGTATCGAAGCTCCTACAACATTACAAATCCCAAATATTGTAGCCCCCTTTTCCTTTGCAAGCTCAATGGCCGCCATAGTATCAGCGGTTTCACCGGATTGGGAAACTGCAATTACAATATCTTTTTCTGAAATGATGGGATTACGATATCTGAACTCTGACGCATATTCAACCTCTACAGGAATTCGCGCGCATTCCTCAATTAAATATTCGCCAACAAGCCCTGCATGCCAGGATGTACCGCAGGCAACTATAATAATTCGGTCTATGTTTTTAAGTTTTTCGGCGTATTCTTTGATACCGCCGAGCTGTACCTGCCCGCTCGAAGGGTAAATACGGCCGCGCATACAATCTTTGATTGATCTTGGCTGTTCGTAGATCTCTTTAAGCATAAAGTGATCAAAACCGCCTTTTTCAAGCATTTCAAGTTTTAATTCAAGCTCCTGAACATAAGGTATCTGTACTACGTTGTCGATGCTTTTGATCAGAAGTTCATCTCGCCGTATAAAAGCGATTTCGTTATCATTGAGATATATGACGTTTTTGGTGTACTCGATAATTGGGGATGCGTCTGAAGCGATAAAGTATTCATTTTTGCCAACGCCTAAGACCATAGGACTGCCTTTGCGGGCTGCTATAAGTTCATCAGGATTATTTTTGTCCATAATGACAATAGCAAAGGCGCCCACGACCTCGCATAGCGCAATTCTCACAGCTTCTCTAAGATCAAGATCAGTTTGATTCCGGATATCTTCGATGAGATGGATCAGGACTTCGGTATCAGTGTCGCTATTGAAAATGTGTCCTCTGGAAATGAGAGTTTCTTTAAGCGTGGAATAATTTTCAATAATACCGTTATGTATTATCGCCAGTGTCCCGTCGCCAGACGTATGCGGGTGGGAGTTCCTGTCGGACGGCTCACCATGGGTTGCCCAGCGGGTGTGACCCATACCGATTTTGCCCTCAAGGTTTTTGCCTTCAACAGCGTGCTCAAGGTCACTAACTTTACCGGCTTTCTTATATATGCTGAGCGTATTATCTATTAGTGCGATGCCAGCACTATCATAACCTCGATATTCCAGTCGATGCAAGCCTTTTACGACAATAGGCCACGCATCACGAAAGCCAATGTATCCAACAATTCCACACATTTTTGTTAAATTTTAAAAGTTGAAACTACTGAAAAACGAACAACAAAAAAAGGATACTGTTTGATGAGCTTAATTTATTTTATTATAGAATATATTAAGTTTCATTTTGTAAGTCACTCCATTTTTACCGCTGCCTAAAACCGCACGTGAGGCCGTCGTTCCAGAAGGCACAGGTCCCGATTGACGGGAATATGGAATACTTACAGGTGCAATAAAAGTGTCATACTGCTTCGATTTACCCTTTAATATATCCTGAAGAAAAGTTGTAACAACAAACTTATACCGTTTATTCCTGGCATCGTAAAAGCCCCCAAAGTCAAGATCGGATAGCGCAATTGCAGGATCTGTTCCAAAATCAGGTATGAATTGCCTTTGGCTTGCTATATCGGTAGTGTACATCAGTAAACGTGGCGCGGGTTTAAAATTATCAGTACCTCCAACGACAGTAACGATCAGTTCAGCTTTGTTAATCGTAATGTTACCAAGTTCCTTCAACTTGTCTAAGTATGGAAATCTGACTTTTGTACGGACTCCAGCCAAACCCTGCACATAGGTTACATCATACTGAGTCGTTGGGTTGTTTAACTGGGTTTGAACGCTGGTACCGCTGTAATCGTGTGTAAACTGGGCTGCTACCGGCTCACTTCCATTTGAAATGGGAAAAGAAATTTTAGTGGTATCAACGGTTGCTCCGCTTTTAGTTTTATAGTAAATATCAAGCCTGCTGGAATCGGATAAGTTTAAGAAAGCAATACCACCCGCACCCGAGCTTTGTGCTTCGTTAACCCTTAAATGCAAACCCTTAATAAACTTCATAAACAAAGCCTGGGTACTGAAATTAGTCGCGGCAGCATTAATAAAATTATTGTTGATGAAAGAAGCGCTAATGGGAATTCTGATTTGCGGAGCTTTTGTTTTAATAACATCCGGTTTACCTGTTACAATTTCATTTATTTTAACGCTATCTTTTCGTCGTACAGTTACCAATTGGTTTCCGATAATTGCCGAGTTGACGTTGAAACTGGTATTGTTATAATAACTCTTAGCTTTATTTAATGACTCAGCCAGCTGCCGCACCTCGATCTGGAATTTAGAGGTACTATCTCCGTAAAATTCATCGCCATAGTGTAATACAAGAACCGCCGAGTCTAACGTAGGAGCCGTTCCAAAAGTAGTACTACTGTTAGCCATGGTTAAAGAAAGCGCAATATTTGACGTTGTTTTACCCAGAATAGGGTCGTTAAAATAGCCTAGCGGATATTGGTTTAATGAGTTTGTAAGAATTGAATCTTCACGAACTGTGGATGTCCTCACTGTTACGGTATCTGTAAATGTTCCAGCAATACCCGTTGATGGGTCTACATCTAATCCTATTGAATCGGTATTTTGACAACTACTAAAAATAAAAAGACTTATCAACAGCGTTAATAAGTCCAGTTTGTATAATTTCATCTGTAATACGTTTTTTTAAAAGCCTGAACAACCAAATTAATTCGCGCCAGTTTCGGACGAGAATCCACGGTTCTGTTGGCAGTAAACCTTAAGCTAAAGAAACTAACTCTTCATCAGCTATTTCTTCGTAAAGGTTGTAATAATTTTCGAAATCTGATGTCAGATTGAATTCCAAAGTCGGTTTGTTGCCTTTTTTAACAAACTTTAACACTTCCTCGCTGATGTTTTCACTAGCATAAACAACAGCATCGGAGTATGAAATAGCTCCTAAATCTAATGCTACGTTTGTTGCATCCGTATACATTTGAGTGTTCTCAGCGTTCATCCCGCCCATAATTGCCTTGGTAGCAAAAGCCGGGTTGAGACTTTCTGCAAAACCTTCATCATACACAGAATAAACAACTTTTGAATTCTTGAAAGTAGGGTCGTCTTTATATATAGTTTTTAGGTAGGCAGGAACAAGGGCGCTCATCCATCCATGGCAATGAACCACATCCGGAGACCATCCGAGTTTTTTAACGGTCTCTAATGCACCTTTACAGAAAAATATAGTGCGCTCATCATTATCCTCATAAAATTTATTACCTCCATCAGAAAATACATGTTTTCGCTGAAAGTATTCCTCATTATCAAGGAAATACACCTGCATACGAGCGGATGGGATAGATGCAACTTTAATAATCAAAGGGTTATCATTATCGTTGATAATGATATTCATTCCTGAAAGACGAATCACTTCATGGAGCCTGTTACGTCGCTCATTAATATTACCAAAACGCGGCATCAGGATCCGGATCTCAAATCCTTTATCCTGCATAGCTTGCGGAAGCTGGCGGGTAATCTCGGATATTTTAGTAAGTTCAAGGAAAGGCGACATCTCATGCGTAATAAAAAGAATCTTCGTTTTTGCCATCTCCAATTAGATTAAATTAAGGGTTAAGAAAAGTTGTGGAACAGCAAAGGTACGCAATATGTTATAATTTATCAACGATTTGCGCAAGTTGTTTTGGTGGTATTTAAGTATTTAACCATTTTTGAGCTCAATTAAGGAAGAGATATTTTGAAAATTTTCAGGACCCGGGCAGAAGTTCATACTTATATAGCAAAGTTGAAACTGGAGGGTAATACGATTGGGTTTGTGCCTACAATGGGAGCTTTACATCAGGGACATATGTCACTCATCGCTGCAGCCCGGGAGAAGTCGGACCTTGTAGTTTGTAGTATTTTCGTTAATCCTACTCAATTTAACGATAAGATTGATCTTGAAAACTACCCAAGGCCCATAGAAAATGATGTTAAAAAGCTGGAAAATGCGAAATGCGATGTTTTATTCATTCCTGAGGTCGACGAAATGTACAATAGCAATGATAAGTGGCATATTGAACTAGGTAATCTTGATAATATCCTTGAAGGGGAAATTCGCCCGGGACACTATCAGGGGGTTACTCAAATTGTCAAAAAACTCTTTGATATAATACAACCTACTTATGCTTTTTTTGGACAAAAGGATTTCCAGCAATTTGTAGTGATCTCTTATATGGTCAAAAAACTCAATGTTGATGTGCAGTTAATTATGTGCCCCATTATTCGTGAAGAGGATGGCCTGGCGATGAGTTCAAGGAATGTCTATCTATCAAAAGAAGATCGTCAGAATGCTCTTTCTTTATTCCAGTCGCTGTTAAAAGCAAAAGCGGAATTTCCTACTTTAAGCCTTTCGCAGGTGAAGTCGAACGCCATTGATTATCTTTCCAAAGCTTCGGGAATCAAAGTGGAGTATTTTGAACTCTACAATGCAAATACTTTCGCGCCAGCTTTTTCAAAAAAGAGCGAAAATATTATTGCACTCGTCGCAGCCCGCGTTGGAAATATCCGGATTATCGACAATATGCTCTTATCCGGCAACTAACCATTAGCTAACTAACAAAACTAACAATAACCAAACTGACACCTTACTACTAACCCAGTACCTGAAGAATTGGCGCGATATCTATCTGCATTTAAGTATATTATTTTACTCATAGTCGGTATTGCACTACTGATTATGGCTTTCAGGGGTCAGGATGTAAACCAGCTATTTGCTGATCTTTTAAAGGCAGATTACAAATGGGTTCTTGGTTCCCTTGCAGCTTGTTTTATTGCACATATTTTGAGGGCCCTCCGATGGCGAATGATGATTGCTTCATTAGGACATGGCAAGCCGACTCTGTTAAATACAAGCTACGCAGTGTTTATTGGTTACATGGCTAATGTAGCGTTTCCCCGTATGGGCGAAGTTTCACGATGTGGTGTGATTAACAAAACAAATAAGATTCCCTTAGTTAAGCTCATAGGAACCGTTATTGTAGAGCGCATTATTGATTTGCTAATGCTGACAATAGTTCTTGGGCTTGGTATAATTCTTCAGTTCGACCTGCTTTCAGATTTCCTTTACACTAAAGTTATTGTTAAAATGAACGACAATTCCTTTAACCTGACCATGTTCATTTTCGCCGTGCTGATATTGGTTTTTTCATTATTATTCTTCTACTTATTGATGAAAAAAAAGAAATGGGGCATTATGAACAAAATTTATCGTCTGTATGAAGAAATGAAGAGCGGCATATTGTCGATAAAAGATCTTAATAATAAAGCAGAATTCATTTCTTATTCATTTTTGATCTGGATCTTATATGGCTTATCCGCTTATCTCTGCTTCTTTGCTCTCAATGCTACCTCCAGTCTCGGAGTATTAGCTTCATTGTCGGTGCTGGTTTTTAGCAGTTTGGGAATGATCGTACCAGTACAAGGAGGTATCGGAGCATTTCATTACATGGTTTCGGAAGGACTCATTGTGTATGATATTCCCAAAAGCGAAGGTCTTGCTTACGCCCTGCTCCTGCATTCGTCTCAAACCCTGCTGGTACTTTTTGCTGGCGCAATAAGTGTACTTTTGCTCATGTTAGCAACATCCAAACGGTCATCCCATGAGTAAGCTTAAACACATACAGGAGAAAGTTCTAAATCGGGATCAACTCCGCGCACGACTGAATATGTGGCGTCTACTCGGGAAGAAAATAGTTTTTACAAACGGGTGTTTTGATTTAATACACCTTGGACACGTAGACTATCTGGTAAAAGCCGCTGATCTGGGCGACAAACTTATTATTGGCTTGAATTCGGATAAATCTACAAAGGAAATTAAGGGCCCGAACCGACCCATAACAGATGAAAATTCACGGGCATTAGTGCTTGCCTCCTTCTCCTTCGTAGACGCGGTGGTATTGTTTGATCAGGAAACTCCGTTAGAACTCATTAAAATAGTAAATCCGGATGTTCTGGTGAAGGGTGGGGATTATTCAATTGACCAAATTGTTGGGGCTGATTTTGTGATTGGAAACGGTGGGAGTGTTCAAACACTACACTATGTTCCGGGTTATTCCACTACATTGATCGAGCAGAAGATAAAATCACTTAAATGAATTGAACTGGGAGATTATTTCTTTAGTCTGCATTAACGTATAATATAACTGCTAAAGTTTATTTTTGTTGACCTAACCAATTATATATGTATTTCGAATTTTCAGAAGAACAGTTAATGATCCGCGATGCGGCAAGAGATTTCGCAAATACAGAATTAAAACCGGGGGTAATTGATCGTGACGAAAACCAAAAATTCCCTCTCGAACAGATTAAGAAGCTGGGTGAGCTTGGATTTTTAGGGATGATGGTTGACCCGAAATATAATGGTTCGGGACTGGATACTGTATCGTATGTCCTGGCCATGGAAGAATTATCCAAGATCGACGCATCAGCATCCGTTGTCGTCTCTGTAAATAATTCTCTTGTGTGTTTCGGACTCGAAAATTATGGTTCTGAAGAACAAAAGGAAAAATTTCTCAAGCCCCTGGCCTCCGGTGAGAAATTAGGAGCATTTTGTTTATCTGAACCCGAGGCGGGTTCTGATGCCACTTCGCAGCAAACAAGCGCCGTTGACATGGGTGACCATTATTTATTGAACGGAACTAAAAATTGGATTACTAACGGAAGCTCAGCTTCTACTTATCTCGTAATAGCTCAAACTAATCCTGCTAAAAGACATCAGGGGATAAACGCCCTTATTGTAGAAAAGGGAATGCCTGGCTTCACTCTGGGTCCTAAAGAGAACAAGCTTGGAATACGTGGATCAGATACTCACTCTTTGATGTTTTCTGACGTTAAAGTGCCGAAAGAAAACAGAATTGGTGAGGAAGGTTTTGGTTTCAAATTTGCTATGAAAACGCTTGAAGGTGGAAGGATTGGTATCGCTTCTCAGGCATTGGGAATAGCATCGGGTGCATATGAACTGGCGCTGAACTATTCCCAGGAACGTAAAGCATTTGGAAAAACCCTCTCTGGTCATCAGGCCATACAGTTCAAACTAGCTGATATGGCAACTGAAATCGAAGCAGCCAGGATGTTGTGCCTTAAAGCCGCCTGGTTAAAAGATCAGGGATTACCCTATGCCCAGGCAAGCTCGATGGCTAAATTATACGCTTCACAGGTGGCGATGAAAGTTACCGTAGAAGCAGTACAAGTCCACGGAGGGTACGGATTTGTTAAGGAATACCATGTGGAGCGACTCATGCGCGATGCGAAGATTACCCAGATCTATGAGGGTACATCCGAGATTCAACGCATCATTATCGCCCGTGAAATTTTGAAATAGTGCCTATGAAATTTTATCTGAAACTACTCATCGTATCATTAATCTCAGTCGTTGCTTCTTCATGCAGACCTTCAAACCCGGAAATAGAGACAGGAATTTGGAGAGCGACACTTAAAACCAGCTCGGCTGCTGAAATCCCTTTTAATTTCGAGTTAATTGACTCTGCCGGCACTAAGTATATCAAATTAATTAACGGTGAGGAGCGTCTCAGGGTGGATGAAATTTCATTCTCCTCTGATTCGGTATTTATCAGAATGCCTCTTTTTGACACAGAGATCAGAGCGAAAAATAAAGGGAATATGTTATCCGGGCGATGGATCATACACCTTGCAAATAGGGATGCGGTTATGCAATTCGATGCAAAATCGGGGGATGACTGGCGTTTCTTTAAAGCAAATAAAAACTCTAATGCAAATATATCCGGTAGATGGTCTACCACGTTTACAAGTCTGGACTCTGCCGATACAACTATTGCTGTAGGTGAATTCAGAGAAGAGAATGGCCGGGTGTCAGGTACGTTTTTAACCAGTACTGGCGATTATCGTTTTCTGGAGGGTATGGTGGCGGATAATAAATTATATCTTTCGAGTTTTGACGGTGGGAACGCATATTTATTTACAGCAAATATTCTCAACGACAGCTCAATGGTAGATGGCAAGTTCTACTCTGGTTTCTCGTCTATAAAAAACTGGCATGGCAGTAAAGACGAAAATGCCATTCTTCCCGATGCATATGCTTTAACGGCTTTGAAAAAGGGTTTCAATAAAATAGACTTTACCTTCCCGGCATTAAACGGGAGTAAGGTTTCTCTTTCTGATGACACTTTCGAAAACAAAGTTGTCCTGGTGCAGTTTCTCGGTTCCTGGTGTCCGAACTGCATGGATGAAACTGCATACCTCGTCCCGTTTTATAATAAATATAACAAGAAGGGAGTGGAGATAATTGGCCTTGCTTACGAACGCACAAAAGATTTTGAACGTTCAAAAAAGAACGTCGAACGTTTGCGGGATCGGTTTAATATTCCTTATACATTGCTTCTAACCGGGTATACCAACAATAATGCGGAAGTGGCGGCCAGTCTGCCTATGCTTAGTAATTTTGAAGCTTTTCCTACATTAATAATTATTGACAAAAAAGGTAAAGTTAGAAAAATTCATACCGGCTTCGCCGGCCCGGGTACCGGGAAATACTACACGGAATTTGTGCAGGAGTTTGAAAAAACAATAGACGCCCTGCTTGCCGAGAAATAACTTTATGAAAAATAATTGCATCTTTTTTGTTTGCCTTTTGGCAGCATCCTGTTTAATATCTTGCTCGGCACCGAAAATGGTGAATCTTGATCCCGTTTCAGTTAGGGAAAATGCCCCTGGTATAAATATCTATCGGGGCAGTTATTCCCGTATCAACGACATAATCAGTACCAGACTTGACCTCAGTTTTAGCTGGGATAGTGCTTATGTTTATGGAAAAGCCACTATCAACGCCAAACCATATTTCTATTCATCCGATGAGCTTACACTTGACGCCAATGGCTTTAAAATCAATAACATTTTCCTTATCAGCAAGGATGACAGGCAACCATTGCGGTATACCTACAATGGTAAAAAGCTGAATATAAAACTTGATAAGACTTATACCAGGGCCCAGATCTATACGATTTACATCGATTATGTGGCAATGCCTAACAAGCTAAAAATTGGTGAGGATATTGCCTCTGCAGGGGATAGGGGACTTTATTTCATCAACAAAGATGGTAAAGACAAGGATAAGCCGCGACAGATCTGGACACAGGGTGAAACGGAATGTAATTCCAGCTGGTTCCCTACGATTAACGACCCCCAGGAGAAAATGACTCAGGAAATTAATATTACAGTTCCTAATGAATATGTAAGTCTTTCCAATGGTACATTAGAATACTCCAGCTTGAATGGCAATGGTACCCGTACGGACAGTTGGCGGCAGGAACAGCCGCATTCCACTTACCTTACCATGATAGCGGTGGGAAACTTTACTATCACGAAGGACAAGTGGAGAGATAAAGAAGTAAATTATTATACAGAGCCAGCCTATGCATCAACCGCAAGGTTAGTTTTTGGAAAGACTCCGGAGATGATGGAGTTTTTTTCAAATAAATTGGGTATTGATTATCCATGGGATAAATATTCTCAGATCGTGGTGCGCGATTTTATAAGCGGAGCGATGGAAAACACCACTGCGACTGTTTTCTTTGACAGGATGAATATGTCTGAAGGTCAATATCTGGATGAAAACCACGAGGACATTATTGCTCATGAACTCTTTCATCATTGGTTTGGCGATCTTGTAACCGCTGAGTCATGGGCAAATTTACCGTTGAATGAATCCTTCGCTACATACGGGGAGTATCTTTGGGAAGAATATAAGTATGGCCGGGAAACTGCTGACCTGAAAGCCCTTGAAGACCTTTCAGTTTATTTGGGAGGCGACAGAAAAAAGAATCCGGACGTGATTCGATTTGATTATGCCGACCGGGAACAGATGTTTGATGAAATCAGTTATCAGAAGGGCGGCCGTATCCTGCATATGCTGCGCAAAACCGTTGGGGATGAAGCGTTTTTCAAAGCCCTCAATCTTTATTTGACACGTCATTCCTATAAAAATGCTGAAATTCATGACTTGCGGCTAACATTCGAAGAAATAAGCGGAAAGGACCTCAACTGGTTTTTTGAACAATGGTTTCTGGCTTCAGGACACCCTGTCCTGACTATTCAAAACAATTACAATCCTGATAAAAAGGAAGTAACTGTTACGATTAAACAAATTCAGGATCTTTCGAAATTCCCCCTTTACCGGTTACCGATGGCTGTTGATATCTATTCAGGTGGTAAAGTGGCCCGACAGGAAGTCGTACTCGAAAAGCAGGAACAGAGTTTTATATTCCCTTCACCCATAAGCCCGGATCTTGTTAATACAGATGCTGAAAAATATATTCTTGCAGAGAAGGTGGAGATAAAAACCGCTGATCAATATATTTTCCAATATCGCCACGCACCTCTGTTTATGGATCGTCTGGAAGCCCTGACTATGCTGCTTGAATTTAAAACTAATCCATTAGCCAGAGCTGCTTTAATTGAGGGAATGAAGGATAAGAACTGGTTTATTAGGTTAACCGCCTTATCAGTCCTGGATAAGCTCAATTCGGATGAACAAAAATCCATATACGAACAAATCAAGTCAATCGCATTGAAAGATGAAGTCTCACAGGTGCGTGCCTCAGCAGTTGCTATCCTTGGCAAATACTACGGCTCCCAGAACAATCGGGAAATTTATGAAATTACCAAGAAGGATAAGGCGCCGAGTGTTGTAAGAGCAACCGAGGAGATTGTTGGGAGGTAGAAAGAAATAGGAATATTTCTGCCTGCATCCTGTCCGTCAACGAATTACTTATGTACAATTTACACCTTAGTACAACCTGAAGTTAAAACCTAAAATGCCGGCTGTCGGCATATCTCTTAAGTCCTGTCCGAACTTACCGCCGAGAATATCATATTTAAGACCGAAAGTATTATGGCAAATAACAAAGCAGAAAAGAATCCTGTCGTGTTGAAGCTATCCATCAGATTATCGACCAGTAAAACCATAAGAACGGTGATAATAAATGACATTAATCCCAGTGTCAAAAAATTTATAGGGAAGGTCAGGATACGAAGAATGGTACCAATGGTTGCATTTGCTAATGCGATAAGCACCCCGGCTATAAGCGCACTCCAAAAACCGTCAACGGCGACTCCGGGAAGCAGATATGCGGCAATCGCCACGGCTACCCCCATCAATAAAATTTCAATGATTAGTCTCATAATTATTAGTTTAGGTTAAAATAAGTAACCATTAAGTTGAAAAATCTGTTTTACATTTCCGCAATTATTTTGCTAACAATGAATGCTTGCGGGCGAACGGAAACAACCAAAACGGCCAATTCAGGTATTAAGATCAGGTTATCGCCTGATAGCTCGTCGGTAGAACTTTATGGTATTCCTTTAAATATTATTGAGGAACTGCGTAGCGATTCGATAGGGGCTGATCAGTGGAAAGACTTTTTCGCCGTTTATGAGGAAACGTCCGACAAGGAAATGAGAGATTTTCAACCGGCAATTGATGGGTCTTATACAGTAAAAGAAAGCTTTGTCGAATTTATTCCAACACAAGGCTTTGCAAAAGGCAAAGTTTATTTCTCACGATGTTACACAAAGAATATATTGGAAGAGCCGGAGGATATTATCACCGAAAAGGATTTATCCCCTGCCGATGGCTTCCTTGAGTACAAATTCACTATCAAATAATAGGAAGACAAAACTCATTGTGTAATTCAGATTGCTGAATATTATTATCATTTCAACCGTCCTTTTTAGTTCGAACTTAGCCTGAATGTTGGCTAATTTGCTAATTATCTTATCTGCTAATTCCTTCTTACTTAACTTGTTTGTAATCCGAAATTGTTTTATTATATTTGCATCCGATCTGAGAAGAGCCCCGACAATATCGGGGCTCTTTTTTTACCATCCCGTTTTTTGACGGGTATAAAAAGGTTGATATGAGCGTAGAGAAGAGGGTTATCGAATTAGTTGAAGAAAAAATTGCTGATCGTCCGGATCTGTTTTTGGTGGACGTCCAGATGCATGGAGGCGGCCTTCTTACAATTTTAATAGATGGCGACAATGGAGTTGCAATTACTGACTGTGTGGCTATAAGCCGTCACGTTGGATTTCATTTGGAAGAGGAGAACACAATTGATGCGGCTTATAATTTAGAGGTCTCTTCTCCCGGCCTTGAAACCCCATTGAAGTCTTTAAGGCAGTATCAGAAAAATATTAACCGTTCGTTAAGTGTATTACTGAGGGATGGGACAAAACGTGAAGGCAAACTTTTAGCGGCTGATGATCATGGGATAACCCTGGAAGAGAATATAAAGGAAAAAGGAAAAAAAGCAGCTGTGGTTCAGAATATAATACCTTTTACAGATATAACAGAAACAAAAGTTTTAGTGAGTTTTAAATAA
>JAZKHM010000089.1:0-1266 GCA_040385405.1 Bacteroidota bacterium | reverse complement strand
ATTAATTAATGGCCAAAAAACTAGAAGCCGAAAAGGAGTTAACAGCTAAACAAGCGGAACTTCAGGGCGAAGAAACCACTACGGTTAAAGAAAAGGAAACTATTGAATCAGAAGCTGATTCAGTATCGATCGAAGAGATCAAATCCAAAACTATGATCACCCCTACCGGCGATTTCGACTGGGACGCGGATGACAAAGGTTTTGGAAATTACAGCGCTGCAGACCGTGAAAAGTTTGAGGAGATGTATGCAGGAACGTTTAATTCGATCGAAAAAGGCGAGATTATCTCGGGTATTGTCGTATCGATTAACAACAAAGATGTGGTATTGAACATTGGATTTAAATCTGATGGCCTGGTATCATTATCTGAATTCCGTGACACACCGGACTTAAAAGTTGGTGATTCAGTTGACGTATTTGTAGAATCGCAGGAAGATGCTAACGGTCAGTTAGTGTTATCACGCAAGCGTGCAAAAACACAGCGTTCATGGGAAACTATCAATGAAGCATTAGATCAGGACAAAATCATCACTGGTTTTGTTAAGAGCCGTACAAAAGGTGGTCTTATTGTGGATATTATGGGTGTCGAAGCCTTCCTTCCGGGATCGCAGATTGACATTAAGCCTATCCGTGATTATGATATCTATGTAGGTAAAACAATGGAATTCAAGGTTGTTAAGATCAACCATGAATTTAAGAATGTTGTTGTATCGCACAAGGTGCTTATTGAAGACGATTTAGAAAATCAAAAAACTGAGATCGTTGCTAAGCTTGAAAAAGGTCAGGTACTTGAAGGTACTGTTAAGAACATCACTGATTTCGGTGTGTTTATCGATCTTGGCGGCGTAGACGGTCTATTACACATAACGGATATTTCATGGGGCCGCATAGAGCATCCGCGTGAAGTATTAAACCTTGATCAGAAGATCAATGTTGTTGTTCTTGATTTTGATGACGAGAAAAAACGTATCGCATTAGGATTAAAACAATTAACTCCACATCCTTGGGAAGCTTTAGATACTACCTTAGAAATAGGTTCTAAAGTAAAAGGAAGAATTGTTACTGTTGCTGATTACGGCGCATTCCTTGAGATCACTCCGGGAGTTGAAGGCCTGATCCACGTATCAGAAATGTCATGGTCTCAGAATCTTCGCAATCCTCAGGAATTCCTGAAAGTTGGCGATGAAGTTGAAGCTCAGGTATTAACTCTTGATCGTGCTGAGCGTAAAATGAGCTTAGGTATCAAACAACTTACTCCTGATCCTT
>JAZKHM010000088.1:0-50375 GCA_040385405.1 Bacteroidota bacterium | reverse complement strand
AGGAAATGATGCCGAGGCTCAGAGATGCTCTTGCTAAGTTGAAGTAAGTTGACAGGGGAGAGTTAGCTAAAAGCTAAAAGCTAAAAGAAATCAAGGCCACATAAATTAGACATTTCTTTCAACATTACGATATATAATATCTTTTTCAGGGCACTAAACGAAACAACCCGGTTTTTTGAGATCGGGTCGTTTCGTTTGCAAACTGTCAACTGTCCACTTATCTATTAGTTTCCTCTTGGCGGTCTTCCACCCCCGCTGCTTCTTTCAGGAGAGCTTCGATCAGGTGTGCTCGCTCTTTCGCTTTCCTGCCGGCTATTATCGCGGTTTGATTCACGTTGCGGTTGAGGGCGTTCCTGTTGCTGAGGCCTTGGCTCCGATCTTTGTTCCTGCTGAGGCCTGCGTGCTGCCCCTTGTCCTCGCTGAGGAGGTGCGGGCTGTGACGGGCGTTCGACAACCTGCTGGCGTTCGCGCTCTCCAGCCTGGCTTCCGCGAATGTCCTGGTTATCATATGTCCTCGGGGATCGCTGGCCCGAAGCCGGTAATTTTTGATCTCCAGAACGATTTGAAACCGGGTTACCGGCCGCCCTTGTTGTAGTTACTCTGTCAGGCCGGCTGGTTACTGCTCCCTTTTCTACTGGGGTGTTGGGACGTTCGGTTACAGGATTCCCTGATCTGCCGTCCACAGCTCCTCGGTTTGATTTATCAGATCTGTCGACGATAGAATTATCAGTTGTGCCATTGAAGCCACCGCGTCCGGCATCTGTTGGCCTGGTAGGGCGTGGTGTCTGAACGCTGCCCCTGTTAACTTCCGGACGATTGTTGCGGCCACTGGCGTAGATTGGACGCTGGCTTCTAACGGGGTAAACAATGACAGGCTGGCGGGTAACCTTCCTGATTTCATCGGCGCGCGGACCAGTATAGTATCTGTTCCTGTTATTTACATAAATATTATTAATGACCACGGTGTTATGATATATATTGGTATTCCTCCTCCAGTCATAGCGCGGATAGGAACGGTAGTAAATATAACGCTGAGGAACAAACACCCACCAGAAATTCGGAATCCTTCCGATGTTGATACTGATATTCATGCCCGGGCCAAGCGGTGCCCATCCATAATGTCCGCCGCCGCCTCTCCAGCTTACCCAGGCTGGTGCCCATTTTCTTCCGGGAATCCATACCCAACCTCTACGGCTTTGGTGATGCCAGCGTCCATAGTGAAATGGAGCCCAACCCCAGTCGTAGTCAGATACCCAGGTGTTTCCGTACTTAGTCATTTCCCAATGGCCGCGAGTATAATAGGGCCGGAATTCATCCTGGTCGACATCCGGTCGCCACACCAGCCCGTATTGCGGATCATCGATCCATATTCCGTATGGTTCCAGTTCCTCATAAAATGTCTCCAGAGAAATGTCGTCTTCATAGTCATTATACTGCGCCCGCACGGGTAATGCACTGATTGTTATTAAGAGAAATAAAACTCCTAAAAAACAGGCCGATAAATCGTTCTTCGCTTTCATGCCTCTAAGGTTTAATTGTCATTTTAATTAAGAGGGATACCGTTCGCAGCAGGTTGTATGGTATCAAAATAATTACGTTGTTGTAGTCTCAAGAATCAGGCCTGCCTGCCGATAGGCAGGTATCAAGATGAGGGATGGAGGGTGCTCGTTATCGTTAGGGGGCAATGAGAACGATCTCAACCATGCAATACCTTTCTTTTTTAAATACCTATTTTTACAAAAAACCTCAACGATGCCAAACGGTACCCTTTATCTTATTCCTGTGCCTCTGGCGGAAAACGCCTCAGCGAAATCTTTCACTCCCTTCTTAACTGATACAATTAATACTATAAACGAATATATTGTTGAGAACAGTAAAACTGCGCGAAGATTTTTAAAAGAAGCAGGATTAAAAACTCCTCAAAGCGAACTTATTGTTCATGACTATGGAAAACACAATCGTGACGCCAGCGTCAAAGAATTTTTCACAGGCCTGCTAGCAGGAAAGGACGTCGGTTTAATGAGTGAAGCCGGTTGCCCTGGTGTTGCCGATCCGGGCTCTGAGATAGTTGCTTATGCTCATCAAAGGGGGATTAAGGTTGTACCGCTAGTCGGACCTAGTTCCATTTTACTTGCTTTGATGGCATCAGGCTTTAACGGACAAAGTTTCACATTTCACGGCTACCTGCCAATTGATAAAGTTCAGCGGGCAAATAAAATAAAAGAGCTCGAAGCCTTAGCTGAGCGACATAACCAAACTCAGATTTTTATTGAAACCCCCTTCCGGAATAACCCGATGCTTGAAGAGATTCTGCGAAGCTGCAAACCGGAAACCAGGCTTTGCATCGCTTGTGATCTGACATCAGCAGAAGAATTCGTTCAAACGAAAATGATTAAAGAATGGACTACAAAAGTGCCGGAGCTGCACAAAAGGCCGGCGATATTCTTGATATTCAAGCGTTAGGATTTTTCGCAGGGTGTCTTTGTTCTTTGCTCTTTATTTCTTGTTCTTCTATCCATGTATGCTCTCCCCCTTCCCATAGTTCTCAATCACCTTCGCTTCATATTCTAAAAATTCCTTCCAGCGTTTTTCCACGTCGATATCTCCGGCGTACTTCCGGGCGAGGCCTATAAACATAGTATAGTGGCCAGCTTCGCTAACCATAAGTTCATAATAGAATTTGGATAATTCCTCGTCATTTATGTGCTCCGACATGACTTTAAAACGCTCACAGCTTCTTGCTTCGATCATTGCAGAAAACAATAGCCTGTCGATTAGCTGGTCCTGTCTGCTCCCTCCTTTGATCATAAACTGCATCAGTTCGTTCACATAATTATCTTTCCTCTCCCTCCCCAGTACGAAACCTCTTGCTAATATCAGATCATGCACTCGTTTGAAATGATCCATTTCCTCTTGTACCAGTAAAGCCATTTCCTGTACCAGATCGGAGAGATTTGGATTCTGAACAATGAGAGTTATCGCATTACTTGCAGCTTTCTGCTCGCAAAACGCATGATCGGTGAGGATTTCTTCGATATTACTCTCCACTACATTTTTAACCCATTTAGGATCAGTGGGAAGCTTGAGTTTAAGGATGGATTTTTCACTCATAAGGGGAAAAGTTATACGTTGTACGTTTTACGTCTGGGCAGATCTAACAACTAATTACTAATAACTAACCTCTACCGGTACAAATTCTTACTCTCAATAAACTTCAGCACTTTATCTGTCACAAAATATTGAATGTTCTTTTTTTCTTTAACTGCTTTCCGGATAAACGTTGCAGAAAGCTCCATTAAGGGAGTATTGGTTAAATGTACTGAAGGATGTTTGAGCAATTCAGCGTTTTCAAATCCAGGGCGCGGATAGACATGTATCTGATAGTCGCGGAGAATTAGCTCATAGTTCTTCCATTTCTTTAAAGATGTAATATTGTCTGATCCCATAATCAGGCTAAATTGATGTTCCGGATATTTTTCGTGCAGGTGAGTAAGGGTATCAATGGTATATGATGGCTGGGGGAGTTTTAATTCAACGTCGCTTACGCGGATGTTGTCGGCATCCTCCGTCGCCAGTTTGCTCATTTCCAGACGGTCGTACATATTGATCAGGTCAGCCTTTTCTTTTAATGGATTATGAGGTGATACCACGAGCCAAACCTGATCAAGACTGGTATGGTTGGCCATATAATTGGCAATAATCAGGTGCCCGATATGAATGGGATTAAAAGAGCCAAAGAATAAGCCGATCTTCATCTGGACGCTTTTAGATAATTAGTCTTTTAAGAAATTAGTAACGAGTTTTTCTGCTTCTTTACAAGCTGTCTCCAGATCATGGTTTTTCAGTACAACATCAAAACGGCTTGCGTATTGGAGTTCTTTGTCTGCCTTCTTTATGCGTTCTGCCAGTTTTTCCGGTGCGTCTGTTCCACGGCTTGTTAATCGTTCAATCAGCACACCGAGGGAGGGCGGATCAACGAAAATAGCCAGAGCGCTGTCACCATACTTTTTCTTTAGGTGCAGCCCGCCTTCCACGTCAATGTCAAATATCACGTGCTTGCCCGATGCCCAGATTCGCTGAATTTCCGAACGTAATGTACCGTAAAAAGTGCCGGAATATACCTCTTCAAATTCTACAAATTCCTTCTGAGCTATTTTATGCAGGAAATCCGATTGTGAAATGAAGTAGTAGTCTTTGCCATTGACTTCATCGCCCCTCTGCTCCCGGGTTGTCGCAGAAATAGAAAACGAAAGTGACGGTATCTTTGTCAACAGGTGGTGGACTATTGTAGTTTTACCTGCTCCGGAAGGGGCTGAGAATATGATTAGTTTACCTTTCAATTGAGTTGTAAGTTTTAAGTTATAGGTTTTAAGTTGTAACTTTTAAGTCGGTGGGTACTTATAACTTACAACTTATAACCTACAACTTTATAGTACGTTAAGTAATTGTTCCTTTATCTTCTCCAGCTCCTCTTTCATCCCGACAACGATCTGCTGCATTTTCGCATCATTGGCTTTCGAACCCATGGTGTTAATCTCGCGACCGATTTCCTGGGAAATGAAACCTAATTTTTTTCCGTTGGCATCTTTATCTTTTAGCGCTTCCAGAAAGTAATCAAGATGACTTTTAAGGCGGATCTTTTCTTCGGTGATATCCAGTTTATCGATATAATAAATTAGTTCCTGTTCGAAGCGGTTCTTATCGACATTTTCACTTCCTACGGCATCTTCCAGGAAATGATTTAGGCGTTCACGGATAGCTGGAATCCGATGAGGTTCTTGCAGAGATATTAATTCCATGCCCTCCAAAATATTGCTTATGCGCAGTATAAGGTCCTGCTTTAATACATTTCCTTCGTCCTGGCGGAAGTTCTGAAAATTGACAAGGGCCTCGCTGAAAGTTTCATAAACAGTCTTCCATTCATCCTCTGTTCCTTCATCAGAAGAATATTGAACAACTTCAGGAAAGTTTAATGCCATTTGAAGAAGGTTGCTTCCTGTGTCCCCCAGTTGATCAGCAGAAGCCTTAAGTTGAGCGTAATAATGTTTTAGCAGAACTTGATTAATGCTGGATGTTTTTAAGGTCGTCTCAGCACTTTCAACACTGATACTCACATTTACTTTTCCGCGTTCAATCTGTTTGCTGCAATCATTTCTTAAAACGAATTCTTTATCTGAAAAAGCTTTAGGGATCTTCAAAGAGAGTTCAAGGAACTTACTGTTTAATGATTTTATCTCAACGGTATACTTTGCATTTGCAAAATCTTTTGAAGCTAAACCGTATCCTGTCATGGATTTTATCATCGGGCAAAGATAAGATTTAATACCTAAAGGAGCTGGTTTCTTAAAAGCAGATTTAACATTATTTAAGGAATCGGGACTTCTGTAATTACTAAATTTGCTTAAATTGATGACACAAAAAGTTTTTAGATTTTTTTCTTTAACATGTATACTCCTCTGGGTTGCTATATCTGTCAGTGCACAAGAGAAGGCCGTTCAAGGGCTCGTAATGGAAAAGTCCGGGGTATCACGTATTGCAAACGTTTCTGTTGTTAATACAAAGACCGGGGCAAGGGTTTTAAGTAATGAGCTCGGATTATTTAAGATAGCTGCGGCTGTTGGCGATACGCTGCTGCTATCGAAACCCGGGTATGACGATATTGTTAAATCCTTACTCACAATGACTGATCTCGTTTTGCAAATGCAGAAAGTAATTGAACTGGATGAGGTTAAGGTAACTGGCCAAACTAAACGTGAGGAACTGGACGAATTTAGAAATCAATATCGAAAAAAGGGGTCATTTTATGGAGGCAAACCGCCCTTGTTGGCTTATGTATTTCAGCCGATAACCGCTTTTTATGAGCTGCTCGGGAAAACGCCAAATCAGGCACGCCGGTTTAATTTATTTTACCTGAAAGAGATGGAGCAATCCGAGATCGACCGGAGGTTTAACGCTTCAGCAGTAGGCCGGATATCGGGGCTGACCGATGCTGACCTAAAAAATTTCATGGTAATATATCGCCCCGGTTATGAAATCTTATCTGCTATGGATGAGTATGCCTTTATCAATTATGTTAAAAGATCACTCGAAACGTTTAATAAATCGGGCCGGCCCAAAGGACTTCTGAGTCTTCCGCCTTTGCCCAAAGCTCCGGATCTCACTGAAAAAAACCTGAAATATTAGGACGAACGCTTGATTAAAGCTTCCATAGAACGGTAAACGTTAGCTTTTAATGTCTCGATATCTTCGGGCAACATATCTGTAACTTCAACCGGCGTATCAAAAATACAGGTGATAATTCCAGGTTTCGCGGCGAGCGGATCTGCCCGGGGAAAAAGATTTCTTGCATTTATTATCACCATCGGTGCAATAGGGGTTTTGGTTTCGACAGCGAGACGAAAGGCGCCATCATAGAAATCTGATAAGGATTGATCACTTCGGTTCATAGTGCCTTCCGGGAAAATCAGGATCGATTGGCCTTTTGCAAGAAATTGTTTCAGTTCCTCGATACTTCTTGCTCGGCTTTCTTTACTTGTCCGTTCTATGAGGACCACGACCTTTTTATAAATGAAGCCGAAAATCGGAACTTTAATCATTTCAATTTTCCCGAGGGGCTTAAATGATCCCGGGATGGCAAGGACTATTGCGATCGCATCCAGATAGGAATTGTGATTACATACATAAATATAGGCTTTTGCCGGATCAATTAACGACTTGTTATGGGTTCTTATTTGAAAGAAACACAGAATGCAAAAGATCCATCCCCAGATCTTTAAAAAGAAAAATATAACGTCGGAAGCCCGTTTGTCTTTAAGTAAAGCCGAACAAACGAGTATAAAAGGAAAAACCAGTAGCATTGCTGCTATAAAGACCGAAAAGCACCAGGTGGCAAATATCAACGAAAGGGTTCTTTTTATGATTTTCATAAAGGCTTTGCCTTGTATAATATGTACCAGTCGTCGCTTTTATTCAACTTGTTATTGAACTTGTAATATACATGTACACGGGCAGGATCTTTAAATTTCTCATTACTAATATAGAAACCGGGCAAATTTTCAACTTTGGTATATTTAAGTATCCTGCCGGTGAATCGCGATAAGTAGAATGAAGTTTGAAATGCCAGAAAAGCTGGTTCGTCACGTTTAAAAGTTGTGAATAGTTTACCCGCAAGTTTTACTTCGTCAATTCTCGGTTGAGGGAGCCCAATGAGGTACAGAGGTTCATCACCAATCAGCCGGGCCATTTTCTGCGCATCGTTTCTATAAGGGTCATTCTGTTTCTTGGTTGGAAGCACCACCAGATCAAATCCTATCCTTGCAACAAGGATTATAATAACCGAAGCCAGCAGATGAACGTAGGAACTGTTCAGCCTTATGTAATATAGAACTGCAGCGATTGCCAATGCCAGAATAAAGCAGAATACTGATGGTACAATGAAGCTAATGGTAAGCCCAAAGACACCCATTCCAATGAGACCCGCGACGACTGCGATTCCAATAAAAAAATAGAATTTTTTAATCCAGCGAAGCACATACATCCCCTGCAATGAATGAGCTAAAATGGCATATATAAAGGGGAAAAACATATAAAGGTACCTTTCACGGGTTCCGGGTGACAACAGATAAAGGAAACCGTTGGTAAGACAAAACCATAAACAAAAGTTGAGAAAAGCGTTTTTTCTAAGTTTTTCTTTCCAGTTCTCTCTGAATGTCAGTAAAAATAGGAGAAACCATGGAGCGGATATTTTAATCATCATCACTGGAAAGTTGAACAGATGTCTGAAATTGTCAGTGCTGTTTTTTTCAAGGGCTGTCCTGGAAAACGTTTCAGTGAACAGACGCGCCAGATATGGCCCTACATCATGCTGCAGAGAATAGACATAAAAATAGCCGCCGGAGGTTATGGCGAGAAGTAAAATTCCTGCCAGATGCCATTTCGAGAACAATCTTTTCAGGTCCTTGTTTAAGATGAAGATCACTAAGAGCGTTATGCCCTGGAAGAATAAGGAAGGTATCCCCTTGGTAAGAATTCCGGCAGAAGCAAGCAGGTAGGAGCTGAGGTATAGCCAATGCCATTCTTTTTTTTGGTAGAAATGGAATATCAGCAGCCCTTGCGAATAAACAATGAAGGCATAAAACAAATCTATCTCTCCAAGAAGAGAAAAGAAAAATAAAATATCAGCACTGGTTATATAGAAAAGGGCTGAAAGAATTGCGGATTTTTCACCGATATACTTCCTGCTGATAAGATAATGAAGGAATGCTGTTGCGAACAGGGATAGGACTGAAGGAAGGCGTATCACCCATTCTGCGGTGCCCAGCAGATTTATGAAAAATATCAAAACCCAATTGTATAATGGCGGCTTGTTATAATAGAGTTCGCCATTAGTTGTTGGAACCAGCCAGTTATCAGAGAGAATCATTTCCAGCGCCACCAAAGCACGACGCGGTTCTTCGAAAAGCAGCTGGTAAGAGTTTAAATTCAGGAAAAAGGCAAGGGGAATTAGAACGGCTATGGCAATCAGCAGATTTTTTTGTTCCAGGTTTGCCGAACCGATCTTCATCTTTTTAGATATTTAAAAACTCACACGATTTTTCGGCGGCTAGTTTTTCTGCATTTTTTTTATTGTAATCTCTTCCAAGGCCGCAGTTTTCTCCGTCTACAGTAACCTGGACAGTGAATAACTTGGAATTTTCTCCTTCTCCATTCGGGACGATTTCAAATGAGATGTCTTTTCCATGCCGCTGGCACCATTCAATTAATTTGCTTTTAAAATTTGTTTCAGTAAGCTCGAGTGTATGAATGTCAATATGGGGTTTTATGATCCGGGTGATCAGGAAGTCGCGGGTAAAGTTATAATCGTTATCCATATAAATAGCACCGATCATTGCTTCGAAAGTATCACCCAAAAGCGAACCCTGTTTGCTAGAATGAGATAGAATACGGGTATCAAATTCAATCAGCTCGTCAAGCCCCAAACGTTTGGCCAGCTGATTCAGATTTGACCGACTTACGATCTTTGAACGCATTTCTGTAAGAAAGCCTTCATCTTTGTAAGGATACATTTTGAAAAGAACTTCAGCAATTACAGATCCCAGTATTGCGTCGCCTAAAAATTCCAGCCTTTCGTTACTATTCTTAGCTCCGTTCTTCACCTCTACGGCAACAGAACGATGCCGGAATGCCATCCTGTAGAGTCTTAAATTTCCTGGTACAAACCCTAAAAGGTTCTTTAATGACCTGATGTATTTACGATCGGGAGATAAATAAAGTTTGTAGAGTTTCGAAACGGGCATCAAGAATATAAATCGGATAAAGACTAACTAATATACAGTTTTATGCTCCGGAATACTTGCAGGCGAAATTTTTATGCCTTATATTTTTTGAAGATAACAGAGGCATTATGACCGCCGAATCCAAAGGTATTGGACAACGCCGCATTTACGGTGCGCTTTTGGGCCTTATTAAACGTGAAGTTCAATTTGGGATCGAAACCCGGATCATCTGTGAAATGGTTTATGGTAGGGGGTACAATATCATTTTTTACAGCCAGGATAGCGGCAATTGCTTCAACTGCACCAGCTGCACCCAGCAAATGGCCGGTCATTGACTTGGTAGAGCTGATATTAAGTTTAAAAGCATGGTCTTTAAACAATTCAACAATTGCCTTCACTTCACTGATGTCACCAAGCGGAGTGGATGTTCCATGAACATTAATATAATCAATATCAGTAGGACTAAGTTCCGCATCTCTTAAAGCGTTAGTCATCACCAGCCTTGCTCCGAGGCCTTCAGGATGCGGCGCCGTTATGTGATTTGCATCGGCACTCATACCTCCACCAACCAGCTCTGCATAAATTTTGGCTCCGCGCGCTTTAGCATGCTCAAGTTCTTCAAGTATTATACTTCCAGCACCTTCTCCAGCTACAAAGCCATCCCGGTCTTTATCAAAAGGCCTGGAAGCTGTTTTTGGATCGTCGTTGCGGGTAGAAAGTGCATGCATTGCATTAAATCCTCCAAGCCCTGCTTCGTAAATAATAGCCTCGGAGCCTCCGGATACAATAATATCAGCCATATTCAGGCGAATATAATTGAAAGAGTCAATGAGCGCATTGGTTGAAGAAGCACAGGCGGAAACCGTAGAAAAGTTTGGCCCGCGCAGGCCATGGCGAATTGAAATATGCCCCGGGGCGATATCCAGGATCATTTTAGGAATGAAGAACGGATTAAATCGCGGTGAACCATCGCCGTTGGCAAAATTAACTACTTCGTCGGTAAAGGTCTTTAAACCGCCAATTCCCGATCCCCAGATAACTCCGATCCGGTTTGTATCGAGAGAAGGAAAATCTAAACCAGCATCTTTAATAGCTTCATCAGAAGCCGCGATTGCATAGTGTACAAACGGATCGAGTTTACGCGCTTCTTTTTTATCCAGAAAGTCTTCGGGATTGAAGTTCTTGACTTCGCACGCGAACTTTGTCCGGAATTTTTCAGGGTCGTAATGAGTTATGGGACCTGCGCCGCTTACCCCGTTGATTAAACTATCCCAGAACTCGGGTACAGTATTTCCAATCGGAGTAAGCGCACCTAGTCCTGTAACAACAACTCTTTTAAGCTCCATTTATATTGAGGATGTCGTAAAATTATTTTACGTTCTTTTCTAAATAAGCGATAGCTTGACCAACGGTGCCGATTGTTTCAGCCTGGTCATCAGGGATAGCTACGTTGAATTCCTTTTCAAACTCCATGATTAACTCCACGGTGTCTAATGAATCAGCACCAAGATCATTGGTGAAAGATGCCTCTGGTGTAACTTCACTTTCGTCAACACCTAATTTTTCAACGATAATTGCTTTAACTCTTGAAGCGATATCAGACATGGTTTTTTAGTTTAATTGTTAAATAATTCTGTGCAAAGAAAAATAAATTCTGTCAATTTTCAAACCTTTTTGTTTTGTGCCGACATATATCATACAATTTAAAGGCTAAAGCGTTTTACTTTTGTAATTTTAGCTTTTCTACAATATTGAATAAAACGACGTTAAAGTTCGAATTAGACCTTGACTTTGTGCTGGTGGCAATCACCGCGCAGCTTAAGGATTATATGTTTTGTTATAAAATTAACAAGCAGTTAGGTACAGATTTTTCTAAAATTACTGATTTAGAGATGGTATTCGGTAATGATGAAGAATTATTTTACTTCAGCAGGTACTTCTACCTGAATCCCGAATCGGAAACCGAGTTTTATATTCTGGCCAATAGAGGGACCGAGCGCTTTTTGGTGCCGGAAATGACGAAAGTTGATTTCTTTTTATTAATACGCAAATACATCGATAAAGACGACCTAAGAGGCATTATAAGCGGATTAAATAAGATTCCGGAAGTTCTTGTAGCCGCCGAAGTAGACCCTAAAAAATTGAAATCCAAAGAAAATCTCATATTTTAGCAACCCGGTTGGTGTACTAGTTACACTAATCTATTTTTTTAAATAAAAAAACATAAAGATGAAAGCGGTTCATAACAGAACGAAAATTGTTGCCACTCTAGGCCCTGCTTCTGCCAAGAAAGAAGTTTTACTTAGCATGATAAAGGCGGGAGTAGATGTTTGCCGATTGAATTTTTCGCATGGTGGACAGGCGGATCACCAGAAAGTCATTGATATTATACGTGACATAAATAAGAAATATAAGACTAACGTAGGAATCCTGGCTGACCTTCAGGGCCCAAAAATTCGTATTGGGCTGGTGAAGGATGGTGGTATTAATCTCGTAGGTGGTCAGAAAATTGAGATCACCACCAATGAGATGGTGGGAGATGATAAGCAGATCTACATCACTTATCAGAGCTTTCCTAATGATGTTCGCGCTGGCGAGATCATTTTGTTAGATGATGGAAAGATTCAAATGCGGGTTCTTTCGACAAATAATAAAGATTCTGTACAATGTGAAGTTGTTTATGGAGGTAACCTAACATCCCGTAAAGGGGTAAATCTTCCAAATACAAAGGTGTCAATTCCTAGTTTGACAGAGGAGGATCTGAATAATCTTGAATTTGCATTAAAGAACGATGTGGAGTGGATCGGTTTATCATTTGTGCGTTCAGTTGATGATATTATCGAATTGAAACGTATTATAGCCAGAAGCGGAAATGCTGCGCGTGTAATCGCCAAAATTGAAAAGCCTGAAGCAATCGATAATATCGACGAGATCATTGAAGCCACTGACGGTGTCATGGTTGCCCGTGGTGACCTGGGAGTTGAGATGCCTATGGAGCAAGTTCCAATGCTTCAGAAGATGATTGCTAAAAAATGCCGTGCTGCATCTAAGCCAGTTATTGTTGCAACGCAAATGCTGGAGAGTATGATCACCTCGCCGCGTCCCACCCGTGCTGAGGTTAATGATGTAGCCAATTCTGTTCTGGACGGGGCTGATGCGGTAATGCTTAGCGGGGAAACTTCGGTAGGAGATTATCCTATCATCGTGATAGAGACCATGCAAAAAATTGTAAGGAATGTTGAGGAAACGGATTATCCTTTCAATAATCCTAAAGTTTTAAATAGAGACGCTCCAACTTACATGGGCGACGCGGTTTGTGGGTCGGCGGTGTTTCTTGCGGAAAAAACCAATGCAGTTGGAATAATTTCGATGACATCGTCGGGATATACTGCATTCGAAATCTCAAGTTATCGGCCCAAAGCGGCTACTTTTATTTTTACCAGCAACGTGAAACTTTTAAATACCCTTAGTTTACTGTGGGGAGTTAGAGGGTTTTATTACGATAAGTTCGAGAGTACCGATAAAACAATTCGTGAGGTGAATCAAATCCTGAGATCTGAAAAACTGGTCGAGTCGGGTAACATAGTGATCAATACTGCTGCAATTCCTATTGAGAAAAAAGGTAAAACAAACATGATTAAAGTAACCGTGATAGACTAATTCCTCTTTCCCCCTGGTTAAGAATTTCATTAAAAAAAGCTGGCAATAGCCGGCTTTTTTTGTGTGTATTTTTGTGTAATAAAATATCCCCAAAAACGCCATTTTTCTGAGTTTTCCACACCGTTAAGTTTCTTTAAATCATAGCGTTAATAACTGAATAAGTGCTGAGGTATCGATACACTAACAAGCTGTGGAAAACTCTACTTCGGGATCAAGCTATCAACTGATAGATTTGATTAAAAACCTCTAAACTTTTTTTATCGGGGTAAGTCACTCACAGCCAACATTAACGAACTTACTAACAACACCAATTATATCATTATGGGTAAAGCACCTTCAAACAAAGCCGCAAAAGGAACCGGAAAAGGTCTGAGTTTCCAGCGCTATTTCACGAAAGCAGGCGTGGACGTCTACGATCTGTTCAATTATGAAAAAAGAACATCGGTGATCCGCAATCCCGCGGGTGATGCTGTGTTCGAAATGAAGAATGTTGAGGTTCCCGAAACCTGGAGCCAGGTGGCTACAGATATCCTTGCACAAAAATATTTCCGTAAAGCTGGAGTTCCACAGCCCGACGGATCTACATCTTCTGAGACCAGTATCAAGCAGGTAGCACATCGTATGGCTAACTGCTGGAAAAGCTGGGGTGAGCGCTACAACTATTTTTCAAGCAAGGAAGATGCTAATATATTTTACGATGAACTGGTTTACACTATAGTTGGGCAGCTTGCAGCACCGAACTCCCCTCAATGGTTTAACACAGGACTTCATAGTTCCTATGGGATTACAGGCAAGCCTCAGGGACATTATTTCGTGAATCCTGAAACAGACCAGCTTGAGAAGTCAACATCCGCTTACGAACGTCCGCAACCTCATGCCTGTTTCATCCTTTCTGTGAGCGATGATCTGGTAAATGACGGCGGTATCATGGATCTTTGGGTTCGGGAAGCAAGAATCTTTAAATACGGTTCCGGGGTAGGTACCAATTTCTCTGCAATCCGTGGAGAGAGCGAAAAACTTTCAGGTGGCGGTTATTCTTCAGGATTAATGTCATTCCTTAAAATTGGTGATCGGGCAGCAGGTGCTATTAAATCCGGTGGTACCACTCGCCGGGCGGCTAAAATGGTTTGTCTTGATCTTGATCACCCGGAAATTGAAGGTTTCGTAAACTGGAAAGTGGAAGAGGAAAAGAAAGTTGCCGCTTTGATAGCAGCAGGTTACTCTTCCGATTATGAAGGTGAAGCTTACCGTACGGTTTCAGGACAAAATTCGAATAACTCAGTTCGCGTTCCAAATACTTTTTTCAAAGCTTTAAATGAGGGAGGAAACTGGGACTTAATCGGTCGTATCAGCGGAAATACAGTTAAATCGATTTCAGCAGAGAAACTTTGGAATGACATTTCATTCGCAGCCTGGGCCTGCGCCGATCCTGGTATTCAGTATGATACCACGATCAACGAGTGGCATACATGTCCTGAAGGCGGACGTATCAATGCGTCTAATCCATGTTCTGAGTATATGTTCCTGGACAATACAGCTTGTAATCTGGCCTCAATAAATCTTGCGCATTTCTTCGATCCAAAGACTTTAATATTTGATGTTAAGGGTTTTGAGCATGCATGCCGTGTTTGGACCGTTGTTCTTGAGATTTCCGTTCTGATGGCACAATTCCCATCGAAGGAAGTTGCCCAGTTATCATATGACTACCGCACACTTGGTTTAGGTTATGCTAACCTTGGTTCGATGTTAATGGTTGCTGGTATACCATATGATAGTGATAAGGCCCGTGCCATTGGTGGAGCCATAACTGCTGTGATGACGGGTACGGCTTATTCTACTTCTGCTGAAATGGCAAAAGAGCTTGGAACTTTTAAAAAGTACAACGAAAACAAGAAGCATATGCTGCGTGTGATGCGTAATCACCGTTATGCTGCGTACAATAACGATGCTTATGAAGGGCTTGAAATAGCTCCTCCGGGAATCGATCCGAAATTCTGTCCTGATTATTTACTTGCTGCTGCATGCAACTCGTGGGACAGGGCTGTTGAACTGGGTGAAAAATACGGATATCGTAATGCTCAAACAACTGTAATTGCGCCGACCGGTACAATTGGACTTGTAATGGATTGCGATACAACTGGTATTGAGCCTGATTTTGCTCTTGTTAAATTTAAGAAATTATCGGGCGGCGGTTATTTCAAAATCATCAACCAGGGAGTTCCTGCGGCTTTACGTAACCAGGGTTACAAAGAACATGAGATTGAAGCAATTGTTAATTATGCAAAAGGTGCAGCAACCCTTCAGGGTGCTCCCCATATCAATTTCGACAGTCTTGCAGCAAAAGGATTTAACCAGGACGAACTGGAGAAAATCGACAAATCACTTCTGGCTGCTTTTGAAATTGGATTCGTATTCAATCAATGGAGTCTTGGTGAAGAGTGCCTGAACCGCTTAGGATTTAAATCAGAACAGTATTCCTCACCTGATTTCAACCTTTTGCGCTCTATTGGGTTTAACCGCCAGCAAATCGCGGAAGCAAATGAGTTTATCTGTGGTACGATGACTGTAGAAGGTGCTCCGTATTTAAGAGAAGAGCATTATCCAATATTTGATTGTGCAAACAAATGCGGGCAAAAAGGAGAACGTTACATCCACGCTCACGGGCACATCAAAATGATGGCGGCTGCACAGCCATTCTTGTCGGGTGCAATCTCTAAAACCATCAACCTTCCGAACGAGGCAAGTGTTGATGAGATAAAGGATTGCTATGAATTGTCCTGGAAGCTCGCATTGAAAGCTAATGCGCTTTACCGTGACGGCTGTAAATTGTCCCAGCCACTGTCAACTAAGTCGTCTGATAGTAAAGAAGATAAGCTGGATACTGTTGAAGAGGTGCTCGGAGAAGCTGGAAACGTGAAATTAAGCGATTTGACTGCAGATCAAGTTCTTGAAGCTGCCCGTGCTATACTTGAACGCTCAACGGATACAAAGTTTAAACGCCAGTTATCTTCTGTTGTGGAACGTAAAAACCTGCCGGGAAAACGCGGTGGGTTCACACAAAAAGCGGCTGTAGGCGGTCAAACCGTGTTCGTTCGAACAGGAGAGTACGAGGATGGCACCTTAGGAGAGATCTTCGTGGATATGCACAAAGAAGGTGCAACTTTCCGCTCATTGATGAACTGTTTTGCGATCGCTGTGTCTGTGGGATTACAATATGGCGTGCCTTTGGAAGAATTCGTTGACAAATTTACCTTTACCCGCTTTGAGCCCTCCGGTATGGTTAGCGGACATGATAATATAAAGAGTTCAACATCAATTATTGATTATATCTTCAGGATGCTTGGATATGAGTATCTGAGCCGTACGGATCTGGTTCACGTACTTACTGAGCAAAAGGCCGTTTTGGGAAATCCTCAGATGGCTGATGAAGATGTGAACAACGATGTCTCAAATACTTTTGCTGAGGCTGCAATCCCAGGTCCGGTACCAGCATCAAACGTGAAATTAAAACCTGTTCTTGATATTTCAGGCGGCGGACAGTCGGACGCACCAGCTTGCGGAAATTGCGGGCATATCATGGTGAGATCCGGAACTTGTTATAAGTGTTTGAACTGCGGAACGCAGGGGGGATGCTCTTAATAAGTTGAGAGTTGACAGTTGAGCGTTAGAAGCCCTGCCAGGAATGGCGGGGCTTTTTTTATGAAAATTTAACTATCTTCAATTAAAAGAAGAAAATGACAAGATTAACTCTATACAAAATCGCTTTTTTTCTGAGTATTGTAACTGGAATCACAGGATTAGCCGCGAAAATTATGCATTTTCCGCTGGGGCAGATACTAATACTTCTTGGATTGGTTTTCACCATGGTGTATGTAATAATCGCACTTTATGAGATATACAAATCCGATAGAATAACTCCTGACGAAAAGATAATGTGGACAGCGGGTTTTATTTTAATTTCGACTGTAACGGGCCTTTTATATTTAATTATGGGCAGACCGAGAATACTGCGCGAATTCAAAATCATCAATCAACAGCCATAATAGTTACTCGCACCCCTCCTTAACCACCACTCCATCAATAATCACAACACAAACTTTGGTGAGATATTCAAAGGGATCTCCATTATATAAAACTAAATCGGCGTCTTTACCTTTTTCAATACTACCTACGCGTTTTTCTATTCCCAGTAATCTGGCCGGGTTTAGGGTGATGGTTTTTAATGCTTCATCAAATGGAAGCCCGTGAACCATGGCTTGACCGGCTTCAAAGAGAATAATACGTGTTTTAGGTACATACGCTTCAAAACCGCTTTCGATGCTTACCGGAATTCCTGCTGCGGTTAGGATGGCTGCACTTTCCCGGTTCATGTTTACCATATCACCGCCATTTCTTGCCATTGTTGCATGCAATACAATTTCTGCTTTAGCAGCTTTGATTTCAGGAATAAGACGATAGGCTTCAGCGGCCCCATTTATCACCAGTTTGAAGCTGAACTCTTTTGCCAGGCGAATTGCACCCATAATGTCATTGCTGCTATTCGCAGTAATGAGTGCCTTAATTTCTCCATTTAGTAGTTTCACTAATGCATCCATTTTGAGATCAGTTGCAGGACGTTTCGTAGTGTCTTTTTCTGTCTGTTTCTTTTGATAAGATTGGGCTTTGATAAATTCCGTACGAATCATGGCCATTTGTTTAGCCTTGGTGCCAGGAGATGTGAAATTAGATGAAACGGATGGCCCAAGGGTCATTGCAAGCATACTCAAAGGCTGTATTACTACCGTTTCTGCGGTTCCAGCTTTTGTTTTAGCAATCATGGTTTGTCCGCTTATCAATGCGCCAACCCCATGACCTGTATGGATTGTGGTAATCCCGTAGTCTCTGACAACTTTAACCAAATTTTCTTCTGGATTATATGCATCGATTGCCCTGAGGTCAGGTTGTATAGGGCTGGTTTTATCCAGCTGGTCCTGATCCGTAGGAATATTTAACGAGCCGGATATTCCGACCAGTGTTTTAGCATCTATCAGGCCAGGGGTGAGAACTTTTGTTTCGAAGATTTTATATCCTTCCGGTATAGTTAATCCCGTGCCTACATTTTCAATTTTGCCATCTTGCACCAGCACGATACCATTTTTGACAGGACTTCCTGAAACGGTATAAATTGTTTCAGCTTTAATGGCTATCTGTGCATGTAGTGCCGCAGAACCAAGTAGAAAAGTAAAAATTGTTAATAATTTTTTCATTTTTATTTATGCTTCTAGTATAAAAAATCGAACGGAAGGATACATCATGTGCTAGCGTGCGTTTATATTAAGATCTAACAACGAACAACTAACAACTAAACTATTGCTCTCCTGCATGATGATGAAATTCACTTCGAACCGGTGAATACACATCGTAACCACCAGTTAAGAATGCTTTATCTTTTGGATTTTGAATATCCCAGCGTTTTATTCCTTCAACCCAGGTTTGTTCTATTTTTGTATACGTACTAAAAGGATCACCATTCAGAATAATGAAATCGGCGTCTTTCCCCTTTTCCAAAGAGCCGACTCTGGTACCCAGATCCATCATTTTTGCACCTGCAAGTGTTAGAGCTTCTACAGCTTTTTCCCGGCTCATCCCTTCTCTTACCATTAAAGCGGCCCCCCGGATGAACAGTCTGGAATCCGTTATGCCATCATCAGTATGAAACCCTACCGCAGCACCCTCCCGTTCTAAGGCAGCACCTGTCTCAAGGGATAATCCCATTGCCTCCATTTTCCCGCCAGGCGCATCAATGGTAATGATTGATGATGCAACACCAGCATCTGCTATCTCTTTTGCCACTTTCCACCCCTCAGAAACATGATGAAGTACTGGTTTAAAACCAAACTCCTTACCCAAACGAATAGCCGTTAGAATATCATTTGCAAGGTGAGTATGAAAATGCACTACACGCTTTCCTGACAGGACTTCCAGCAGCGGTTCCATTCGCAAATCTCTTTCAGGCATTTTAGAAATATCAGCCCCGGCTTTATCCACTTTACCCTTGTATTCGAGAGCCTTGGTAAATAACTCACGCATCATTGCTGCACTTTTTGCTCTTGTACCTGGGAAAGTGCCCGGGATAGTCCTCATTGGATTTGTGCCATTAGCCATTTTAAGCCCCCCATACAATCCTTTTTCATTAGTAATCAATAAATCTTCAATGATCTTACCTTCACGCATTTTTATATAAACGGTCTGCCCGCTCATAAGATGGCCACTTCCTGGCATGACATTAATCGTGGTGATCCCGCCTGCCAATGCTTTTTTAAACCCATCACTCGTTGGGTTTATCGCATCCATTGCTCTTGCGTCAGGATTTAGAGCCGCTGAAGCATCACCACCTTCCGGGCCACCAAGATGAGAATGACTGTCAACCAGACCGGGCATAATTACTTTACCGGTAGCATTCATTACTAAAGCGTCCGATGGGATCTTTAAATCTGAAGATCCTGTATTGACAACTTTCCCTTTGTGGATTATTATCGTCCCGTTTTGGATAGGGGGGCCTGCGACAGTATAAATAAGGGCTCCTTTGAAAACTATAGGCTTATCCTGTGCGTAAATAGAAGTGGCTGCGAACAGACTTAATACTGTTAAAAGCGGTTTTAACATAAGGTTACGTCTAAATTAAAATCGTAATTTACAATTCATAATTAATTTTATAATATAAGTGGAAATTATTTTGAGGTTATAGCGACGATAAGCATTAATTGAATGTGTCAACCGCCATTTTCAGCAATCATCAAGACGTATCTATGTAATAATCATACTACTACAACCTTAAAATTTGAATATTTCGTAACTAATACAGTAATTTTATGCATTTCAAACCTGTCTGGTCTTTATGCTCAGCAGCGATTAAAAATGGCTTAATAAGCTTCTAACCATTAAATAAACTAAAAGATAAATGAAAACACTAGTATTAATTCTCGCAATGATTCTGTCGACTGCACCAGCGACAATTTACACCTTCAAGATTCACAATATTGATGGAAAGACCTTGGACCTTAAAAAGTACAAAGGAAAAAAAATCCTGATTGTAAACACTGCCTCGAAATGCGGCTATACAAAGCAGTACGCTGATCTGCAAAAGCTGGCCGATACTTACAAGGGAAAATTGGTGGTTATTGGTTTTCCTGCAAATAATTTTGGTGGACAAGAGCCGGGTGAAAACCTGAACATTAAAGAGTTTTGTCAGAAAAATTTTGGTGTTACATTCCCGCTTGCTGAAAAAATCAGTGTTAAAGGTGACGATATCAACCCTTTATTCAAATACTTGACTACAGCAAGTAACCCTGATTTTACGGGTGATATTAAATGGAATTTTGAGAAATTTCTGATTAATGAAAAAGGGGAGTTGATTCACAGGTTTCGTTCTGCAGTAACACCAATGTCTCCAGAAATCACTAAATATTTATAGTAGAGTATGCGTGGTTTAATAATTAGAGGTACAGGTTTGATAATGATAGCCTTACTTTTCGTTAGCCAGGCTTTTTCTTTTCCACAGCCTGATGATCAAAAAGACCTGGCGATTCTCGCAGACGGTTTTGCTTTAGCTATGTCTAAAAAAGACAAGGTCTGGATGGACGCAAATCTTACCAGTGAGTGCATGACCTATATGCCTACGGGCGAATCCGTTAATAAGCAATCTACTATACAGGCATTTACTGGCGCGATATACGATATACAAAAATCGTCAGCTGCGAACAAATCATTCATGATTATGGAGCAGCAGGCAGGTGGTTCAGCGGATTATACAGTTGAAGGGTCTGCATCCGGCGGGACGGATATTTCAGGAACTTATAAATTGTCATTCAAATTCAGGAAAACCGAGTTGGGTTGGAAAATATCTGAAATTTTAATAAACGGTTAATAGAATAAAAATTAGCAAAAAAAAGCCCCCGATTTTGTCGGGGGCTTTTTTGATTGATTAAATTCTTACTTGAATCCAAAAGCAAGTCCCACGTTAATTACCTGATTTTTTAGATCTCTGTTTCCTGATTCCTCGGTATATAGATTTTGTAAATCAGTAGCATAACTTGCGTTCATCATTACAGAACCGAAGTTATAACTTAATCCTACTTTACCTCCGGCAAGAGATTTTCTATACGAATCATTGTTTCCTTCAAAAGTTGTGGAAGAACCTCCATTAACGAACTTTGATTCCTGATCAAGGAAAAACGAAACCTGTGGACCTGCCAGTAAGCCAAAATTCGGCGTTACATTATACTTAAACATGATTGGAAGATCAAGATAAGTAATCTTAGTCTTCATTTCACTGTTAAGAGCGGTAGTAAATTCAGCTCCTTTTTGGGAATACTCAAGTGATGGTTCAAATGAAAACCCTGAAGAAAGGGGTACGTTGGTATAAATTCCCGCTGCAAGGCCGGTATTGAACTCACTGTTAGGATCTGGATCGCCTGCAAACTTAGCGATGTTTACTCCAGCTTTAATTCCGAATTTTGGGCTCTGTGCCTGAGCGAAACCTGCAACCAGCAGTGCTGCGCTTAAAACGATTATTTTTTTCATAGTGTTTTTTACAATATTTAATTAATTGCAGGACACTATGAAACAATCATGCCAAAACAGTTGTTTGACGGAAAAAAGCTGTGACATTCCGCTCCTTGCCTTGAAAATCAATCCTTTGTATTTAAACTTCTAAATTTGGATAAAGCTTGTCCGGCTGGACGAGCGTAGACTTATTAACGTGGATTGACAAGGGTGGGATCTATCCAATGAGTTTAAGCCTGCCGAGATATTTTTACATATAACAATTCAGATCCTGATAAAACAAAAAAGTTCCGGATCAATGACCCGGAACTTTTTTGTTTTAAAATCTTCTAAAGCTTTATTGCTAAGCTGGCCTGGAAAACTTGATTTTTATACAGTGGTGTTTCAGATGTCCCATTTTCATTGTTCTTTTGAAAATCAATTGCGTACCTGCCATGCAGGCTTAGGGCATCTGATAACCCAATGTTAACCCCTCCAACTCCGCCAAAAAGGCTTTTCTTCAAATTATCGTTTTCTTCCCGGATCGTGTTTTTATAATTATCTGAGCCCTGTGTGAACTTCTCTGTTGTGGCTGTTAAAAACGATACCTGTGGGCCGAGCACAATGCTAAACTTATCTGTTGCATTGATCTTGGCTAAAATCGGAAGCTCGATAAAATTAGTGGTGACAGAATATTCATTTGGACCGAATAGTAAACTAGTCCCGGATGTCTTATATCCCTTTTGAGAGAACATAAGTTCGGGGGCAAAACTAAAGCTTGATACTATTGGAATTTCCATGAAAATTCCGGCGTTGAAACCTGTTTTGAATTCAGTGTTAAAATCCTCGTCACCTGTTTTAATAATATTCGAGAAATTGGCCCCGCCTTTAATCCCGAATGTCTGCGCATCTGCCGCTCCTGCAAGCAATACGCCCATAGCTAATATTAATAGTCTTTTCATCTCTGTTTTTTTTATTGACCGCATGAAAGAAAAAATGATGCCAAAATGGAAACCACTGGCTTAAAAAATTGTTAAATATTAGTTAAGTTGTAATATGGACAGCAAAAAACTACTTTTATTTGGTTGATATTTTATCCAGATGTATTTGACTCTGCTAGGCTTGATTTACGTACTCCTTAATTGTGCCGGCATATATTTACTTTACAAATTCCTTAAGCCAAGACTAAAAGATGAAGTTTCAGTATGGATGTTTAGTTTTTCTTTGAGCCTGAGCCTGACTTTTTTATTAATATTGCTGTTTCTAACTTTTTTCTTTAATAATATCTTCACCACACGCTATTTATCATCTACATGTATCACAAGTTTAAAGTACTGTTAATTCTTATCTTCCTTGTTTTTCCTGCAATTACTAACGCGCAGGCTCAAAAGTCATATATAGAATCCTTAAATGAGCCTAATTCATGGGTTGATTCCGTATTTAAGAAACTTAACAGGCATGATCGTATTGCTCAGCTTTTTATGATCAGAGCGCATACAGATAAAGGAAAGGCATTTGAGGATTCAGTTGGCAGGGTTATAAGAAAAGAGAACATCGGAGGCTTAGTTTTTTTCCAGGGAGGACCTGGGAGACAGGCTATATTGACAAATAAGTATCAAGCACTGAGCAAAGTGCCTTTATTGATTTCAATGGATGGTGAATGGGGGTTAGGTATGCGGCTGGATAGTACAATATCATACCCTTATCAGATGACTTTGGGTGCCATTCAGGATAACAATCTTATCTATCAGATGGGCAGGCATGTTGCTCTGGATTTTAAAAGGCTTGGAATGCATGTGAATTTTGCTCCGGATGCGGATATTAACAACAATCCCAAAAATCCTGTAATCGGCTATCGTTCATTTGGGGATAATAAATACAATGTAACTGCAAAGGCGGGTTCATATATGAAAGGCCTTCAGGATAATGGGGTTTTAGTGAGCCTCAAGCACTTTCCTGGCCATGGCGATACAGACGTTGATTCTCACTACGATCTCCCTCAACTACCTTTTTCCCGTGCGCGTTTAGATTCCCTTGAGATGTATCCATTCCGGGAACTTATTAAACAGGGAGCTTCTGGCGTCATGATCGCCCACATGAACATACCGGCTCTGGATAATACCAAGAATCTTCCTTCCACATTATCCCGCCCCATAGTTACCGGTATTCTGAAAGAAGAACTGGGCTTTAAGGGACTTATTTTCTCTGACGCAATGGAGATGAAAGGTGTTGTAAAGTTTTTTCCTGGCGGTGAAGCAGATGTTCGGGGCATCATTGCCGGGAATGATGTAATTGAGCTATCCCAAAATTCTGCCAGGGCAATCAAGCTTGTGCGTAGTGCAATTCGGTCTAAGCGGCTTACCTGGGAGAGGGTGAATGAAAGCGTGAAGAAAGTATTATTGGCTAAATACTGGGTAGGGCTTAATAACATACAGCCGTTAATAACTACTGGTGTTGCTGCCGACCTCAACCGGCCGGAGTCTGTGGCATTAAACCAGCGCTTAGCCGACGCTGCTGTTACCATCCTAAATAGCGATAGCCAGATAAGAAATTTAGATAAGAACAAGAAGACGGCAATTATTAGTATGGGCGCCACTGGTCCTAATGTATTTCAAAATATGTTAAAAACGGACCTTAATAATTCATTTCACTTTATCCTTTCGAAGGCTGCATCTAATAATGACGTTATTAACGTTAGTAAAGAGCTTCGCGGCTATGACCAGATAATTGTAGCGATACATGATACACGCAGGCGTCCGGCCGCTGTTCTTGACTACAACAATTCAATGAAGCTCTTTATCGCTGAGCTTGCAAAAATGAACAGCACGATGGTTCTGTTTGCCAATCCTTACGCGATAGCAGGGCTGCCTGGCATCGAAACTGCTAAAACCATTGTTCTGAACTATCAAAATTCAGAGGAAGCACAAAGAGCGAGTGCGCGTATCATTACAGGAAGCCTTAAAGCCACGGGAAAATTGCCGGTGAGCATCAACGCTGCCTTTAAAAATGGAGATGGCATAACTCAGTAATTGTCCACCAAATATGTCATTACTAAATTAGTCATTAGAATTACTTAGTAACAGACAGCGAATGGCCCGCCAGAAACCTCTTAAATTAATACGTGCATCGGCTGGTTCTGGTAAAACCTTCACCCTGACTGCTCATTATTTGGTTCTGCTATTTAGCGGCATAGGAAAATACCGTGAAATCCTGGCGGTTACTTTTACCAACAAAGCTACGGCTGAAATGAAAGAGCGCATCCTTACTTCTTTGGAGGAATTAGCGACTTCGGGATACGAGAAATCGAAATTTAAGGATGTTCTCATCCAGCATTATCCAGACTTTTCTGACCATGATATCAGGTTGAAAGCTTCGGAAATATACCGTAGTATTCTTCACGACTACAGCCGGTTTTCTGTAAGTACGATCGACGGGTTTGTGCAGCAGCTAATCCGAAGCTTCGCATTCGAATTAAACCTTGATAGCGGATACAAGCTTGAGATGAACCAGGACAAGGTTAAGGATGAGCTGATAAAGGCACTGAATTTGCATTTGGAGAATGACCCCGACCTGCTTGAATGGGTCACCAACCTTGCAATTGACCGAATAAGCGATGGAAAAGACTGGGATTATCAGCGGGCTTTAAAAGATCTTGCCAATGAGATATTTAAAGAGAGATATTATCCCTTTCAGGAAGCTATGCTTGCCCTGGGCGATGAAAGGGGGCGGGAGTTCAATAGTCTCCGTGAAATTGTAGGCGCTGGTATTAAGGAGTTCAGGGATGGAGTCTTAGAACGAATCGGGAGTATGAAAAAGGCTTTCGACTCATCAGGGATCGTCCCCGACGAGCTCAATCAAAAGTCAAAAAATCCTATTTTCAAGCTGGAAAAGATCCTGAACGAAGAATTCTCACATATATCGTCTCTTGAAAAACTGGCCGATAACTTTGATCAGTGGCCGCATGGATCTTTAAGCGACACGAGTGGAGTCCAGGATTTATATAATCGTTTGAATCCTGAGATTAAATCGCTGGTCCAGTACTATAATGAAGGCAGTGAACAGTATGAAACCTATCTCGCCATTAGTAAGAACAGCTCATACTTGCGGCTTATGCAGGGAATGGCTGACCTGTTGAAAAATTACCGTTCAGAAAACCGCGCGCTGTTAATTAGCGATGCTCAGCAGCTGTTAAAAGGCATAACCGGGTCTGATGTCGATAACCCTTCGTTCATATGGGAGAAAACGGGAAACAAATACAAGCATTTCCTTTTTGATGAATTCCAGGATACGAGCACCTTTCAATGGATGAATTTCCTCCCCCTGATAAAAAATGCGATTGCGGAGAGCTCCGGAGAACGTTCAGAACATCTGGTCGTAGGTGATGTAAAACAGTCAATCTATCGGTGGAGAAACGGCGACTGGCGGATTCTTCATAGCACTGTGAGTAATGACTTGCTTTCAGATAATGTTAGTGAAGAAAATTTAGAATACAATCGCAGAAGTTCTGAAAATATAATTCGCTTCAACAATTTCCTTTATTCAAAGCTCCCGGGGATATTGCAGCAACAGATCAACCAGATTTTTACCGAAAGTGCGCGGGAGCATTTGCATGAAATATGGGGCCACGAGAACAAGCTATTGATTGAAAAAGCATATGAAGGGAGCCTGCAAAACACTACTGAGCAAACTTCTCCAGGCGGGAAGATCGAGGTAAAGTTTTTTTCAAAAGATGAAGAGTTTGAGGATGAGGATGATCAGACAATTGCCGCCTCTTATACTATAACAAAGCTGGTTGAATTCCTCCGGGCAGGCATTGCAATGAAAGATATCGGTATCCTCGTAAAAACTAACCGGGAGGCGGCAGAGATACTGACCTGTATTTTCAGTAAAAGCAATCAGGAAAAACTCACTATAGCAGCCGGAAAAACATTTCAGGTTATTTCCGGCGAAGCGTTGAAAATTGTGAATAATCCGGTCGTTCAGCTTTTGATCAGTACGTTCAGAGTCTTGTCAGTTCCTGAAACAGAAAACGGAATATTTAAAGCTGAGTGCGCAAGATTATGGCATCAGGTTAAGAATGCGCACAACGAGGTCATAGATTTAATAGGTAATGACTGGGTGGGTTTAGCGATGAATAATATTGCTGATCTGGGTGACATTTTACCGCAAAGACTGTGCGCTGAATACGCTTCCTTCCGACAGCTGCCTGTGTCTGAACTAACCGAAAAGCTAATTAATATCTATGAATTAGGCAAAGACGATACAGCAGCTCATATTCCGTTTTTGCTTGCATTCAGGGACCAGGTAGCCATATTCTCATCGGCAGGAGATCAGGGGGTCCGGGCGTTTTTAGACTGGTGGGATACGGAAGGTTCAGCTAAGGCTTTACCATCTTCTGTAGATCAGGATGCAGTTCAGGTTATGACAATTCATAAATCAAAAGGGCTGGAATTCCGGGCGGTCATTATTCCATTTATTACCTGGAAATTAAACACCCCAAGCGGATATATCAAAAAGTTATTATGGGTTGATGCCAATGCTGCCGGCTTTGGCAAATTCAACTCTCTTCCGGTTGATTATAATAAGAGCCTTGCCTCAACATCTTTCGCAGAGAACTATTTTGAGGAGATGCTGCTCAATTACATGGATATCATCAATACACTTTACGTGGCAACAACCCGTGCAAAAGATTATCTGTGTATGATCTGTCCTAAACTGCCAAAAAAGCCCGGTTCAGACTCGAACAATGATATTCAGCTGATTTTATCCCAGCTGCTGGCTTCCGCAGGTTCTGATGACCCTGAATTCATCCAAAATGATCAGGCTTTTATTTTTGGCGATTTTATAGTCATCCCCAAAGAAGTTAGGAAAGCCGAAAACGCTACAATGCTAATCAAAAGCTACCAGATCAATGAAGAACTAACAGAACGCTTTAAGAGGAATAGCCAGAAACAAGATACCTGGTTCAATGCCCGGCAAAGGAAGGGCGTAGTATTGCATGAACTCCTGGAAACTATCACCACAACGGAATCTCTGGACAAGCTTATTGAGGAAAAGGTTCAGGAAGGACTTATAAGAGATGGCGAAAAGGCTGAAATCAGGATTGCTGTAAATGATGTCCTTATGCAGGAAGAAATTAATTTGTGGTTCAGAACTGCTAAAAAAGTTATAAGCGAAAAAGATATCATCCTGAGAGATGGTGCTGTTAAACGCCCCGATAAATTATTTGTCTTCGACGATTATGCCGTCGTTCTCGATTTCAAATTCGGCAACGAACAATCTAAATACCAGGGTGATATCATATTATACCGCGATAGTTTGATGGAAATGGGCGAGTTTAAAAAGGTTCATGCATATTTATGGTATGCTCAGGATCGTAAACTTCAGAAAGTTGGGTAATGTCAGGAGATAAATTTTTATATCGTGTTGCAGGAGATCTTCTGGAACGATTTGGAAACGATCTCCAAAATGTAGCGGTCGTCTTTAATAATAAACGACCTGAGCTTTTTCTGAAAAAATACCTTTCTGAAATTAGCGGAAAAGCTATCTGGAGTCCTCATTTTTACACCATACAGAAGTTTTTTTCCGCTTCAACTGAGCAAGTTTGTGCTTCACAACTAAAGCAGTTCTTTGTGCTTTTCACCGAGTATAATATTTTACTGAGATCGGAGGGCAAGCAAACGGTAAGTGCTGATGTTTTTTACCCGCTTGCTGAGATTATTGTTTCCGATTTCTCCCAGATCGATTATTATCTGGCAGATCCTGCCAAAGTATTCAGTCTGATCGGGAGCATCGCTGAACTGCAGCACCAGTTTCCGAATTTTGAAGAAGAGCAGCTTGAGTTCATGAAATCTTTCTGGGCGTCTTTTTCGGGTGAAAAGCAAAGCAAGGTGCAGGAGAAGTTTATAGAGATGTGGCACCGGATGCCGGTACTTTATAAAAACTTTCATGGAAAGCTAGCCGAACAAAATCTGGTCAGCAGTGCCCGGATGTATCGGAATCTAGCAGAGGGAAGCTCATCTAATGCTGATTTTTTGAGGAAGTTTTCTCACGTAGTCTTTATCGGATTTAATGCACTTTCTAAAGCTGAAGAGCTATTATTCAAAACCTGGCAGGATGAAGGAATCTGCTCGTTTTACTTTGATTCAGACGCACATTATTTTGAAGATTTAAAGCAGGAAGCCGGTCATTTTATAAGGAGAAATATAAAAACACTTGGGCTGCTAAACCAGTTTGACACCGTGTCAAATAGGATAGATGATCCCGCAAAGGAGTTTACAATTGTGCAGGCTTTAGGTAACGTTGCGCAGGGAAAGCTGTTGAACACCCTTTTGTCGTCAGCCGATTTGGATGAAGCGGGTACGAAAGCAATAATCCTGGCTGATGAGGCTTTACTTCTTCCTGTACTCCAAACAGTTTCCGATAGTTCCCTGAATATAACCATGGGCTACCCGTTTATGCAGTCGTCTGTCTTCGGTCTTTGCGATTTGTGGCTTGATATTCAGGAGGAAATTGCATCAGGTGATCAGAAAACTATAGCCTACCATAAGGTCCTGACTTTTATTCTTAATCCCCTGATCGATATTGAAAATGCTCAGAGAGATCGTATTCACGCAGAAATAGTTGATGCAAAGAAGTCAAGATTCGATCTCCAGGAATTGCGGAAGATCGGCAAAAGCAGTGAGCTTAGCTTCTCACAATACAAGGATGCGTCAGATGCTGTAAGGAATTTTGGCAGCCTTCTACTCATCCTTTCCGGTAAGCTCGAAAAACTGCGCAAACTGGATAGCCTTTTAATTGCAGAAGCTGTTAAGACTTTGAATCTGCTTTCAGATAGCTTTGAGGAGCTTGAGCAGAGTCACGTTTCAGAGGGTTTGGATCCAAAATTTGTTTTCAGGACAATCAGAAGGGCTCTGGCTGGTTTGTCTGTCCCGTTTGATGGTGAGCCTTTGTCCGGATTGCAGGTTATGGGACTACTGGAAAGCCGATGCCTTGATTTTGACGAATTGATTGTTCTGGGTATGAACGAGGGTGTTCTTCCGAAAATTAGTAGTACGCCATCTTTTATACCTGATAATGTCAGGCGGGCGTTCGGGCTTCCCGTTCTTGAAAATCAGAACTCGATATTCTCCTATTTTTTCTATCGTCTCCTTCATTGCGCAAAAAAGGTTACCCTTGTCTATAATGGGATTACCGACGACATGAGTACCGGCGAAGAAAGCCGCTTCATCAAACAGCTTCAGTTTGAAACCAATTGCAGGTTTACCCGGGTTATCCAGCAGAATCAACCGGTAGATAATTACGGTGATCAAAAAATCATTGTCGAAAAGACCGGGATTGTACGTGACTTACTGGAGAAGTTTCTTCTGCGAAATGCCGAAGTAAAGTACGAGAAGAAGATATCTGCTACCGCTTTTACCGACTACGTCAGCTGTCCGCTGAAATTTTTCTACAGCAGGATTGCCGGATTAAAGGAGCCTAAAGATCTGCCGGACCAGATCGGGTCAAACCTCGTGGGAACAATGCTTCATACGGTTATGGAAAAGTTCTACTCCAGTTCGGTAGGAATGGAGGTTACACTTGAATTCCTGAAATTGCAAACCAAAAAATTGCCGGCTATATGTGCTGAGGCCCTTGCTGCCGCATTAAATACTGACCCCAAAAACCCGATCCGCAAACTTAATGCATTACAGCAGATAGTATTAAAGGTAATTGAGCAGTACGCGTTGCGGATAATACGGCATGACGAAACTCTGGCGCCATTCACGATTGTTGAACTCGAAAACAGGGATAGCTACACCCCATTATTCGACATGCAGATTTCGGGAAATAGCAAGCAGGTAAGGCTGCTTGGCATTATCGACCGGGTTGATTCGCATCGGGGGAAGGTCAGGATAGTGGATTATAAAACCGGCAAAGATCAGTTAAAGTATAAGGATTTTGATGCCCTGTTCACTGAAGAAGGGAAAGACCAGAATAAAGCGTTGATCCAGACACTTTTTTATACTTACGTTTACGAGAAAGCAAAAGCAGTAAAAAATGTTGAACCGCATCTTTATACCGTAAAAGACTTTAAAAAAGGGACCTTATTTAGTGAAAAGGGCAAAGGCGGCTTACAGCTCTCCGATCAAAAACTCGACTATTTCAAAGAGCAATTCGAATTAAAGCTTTCTGAAAAGTTAAGAGAGATATTTGATCTGACAGTTCCATTCAGGCAAACTACTAATTTGGACACCTGTAAGTATTGCACATTTAAGAAGATTTGTCAACGTTAACGATTTGCGGATTGTGGCGACCAATTTTTATGTAAAAAGCCGGTATTATTCCCTTGTCAAACAAGCAATCCTGATTTTTACATTCACCATCTTAATTCGTAATTGATAATTCGTAATTGATAGGTATATTTGCGTTCCAAAATTCGAATTTACAGATGAGAGAAATACAGTTCAGAGAAGCACTTCGTGAAGCATTGAATGAAGAAATGCGCAAAAATGACAAGATCTTTTTAATGGGTGAAGAAGTTGCTGAATATAACGGAGCATATAAAGTAAGTCAGGGAATGCTCGACGAATTTGGTGCTAAGCGTATCATTGATACACCCATTGCTGAGCTGGGGTTCGCTGGAATTGGCATCGGGGCTGCAATGAATGGTCTGAACCCCATAATTGAGTTTATGACATTTAATTTCTCTCTTGTAGCCATTGACCAGGTAATTAATGCGGCTGCTAAAGTGCTATCCATGAGCGGCGGACAGTTTTCGTGTCCTATAGTTTTCCGGGGTCCGACTGGTAATGCAGGACAGCTAGGCGCTCAGCATTCACAGAATTTTGAAAACTGGTACGCGAACTGCCCGGGTCTTAAGGTAGTAGTTCCTTCAACACCTTATGAGGCTAAAGGCTTATTGAAACAAGCAATTATAGATCCCGATCCGGTTATTTTTATGGAGTCGGAAGTTATGTATGGCGATAAGGGAGAGGTTCCCGAAGAAGAGTACTACATTGAAATAGGAAAAGCAAATATTGTAAAAGAAGGAAGCGATGTTACGATAGTTACTTTCGGTAAAATGCTTTCGCGCGTGGTGATGCCGGCAGTTGAAGTTCTCACCAAAGAAGGCATCAACGCTGAAGTTATTGATCTTCGCACGGTTAGGCCAATCGATTATGAGACTGTTATAGCATCTGTTAAGAAAACCAACAGAATGGTATTTGTTGAAGAGGCATGGCCATTAGGGTCGATCGCTACCGAGGTGGCATTTAAAGTCCAGAAAGATGCTTTTGATTTCCTTGATGCACCAGTGCTGCGTGTAGCCTGTGCTGATGTGCCATTGCCTTATGCTCCTACCCTCATCAAAGAAGCATTACCTAATGCAGAAAAAGTTGTAGCTGCTGTTAAAAGTGTAATGTACTTAGAAGCTAAATAGACTGATTATATAAAAAAAGAGCCATATGATCCGTTCATGTGGCTCTTTTTGTTTAGTGCAATGTTATCTGCCGTTTTATACTCTCTTCAAGTGAGATAAAGGTCTCTGTCCTCTGAATTCCTTTAACTCCCTGAATATCTTCATTAAGTACATGTCTCAGGTGGTTAGTGTCCCGGCAGATGATTTTAGCAAACATGCTATAAGAGCCTGTACAATAATGGAGCTCTACAATTTCTTTAATGCTTCTCAGACTTTCTACTGCGTCCTTATATTGAGAGCCTTTTTCAAGAAATATTCCAAGGAATGCACATATGTCATAACCAATCTTTTGCGGATCGATCATCAAATTTGAACCTTTTATAACTCCAATATCCTGCATCTTCTTCATTCTTACATGAATGGTACCACCCGAAACTATGAGCTTTTTAGCAATTTCGGTGTATGGAATGGTTGCGTCTTCCATGAGGACAGCCAGGATCTGCAAATCCAGATTATCAGGTTGGAAATTTTGAACTCGATTTTCCATTTGTAATTATTAATTTGTTAACGATTCGCCAAATATATTACTATAAACGTAAAAATAAAAATAAAACGTTAAAATATTTGTAATAAATAACTAGTTGCTTTACATTTGTATCAAGCAATCAGAAATACTTGAAAGCTTACACACTGTAGGGTGGTGAAATTTGGCAGACACACCTCCTCGTCTCGGTGGCGAAGATTTGGGAAATACCGTAAAAGGGAAATAACTGCTTCGTGAAGGTTCGACTCCTTCCCCTACAGCAAACCTTATTCAACAGGTTTATAATTGGTTAGTTTAAATAAGCTCCTGCCCATCAGGAGCTTATTTATTTTGGAAAAAATTGAAGCCAGTTAATACACCGAATGTGGAGTTAATTTTCAGAGCTAGAATTGAATTCCTAAGCAATCTAAATAATAAGTAAAAATGGATTTTTAACCAAGGTCTTATTTGGAGTCATTGTTTCAATCGTATCTTTTAGAAAAGCAGGGCTTGTGCCTCTTCACTCCCGGTAGTCCGGCTCTTCGCTCTAGCTTTTGGCAATAAAATTGTATGATAATTAGAATTTTCCTCAGGCAAAAGGCTGCCGCTACGATCCGGTTTATTTACTCAGGGTTGAAGTTTTTCGCCGTGGCAGCCTGAATGGTTTGAATAACATTTATCTGTCTAAACGGGTATTAAGCTGACAATAAAAGCAGCACAATCCCTGTCATCTAAACGGGATCGAAGCGGCAGCCTTTTGCCGATATTCCTTTTGTTCAGTACCTAACATGTCCAGGCAAAAGCTACAGCGCAGAGCCCGACTGAACTCACCGAAGTATCACAGGCCCTGCTTTCCAATTTATAACTCTTTAATAAATATTGAAAATCCATTAACGATCCAATTATCTCAGACTAATAGAGCACCTGATTTATTCCGTTATCAATGTCGAAATTTTCTCCCACAATTTCTTCGTCAAATTATGAAATTTATACAATGAGCTCTTAATAATTATAAAATGTATAAAAATTAATCAAATTCATTAAAATATTTGTAAGTAATACCCCTTCTGCTTACATTTGTATCAAGCAATCAGAAATACTTGAAAGCTTACACACTGTAGGGTGGTGAAATTTGGCAGACACACCTCCTCGTCTCGGTGGCGAAGATTTGGGAAATACCGTAAAAGGGAAATAACTGCTTCGTGAAGGTTCGACTCCTTCCCCTACAGCAAACCTTATTCAACAGGTTTATAATTGGTTAGTTTAAATAAGCTCCTGCCCATCAGGAGCTTATTTTGTTTTCGGTAATTTCTAATATTTTTTAATCTGGCTGGGAAAAACCTTAAGTATGGCGTGAATGTTGTATTATTAGAGAATTAAAATAATAATAATGAAACGGGTTTTAGTTTGCGATGATGATGTAACAATTTCTGAGGTGGTGGCAATCATCCTTGTAGATAGCAATATGGCTGAAGTTTATACTATTCCTGATTGTGATAACATAATCGAAAAAATAGAAGAACTAAAACCTTCCCTTATTTTTATGGACAACAAAATTCCGACACATGGCGGCGTTGTTGCTACGCAAACTATTAAGAGTCACCCTGTGCACAAATCCATACCGGTCGTTTATTTCACTGCAAGTCAGGATATCGATAAGCTGGCAGAAAATGCCGGAGCTGACTTCACCTTAGCCAAGCCTTTTAGCATCATAGAACTGGAAGAGGTGGTTAATAAGGCATTTAAGATCGGAAAGGCCTGAGGGGAGCAGTTGCCAAAAAAGGAGTCAGGCCAAGCCCGGCATGTTCTCACCTCAGAAATTGATCTGTCTTTTGTCGGACCTTGTTTCTGCTCTTTATTCCTTGTTTGAACTTCGCATATTATTAATCCGAACACTTACCTTTGAGGTAATATGAAACGTGGAATCATTGCTTTCTTTCTGGCCACATCGGCAGTATGGTTTGGCTGTACAAAAGATGACAACGAGGCTTTGCCTAAAAGTACTGTGTCGCGTTTGTATGTGTCTAATGCAGATACTGACGCCTCAGTTATGAGCACTATGATCTTTGATCCAGCCGACGGGGCTACGTTGGACAGCCCTGACAGATTTGACACAAAGCTGCCTGACGGAAACGGAATCGTTTTTGACCCCTACTCAGGAACAGTTTTTCAGGTAAGCAGACAGGCTAAAAATATCAAATCATTTACTGTAAATACAGACGGATCGCTAAAAAATAAAGGATCATTCATCGACGATGGGTTGACCAGCGCGAGGGAAATTGCTTTTGACCGCGTGAGGAAGACGCTGTATGTTTCCAGTAACACAGACAGTTCACTATATGTATATGTTGGTATTGACACAATAGCCGGAACGGCTCGGGCAAGCAAAAAATTAAAGCTTGACGGGCAGCCATGGGGAATACACCTGGAGAACGATAATTTATTTGTAGTTATTGATCAGGGTAAAGCCCAGGTTCAGCTTTTTGAAAATGCTTCGTCGCTTGTCGTTGGAACGATATCCCCAAGCAAAAAGATAAACATAACTGGTGCTGCCCGGCTTCACGGGATAGCGTATTCTTCCTCGCGTAATGCTTTAATACTGACCGATATTGGCGAAGAAAGTGCGAATGGTTCTAAAAGCGACGGGAAGATCTATATTATTGAGACTGCCCTGGAGAAGTTTGTAGTTAATGGTGCCGCTGTAATTCCAAATAGAACAATTGCTGGCATTAGTACCGGGCTGGGTAATCCTGTTGATGTTGCATGGGATATACGCACGGGGAAAGATCTTATTTACGTAGCCGAGAAGGCGAATAAAAAGATTCAGGTTTTTAAATTTACAGATAACGGGGATGTCACCCCTTTTCGTACCGCTACTTTATCAACATCACCTGAAGCCATTTTTCTTGACGCAAGATAAATTTGAATGGTTGGGATTCATACTTTTTTCTTTACTTTGATTATCCAAAAAAAATAAAATATGTACAATTTCTTACTAGGACTACATTCAGGCTTGCGGTATATCGTTCTGTTACTTCTCGCAATAGCAATTGTGATGTCGGTAACAGCTTTGTTTGGGAAAAAAGAATACACACCTACTAATAGGAAAGTAAACCTTTTCACCATGATCGCGACCCATACTCAGCTTTTGACAGGCTTAATTTTATACTTCTTTAGTCCTCTGGTGCAATATGCCGATATGGGTGAAGCTATGAAAAATACGATGTCGAGATATTGGACAGTGGAACACGCCGTGTTAATGCTTTTTGCAGTTGCATTAATAACCGTTGGACATGCACGTTCAAAACGGGGAGCCTTATCTATTAATAAGCACCGGGCCATTGCTCTATATTATGGCTTGGCAGTCTTAGTTATAGTTGTTGCTATTTACCAAAGCGGCCGTCCATTGCTCGGGATGACCGTCGGTAATTCTTAAGAATTTAAGTGTCAGGGTAAATCCGCCTGAACGCCCGGCAACCTTCAGATCAATGAGTCAAACGGATAACATTACTCAGGCCTTCTAAAATATATCTTTCTAAAAAATTTGCAATGCCGAATTTCTTTATATTTTTGTGACCGATGATCATAACACAAAATACTTGCAATTGGTGGTACCCTTTAACAGAGCGGCGCACGGGACGGGTATATTGAGAAAATACAAATCAACCAAAACCTAAACAATAAGAACCCGACGCTTAAACCCGTCGGGTTTTTTTATGGCGGAAAGCATCTTCGAGGATATTGAAAATTAAATATGAAGAATTATAAATTATATACGTCGTACCGAAAGCTGCTGGCAGATACCACAACTCCCGTTAGCATATATCTGCGGTTAAGGGATGTATTTCCAAATAGTATCCTGCTTGAGAGCTCGGATTACCATAGCCGCGAAAACAGTCTAAGTTATGTTTGCTGTGATCCGATTGCTGGAATAATTCTGAACGGGGAAAAGCTTGAAACCTTCTTTCCGGACGGATCCCGCGAACAATATCCCCTGGGGGAAGCGGATGTTAAAAAGCATGTCTCGGCTTTTAGGAACCAGTTTGAATCAACATCAGCCAACGAATTTAAGTTCATCACGAATGGGCTTTTTGGGTACTTCGCTTATGAAACCATTGAGCATTTCGAAGATATCAAATTGCAAGCACAGCCAGCAACCGGGAGAAATATTCCGCTGATGCAGTACCATGTATACCGCTATATTATTGTTATTGACCACTTCAAGAACGAGCTTTATCTGCTGGAGCACCGATCAGACAAAAACAGCCCAGACAACCTGGAGAAAATTCAATACCTCATTCAGAATAAAAATTTTCCAGAATATAAATTTAGCCTCAATGGTGAGGAAAACTCTAATTTCTCAGATGAGGAATTTATTGACACTGTTGAAAGTGTTAAGAAGCATATTTTCCGGGGCGATGTCTTTCAGATCGTACCTTCAAGGGCATTCTCCAAGCCATTTCTTGGGGATGAATTTAATGTATACAGGGCGCTTCGATCTATAAATCCTTCACCGTATCTCTTTTATTATGATTATGGTGATTTCAAGCTTTTTGGTTCATCGCCGGAAGCTCAACTTACGATTAAAAATAATGAAGCCACAATCTATCCGATCGCCGGTACTTTTAAACGAACTGGTGACAGTGCTTTGGATGCTGAACTGGCCGAGAGTTTAAAACAGGACGTTAAAGAGAATGCGGAGCACGTGATGCTGGTTGACCTGGCACGAAATGACCTTAGCCGGCATTGCGATAATGTAGAGGTGAGATCCTTTAAGGAAATCCAATACTATTCCCATCTGATCCATATGGTTTCTAAAGTTACCGGGCAACTCCAGGAGTCAGTTGACCCCTTCGATGTTGTGGGGGATACTTATCCAGCGGGTACATTGAGCGGTGCCCCGAAATATATGGCGATGACCCTAATTGATCGGTTCGAACGCCAGCAGCGGGGGTTTTATAGCGGTGCAATCGGTTATATGGGCTTTAATGGTGATTTTAATCATGCTATAATGATTCGTTCTTTTTTGAGTCAGAATAACGTCCTTCATTACCAGGCTGGCGCGGGTATAGTTGCAGATTCTGACCCGCAAAGTGAACTAAATGAAGTCAATAATAAGATAATGGCACTGAGGAAGGCGCTGGAAATGGCGGAGGAAATTTAGAGTAAGCAGGCCTATGGAATCAAAATTGTGAATTACTAAATCGCTGGAAACTAATAACTACAATTTACAAGCAACAACTAATAACTCAATAAAGTGAATATACTTGTTATAGATAATTACGACTCATTTACCTTTAATCTGGTGCATCTTTTACATGAAACCGGACATCAGGCTACAGTTTGGCGTAATGACAAATTCGAACTCGCTGATGTTAACGCATTTGATAAAATTCTTTTGTCTCCTGGTCCTGGTATACCTTCTGAATCCGGCTTATTGCTGGATGTAATACGGACCTACTCGGGGAGTAAAAGTATACTTGGCATCTGCTTAGGACTTCAGGCAATAGGCGAAGTTTTCGGTGGAGAACTGTACAATCTTTCACGACCTGTACATGGGCGTGCGACAGACATTAAAGTGCTCAATTCTGAGGAAGTATTATTTAGAAATTGTCCGGCTGAATTTAAAGTTGGACGCTATCATTCCTGGGCAATGAGAAATGATAATGTACCTGCGGAAATCGAAATTACTGCTACCGACATTGATGGTGTGATTATGGCACTGCGTCATCGCACACTCGATGTAAGAGGCGTTCAGTTCCATCCTGAATCTGTCCTCACAGAGCATGGGAAACTATTAATTTCAAACTGGCTTAGCTGAAAAGAGAAATGAAAAAAAATAACTATGATACATCCGGCGAGGGACAGGTGAATATTCTGGATAAAATTGTTGCCAGAAAGAGGCAGGAAATTGAGGCTGACATACGCAGGGTTCCTATAATAAGGCTTGAAGAATCAGATAATTTTTTCAGGGAATGTTATTCCTTCCGTGATTCTCTTCTGAATCCTGCCCTGACGGGTATTATAGCGGAATTTAAAAGAAAATCGCCATCAAAGGGAATAATCAACGATAAAGTAAGGGTAAAGGATGTGACCCTCGGGTATGTTGGCGCTGGGGCGTCAGCAATTTCTGTATTGACAGACAGAAGCTTTTTTGGAGGACGAAAAGGGGATCTTGTTGAGACCAGAAAGAGAATTCAAATCCCTGTTTTAAGAAAGGAATTTATGCTGAGTGAGTACCAGGTTGTTGAAGCTAAGGCACTTGGAGCAGACATTATATTGCTAATAGCAGCAATTCTTAAACCGGCTGAAGTTCAAAACCTGGCCAGACTTGCTAAAAGTTTGGGAATGAGCGTCCTTCTGGAAGTGCACAACCGTGAAGAACTTGACCGGAGCTTGTTTCCCGAGCTCGATGCCATAGGAGTTAATAACAGAAATCTCGGCACGTTTGAAGTTTCTATTCAACATTCCTACGACCTGGTTGAATATATTCCTGCCGATTTTTTGAAGATCTCGGAAAGTGGATTAAGTGACCCGAAAACTATTAGCGGATTAAGGTCTGCTGGCTTTAATGGCTTTCTCATAGGTGAGAACTTTATGAGACAGCAAGATCCCGGTAAAGCGATGCGCGAATTTGTGAACGAATTTTAAAAAAAGAATCAAGAACCATGACTTGGCTTGTACCAGAAATAGGCACGACCAGAGTCTTGGTTTTCGAATCCTGGTTCTAACAAAAACCAAACTCTTATCTTTGACACTTGTTAAGAATTAAATGCCAAGACAAAAATTTTTCGATACAGAAATCAAACCGGAAAAAGCGGTATTGGTTGGGATAATCACTCCGGGGGAGACAGAAGAGCAAACGCGTGAATATCTGGATGAGCTGACTTTTTTGGTTGACACAGCTGGAGGTGAAACACATAAATCGTTTACGCAACGAATGCAGCGGCCCGACCGGGCTACGTTTGTGGGTACCGGAAAATTGGAGGAGATTAATGCTTATGTCAAATCGGAAGAGATAGATGTTGTCGTATTTGACGATGAGTTGTCTCCTTCACAGCTCAGAAATATTGAAAATGAGCTTCAGGTGAAAGTCTTGGACCGAAGTAACCTTATCCTTGATATTTTCGCGAGGCGCGCCCAGTCATCTCAGGCTAAAACTCAGGTTGAACTAGCTCAATTACAGTATTTATTGCCCCGTCTAACTCGTTTATGGACCCACCTTGAACGCCAAAAAGGCGGGATCGGTATGCGGGGACCCGGGGAAAGTCAGATCGAAACCGACCGGCGTTTGATCCTGAATAAGATAACTTTGTTAAAAGAACGCCTGCGGGAGATTGATAAACAAAATGAAACGCAGCGAAAAAACAGAAACCAGTTAGTTAGAGTATCCCTGGTTGGGTATACCAACGTTGGTAAATCAACGATCATGAATATGATCTCCAAATCTGAAGTATTTGCTGAGAATAAATTATTTGCCACACTTGATACTACAGTTAGAAAGGTGGTCATAGAAAACCTGCCATTTTTGCTTTCAGATACAGTAGGATTTATCAGAAAGTTGCCCCACCATTTAATTGAGTGTTTCAAGTCGACCCTGGACGAAGTTCGCGAAGCCGATATATTGATCCACGTGGTGGATATTTCACATCCTAATTTTGAGGATCAGATTAACACCGTGAACGAGACCTTAAAGGAAATGGGTGCTATCGACAAGGAGATGATAATGGTATTTAACAAGATTGACGCCTATGTACCAGCAGATTTTGATCCTCAGGAGGATCACCCGCCGCTAACTTTATCCGATTTTAAAAATAGCTGGATGAATAAAAACAGGACTCCTGCCATATTTATCTCCGCTTTAAACAAGGAGAATATAGAGGAGTTCAGATCACTGCTTTATGAGAAAGTGAAAGCAATTCATACAGCCCGTTACCCCTACGATAAATTGTTATACTAGAATTTGCTCATGAGCAGGTTATTCTTTTTATCGGTGAAAGTCTATTTATTTTATATGAGCCCACAACATTATGGAGTCGAAACGTCAACAAAAGTTTGCAGGAGTTATACAGAAAGATCTAGCTGAAATATTTCAGCGGGAAGGAGCGAATTTGCTTCCCAATGTGATGGTCACTATTACTAAGGTTCGTGTTACTTCCGATTTAGCTATTGCACGAGTATATCTGAGCTTTTTCAATAGCACGAACAACGCGCTTGCCTTGAACACTATTAAGGCACACGCCGGTGAAATCCGTTATAAGCTGGGAAGCCGTATAAAGGATCAGGCAAGGATAGTTCCCCAGCTGGAATTTTTCGTAGATGATACAAGTGAATATGTTGAACGAATGGATAAGATTTTCGATAAGATAAGCAAGGAGCCTCGTCAGCCTGAACAGGAAGATTAAGGAAGATGAGGACTATCCGCGAGCCCATAAATTTCTATACTCACGTTATTCCGGCGATTCTTGCAATACCGGGAACTTTTATGTTATTGTTACGTGCTGATACACAAGCACAACAATCCGCAGCCTGGATTTACGGTATCTGTACTTTCGTGCTGTTCGGTATAAGTTCTACCTATCACAGTTATCCTGTTACTGAAAAAGAAATTCGCTTTTGGCAGAAGTTTGATCATTGCTGCATCTATCTCATGATAGCGGGATCATATACACCAACGGCTCTGCTGGTTTTTGACGGATATGTCCGTTGGTCCTTATTCGTAATGATATGGACCATTGCCATTGCAGGCTGCCTATTAAAGATCTTTAACCGTCTGAAGAATACCGTACTCTCATTGACAATATATATTGCCATGGGAGCACTTATAGTGCCTCTTCTAAGCGAAATGGCTAATAAATTGCCATTTTCGGCTATCGGATGGATGCTGCTTGGCGGATTATTTTATGCCGGCGGTACCTTTTTTTATTATAAGGATAAACCTATGGGGAGGCTTTTGCATAGCCACGAGATCTGGCACCTATTTGTAGTAGCCGGTGCGCTTTCACATTACGTCTATAATTACTTCTATTTATTCGTATGAGTGCTGAACAGACAGCATGGTTAAAAAGGTTCCTGGAAAAGAATTCTTCTACTATTTCGGCAGTTGTGCCATTTGATAAGAATACAGATAAATTATACCCTTTTAATTTTTCTGCTTCAAATCTGGAGTTGAGTCCGGCTACCTTTGCCGATACGGAAGCTTTTTCAATTTGGGTCCGCCAGAAGTTAGAATACGAAAATTGCCGGTACGGAATTGGAGGTTACAGTGAACATCGCACTATCTATTCCCGGAGTGAACTTTTTGACGCGGATGAAGAGCCCAGAAGGCTGCATCTGGGAGTAGATATTTGGGGCCCTGAGGGCACACCGATATTCTCTCCGCTAAACGGAACTATCCATAGCTTTCGATTTAACGATAATTTTGGAGACTACGGTGCAACGCTAATTCTAGAACACGAAGCGGAGGGTGTTAAATTTCACACCCTTTACGGACACCTGAGTCTGGCGAGCATAGAGAATTTGATCCGGGGAACAGCTGTCACGAGAGGAGAGAGAATAGCTGATTTTGGTAATATTTCGGAGAATGGGCATTGGCCCCCTCATTTACATTTCCAGATAATATTTAATATGAATGGCTTTGAAGGCGATTATCCGGGAGTCTGCGCTCTTTCAGCCAAAGAGTCTTTTCTTAACAATTGTCCCGACCCGGATATTCTGCTAAAGCATACGTTCAGATATTAATTCCACTTATTTTTCGTTAAATTAGAATATGTATCTGAACTTCGTTTTTAGCTTCCTGTTTGTTATTTCCGGGTTATTTGGCATTGCCAGCCATTCGTCCGAGATGGTGAATGGCCAACCAGCATTTAAAGGCGGACAGAAAGGCCTTAAGAGCTTCATAGACAATAATTTGATTTATCCGGAATTTTCCAAAGTCAATTGTCTTCAGGGAACCATTCAGGTAAGTTTCAAGCTCGATAAAGAAGGCCGTATATATGAATCCGGGATCCAAAAAGGCTTTGGAATTGATCTTGATATGGAGGCTCTCAGGATCGTACGACTGACCTCAGGAAAGTGGATAATGCCCGCGGATCATGACACCCTAATATCTCTGGTTCTCCCGGTAAATTTTACCCTTAGTGATTATAAATGCGAGCAGCGATCAAAAGATGAGATAAACGCAGCTATAAATGCCTATCATGCGCGGCTCGGCCTTAACAGTGCCATATATAATTTTTACGATAAGAAAGAGCAGGGAATTTATGATCAAGCTGACGAAGTCCGAATAATTGCTCTTAAAAGCCAGTTAGGCTATGACGATAAATATATTGACCGGCTTTTAAAACAAGCTCAGCGGAAGTTAAAACAAGGGGACAAAGAAGGCGCTTGTGAAGATGCGCTGATGATCCGCCGGCTGGGCAGCAATAAGTCTCTGGCCTTGATCGAACTGAATTGTAAGTAGTATGTAATAGATGACTCAATTTCGTAATTCAAGAGAAAACAAGGTATTATTTATAATAAGTTTCGCTGTGATCATCTTTGTTTTAGTGGGCAGAGTTTTAAATGTCTATTATTCTGCAGTTACAGGTGCGATATTTGAACTCATGAATTTGCCCGTTCTTGCTCTTTTGTTCGGTTTACCTTTTTACAATTTTTATGTCTTTTGGAAAGACCGCTTTAACGTGAAATCTTTGGCACTTTATTCTGCCTTAATGTTGACAACATCCATTTGTCTACTCATCACGCTGGGATAAAAAACTTTTAGCTCCGAAATGTTTTATCAATTATCCGACACTGATATCTGGTTTCCCAAACCCGAATTAGCTGAAACAGATGGACTGCTGGCCGTTGGCGGTGATCTTTCGCCTGAGCGTCTCATGCTAGCTTACCATCATGGGATTTTCCCATGGTATTCAGATGAAAGTCCGATCCTTTGGTATTCGCCGCACGAACGTTTTATATTGTTTCCAGAAAAGCTGAAAATTTCTTCATCCATGGCTAAATTGGTAAAAAAGGGGCAATTTAAAATCAGCTTTGATAAGGCTTTCGAGGAAGTAATTGACGCTTGTGCAACTATATCCAGGCAGGGAGAAAAAGGAACCTGGATAAACCCGGAAATGAAAAGAGCCTATATCGATCTGCACAGATTAGGACACGCACATTCAGTTGAGGTCTGGGAAAATAATAATCTTGTGGGCGGCTTATATGGAGCTGCAGTTAACAGGGTTTTTTGCGGCGAGAGCATGTTTAGCAAAGTCAGTAACGCTTCGAAAGCCGCGTTAATCTGGTTATGCAGGAATACGCAGTTTGCGATGATTGATTGCCAGGCACATACGAACCATCTTGAAACTCTGGGCGCGGAGATGATCAGCAGAAAAGAGTATTTGAAAAATTTAAATAAAAAGTAATAAATTAAAGGCAAAGTGATAGTATGCAATTACCCTATTACATTGATCTCCTTGGTACATTAGTTTTTGCAGTTTCAGGTGCATTAGCTGCGTCAGATAAAAACATGTATAAGGACATTTTCGGTGTAACATTTACGAGTTTCGTTACAGCCGTGGGCGGAGGAACCCTGCGGGATATGATCCTCGGAGTCAGGCCCACCTGGGTTGTAGACGGGAATTACCTTATAGCAATAACTATTGGGGTAGTATTCGCTATTACTTTCAAATATTACATCATCAAATTCCGCCGTACTTTTTTTCTATTTGACACCATCGGGATAGCTCTCTATACGGTGGTTGGCGTCCAGAAATCGCTCGAATTTGGAGTCTCACCTCTTGCCGCTATCATTATGGGAATGTTTTCGGCCGTAATGGGCGGTGTAATACGAGATACCTTAATAAACGAGATCCCGCTTATCTTTAAAAAAGAGATTTATGCCACCGCATGTTTGTCAGGCGCAGCCGTATTTGTATTGCTGAAAACCCTGAAGGTTGATGATAATATTAACTCTTTTGTCAGTGTGTTTATCATAATTTTCATCCGTGTGATATCTGTTAAGTATCACCTTACATTGCCTAAGTCGAGGTGAAGATTAGTGGTTAGCCTTTACTAGATAGGTAAAGCGCCCCTGCCACTGGTAAGGAGGTACTCACAACTAACTAAGTATTTCAGCAATATCTTTAGCAGTTAATGACTTGACGAAACTTTCCTCCGTGGTGATAAGGGAGTCGGCGACTTTACGTTTTCTCTTCTGCAATGCAAGGATTTTTTCTTCTACAGTATCTTTAGTGATGAACTTGTAGATAAATACATTCTTATTCTGACCGATACGGTGAGTCCTGTCTATTGCTTGTTGTTCGACCGCTGGATTCCACCATGGGTCAAGTATGAATACGTAGTCGGCTTCAGTTAAATTTAGTCCAACGCCTCCTGCTTTTATAGAGATCAGGAAAAGTTTAATATCCTTATTGGCCTGAAACTCTCTGACAACTTCCCCGCGTTTGGAAGTGGCCCCATCGAGGTAAGCAAACTGAATTTTGTGCTCCAGAAAATATCTCCTGTAAATGTCCAGCTGTTTCACAAATTGTGAGAAAACAAGCACTTTGTGCCCGCGAGAAAGAACATTATCAAGTGTGTGAATAACGCTTTCAAATTTCCCGGAATCGCCTTCATATCCTTCATCAATCATCAATGGATGATTGGCGATCTGCCTCAGTTTTGTCAGGCCCTGCAATACCTGAATCTGAGAACGCTTGAATGACCCATCTTCCATATTAACAAGCAAGGCATTCCGGTATTCCGACTTAATTTTTTCGTAATAATCTTTCTGGTCCTCACTCATCTCGCAATAAAAGAGGTTCTCTGTTTTGTCCGGCAATTCCGTTGCAACTTGTGCTTTGGTTCGTCTCAATACAAACGGCTTTATCAATGCCTGCAACTTCGCTGCTTTTTCCTCGTCGTTCTTTTTTTCGATTGGAATAACAAAATCCGTGTAGAAAAAGTGTTGATTTCCAAGTAAGCCCGGATTTATAAATGACATCTGTGTCCATAAATCGTTCACTGTATTTTCAACCGGTGTACCACTCAGAATGAGTTTGTTTTTTGATTTAAGAGCTTTTACAGCTTTGAAGGATTTTGATGCAGGATTTTTTATATTCTGGCTCTCATCTAATATTATGTAGTTAAAATACAGTGTTTTTAGAAGTTCTATATCTACGCGGGTTATTCCGTAAGTAGTGATAACCACATCGTAGTCTGCAAATATTCCAACTTCTTTATTACGAAAACTTCCCGTATGGGAGTGTATCTTCAACTTGGGCGCAAACTTTTTTGCTTCGTTTAACCAATTGTAGACAAGTGAAGTTGGCATAATAATTAATGAGGTAGTATGGATCCCTTCAATATGATTTTCTTCTTTGATCTTTTGAAGCAAAGCAAGTGTTTGCACCGTTTTCCCTAAACCCATATCATCAGCCAGGCAACCACCAAAATTATACTTCCGCAAGAAATGGAACCAGTTATATCCTGCCTTTTGATAAGGACGCAGCACTCCGTTAAATGATTTGGGGATATTAGACTCCTCGATCTCTTCGAAGTCAGATAATTTCTGCAACTTCCTGTCCATGCTCACGGTAGCGAGTTCACTGTTCGCAAAGTCGTTAACCAGGCCGATATGATGTTTTTTCAGTTTGAGATTCCTGGTGCCCTCGGTAAATTGCAGTAGGTTACTGTATTGTGAAAACCACGCTTCAGGTATTACAGCAATTTCACCGGATGGCAGTTTGAATTCCCGGATCTTATTTATAATATGAGCCTTAAGATCAATAAATGGTATCTGGTAAGGCCCAAAATGAACCACTGCATGAATATCAAACCAATCGTAATTTTCACGTATTTCGAGATCAATTTTACTCCTGCCAATCACGAAGCGTTTTATTCCTTCTGTTTGTTCAAATGTAAAGCCTTTAGCTTCTAATTCATCATGGTGCTCATTTAGCCAGTTGATGACACTAAACGGCGAAGTTTCTTCATCAAGATTTGCCGCGTCTATTGAGAAAACGCTCAGAAACAGAGAGCCTGAAGACTTAAGTCCAAGTTCATGTAATAGATTAAGCTTGTTTTTTTCCCAGCTTAGTGAGCGTTTGATCCGATGAAAAATATAATCATTGTCTTTTTTCTCGGTTCTGACTGAGACTCTCCTTTCACTCCCTGCAGGAAATATATAATCACCATATCGGAAGTATAGCTGAAGCTGAGGCCTTTCACTATCTACATATAAGAGCTTCAGAACAGGAGTAGCTTCGAATTTTTCTGTTCTTATTTCAAAGCCTTCAGCGTAAACAGGATGTTTTTCGATAAGCGGTGCTACAAATTTTTCGAAATACGTCTTTTCGGATGATTTGGGAATGGAAATAAAACGTTTGTTTAAGAAAGGCTGCAATTTTTTTCCTTCTACTTCCTCTTCGAAATAATAAAGCACGTCATCAAGAAGCAGCCATGCAGGTTGATTGCAAATGATCTGCGCATCTTTGAACATAAACTCGATCCGTAAGCCTTGAAATTTAATTGTTGGAAAATACCGTGTTTCCGTTAATCCCCTTCTGAAATGGAATAGTACGGACGCCGGTTCTGTGGCAATGGTAATTTTCCTCTCGACGGGCCAGCCCTCTTTACTCATTAGGTATAGGTCTCTGTCCCTCAGAAATTTGAAAGCTTCAACTAATCTTTTTTCAATCTTCGGCCTTAATGTTTCGAAAAGCTTATCATTAAAAATAGTACTAAAGTACTCCAGTGGCCGGATCGGTTTCTTGTGATAACGTTTTATGATGTGCCCCTGTTCTGTTTCTTCAAGTAATTTAATCAGCTTTTGATCTGTCTCATCTAGTATGGACGAGAATTCGCTTGCGGTGTTGCTGAAAATTCGTTGATATGTGAGGGAAAATCCGCCGTCAGAATTTAACTGCACAATGTGAGGCTCAATCAGGAAACCGAGGAAGTCATGTTTACATATAGAATAAACGATTTTACAAGGTTTGCTGCTGTCAACTCTTAACATACGTAATGAAACAAAATTTATGCATGTTAACCATTAAAAAATTCTAAATATAAGTAGAATTTTAGGGATTTCAGCCAAAAATGAAAAATAATTTACTGAATGATGCGGTATATGGCCCAGGTTCTAGGAATCTGTAAAAAAAAACGCGTATTTGATCATTTTTTTTATACGATGAAGTTTTGAAGTGTGAATGTCAAACGCCTTCCAGTTTTACTAAATGGCCAACTGATCTTTAAATGTCGTTCCCCTTATTGTTTTTGGTTACATTGAATACTGGCATATTGTCATTTTGTTCTGCCAATATGTTAGCGCAGTATCAAAGACCTGCCTTTAGATCAATTACTTTTGTATTCCTTTATACGGATCAGAAAAATGTACATCCTGGTATTGAACCGCCTGTATATCGTCTTTGCGGATACATAATCACATATTTTTTCGCTTTCCAGGTCAGACCGATATTTAACATATTTTAACACATTTTCGATACATCAGATCCTTGTTTTGCGTTTAACTGGTATTAATTTTGAATAAGCTTTTACTGATGGATTAGAAGATAAATAGTAAATTTATAAATATGAAGAAGATAGGTGTTACATTTTTGGCAGCCTGCCTTGGCGGGGCAGTTGCTGTTGGCTCATATAAACTCATTGAGAATAAATATGAGGACGGTATGTCATTTGAAGAAAAGCAAAAGGTTCACTTTACCAATAACCCAATGCCCGCGATTAGTTCTTCTACAGGAGATTTGGATTTCACTCAGGCTGCTGCTGCAGTCACTCCGGCGGTGGTGCATATCAAGACTACATATAATAATCCCGGAGCAACTGCCGGCCGTGATCAGATGCAGGATATGTTTGAAGATTTCTTTGGAGGTGGTCGTCGTTCGAGGGGGCCGGCAATGGGATCCGGGTCGGGGGTAATCATTTCTACAGATGGTTATATCGTAACCAATAATCACGTTGTCGACAAAGCAGATAAGATTGATGTAATTCTTCCTGACAAACGTTCCTTGGTAGGGAAAGTTATCGGCCGGGACGCAAATACAGATCTTGCGCTTATAAAAATTGAAGGTTCTGGATATCCGATCGTTAAATTAGGAAATTCAGACGATGTTCGGATTGGTGAATGGGTTCTAGCTGTGGGATATCCATTTGCGTTGAATACAACGGTTACTGCAGGAATTGTTAGTGCCAAGGGAAGGCAAATCGGAATTTTAGATAATACAGAGCCGTCTGAAAACGGGGAGCCTCAGGCACGAACCGCTATCGAGTCGTTTATTCAGACCGATGCAGCGATTAATCGTGGTAATAGTGGCGGTGCCCTGGTAAATACCCGTGGTGAATTAATTGGCGTAAATGCAGCTATTGCTTCTCAAAGCGGTAGTTACGAAGGATACGGATTTGCTATTCCAATAAATCTTGCAAAAAAGGTCCTGGATGATTTTAAGAACTTCGGATCAGTTCGCAGAGGATTTATAGGTGTTAATTTCACTGGCCTCGATGCAGAACAGGCAAAACGTTTTGGCGTAAACGAGATTAACGGATTATATGTGAATGCGGTGGTCCCGGGCGGAGGCGCTGCCCAGGCTGGTTTGAAAGAAGGTGATATTATTACTAAGGTTGAGGGGGCTAAAATATATAATCCATCAGATCTTCAGGAACGTATCGGTCGACTTGGACCTGGCGACAAAGTGCAGCTCACATACCTTAGGGATGGCAGGGAATATGCAAAAAGCGTCACGCTTAAAGGAGAAGAATCTATCAAAAATAACACTACCAGAACCGCGAGTGTAGTAACCAAAAACCTGGGAGCAAGTTTCGCTCCGGTGAGCGATGTACTTAAAAAGAAATATAGGATTAACTCCGGTGTTATTGTGACGGGTGTACAGCAAGGTGGATATTTTGACCAGATCGAAGTGGCCCAGGGAACAGTTATAACTACGGTAAACGGTCAACCTGTAAACACAACACAGGATATTGAAACTGCTATTACTGCGAGTAAGAATAATATGGTTACCATCAGTGGCTTTACGCCTGATGGAAGTTCGATGAGATACCAGTTCCCAATAAGAAGGTAATTTCGACGAAATAGTAAAGCTTAAATTAAAAGCCTTCCCGAACTTTGGGGAGGCTTTTGTATTTTTGCAAGGAATGATCTCTCCCGCGCTTCCTTTCAGCTTTTTAGACCAAACGCTTTTACTTTTACCAGAGAAAGCTATGTTCTGGGAAGAAGAAAAAACATTAATTATCGCTGATATTCATTTGGGAAAAGTCGGTCATTTCCGAAAAGCGGGAATAGGTATACCGAAACAAATGGAACAGGATGATCTCGCCCTTATTTCAGATCTCATCCATGTTTATAAGCCTGCGAAGATTATTTTTCTGGGAGATCTTTTTCACAGCGATATGAATAATGACTGGGAGTGGCTCGTTTTATGGCGGTCAATGTTTAAAAGCATAGAGATGATATTGGTTTTGGGCAATCATGATATCCTGAATAATAAGTTTTATACTGACCTGGAGTTCGGCCTACATGAGACTTTAACTATTAGACCATTTGTGTTTTCGCATGAACCTTTCAAAACGACAGAGCTTACGGATGATGTCTATGTGATCAGCGGACATATCCACCCGGGTGTTACACTAAAAGGGGGCGCGCGACAAGTCCTCACCTTGCCTTGCTTCCATTTTGGGGCCAGGCAGGCTATAATCCCGGCGTTTGGCAAATTTACGGGTAAGGTCTGTGTAAGGAATGTTAAAGGAGACAAGATATTCGCTGTAGCAAAGAATAAGGTGATCAGCTTCTAAAGTGAACCCGTTTCCTGTTATCGATTTAGATCGTTTCTAAATAGATAATATCCTCTACTATAACATTTGACGCAGCATTTTTTTTACCATATAATGATAAATTTGCTTCTGAATTATAAAAACAGCACCAGGTAATGAGCAATTTCGCAAAAACGTTCTCATCCTCATTGGGAAAAAAACTGAT
>JAZKHM010000087.1:0-5000 GCA_040385405.1 Bacteroidota bacterium | reverse complement strand
TTTTATCATCATCGCAAACCAGCACTTTCTTCATCTTACACACTTAATGATGAAAATAGAACGGGTTTTTGATACGATACAGTACGTTTTTGTAAAAATTCCACATTAGGTTACTAAATTTTTGCCAGGAATAAATAATTGTTTTTTGCAGCAAAAATTATACCATAAAGGGGTTGTTTCCATGGCAAAATCCAGATCCAGGCAGTAACAGGGTGCAAAGCTTAAGTGGCAGAAAAGTTCTGATTCTCCCTGATGGTGTATCGCAGTTCAGGCCTTTAAGAAACGGATCTGGGTATATGCATTCATAGATCCCGTTTAGTTAATTTCTTTGGTCATGCGGAGGTATTCGTTATCGACACGTTCAGTTTTTTTCACAATATCTTTTATGATCTCATCTAATTCAGTACCGGATTGTTTAATATAGTTCAGAAATTCTTCTACTTCCATATCCTGAATAAGACCCTCATCATATAAATTTATTATTCCCATAATTCGTGATAATGGAGCCCGCACGACATGCGACTGCGTCCAGGCTATTTCTTTTAACTGTTCGTTCTGATTCTCGATAGCAATTATCTGCCTTTTACGTTCGGTCACATCTCTTTCAATCGAAACCCAATGAGTACACTCACCGTCCTTATTTCTAACCGGTAACATATTAATATCTACCCAATACGGTTTGCCATTCTTTTTGTAATTAATACTTTCGGACTGATAAGGAATGCCGTTTTTAATGGCATGCTCAAAACGTATGCGCACGTCCTGATTAGTTGCTGTTTCACGAACTATAGGAGATTCTTTACAAGAGACCTCTGCGAAACTATATCCCGTCATTCTGGTGAATGCTTCATTAACGAAAACAATTTTCAACCCGTCATCCTCCACTTTTGAAATGAGTACAGCATCTGTTGTACGTGTGATCACGGATTCCATTAATTTCAGTTGCTGTTCTTCTAGTTTGCGTGCGGTAATATCCTGGGATGCCCCAATCATGCGTATGGCATTACCTTCCCCATCACGAATAATGTATCCTCTATTGTTTATGTAGGCGTAGCTTCCATCGGGTTTTAAAAACCGGCACTCTTCTTCCCAGAAATTTGATGATTTGTTATTCAGTACATGTGTTAGGTTATCCAAAGTTTTTTGTTTGTCTTCAGGATGCATCAGTTTAGTAAAATTCTCATAAATGTTTTCCGGATCTGATGTATCGTATCCCAATTTTACTTCTAAAAAGTTTTCGTCACCTTTAATATAGTTTGTGCTCAAATCCCAGTCCCAAATGGAATCAGATGTAGCTTTATTGGCGAGACGAAACCTTTCGTTTGCAAGAATAAGTTCATCAGCAAGTATTTTTTCCTCGGTTATATCCTTTACAACACCATATATTCCTGTTATTTTACCATCGATTATTACTGGCAGATTAGTGACATCCACAAACAAAGACTTGCCATTAGCAGTCAGTATTTCAGTCTGATAGTTTTGTGTCTCGCCCGTACCAGCCTTTATAAATTTTTCTAGTACCTCATTCAAATATTCTTGTGGTATTAAGGGTACAAATGACATAGTTAAGAGCTCTTTTATAGGATATCCTGTCAGGTCGGAGGTTACTTTATTGGCACTCACAAAGTTACCTGCCAGATCAAATGAAAATACCGCGTAAGGGTTGTTGTAGAATAATGACTGATATCGTTGATGGCTCGCCTGTAATTGCTTGTTAGTTAATTCAAATTTTTCATTGGTCTTATGCAGTTCCTTCGTACGCTCATGTACTAATTTTTTCAAAATTGTTTCCTGGCGGATGCTAGAGTAGAGTTTGTGAACAAAAAAACCAGCGACTAATAATAGGATAACCAATGCTGATTTAAACCAAAGCGTCTGATAAAAAACCGGCCTTACGGTAAAAGAAAACCTTGACACTTCAGACCATGTTCCAAGCTGTCCGGCCTTCACTTCAAATGTGTAATTACCAGGATTTAACAGGGTAAAATAGGCTGTCCTTCTGTTTCCAGCTTCTTCCCAGCTGTCTGAGAGGCCCAGGAGGCGGTAAGAAAATGTTGTTTCCTGGGGATTATTAAGATTGATATCCGTATAATCTATTGAGACACTTGATACATTAGGAGGGATATTGATATTTTCCAAACGGTTTCGTTTAGAACCTCCATATTGTATGGAATTAATTTTTACCGGACCTACTCTCAGTGTACTTTCAATAGTGGCCGGATCTATAACAGCTATACCTTCAACAGTTGGAAACCAAAGGCTGCCATCTTTCATTTTCCACCCTGCAGGGGAGATGTTTCCGTTTGCCTCCGAATTTGCCATGCCATCTGCCGTGCCAAACAGACGTGAGGTTATCTTAAATCCTTTTGATCCATTATGTTTTTGTTTTATCAGATCCTGAATAGAAATACGTTGAAGTCCAAAATTGCCGCTTAGCCATATAAAGCCCTGGCCGTCGTCAATAATCCGGTAAATGCCGTTAAATTTCAAGCCATTTGATTTATTGAAAATCTTCTTTTTTTGAAAAGGTATCAACCCTCCTTCCGTGCCCAGCCATAGTGAACCTTCTTTATCTTCATAAAAAGCATAGACGATATCTGTAGAAACACCAAGATTATTTTTGTAATGCCTGATATTATTTTTGGGGTCTACACTAATTAACCCTGCACCTCCGGTGCCTATCCAAATGAGATTTTTGTGGTCTTCGAAAATGCTGGTCATTTCAGCATTTGATAATCCGGCTGGCAGGGTCAAACGCTTGATCATATTGTTTTCCAGCAGATGCACTCCGCCCGAGGCAGTAGAAATCCAAACCCTGCTTTTCGAGTCCTCGAAAACAGCCTGCACTACATTACTTGCTAAGCCATCCTTTATTGTATATTCTTTTTCGAATTTTCCAGTTTTCAGGTTAAAAATATTCAGACCCCCGACCGTACCGACAAATATTTTGTCATTGGCACTATAAAGGCTAATAATAATTTCACTTGCCAAACCATCTTTTTTTGTATAATGGAGAATTTTGCCATTTTTGAACCGGTTAGCACCCTGTCCGGCAGTCCCTGCCCATATTTCACCATTCGGATGCTGATAAATTGGTAAAATAACTTTGTCTGCCAAACCATCTGACTTTAAGATCTTCTGGATACGGGCAGGTTTCATTTGTATTAATCCGGATGCAGGCGTTCCCAGCCAAATCAGACCGGGTTCGGAAAAAGCGATGCTTTTTATACCGTCATTTGAAATACCATTATCCTTTAAATCTTCAAATTTTCCGTCCTTTAATATTTGAATACCCGAACTACTGGTTCCAATCCAGATCTCGCCCCCTGGCGATATCCCCAGGCTACGAATAAAAAGCTCATTTAATCCCTCTTTTACAGTGTAATGAGTTATCTTTTCTCCTTGCAGATGGTAGAGTCCATCATCCCTGGTTCCGATCCAGAGAGAGCCATTTTTATCACTTTCAAGAGCGCGAATATTCTGGGTTTCAAAACCAGGCACAGAAACAAATACTTTATCCCTATTGAGTTCGAATAGACCACGTTCGGTTCCCATGAAAAGACTGTTCCGGCCTTTACTTAAAATTTGAATATTTTTAAAATTATTAGCAGGCCTTCCGGAATACTTTACAATTTTTTGATTCTTTATATAAAAAAGCTCTCCGTTGTTGGTTCCAATCCAAAGCATGCCAGTATGGTCTTCCGAAATGGCTGAGATCCATGAGTTTTTTAAAAGCTTTCTGAAGTCATATGTTTTAATTGAATCAGAATTCAAAAATAAAACAGTGTTCAGAGCGGCAGCCCAAACTCCTTGTTTTGATTTGGCCAGATCATAAAATGTACTTGAATGCAGGCCGGATGTGTTTTCTCTGTTGAAAACCTTAAAATTGGTACCATCAAAGCGCAGAACCCCTTCCTCGGTAGCGAGCCATAAATAACCCTCTTCATCCTGAACAATATCTGCTACGCTGTTTTGTGTCAGCCCATTCTTATTATTCCAGTTCTGATAAATATACTGGACCTCTGCAACAGAATGTTTTAACTGTGCATTGACATTGTTAAAAGTGACCAAAAGTAGCGCGACGATGAGGTAGATGGTTCGGCCAGCCATGTCAATATCTCAAAAATTGAAAAGCTTTGTTTGATTTTTTCATTTCGAAGTTTAACATATATAATATTAAACAAAAGTTCCTGAATTCTCACAAATATGTTGTTCCAATATATTGCTTTCATGAATCTCAAACCCTTTAAATGGCCAAAAATTACTGGTTGATTCCGGACCATTTTGTTATCGATAGAGACAGTTTTACTTGAAGTTTTTCTTGTAAGAGGCAATATTTCCCGTGCGAACTCCGGCGTCATGTAATTTTTAACAGGCATTTTCGGTTGCTGGAAGTGTTTAAACCCGTACCGGTATGATCTTGACATACCGCTTTACGCTCATCATAAATTTCCATTTATAACATTTTGCAGTCACTATTCCAGCTAATGCCAGGGGATTATTAATTGTAAATGGGAAATCTTATGTCTCGGCAACCGAATCTTTGAGTATTATTAGAAATGAGAACGAAAAGATAGACAGACAAGATTTTAAAGTCAAAGGGACATTATCTTTTAATGACCGCTCACACGCCGGCAATAAGAATAGTTTAATTCCCTTAATTGTGACTGTGAATTTTAATTAATCGAAACTCTGGTCAGCAACACCACACTACCCCGAACAGCTCACACAACCTTCTTCCATAGAACATACCGGTCCCTCAGCCATTTCATCCACCTGGGGTACATCTTCAGGGATTAAAGGTTCCATATTTTTACCCGCCTGATTCTCCACAGTAAACTTCACCGCCTGCGAAGCTGCCTGAGTTCTCAGGTAATACATACCTGTCTTAAGTCCCTTTTTCCAGGCATAAAAATGCATTGAAGTCAGTTTGGATGTATTAGGGGAGTTAATGAACAGATTAAGCGATTGCGACTGGCAGATATAAGCGCCCCGGTCTG
>JAZKHM010000086.1:0-1903 GCA_040385405.1 Bacteroidota bacterium | reverse complement strand
CAATGCCAAAGTTAATTTTTCAGTAGCAGAGAAAGTAATTCCTAAATCAGTAACTACTTTAGGAGTAAACTCAGTTCTTAAGTTAGCATTCAAACCATCTTGTTTGAAAGTTGTTTTTCCGAAATAAGTATTGTTTAAAGAGAAACCAAATTTACCAATTTCATAATTAGCTCCTAAAATCCATTTTGTATCAGGTCTTGATGTAAACATTAATGCGTCTAATGTTCCTCCGAATGAATTGTTTGTTACGTCAGAGATTCTTTCGTTTTGTAATGTAATATTACCAGATAAATTAAATCCTAATTTTCCTTCTCCTAATAAGATGTTATTGTAATTAGCTACTACATCTAAACCTGATGTACGAGAATCAAATGAGTTTGAAAAGAAAGCAACATTACCAAATTGAGTATCTTGTCTGTCTCCTAATACAATTCTGTCCTCTACCTTGATATTGTAGTAATCTACAGTAAAGTTGAAGTTTTTAGAAGGTTTAGCTCCAATACCAACAGTTACGTTAGTTGATTTTTCAGCATCTAGTTGTGGAACACCTAAAATACGAGCCTGTGGAGATACGTTATTGATAATTCCACTTACTTGAATTCCTTGACCAGCTACAAAAGAGTATTGTGCTTTTTGAGTGTAAATTTGGTGTAATGTAGGTGCTCTGAATCCAGTAGAAACAGACCCTCTTAGTGTAATTTTATCATCTGCAAATTTATATCTTGAGCTTAATTTCCAAACGGTAGCTCCACCAAAATCACTATATTCTTCATGACGAAGTGTTCCGTTGATTAAGAAATCTTCAGTTACATCGTAGGCAACATCAAAATAAGCTCCTAAATTATAACGATTCCATTTTCCTGAATTTTCAGGTCTGTTACCTGCAAAAGAGTCTGCTCCGATACCATCCCAAGAAGCTTTGTCTCCTTCTATTACTTCAAAATTTTCTGTTCTGAACTCAGAACCAAAACCAATACTGATTTTATCAGATAATACTTTAGAGATGTCTAAATTTCCAACGATGTGATTGAATGAAGTTCCTCCAGGTTGAAAAGTAATTGGGCTGTTTTCTTGGTAGATATTTTCTCCATTTTCATCTTGTAAGTCAGATCTGTTCACAGAGTTTTCTACGGAGTAAACTTGTTTGTTTCCCCCAGTAGTAATACTCACGTCAGTATTCCACCCGTTCATTTCAGATTTGTAACCCAAAGTTGCGTTGTAATCGTTCAAGTCTCCTGTAAATGTTGGTACATAACCCTTATATGAAGCAGCCGTTCCATTACCAAAGAAATCAGCAAGATATGGGTTAGCTGGATCTAATGTTCTCCAGTATGGTGTTCTGTAGTTAGCAAATGAGTTTACTTTTTTATAAACATAAGCTGCATTATAATACAATTGTGTGCTTTCTGATAAATCAATTCCACCATTTATTAAGAATTTAGCAGCAGTCGTTTCAGGAGATCCGTTAATATTTCCTGCATCTGGTTTTTCTGCAAGAAAGTTGTTTATTTGGTTTATTCCAGAGGTATTGTCTGCCATAATTGAAGCTCTTGTAGCGCCACCAACATAGTTATCAGGGTCGTTTGGATCTACATAAATAAAATCTGCATATTCTCCGCCACTAAGGGGTTTGTCATCAGGACCAAGATTGGTTGTGCCTCCATCTACCGTACCGGGTCTGTTGGCTAATTTTACTTTAGAAAAATCTATTGTATAATTTAAAAAACCTTTGTTACCAACTGTGGTTCCATTGTTTAAACTTACTCCTAACATTTCACCATCACCTTCAGAAGTCATTCCACTTCTTACTGTTACAGCACCATTGCCAGAATTCTTTTTTAAGATAATATTCATAACTCCTGCAATCGCATCAGAACCGTATTGAGCAGATGCACCATCACGA
>JAZKHM010000085.1:0-134275 GCA_040385405.1 Bacteroidota bacterium | reverse complement strand
GTTTTAGGAGGAAGCTACGTTTGGATAAAAACAATTCAAAGAATAACGAGGTAAATGCCAGACCACAAAAACTATAGTGACGACTTCCTTGATTCCAGAAGACTAGTTGGTGATACTGACGCCGATACTTTTGTTAAGGAAGTATTTGCCGACCCAATCAGGAAAAAAAACCTTCAGAATTGGATCATGCTTGAAACAAGCAGCGAGGCCCTTGATCAATTAATACAGGAATACCCTCATATTTCGTTCATTTCAAATTCCAGAGCTCTGCCAGACTGGGCTGATCCTGCTTTAATGCGTCAGGGATCTGCATTCTTTGCCCGGCATTCAGAAATGATCATGAGCCTACTGGGACTTTTGTCGCTTCCCTACTGCTATACAGCTGCTAAGGGTGCAATGGTTTTGCACCTAACAGAGTTGATTCGCAATCAAACCACAAAGCGCCTCTTTGACACCGCGATATTTATCTGGGAAGTTCTGGCACCAAACGCTTTCGATGAAAAAGGTAAGGCCTTTGCCGAAATTATAAAAGTTCGTATTATCCATGCATTTGTCCGGCATTATATTCTCAGTAGTGGGAAGTGGGATGACTCCTGGGGCCTGCCCATTAATCAGGAAGATATGGCTGGAACTAACTTATCTTTCTCCCTGATAGTAATCAGAGGTTTGCGGAAGCTGGGGTATAGTGTCAGTAAATCAGATGTGGAAGCTTTCTTGCACGTTTGGGCTGTGATCGGTTCATTAAGCGGATTGGAAAATGAGCTTATTCCGGAAAATGCCACCCCGGCGGAATTGCTTGATGCACGAATTAAGCAAAGACAGTTTACGGGTTCAGTTCATGGCAAAGAACTTACCCAGGCACTAATTGGGCATATTTTGTCGGTCAACGAAAGTAAGGCTACTGCAGAAGATATCAAAGGTTTAATGAGATATCTATTGGGAGATGATATTTCCGAAAAACTGACGATCGATACACCAGGACTTCCAGCTTACAAATTATTACTCATTCGTTTATTTGGCGCGGTGAAGAGCATTAAACCAGCGGGTAACCTGAAGCGTAAATACGAACAGGCTTTTTCAGAATTTAAACTAAGAAACCCTGTTTTACATCAAAGAACATAATTTACCTGGGTCTGTCATTAGCTAGTCTAACAACTAACAACTAAAAACGAACAACTAATCTAGTATGAAATCCTACAAACTTATTCATCAGCTGATCAGCCTTGTGGAAAGGCAGGAACAGGAGAATCCCGGTAAGGATTTATCACTTACAGATTTCTCCGGATTTCTTTTGAATGAAATAGTTCATCACGAAAAGACCGAAATGGGTACTGATGTTCGATTTGGAGAAAGAGAAAGTCAGTCGCAGGAGCTTGCATACCAATTGGACAATAGTATAGGCCGCTTATTTGTTTATATGAGCCGGTATGCGAAATCCTACATCAAAAAGGCGTTAGAAGGTACAGCAATCAATAGTGCAGAAGAATTCACAGCTCTTTCCATTTTGCTAACTCACGATCATCTTACGAAAAGCGAGCTGATCAGTTATAATTTACAGGAAAAAACATCTGGAACCGAAGTAATAAGACGCTTGATAGCCGCCGGACTGGCGGTTCAGGATGGTAACTTAGCTGATAAGAGGAGTAAAAGCGTTATGATTACACCCTTAGGCAAACAGGTACTTTTCGAATTATTTGTGGATATGAACAGCGTTGGAAAGATTATAACAGGAGATCTAACTGTTGCAGAGAAGTTGACTCTTTATCAACTCCTTCAAAAGCTGGAGAATTTTCATCTAGATCATTTCAGAAAAAAGACTATTTCTACGAAGTCCGACTTACTGAATTTTACCGGCTCCTAATCTCCGCCCAGATGTATACCTTATAACTTTCCCTGACTTTTCCGCCCAGACGTATAACCTGCGGGCCGGGCAGGCGGGCGTAAGACGTATAACGTAAAACTCAAAATAACAACCGCCCCAAAACTCACCGCTGTCACCGTATCAATCAAATCAGCACTAATATCCATCCCGGTCAGCTTGTCGGCGAAATATTTTATAAAAGAATTTGGCAGATCCCGTTCTCCCAGCTTTGCTTTAACCTGCCACTGCCAATCGGTTACAGGGCAATAGCCGAAACCATACCAGAAGCCAAGAACCACCCAGGAAAAGATTGTAGCTATAACGAGGTAGAAATGAGGTTTTCGGGTCGAGTGCCAGATCCAACCGAAAAGGTTAAATCCGATGATCAGCAAATGGAGAAGGGTCAATAGGAAATCGAGGAACCTCACGTCACCACAATTTGATCCGTATAAATTGAGGCAGGCTGGCCTGAACGGATATGCCATGAGGGCATCTTTAGCAAGCTTTCAGCGTGGACTTTTATATATCGTGCCCTGGTCCCGGACGGCAAATCAGCCTTGAAAGGATGTATAGAGATTTTGCTTACTTCAGGGTTCTCAATAGGATTAGGATTATGCGGATTTTCGATACGGATGGGTTCGTCAAATTTATCGGCATCCAAAGCCAAGCTATAGACTACAAATTTTGGTAAAGCAAACAGGTGCCAGTCGGGTTGGGCCTGCGGATTCAGGAAATCCATGTTAATTTTATTTACCTGTATCGCTTCGCCCAGATCGAGAACAAAATCCATATGTTCGCCACTATAATAAACCCAGTTTTTATCGGCCTGTTGCCAGGACTCATAGGACGCGAACACTCCATCCGTAAGGGCTTCAAGACCTTTCGATTTGCTAGCCGGACTGGTAATGGGCTTAATGTCTTTGCCGAAAGACTTTACTTTGCCTGTATTTTCCATGTTCGTGAAAATCCTATTGTAGGATGCAAGGAAATGGTCCGGGCTGCCACTTCGTTCTCTTATCAGTTTTACGTTTTTCTTCTTACATAGAGCTACGAACCGCATGACAAGCGCCTTCATCTCTGGTTTTACAGTTACAATGCCTCTAGCGTCGCTTTGGTACATACTTCTTTTTGTGTCGATTTCTGTACGGCCTATTTGCACAGCAGCATACATTAGCGGAAGCCGGGCTACCTGAACACGTTCGAGTAGGAGCGGATCAGATTTTACCGAGTTCTCCGCTTTGTCAAACAGCTGTTCATACGTATTCATCATCGGTGCAGATAGATATGCTTCTTTTGCATCGATAGGATCACCAAATATACTCAGCCTGAATTTGCTTCGTATTAGTGAGTTCTGCATTGCGCTGATATACTGTCCGATATACTGTCCTGCATTTCCGTAATACCCCTTTAAAAATTCATCAATAATCGCCTTCTCATCAGCATCCGGGTTCCACATCAATTTGCTGATCACATATGATCGAAGCAGCGCCATCTCTGCGGCAGGCTCATTATTTGCCTGCATGAAAAGTGCGTGAACATTATTATCAGTATAGAATTTTACGTTCGGCTTTAAGGTAAAGAGATTAGGAAAAGGTGAAATGAAATTGGTGAATTGTATATTATAGTCCCAGATCAGGATGTCATTTGCTAATGCGCCCCAATCCTTAAGATCTTTTGAAAAGGCGGGGTCCGTTTGGAAAACAGGCGCTTCTCTGCTGCTCTCAATATTGCAGAGCATAATATTTACATTCGGTTCAGCTTTTATATTTTGAGGGGCTTTTCTAGAATACCAGTAGGCAAGAGTCGATATCTTTTTATCCGGAAATTCTTTCGCGATTTTATTGACAAAATACATAATCGAACCGCTTGGTACATTTCCGTATTTATCATTCAGTGCTTTACATTCCTCACAAGTGCAATAGCGATCATTGTCGTCCTGGCTGACCGACCAATAAGTTGCGTCCGGGTTTTCTGCAATTCTTTTTCGAAGGTTTGCTACAACCACCTCTGCTACAGCGGAATTGGACAGGCATAACTGTGTGCCAGGAGATCGTACACCCCCGACCAAAGCATAAAATTCCGGATGGCTTTTGCCAAATTCTTTTGCCGGCACAAGCGTATTGAATGTGTGGACAAATAATCCCCAGTCAGACCTGGAAGATAGCTTATGCCAATCCGTATAATCTTCTCCACCCATCGCTCCGTAGGAAGTTGTTCGGTAAGTGATCTGGGGGGTAAATATTTTCTCGGTTTTTGGAAGTGAAAGGGTATTTATTTCTGGTACTGAAGTATAATCGGGAGCATATTTTCTAAATCCTAAACCTTCCAGCAGAGCGTAAACACCATGCAGGACTCCTTTTTTTGCTCCGCCTGCAATTATCAAATTAGTTCCCACAGGCTTATATAGGTAGCCACCGTCGGGTATTTTGATAAAGTCTACGTTCTGCGCTTTCGCGAAATCGGTTTCCCCGAGATAAATCGTATTTCCTTTAAGGCCTTCCGACTCTTCTACCACAGAAACAGTGGCCGACTTCAGCTTTGATAAATAGAACTTTAACTTCTCTGCTGCATGTTTATCTTCGTCAGTGGCCTGCGAAGAAATCACAATCCGATACTCGATATCAGTGCGGCCGCTAGTAACCATTGAACTGACAATGTCCGGCAGGAAAGTTAGGCCGGATGCCAGGAGCCCCGACGCCTTTAGAAATTCAAGCCTTGAAAAGTCCTTATATTTCTTATTCACCATGCTGATTGTAGGGTTGGTTGATTAAATATATTCAATATAGCAGAAAAGTTGATTATCAATTTAATTATATGGATGCTCGTTTTAAAGTAATACGGGCTATCCGGCCGGCGCGCGTCGCCTGTGTGAACAGTTTGGGATCGACAATTATTTTGTAAATTGAAGATCGGAAGGTCAAAATGAACTGGCTTTGTGATACATTTAAAAAAATATTGCATTATGTTGGAATTTAGTGTCAAACCCCTGCGTTTATTGCTTGCAACATCAGCCTTATCCTGCCTGCTGTTAATGAGCGGTACCGTATCTCAAAAAGGTCGCGCTCCCAACGTAGTTCTTATTTTTCTCGATGATATGGGTTACGGCGATCTGAGTGTTACAGGTGCATTAAACTACCAGACTCCGAACATCGACCAAATGGCAGCAGAGGGCACAAGGTTTACTAATTTTCTAACGGCACAGGCTGTTTGCACAGCCTCACGGGCCGCACTTCTTACTGGTTGTTATCCGAACAGGCTCGGGCTCAGCGGTGCATTGGGGCCGGGAGCTGCAATAGGCTTAAACCCTGATGAAGAAACTATCGCCGATTTACTTAAAGAGAAAGGTTATGCCACTGCGATTTTTGGAAAATGGCACCTTGGTGATCATCCATCTCTATTGCCACTTGTCCAGGGCTTTGACGAGTATTTTGGGGTGCCGTATTCCCATGACATGTGGCCGCTTCATCCTAACCAGGCAAAAGCTAATTATCCGCCCCTGAAGCTTATTGAAGGAAATCAGCCTATAAGAAATGTCGATAATTTAGCTGATGCGTCACACCTCACAGGGGCAATCACGGAAAGAGCTATAAGTTTCATTCGAAAAAATAAGCGCAAACCTTTCTTCCTGTACGTCCCACACCCGCTTCCTCATGTACCCCTTGCAACGTCAGCGAAATTTAAAGGGAAAAGCAACAGGGGGGTTTTTGGCGATGTAATGATGGAAATAGACTGGTCGGTCGGACAGATATTTTCAGAATTAAAAAGTCAGGGACTTGATAAAAATACCATTGTTATCTTTACGAGCGACAACGGTCCCTGGCTCAATTATGGCGACCACGCCGGGTCTTCAGGTGGATTCCGCGAAGGCAAAGGTAATTCCTTTGAGGGCGGTCACCGGGTGCCGTGTATTGTCCGATGGCCAGGTGTAGTTCCTGGCGGAAAGGTCAGCAACAAACTTTTATCAACCATCGATATTTTGCCAACCATAGCAGCGATATGTGATGCAAAACTCCCACAGAAAAAGATCGATGGCGTCAATTTTATGGCCTTATTGAAAGGTGACGAATCCCAAACACCTCGTGATCAGTTTTTGTACTATTACCGCAAAAATAATCTGGAGGCAGTTCGCCAGGGTAACTGGAAGCTGGTGTTTGCACATCCCGGCCGGACTTATGAAGGATTTGCGCCTGGAAAGGATGGGCAACCCGGACAAGTCAATGAAAACCACAGCTTCCCTGGCGCCTTATATAATTTAGAAAGAGATCCCGGCGAGCGTTATGATGTCAGAAGGGAATTTCCCGGGATTGTTGCTTCACTCGAAGGAATTGCTGAAGCAGCAAGAGGAGATCTCGGAGATGATCTTCAGAACCGCATAGGAGCGAATATCCGCGCTGCTGGAAAGGTTAAATTAAATCCTTAATAGATTATTCTTATGCTGGATATTGTAATTGAAGCCCGGGAAGCCGTTCTTGCACCTGGCATGAATGTAAAACGGATACTTCCATTTCGCCTCCACCGGATGGTTGGCCCGTTTATTTTTATGGATCATGCCGGACCTGTGAACATACAACAGCCAGCTGCTTCGAGCATGGATGTGTTACCTCATCCGCATATTGGGCTGTCAACGGTCAGCTATTTATTCGGCGGCCAGGTAACTCATCGCGACAGCCTTGGGGTAGAGCAGGTGATCAGGCCCGGTGAAGTGAATTGGATGACAGCGGGCAGGGGTATAGCACATTCCGAGCGCTTCGAGGATCCGGCGGTTCTGATGGGTGGCGGACTTGAAATGATCCAGACCTGGGTTGCACTGCCCGAAAAAGATGAAGAGGCCGACCCGGCCTTTGATAATTACAAACCGGAAGTGCTTCCCGTTTTTACAGAACAAGGAGTATGGATGAGATTAATCGCAGGAAACGCTTATGGTCTGCAAAATTCTGTTAAGACACATTCACCATTGTTCTATATCCATGTCGTGCTCAGTAAAGGCGCCCGCTTCGGTCTCCCCGCGGAACACGAAGAAAGAGGTTTTTATATTGTAAAAGGCAGTGTAAAGCTTTCGGGCACAGCTTATCCAGCCGGGCAAATGCTAGTTTTCACCAAAGGCGTTGACCCTCTAATTATTGCAAACGAGGATTCAGTATTAATGATGCTAGGAGGTGAGCACCTTGGCCCAAGGCATATCTGGTGGAATTTCGTATCATCGAGAAAAGAACGTATTGAACAGGCAAAAGCCGATTGGACGGCAGGTAGAATTCTGTTGCCTCCAACTGATAATCTGGAATTTGTTCCATTACCTGAAGATCGCAGAGTGCAAGGAAATCCACCACCTGAAGCCCTATCCTAATTAAGTCCTTTTCAACTCTCCACTCTTCACTTTCAACTCTCCACTTTCAACTCTCCAATTATCAAGATTTAACACTCTGAAAAACTGCGGACACATTATAAAGCTCATACCAATCCTGGTGATCCAGGTCTATAGTAAAGCTGTTCGCTATGTTTTTAATTCTTTGCTCATTAGTTGTGCCTATCAATGGTATCGCTCCAAGTTTTACAAGCCAGGCGACAGCCAAAGCCTCAATGTCTGCATTGTACTTCAAGCTAAGCTCTTCAAGCTTTTCACGAACTTCTGATGCATGTATGCCCGTGCCGTTTGCTATCTCACCTTCGGCGAGAGGAGCTGAAGCGAGCGCATGCATGAATTTTTGCTTAATATAATCAAGTTGCCCGTTATCCAGAGCCTGCGTTTTTAACAGGTTAAACTCAATATGATTAGTTACTATCGGCTTTCTTAAATAGGAACTTAAAAGCTGATGCTGGAACACAGAAAAATTTGCAATCCCAATGTTTTTGATCTTTCCGGAGTCGACAAGTTTTTCAAGTGCAAGAGCCGTTTCCTCCAGATTTGAAATCGGATCAATTTTGTCGAGGAGGAATATGTCGATATAATCTGTTCTTAATTTTTTCAGTGATTGATCTACACACTGGAGTATATGAGAAGCAGAAGTGTTGTAATGCCTTGTCCTGATCTCTGGAATTTCGTAATTGGGAACCCGGAGTCCGCATTTGGTGAAAATCACCACTTCTTCGCGTTTAAATACTTTCTCTGCAAGCAGATCTCCAAATAATGCTTCACATTGATAAGATCCGTAACTGTCGGCGTGATCAAAGGTGTTAATCCCTAATTCCAGACAAAGGCTGACAATTTTTCTTAATGTGGCGCGGGCATCTTTAACTTCTTCCCATCTGTAGAATCCGTATACGGCAGGCGAAACCTTTAGGCCGGTGTCGCCCATATATATTTTTTGCATCCCAAATAAATTAGATTGCGTAAGTTAATCAATCAAACATATTTACGCTAAAAATTCTTGAAAGCCAATCCACCTTTAGGGTAGACAAAATGGTGATTTGACCATTAAATCGGGCACAGAAGTAAATAGTCAGGCGGCGGTACTTGCTGCCGCACCTTATGCGATAAGATTAACTTACCCTGTAGCTAATTAATTGCTGAGGATAATTCTCTTTAGGCAAAAACAGCCCTGAATAATAGGGCTGTTTTTTGTTTTTTTACGATGTTTTATTTTTTTCCTATCCAGTATAAGCGGCCCTGGTCGGTTACAGCATATAATGCACCATCATTTCCCTGAATAACAGCTCTAAATCGTTGATTTTCTCCCGAAAGAAGCCTTTCTTCGCCCACCACTTTATTATTCTCGATAACAAGTCTCGCGATATGCATCCCGCTCAAAGCTCCCACGAATAAGTTGTTCTCCCATTCAGGAATGCTTGTTCCTTTATAAAATGTAATTCCACTCGGGGAAATTGAAGGATCCCAATAATAAACGGGTTGTTCAAGTCCGGCTTTTTGGGTTATTCCCTCGCCGATGGTTTCACCAGAGTATTCAATGCCGTAAGTAATTGTTGGCCAGCCATAATTTTTCCCTGGCTGCACCAGGTTAATCTCGTCACCACCACGCGGACCAAATTCCCCTTCCCAAATGTCGCCGGTAACCGGGTGAATCGCAAGACCCTGAACATTTCTATGTCCATACGAATAAATCTCCGGGCGGCTCGGATCGATTGTCGGGTTGCCAGGTGCCGCCTTGCCGTCCTTTGTAATTCTTATCACTTTGCCTAAGCCCGACTTAGGATCCTGAGCTTGAGGACGGGTTTCTTTGTCAGAACGCTCGCCCGTACTAAGTAGTAAATTTCCTTCTTTGTCAAAAATTACCCTACCTCCATAATGTAACTTTCCATCATAGGCAGGGGTAGCCCGGTAAATTACTACTGCATTTTCTATACTTTTTTCATCTGCTGAAAGTTTACCCTTAGCAACACTGGTAAGGTTCCCGCCTGAAACTGGTTCAGAGAAAGCCCAGTAAACCATGCGGTTTTGAGCAAATTCAGGATCAATAGTAACGCCCAAAAGTCCACCCTGGCCTTTTGAGTCTACAGCAGGAATTCCCTTTAGTGCAGCACTGAGCGTGCCTGTAGGTGTTGCAATTTTCATAGTGCCGCCTTTCTCTGTTATAAGCAACTTCCCATCCGGTAGACTAACAATTCCCCAGGGACTCTTCAGATCTGAGCTTAATATTTTCGTCTCAAACGCAGTAGTTGTTTTAACCGCAGAAATTCTGGTTTGACCCGCGAAAGAAGATTTCTTTACCGAATTTGGTTCTTTTGTTTCTACCGAAACAAAAACTGAATCGGTAGAGAGTGAGTCTGTTTGTGTTGACTTTACATCTGTAACATTATTTCCGCAGGCCGATAACAGAAGTGCTGATGCAGTAATTAAAATGGGCAGTTTTGTATTCATAATATAGTTTTATGGTTAATAATCTATTTCCCCGCGATCATTTGAGTTTGTAATTCTTTATAATAAAATTATGAAATTAAATGGTCTAACATCTATTTTTTAAAAAGAAAGTCGAGAAATTTTCTTTTCTTTTTCGGATTTTCAATTGGCCGTTCTTCGCGCTTTTTTCTTTCTACGGCTTTAACTGCGCTCTTTCTGAGTTCCTCATTCTTTATACTGTCAAGGTTCAGCACAACTTTCGAGGGGAGTGCTTTGGCCACTTTTTGGACAATCTCCGGATTAACACTGGCACCAGAATCGTCCTCCTCCATTACAGCCGAAGAACTGCTTTGCATATTTGTTTTAAAAACACTGTAGCCTGCAAACAACAAAAGACAGCAGGCTAGTATAAGAGATAGAAAAAACACGGGTGCAGGAATTTTTATACCCGGGCGGCTATCTGCAGATAAATTTTGGATTTGTTGTTTAAGGCTAACTATTTCCAGGTCCTTTTCAGCAATTAAATGCTGGAATTGTTTCTCACGATTAGTGTCGGCCTGCTGATGTAATTGGGATTGGGTAATACTATTCTGGACTATGAAATCCTGTATTGCCATCCCGTTACTAAACCTGTTTTCAGGTCTTTTTTCAAGACACTTGTGTAAAAGAGTTAACAACCATTGCGGCACCTGCATCTCGCGAGCCTGCTCCTCTTCTGTCCATGATAAAGGGAGGTTTTTCTTTCGGAAGGCAAGCACATCCGGAACATCCGTCTCCATATGTGAGATCCTGACATTGTTTCGTGCCGTTTCGCCATTGTCGGTTAAAGGAAAAGGAACCTGACCCGCCAGAATCTCATACAAGACCACGCCAAAACTATAGATATCGGATTCAAGGAGCATAAGCCCATCGTACTGTTCCGGGGCCATAAATTCTATGGCCCCGGCCTGACGCATACTGGTTCGCCTTTGCTCGTCCGACATGATGGCCAAACCGAAATCTAACAGCACATAGTTCCCTGTAAATGCATTGTATTTAATATTGTTGCTTTTGATGTCCCCATGTTTGATGTTCGCAGAGTGGCAATGAGCCAGGGCGTTCGTTAGTTGCTCTGTTACCCTGATCACTTCTTTTAGCTTGAAGATCGGGTCGTGAGGGGGCTTTAGCAACTCCTCCAGGTCATGACCGTCAATATATTCCATTTCGATGAATGGAAAAGAACCGCTATCGGTAAGTCCCGAGCTTAATATCTTCACAACATTCGGACTGGGGTTTTCATTTACTTTTTTTAGCTTTTCGACCTCGTTCCTAAAATCGAGAAAGTTTTTATTAGCAATATCCTCACTAAGTATCGGGGTGGGTAAGAGTTTAACAGCAGTGATAATCTCACCAGTGCGCCGTCCCTTATAAACAGAACCCTGCCCGCCAGTGCGGAAGGCTCCCAGATTTTCCAGCCCCTCTGTTATTGTAAATACTTTGCTCATTTATTTTTGGTCACGGCACCAGCCGGATTTTGTTGGTACTTTAATCAAACAATTCCCATACCATTTCACGGTAATCCGATAATTTCCCTTAAGTAAGGGGCGAATTATTTACCGTCGATCAATAGTTTACCAGTTTGATCTTTAAGACTCCCCGGTTGAAATATCCCGTATCGCCTGTAGAGTTCTGTCAATTTCTTCTCTGGTATTATAAGGTGCCAGCCCGATTCTTACCATCCCGCCGCTTTCACTCAAATTTAGTGCTCTCATTAGCCCGACAGCGTAAAATCCGCCAGCCCAAACAAATATCCCCCGGAGAGCAAGGCGCTTTGCAACTTCCAGCGGGTGAATATTTTCCAGCCTGAACGAGATTGTCGACGTACAGGGTTGATCTTTAGGCGGGCAGTAAATCTTAGTTCCCCTGATCTTCCTAAGCTCATCTTTGAAATAATCTGCCAACGGCAACTCGTAATCCTCAAGTGCTTTCATGCCGCAGATTATATTAGTTCTTCGGGAAGTGTTCTCAGACTGGTCTTGTATCGCATACTCAGGATACTTGCTGCCTATTTCAGCAATAAACTCGATCGCCTCGGCAGCGCCTGCAATGGCTTCATGATTCAAGGTGCCGGTTTCGAATTTTTCCGGCGCAGTATTTTTCTGCGCACTAACCTTTAAAGTCTTAAGAGCGTCCATCCGCTCTTTTTTGCTGTAGAGAATTCCAATATGAGGTCCAAAAAATTTATATGCCGAGCAGAACAGGAAATCCACTCCCAGTTTTTTCACGTCAAGCACTCCGTGCAATGCATAGTGTACCGCATCAACTACAGTGATTGCTCCGGTTTTTTTTGCAAGATCTATCAGTGTTTTTGCATCACTAATTGTCCCGACGGCATTCGAGCCATAGTTGAATGCAACAACCTTAGTATTCGATGAAAGCTTACTTTTATAATCATTAAGATCCAGAGTGAGGGTTTCTGTATCCACCTTAACACTTTTAATTATCATTCCTCTTTCTGAGAGGATCTCCCAGGGGCTCCTGTTCGCGTCATGGTCAATATCGGTAATGATAATTTCATCGCCAGCTTTAAGGTCGCGGGCTATGGCCTGGGAAAGTCTGAAGTTTATAGCAGTTGAATTCTCTCCGAAGGCTACCTCATCCCACTCACAGGCAAAAAAGTCAGCGAAAGCTTTTCGGGCGTTTACAATCATCTCATCAGTCTCCACTGTGGTAGGAAAAACACCTCCGCTATTTGCGTTGTGATTGATCATATAATCAACCGTTTTATCTATTACACGCTGCGGAGTTTGGGTGCCACCCGGGCTGTCGAAATATATCGCCGGGAAACCATTTACCTCCCTTCGCAGGGAAGGGAATTGCGATCTTATACCATTTATATCAAAGTCTGTCATATTAATTCGAGAGGACTATTTGAATTTTTCATCGTAATCTTCAAGTGTGTAATCTGCAATGCGGGTATTAATTACGCCCAGGGCACCCAGAATGTCGTAACATCCGCTGATATCCGCTAATACCTTAATATCTACATTAGGGCCGATTACTTCAGCATAATGAAACTGATTTAATATGTTTTCAGGAACATCGCTTACATCAACAGTTGTAGCCCCGGATGAAATTTTTCCTATAACTGGAATTTTGTAGCCAGCGATGAACATATAAACACCTTTAGGGTTTGCATCAGTTTCACTTAATAAGCGAAGATATCCGTGCTTATATCCAATGTGTACGAGGGCAAGCCTCGTATCCTTTTTCGCTGTATAAGCACCGCCATACCCTATGGTCTGGCCTTTAGCTACTGTTTTTATCTGCGAGATCTTTGCATAGATCTCCATGGTATGACGGGCATCCGGTGATACGGGGCTTGTTGCATTCGGTGCGCCGCCTACCAATCCTATTCCCGGCCGGATCATATCAAAATTAAAAACCTTGTTATCCAAAAGTATAACGCTGTCTGTACATGCAAACGACACTGGCTTTTCTGGGAGCATGGAGCGATACTGATTCAGCACACTCAATTGCCTATAACAATTTGAAGGGTCAGATCCTTTTATGTCGAAAAAGTGACTGATAAAAAACTCGATCGTAACGTGAGAGGTCAAAATCCCGTAATTGTCACTGAGTTCTTTAACTTCATCATCTAGAAAGCCCAGGCGGTTCATATGGGTGTCGAGGTGAATTATCGCCGACCCATTTCCGTTTTCAGAACAGAAAGTATTCCACCTTTTTAACTGTTCAATTGCATTCAGACATGGAACAATATTGTACTGTTGAAAATACTGCTCTTCATTATGCAGGAGGCCGCCCAAAGCATATATTTTAATATCGTTAAAAGGGAGCAACCCCCTCAGTTCAATGCCTTCGCTCAATTCTTCGATGAAGAAGTACCTTGCGCCCGCTTTATACAATGCAGGTGCAACATCCTTTATCTGCAATCCGTAGGCATCGCCTTTCAGAACCGGGGCACATAAAGTTCCTGTTGCGTCGGCCTTAGCTTTAAAAAGATGGTAGTTATGAACGATTGAATTAATATCCCGTATCCGGATAATAGCTTTGCTGCCAAACGCTTCGTCAGCAATCACCCTGAAATTTTGTGTCATATTCTTAACAATAGAAAGCGTGATCAAGATAGGAGAAATTTACGGGACCAAAAGGCCGATTTAATTCCCGAAATATTTTTTACAATTGCTTGTTTTTTTATTTTAGCTAAGTAGCCTTGTCATAGGTACTTTGCAGCAGTTTTATTATGTTTAACATGCCGGGATGTTGTTGCTAAGTTCGTAAGATGATTTTTTGGACGAGTGATCCTGTTTAGCGAAAATGAATGTCAGAGTCGTCTGCACTACAGATGGCCCTCTCGACAGCCTTGAACTGGTTGGGATTATATTGGTGATTACCCAATCGCAATCGTTGTCCCGATTTCTAAGTAAGTTCTTATTCGTTTTTTGCATTTTAAAGGTTTACTGCGATAAAGCCAGGAAATCCGGAAAAGAGACGGCAATAAGAACTTAATAATCAGATGTATAAGTAGTAAATAAAAATAATTTTGCATTTAGGTTAAAAATATTTTTTTCTAACTTAGAAGAAGCATTTTAACAAATCCACTTATGAAAAAGCTTCTATATTCTTTCACATTTGCCCTGTTTGGCTTAGTTGCGTGCCAGAAAGCGGATAATATTCCAGAAGGGGGTGGAAAAGCCGGGAATCTCAGTGGTGTGGGCAAAAAAATGACTATTTGCCATAACACGGGAAACGGACATTTAAATACAATCATTATTTCCGCAGACGCGTTGGATGCGCATCTAAAACATGGAGATTGTGTCTTAGACGTGGACGGCGATGGTTTTACCGCAATAGGGGCGTGTGATGGCTCCAAGAACGATTGTAACGACAACGACTCCGCAGTTTTCCCTGGTGCCCCCGAAGTGTGTGGCGATGGAATGGATAATAATTGTAACGGTATCATCGATGAAGAATGCGGCCCTGATTTCATTACATATTATATCAGGAATTCTAACACTACTCCTAACCGGATCAGCGCAACATGGGATACTGACATAGAACTAAGTGAGAATGAGCCGGGAGATGGATTTTCGTATGGTACTCCCCGGGGCGGACAAAAAGTAGGTTACGGCACTAAATTCTTCGATGGTTATAAAATTAATACGATAAGCAGCGTTAACTGGAACCTTATTTCCGGTAATCCAGGTATCGGACCTTATCTGAATATCTGGGTAACCGATGGTCAGGGAAATTACGCTATAATAGCCTCAGAGAATGATTATAGGGGGACAGATTTTAGTACCCGGAGGGAGTGGAAGATATTTGAATACGGCCCTTCAACGACTAATTTTAATTGGTTATTTGACGCCGGAAACGGGGGAAGGGATGCGGCTCAATATCTTACACTCAATGGTGTTAGGGTAACATTATCAGAACTGAGCAATCGAATAATAATTGGAGATCCTGGAGTGTATCCGACTCCGAATGTAGGGACCGGCGCGCCAAGAGGAGGCTATGGTTTCAATTTAATCTGGGGTGACACACAGTCGAATTTTACTCAAAAAAACGGCCAGATTGGAGGTTTAACTGTTACCAGCGGTGGAACAGTCCACGTGGCCGCAGATTAACCAAAGCGAAAGTTGAATTATCGATTCGATTGTTTATAAACTAAGATGTTACTTGCCTGCAAGAATTCTTTAATCTATCTTTAAAAGAGCTTATGGTAGTAATATTATGGTTTTGATGATCAACGGGACAGCCCAAAAGGTAAACGCCGCACCTGATTCCGATCTTCTGACTGTTCTTCGCGAAGAACTCGATCTCACCGGTACAAAATATGGCTGCGGGGAAGCCGTCTGTGGCGCATGCATGGTATTGATTGATGGCGCGGCTTCGCCGTCGTGCATAATCCGGATTAATTCTCTTGAAGGGAAAAAGATAGAGACTATCGAAGGTCTGGGTAAAGAGGATGAGCTTCATAAGGTTCAGGAAGCTTTTATAAAGGCCGATCCCTTTCAATGTTCATATTGTGCTTCAGGAATGATTATAGCCACCGTGGGACTTCTTCGTAACACTCCAAATCCCACGGATGATCAGATTATTGAGTTCATGAACCGCAATGTTTGTCGTTGCGGCACTTATGCAGGAATTATTAAAGCTATCAGGCTCGCCGCTTCAATTAAATGACACGATGGACATGATTGAAAACCAGCCAGTTTATCAACCCGGAAGTAAAGCTCAATATGGCTATTTAAACCGCCGAAAATTCTTCAAAATTTTCGGCGGAGGACTGGCGGTAATTTTCGTGTCCGATGACCTCCTATCAATGGCGGCCGATTCGCCGTCCGTGAGGATCCCCGAACATCAAATAGGTGCATGGGTACATATCGGCGAGGATGGAGTCGTCAGTGTCTTTACAGGCAAGACGGAGGTCGGGCAGAATATCAGGACATCGCTCGCGCAGGTGGTAGCTGAAGAACTCCGGATTCCAATTTCTTCAGTCAATATGATAATGGCTGATACCGATCTTGTACCTACTGATTTCGGCACAGTGGGCAGCAGGTCAACACCGCAGATGGGTTCGCAATTACGTAAAGCAGCCGCTGCAGCAAGGGAAGAAATGATCAGGATGGCTGCTCAAAGATTGGAAGCAACTCCAGGCTCTCTGGTTGCTGAAGGCGGCTTCATTACAAATCCGCTTACGAGAAATAAGTTGTCCTATGGGAACTTAACGGGCGGGAAGAAGCTACTTATCACTATTTCTGATGAAGTGAAGATTACTCCTGTGTCTCAAAGAATGCTTTCCGGAACATCGGTCCCAAAGGTGAATATTAAGTCATTCCTGACTGGAAAGCACAAGTATGTTTCCGACATGAAGGTCGAAGGGATGGTTTACGGTAAAATTCTTCGCCCATCTGCATATAGATCTGAGCTTATCGATGCGGATACAAGCGCGGCAAAATCAATTGCTGGTGTAACAGTTGTCCAGGAGGGCAATTTTGTAGGACTTACAGCCCGTGATCCGTGGACAGCTGCAAAAGCGATAAAAGTCATTCATGCTAATTGGAAAACTCCGCCACAGAAATCGCGTACAGATTTATTTGGGCACCTGAAGGACACTGCTGACGCTGGCAGAGCCAGTGGTAAGCAGGGTGACATTGACCGTGGCCTGGCCGAAGCAGATTTTCAGCATCAGGCAAACTACCATGTAGATTATATCGCTCATGTGCCTCTTGAGCCCAGGGCTGCAATCGCCTCATGGGAGCAGGGAAAGCTGACTGTATTTACCGGGACCCAAAGGCCTTTTGGGGTGAGAGACACACTCGCTGCTATGTTCAAAATTCCGAAAGAGATGGTGCGGGTAATCGTTCCGGATACAGGGTCGGCTTACGGGGGTAAACACAGTGCCGAAGCGGCGGAGGAGGCTGCCCGACTGTCGAAAGCAGTTGGTAAGCCTGTCAAAATCGTTTGGACCAGAGAAGAGGAATTTACCTGGGCATATTTCAGACCGGCGGGCTTTATTGAAATTAATAGTGGGGTGAAAAAAGATGGTACTATAACCGCCTGGGATTTTCATAATTATAATTCCGGACCCGCTGCAATTGCTACTCCTTACGCTGTAGCCAACCAACAAAACATTTTTCATGTCGCTGATACACCGTTGAAGCAAGGTTCCTACCGGGGACTTGCCTCTACGGCAAATGTTTTCGCCCGCGAAAGTCATATGGCAGACCTGGCAAGAATATTAAAAATGGATCAGTTGGAGTTCAGGCTGAGAAATCTTACTGAACAAAGATTTAAGACTGTTCTTGAGACCGCAGCTAAAGGCTTTGGCTGGACGACACGTGAGAAACTGCCCGGCCGTGGATTTGGCATCGCTACAGGCTTTGATAAAGGAGGCTATGTTGCTTGTTGTGCTGAAGTGGAAGTAGTTAACAGCCAGGTTAAGATTCATCATATTACCGAAGCATTTGAATGCGGTGCGATCGTTAATCCTGCTCATCTACATAGTCAGATCATAGGCTCAATTGTACAGGGTCTAGGGGGAGCCTTATTCGAAGCTGTCGACTTCGCAGGAGGAAAGATACTTAACCCTTCATTATCAGTTTATCGCGTACCAAGGTTTAGCGATCTTCCCGAGATCGAGGTTATTATGTTAGACATGAAAGACCTGCCGTCAGCGGGAGCAGGCGAAGCTCCAATTATCGGAGTTGCCCCTGCAATAAGGAACGCAATAATGGATGCATGTGGTGTGGCACTCAGAAACATGCCGTTGATTCCTGGTGGTTCGGTAACCTGATCAGCTGGGTCAATTATGCCTGTATAACCAGTAAAGGTGAATTGTCTCAAGCGTATTCAATAATTCCATCCTTAGGGTTTGTTTGGCATTTCGTCTTTTCACTATCTTTAGTTTTTATTTCCGGAATCTTTGAAATCAAATTATGACTACAAAAACACTGTTCAATTTCTTTGTAATTCAACTCTTGACTACGTCTTTATTTGCGCAGGACACAAAATATCATTTGTTGATTGGTACTTATACTACTCCGGATAAGAGTGAAGGTATATATGTTTACGATTTTGACACGAGAGATGCTTCGACTAATTACAAGTCGAAGGTGGTAGTAAGCAGTCCTTCATATTTCGCTGTCACAAAAGATCGTAAGTTCGTATATGCCGTGAGCGAAGATCGGAGCAAAAATATCAATGCCTTATCCTTTGATGCTAAAACCGGCGAACTCAAACGTTTAAACAGCGTTCCCTCTGGAGGAGCAGGTCCTACTCACATTTCTGTGGATGCCAAAAGCAAATATGTTTTCGCTGGAAATTACGGAGGTGGTACATTGACTGCCCTTCCTATAAATGCTGATGGAACACTGGGTTCAGATATTCAGGATATTAAGCATGAGGGAAAGAGCATAGCTAAAAATAAACCTTTCGTTCACTCCGCCGTAGTATCTCCGGACAATAAGTTTGTTTTAACTGCGGATCTGGGTACTGATAAGATAAATGTTTATGCGTTTGATGCCTCGAAAAGGCCGAATCCACTTACACCAACAGCTCAGGGATTTGTAACCCTGGCACCCGGATCCGGGCCGCGCCATTCGACTTTTCACCCCAACAAAAGGTTCTTTTATGTTGTTACAGAACTCGATGGAACTGTGAATGCTTTTACATACAAAAAAGGCAGGATTGATTTGATCCAAACCATAAAAATGGCCGAAGATAGCTATAATGGGAAGCCTGACGGGGCCGATATTCACGTTTCCGCTGACGGTAGATTCCTTTATGCAACTACACGAAATGTTTTGAACGAGATTGCTATTTATTCAATTGATAAGAAGACTGGAAAATTAACCCTTGTTGGAAGGCAACCGATAGGAGGTAAGAGTTCCCGTACATTTGATATCGATCCGTCGGGAAACTGGATGCTCGTTACGAGCCAGGGTACAAATGAAATTATTTTCTTTAAAAGAGATCAGGAGACGGGCTTATTAACTCCAACTGGTCAGAAAATTCAGCATGACAAGCCATCTTTTGTGAAATTTGTTAAGATGGACTAAGAAGAGGAATAGCGGTACGATTGTTCCTTGTTCCAATTCCACTGTCGACTGATTTCAAACCATAGTCCAAACTTCCTGTTACCTCAATATGAGTTTACCAAAAAAATTCTATTCAGGTACTAGCGGAATGGCTTTACCCGTGTCCAATAAAGCGGGATATCCACCAGAGTTTCAGAATGGCTCCCGACTGGAATATTATGCACATTTATTCAATAGCATAGAAATTAATAGCTCTTTTTATAAGATTCCAATGGCCAGAACAGTAGCTAAATGGGCTGCAGAGGTTCCGGATAATTTCCGTTTTACCTATAAATTATGGCGCGATATTACCCATGTTAAAGATCTGTTGTTCAAAGATGAAGACGTTCATCGATTTATGCAGGTCATAAACACGGCTGTCGATAAGAAAGGTTGTCTCTTAGTCCAGTTTCCCCCCAAGCTCGACTTGTCGGCTATCAAGCAGGTTGAGAGACTTCTTATAAATATACGTGAGGCAGACCCCGATTCCGAATGGGCGGTATTTCTAGAGTTTCGTAAACCTTATTGGTATTCTGAAGAAACCCATCAGATGCTTGAAAGCTACAACGCTAATATTGTATTACACGATAAAGCAGGCTCTCAAATGGATTTCATCGAACAGGACGGCCCAAATGTATATCTGAGATTTCACGGACCGGGAGGGAATTACAGAGGCTCTTATTCAGAAGACTTTCTATATGAATATTCTGAATATATCAAAACCTGGGTTGAGGAAGGAAAGACAGTTTACACCTATTTTAATAACACGATGGGCGACGCTGTGAAAAATTTGATCACGCTGAATGAATTTGTGCTTTCAGACAATTAGGAATATAAAGTGTTTTCAAGCTGCTAAGGGTGCGCCAATTTGCGTTCCTGATTAAAGCTCGTATCTCAAATTATTCAAATTGATTCAGTAATGCCCGAAGGTTTTCGATTGTGTCGGCTTCTTTCACAGTCTTATCTAATCTCCATCTTAAAATTCTGGGGAAACGAACAGCAATCCCTGATTTATGACGTGTTGAAGCGTTAATTCCTTCAAATCCAATTTCAAAAACCAGCTCTGGTTTAACAGTTCTCACCGGCCCGAATTTCTCAAGGGTATTCCTTTTTATGAAGTAATCTACTTTTCCAAGTTCTTTATCCGTGAGCCCTGAATAGGCTTTTGCAAATGGTACTAGCTTTTCGCCATCCCAGACTGCAAAAGTATAATCCGTATAAAGTTCGGCTCTGCGTCCGCTACCTTTTTGAGCATATACCAAAACAGCGTCAATGCTTAAGGGGTCTGTTTTCCATTTCCACCAATGACCCTTTCTTCGTCCGGCAAGATATTTCGATTCTTTATGCTTTAGCATGAAACCTTCCGCTGCGAATTCCCTGGCCCTTAAATGAAGGTCTTTAAGCTCCTGCCAATTGTTGAATTCCAGGAGGGGGGAAAGTTTGAAAACAGCGGGGGCATTGGCTGAATTGACAATATTTTCCAGAATGTTTCTTCTTATTTGCTGCTCTTCGTCCCGGAGGTCCTTGCCGCCGAATTCCATAATGTCATATGCTATAAAAACTGCCGGGGCCTCTTCAAGTATTTTTTTAGTAAGATTCTTCCGTCCAATTCGTGTCTGCAGAACATTAAATGATAGTGGTTTAGTTTCGCCAAAGCAAATTAATTCGCCATCCAGAACCGTTCCATCGGAAAGATGATCTTTAAGGATCAATAATTCCGGAAATTTGTCGGTGATCAATTCTTCCCCACGTGACCAAATATAAATTTCGCTGTCGCGGTAGATAATTTGTGATCGGATCCCATCCCATTTCCATTCTGCAAACCATTCATGATGTGGTCCAAGAACATCAACTGTACCTTGAATAGCATGAGAGAGATAGAATGGATAAGGCTTCGAGTATTCATCCGCAGCATTGTCTGAATGAATGAGTTCTTTATAGGAGGTAGTGTATGGTTCCCAGGATCCCATTAAACGGTGAGAAATTACCGACGGAGTGCTGCCAGCTGTTTCCGCAATTGCCCTTGTCACCAGGGTTTGGGAAACGCCGATCCGGAAACTTCCCATCAAAAGCTTATTGAAAACAAAAATCTCAAACCCCGAAAGCTGTTTCCATGCATTTAATATAAATTCTTTTTTTTTCTCATCGCTGGCGTTCCGGAGGCCGCCTAGTGCGCCAAACCATTCTGCTAAACTTCTGTCCTGACCGGTTTCGGTTGGCTCGGGAAGAATTAATGAAATGGTCTCAGCAAGATCGCCTACACTTCCGTAGCTTTCTCTGAAAAGCCAATGTGGAATTCCGGCCAATTCAAGGGCCCATTCTTGAACCTGGGCAGATTTTATCTTTCGCGGAGGTCTTCTGCCGGTGAAAAGCGCCAGTGCCCAGATTTTATCCTCATCAGGAGCTGAAAGGAAATATCCCTTAAGAAGTTCAACCTTCTCGTTTGTTTTGTTCGTTCGGTCAAGCTGAAGAAAAAGTTCCGTAAAACGCTTCATGCCTCTATGATTATTTCCTCTTCTGCAAGGTCTTCTTCCTGACCATACATTGTTTTTACTTCCGCTGCTTCTATGCCTTTTTCGCTGAGCCATCGAGAATATGTGGCGGTATAGCCGTGGGTGACATACACTTTTTGTGCGGCTGTTTCCGCTATCGCAGTTTCGAGATCGTTCCAGTCTGCATGGTCAGACAGGACAAAGCCACGGTCTATAGCTTTCCTGTTTTTCGCTCCTCTAACGGCCATCCATCCTGAACAGTAACCAGTGGAATAGGGCTCAAATTTCTTGATCCAACTAGTATTTAATACCGAACCGGGAGCCAGGATTAAGGCGCCTTTAAAGACTTTCCGGTCTGTATCACGGGTAATCAATGGGATGAAAGGGAGATCGTGTCCGGCGGCACGGAGCCTTTCATTCATATTGAAGGTTGCTCCATGGGCATATACGGGTCCATCGAATGGCTGGAGGTTCTGGATAAGGCGTTGCATTTTTCCTAGCGAGTAGCCCATCAAAATACTTGCTTTATCATTCATTCTATTTTGAAGCCACCACTCGCGGATATCATCCATAACGACTTCCTGACGCGGCCATTTATAGATTGGCAATCCAAATGTTGATTCCGTTATAAAAACATCACACTTTACAGGTTCAAAGGGGACAGAAAATCCATCGTCCTGTAATTTATAATCGCCGCTTGCTACCCACACCTCGTTATTATGCTCAACTCTCACTTGTGAAGAACCAATAATATGCCCGGCCGGGTGCAATGAAAATCTTACCCCGTTAACAGTGAATTCTTCGCCATACTCTGCAGTTTGCAGCGAAATATCTTCTCCTAACCGAAGCCGCAATATGCTTTCTGAATCCTTATGAGCCAGATAGTGTTTGCATCCGAATTTAGCGTGATCACTATGGGCGTGGGTAATAATGGCCCGGTCTACCGGTTTCCAAGGGTCGATGTGAATATCTGCTTTGGAACAGAAGATACTGGAGGGAGTGAATTTCAACAAAGTGGTTTTCATTTTTCCGCGTTGATTAGTACAACAGTGGGAATATTAATCGGTTTGACAGAAACTGTTTTTGTAACAAAAATTTCGGGGAAGCATCTATTATACAAACCCTTAGGTATGAGAGTTCCTTTTTTGTCCCGGAAAGCGATCAAAACCAATCAGTCAAAAGCATTGACTGTTAAAAGTAAGACCAGAGAATGGTTAGATGCAATCATTTTCGCAGTTATTGCAGCCACAATAATCCGGGGCCTTCTTTTTTCTGCCTACGCTATCCCCACTGGATCTATGGAGGGGACACTACTCTCAGGCGACCGTTTATTTGTTAGTAAGATTGCATATGGACCGCGCATGCCGATCACACCAGTATCCATACCGTTCTTAGAATCAAGAATAGGGGATTCTAAATTAAAGACGTATTGGGACGGTATTCAGCTACCATATTTCAGGCTTCCCGGTGTAAGTGATATTAAGAGGGGAGACGTGGTGGTGTTTAACTATCCTTCTGATGCAGATAACCCGGTTGATATGCGTACTCACTATATTAAACGATGCATTGGAACTCCCGGAGATGTCATTTCGATCATAAACTCTAAAGTTTATATCAATAATGGCCTTTTTAAAAATGCTCCTCATAGTCAATCATCTTATCTTGTGAAAACCGACGGAAATAGCTTAAATCCGGAATTATTGAAGGATCTGGAGATCGACATATTTCAACAACTAAATATGAGTGAGTATATTATGATCATTCCCCCTGCCAGCTTCGAAAACTTTAGCAAACGTCAAAACATTAGTTCTATAACCGAAATAATTACGCCCAAAGGAGTACATGATGATGCGGTTTTTCCTCATAGCAGTTTGTTTAAATGGAATCAGGATAATTTTGGTCCTTTAAGAATCCCCAAAAGAGGCTGGACAGTTAAACTTAATGCTTCTACGATCGCTTTATACAGAACGGCAATCGAATCTTATGAAAATAATAAAGTTGACGTTTCTGAAGGGAGTATTTTCATAAATGGCAAAAAATCCGATTCGTATACTTTTAAAATGGATTATTTTTGGATGATGGGCGATAATCGACATAATTCAGAAGATTCACGCTACTGGGGATTCGTTCCTGAAGATCATATCGTTGGAAAGGCAATGATAACCTGGCTGAGTATTGATGATGAAGAATCCCTTTTAAGTAAGGTACGATGGACCAGAATATTAAACCCGATTAATTAAGATGAAACAGAGTTTTGGTCTTTTAATCATCTTAGTATAGTAACCGACCCATATAACGGTTTGCGTTCATTCTTGGGATGTATAACGTAATAATAGGTTCCGACGGGCAGTTCTGATCCGTTATTTGTCCCGTCCCAGGGAGTGACATAATTTACGATCTGGTAAAGCTTTACTCCATACCTGTTAAAAATATCAACTGTAGCGCCAGGATAATCTTCCAAATATTTAACATTCCAGGTATCATTTACCCCGTCTCCGTTGGGAGTAAAGGTATTAGGTGCCTGAGGCATCTTCAAAACCTTGATAAAAACCTTGCTGCTGGCTATACAACCTTTGTCGGTCGTGACAGTCAGGGTATAAGTTATATCATCTGTAGGAGTGGCTTGGGGAAATAATATATCGTCTTTATCCAGGTATGTGGAAGGAAACCATTTATAAGATACTATATTTCCAGTGACCGTAGCCGGTAATTTAATGGTGCGACCATCCAATACAAAGAGGTCAGGCCCGAGGTTGGCTGTTGGCACGGGGTTCACTGTGACTGTCTGTGTTTTAGAATCTATGCAGCCGTTATCGGCTACAAAGGTATAAGTCAAGGTGTGGGTCCCAACTCCTGCAATCGCCTGATCGAAGATTCCGCTGGGATTTACGCCTTTGCCAGTGTATGTACCTTTCCCACTTAATACACCGTGCATTTCCTTTGCCTGTGTAAGCTGAATGGGACCGGAATCGGAACATATGTCAGCAATAAGGTCAAACTGAACTCTTGGTACTGCATGAAGTGTAAACGACATAAGTTCCTCATCTACACAAGTACTGCCGGAAAAGGCAAGCATTCTTACCGTCACTGTTTTAGAAGCCGGACTAAAAAAGACCGGATAGGTAGTGGAATATTGTCGCCGAGCCTCGCTTCTTTTTGCGGGATTGTCATCAATAAATTTCACGTTGGGGTTATTGCCGTAATCATAATACCATTCAATTTTGGTGATTTCCCCGAATTCAATCGTACTTTGGTCTTCAAAGGTTACGGTGGCGTCACTGCAAAGCTTATCTGCGCTAAGGATGGTAAATGCGGTATTTGGAACACTCCCCGCTACAGTTAAATTTTTAACGATCGTTGTGCTGCACCCTGTGTCTGATGTTACAGTCAACGTTACTTTATAATCTCCGGCCTGGGAATATCTATGTTGAGGATCTTTTACTATAGATGTATTTGGATACTGGGTCGATGCAAATTGATCACCGAAATCCCATGAATAGGTAAACGGGCCGTTTGTTCCGGCAATTATTGATTTGTCTTTAAAGCTTGCAATACCATTCACTAAGCATGATGGCGGCAATTCAAAATCCGCCAGCGGAACCGCGAGCACAGTCACGCTCTTAGTTATTATGTTTACGCACGTAACACCGGTATAGGCCAGCATCCTAACCTGGTAGGTTTTAGATGAAGGTGAGGTGAACGCAGGATATTTGTGAGTATAAACCCGCGTCGGAGCACTCCGAAGTGCTGGTTCATCATCAACCACCTTTACGGTAGGATTATTTTCCAGGTCGTATATCCATTCAATTTTTGTAACTTCTTCGTCCAACTCGACCACCACTTTATCTTCAAACTCGACAAGTCCGTTACTACAGAGACCTGTAGGGTTTTTAACAGTAAATTCAGCTTTTGGTACACCGCCGTTTACTACAAATATTTTGCTTAAGGTTTCCTCGCAACCGTTTGATGACTTCACAGTAAGTTTCACGGTATATCGGCCTGCTTTAGTATAGCGGTGTGATGCATGCTGTGCTGTCGACGTGTTGGGACGCTGGGCATTTGCAAGTTGATCTCCAAAATCCCAGAGGTATGTTAACTGCGAGGCAGTACCGTCTGAGATAGTGGTTTTATTAGTGAATTGCGCTGATCCGTCAGCCAGGCAAAAGTCAGGAACTTCAAAATCCACACTTGGCAGTTCATTTACGGTAACATCCGCAGAATACACATTACTTGCGCAACCTTTATCTGTTTCAACAATAAGCTTTACAGAATATTTTCCAGGTGCTGCGTACGAATGTGCCGGATTTTGAGCAGAAGAGTTATTTCCATCCCCAAAATCCCAGGTCCACTTAACAATTGCACCTTCATTGGCAACGGATTTATCGGTAAATTGAGTGGGTTGATCTTCGCACCGTAATGCTGCAACAGTGAATGAAGCAACGGGGGTTTTATTTATGTGAATGGATAGGGGAGCTCCAGGTGAGGAAAAGCAACCACCATCAGATTCAACGATCAAAGTCACCGCGTAATCGCCGGCAGATGCGTAGCTGTGTTGAATTGGACCAGCAGCAGTTTGCGTGACCTTACTGCCATCTCCGAAATCCCAGTGCCATTTTGAGATTGTTGTTGAATTGGGAACACTTGAATCTGTAAACGTTATTGGCGAAGCAATACAGGATGCTGTCTTATCGGCAGTGAAGGATGACTGAGGTACATTTTGAACATCGAATTCGAGGCCAATTTCGTCGGCAGAACCACAGCCATCTGTGGTGGATTTTTCAACGATAACCTTTGTAAAATAGCGTTTTGTTGCCCCGAAGCTAACGCCATTAATAATTTCATAAATATAATTGGTAATACCATTTATTACCTCGCTTCTGATAAGTTTGATTGGTATTTCAGTCGCCGGATTACCGTTGTCCAGATCGAGAGTCAATTTCGTGGGCTGGTAGGGAAGAGTCAATTCGAAATTATAGGATTCATTTAGACATCCGGCCGTTTTGAGCTGCTTTGATTCAGTAGAACGGGCCTGAAGTCCAACAGAAACTAAACTCGCGCCCGCCGCGTACCCATAGGATTCGGCGTTGCCAAATCCGTAAGCTATTGCATTGAAACCAATATCTGCCTGAAGATTATGTGTTCCGGCCCCTACATCCAATTGTGCGTATGAGTAATTAGGCAAACCTGCCACAGGGCTAAAGGCATTAGGGGGCGCGACTCCATCCAGCTTAAAAGACGAAACTCCGTTCGTTGGAATCACGATATTAATGTAGTGCCGCAGAATTAAGTTTAACGGCGTGGAATACATCGTAATTCTGGTTAGTGTTTGTTCCAGAGGATTTAAAAAAATCATTTCAGGATCGCCGACATCTCCGGGCACATTAACGCAATTTATTGACTTCCCCTGTGTAACAGCATATTGGATTACCTGAATAGCCTTATCAGATTCGACGTAATTTACTCCCTGCGACGGAAAATCATAGTAAAGATTATTTGTAAACGACGACGAAGGAATGACCGTACCGTTTAACTTAACTGTCGCCGTCGGGTCACTTTTAAAAACACGGTAGATATCGTAATTTCTATTTTTCGAAGGAACTGTAATAAAGGAGTTTCCCCAGGTGGATGTCGGGTAAACTTGTTGAAAAAGATTGTCTGCAGATCCAGCAGTACCGTTCGGTTGTAGGCATCCTATTGAAATCTTACCGCTTCCGGAAAAAACCGCGATCTTTTTACAGGTGCTGTTACCGGTAGATACGGACTTAATTGTAGAGCCGGTTAAATCTGTCCCCCGAAAAGGATTTGTAGTGGAAGTTTTAGTTCCAAAGACCTGGTAAACCTCTCCTTTATTTAAAGTTATAGGTGCTGAAGGGACTCCGGCCTGTAATCCTCCAAGAGTATTGACGGAGGGGGTTATTATTATCTGAGTATTATCCTCAACTGCAACGACAAAGAAAAATGAAAAGGAATTATCACTATTCGATATCTGCTGATAGTTAATTGAATAGTATTCCTTCCCAAGTGTATTAGTTGGCAAAACGAGTGTAGCACCAGACACCGCTGAATCATAGATATGAGAATATACAACTACCGGCTTTAACGACGTAATGTGAATACCCTTATTGGTAACTTTTCCTTCGACGTTTCCAAGATAGGCAGTCTGTGGAATCTGAACATTTGTAATGTTGTTTGCCGTGACTGAAAACGGTATATCAACACCACCTACATTTAGTATACCAGAAGTATTTACATCTGAAGTGATGTAAACAACCATATCCTGTCCCAGGGTTGCACCATATCCAGCCACATGATTACCATAGGCGAGCCAAAAATCCGTACCCTTGTTTGATGCATTCTGAGCCTGGCAAACATTGAGGTTAAGAAAAGAAAGAAAAGTTGCAAAGAGGACGACTTTGATAAATGCACGTAACTTCGTCATCAAACTATTAAGTGAAAAAATAAAAGTAAGAAAACATTTGCATACGACCACCTCGTATTTTCCGCAAACTACTCCATCTGCAATTTTCTGATCAGTTCAGCACTTTGTTTTCTGCCCTGATCTAGCCTCTCCGAGAAAAAGGACTTCACCTGATCAAAATGTTGTTTATAACCTTCCATATCGCCATACACAATGATAGAGGACCATTCCCGAACGGCGGAATGAAATTCGAGATCATCTCCCCGGATTGACTTATCGAACAAGGCTGCATTAATAGACTCTTCGAGCAGTTCTTCATTCTTAAAAAGATACTCCGCAATACCCAGTCTTAAGCGAAACGGGGGCGTTTGACAGATAAGGTTATCATAGGGGTTGACTTTAAGGTGGTGCCAGGCATCTACCATGCTCAATAGGCTTAAGTGTGAGTTTGGTTTACGGCTTTCTGAACCGGCAGAAAGTGAAAATTCCTGCATAACCTTTTCATCCAGCATTAAAGGCTTGTGATCTTTACCAAAAATAAAATCCCTGGCCCGGTATAAACGTTTCCTTAATATGTCTTCCTCTTCTTTGATCATCAGCTTAAAGAGCTCGGATTCAGATTCGGCGTAGCGCTTTATTTGATGTCGTGCATACGGATTAAGTATGGCTAATCCTCCATAGATATGAGCTTTATAACTAAAAATACGCAGCGTAATGAGGATTTTTACGTTGTCTATTCCACCGAGGTATGAGGCGTTCTCCCAGGGAAAAAAGCCAGCTTCCTTCCATGCCGTGCCCATACTTTCAAATCCCATATGTGTTACTGCCTGGGTATCTGCTACAATTTTATCATGCTCATGAAAATCAGCGATCTCATTTATAACGGAACCTAACTCAGACAATAAATCTGTCATTCGCTGGTAAGCCTCTTTATTGGTGCGGTGGGGAATTACTATCAGCTTCTGACCTTTTGGATCAAAGCCGGGACCATGCAGGGAATGGCAGGTAATTATATGAACGTCCTTAGGTAAAAACTTTTCAAACGCCTCTATTTCAGGATGTTTAACAGAAGTTTGTCCTGCAACAATTGCACCATATTTTGTATAGGAGCCATACATTTGTACTACTTCCGCAATTCGCTCTGCCTCTACGGAATAAAAAATTACATCTGAAATTCGTGATACTTCTCTGCCATTCTCCAGGACTTCAATGCCGAAGGACGCCAGTTCCGTTTTAAGAATTTCTGTACGATGAGGAAGATCACATCCGTATACTCGATAGCCTGCCTTGGTAAACGCTTTAGCGTAAATGCAGCCCATGTCTCCAAGGCCGATAATTCCGATGTTCATTTTGTATGCAGATGTTAATGCTGAGATTTACCTTTGGCTTAGACAATAGTAACTTTTACGCCCATGCTTTCGAGCTGATTTACGGTATGCTCCGAAATGCCCTTATCGGTTATAATATGGTCGATCTCGTCTATGTTACAGATTTTTCCGAACCCGCGTTTTCCGAATTTGGTAGAATCAGTAAGTACAATTGTTTTTTGCGATACACTGATCATCTGTCGGTTCAGATGAGCTTCCATCATATTTGTTGTCGTCAGGCCGAATTCAAGATCAATCCCGTCCACACCCAGGAAAAGCTTGTTACAGAAAAAGTCTTTAAGTATATTTTCAGAATACGGACCCATTACCGAAGTTGAGCTCTTTCTCATCATTCCACCAAGCTGAATTACTTCGGTATTGGGATGTCTCGACAATTCCATAGAAACATTTAATGCTGAAGTTATCACGGTTAAATTGAGATTAACTGGCAGACACCTTGCAAAGGCAAGTACCGATGTACCCGATGCGATAATGATCGCATCATTTTCCATAACAAGATCGGCTGCAACCTGCCCGATACTTGATTTTTCGTTTGATTGAAGTTTTTCTTTTTCGTTTACAGAACGGTCTACAGTATAAGGGTTGCTTAAAGTTGCTCCTCCATGAATTTTGAAGAGCAAATTTTTATCTTCTAAAAGTTTTAAATCCTTTCGAATCGTTACAGACGAAACTTTCAATTCGGTACACAGATCTAACACATTTATGTATTGCTCCTTTTGCAGCTTCTGGATTATATATTGGTGTCTTTCGGCTAAACTGCTCATCTAACGAGGTTTTTTGGGATAACGCAAAATAAAGAAAATTAATTAAATTTCACTCGGTAAAGCCACCGTTTTCTTAAGTCCATTTTTTTTTAACGAATAGCTAAAAGGTTTCGAAATGTTTATTATAATTGCGTATTATTTCGATTTATTATTTTTATGCATTACTATAAACAGGAGCGGGATATTTTAATTTCAGAAGATGAGTGGGACCTGGTTGTTATAGGAGGGGGTGCTACGGGCTTAGGCACTGCCCTGGATGCTGCTTCGAGGGGATTTAAGACGCTTTTGCTCGAGCAGTCAGATTTTGCAAAGGGGACTTCCAGCAGAAGTACAAAGCTCGTCCATGGAGGAGTCAGGTATCTTGCCCAGGGCGATATTTCGCTCGTATATCAGGCCTTGAAAGAACGCGGACGTTTACAAGTCAATGCAGCGCACGTGGTTTCTAAAGAAGAGTTTATAATTCCATGTTTCAGTTGGATATCTGTAGCTAAATATCTTGCTGGGCTTAAGATGTACGACTGGCTGTCGGGGAAGTATAGTTTTGGTAAATCACGCTTTTTATCACGTAAAGAAGTCAGCGCGAAGATTCCTGGCCTTAATGACAAAGGCCTCCTCGGTGGTATCAGTTATTTTGATGGTAAGTTTGATGATGCCAGGCTTGCAGTGAACATTGCTCAAACCTGTATAGAACAGGGCGGCAAAGTGTTCAATTATGTTAAAGTAACTGGCCTGCTGAAAGATAAAGATAGCCGGATATCAGGTGTTGAAGCTCATGATACAATTACCGGAAGACATCATAAAATTTATTCTAAAGCAGTAGTGAACGCTACTGGAGTGTTTGTTGATGAGATTCTTCAAATGAATGTTCCTAATGCTGAAAAGCTTGTACGGCCCAGCCAGGGTGTTCACGTAGTTCTCGATAATTCATTCCTGAATAGCGAATCGGCGCTCATGATACCCGAAACTTCCGATAAAAGGGTGTTATTTGCCGTGCCATGGCATTCGCGGCTTCTTGTGGGCACAACTGATACGCCTATTGAGACTCAAAGCCTTGAGCCCAGGGCGCTGGAAGAAGAGATTGATTTTATACTCAGTACTGCATCGCAATATTTTAAAAGAGAAGTTAAGCGGAAGGATGTTTTGAGTGTATTTGCAGGCTTGCGACCATTAGCAGCGCCGGGGAAAAATGATTCGAACAGCACGAAGGAAATTTCCCGTGACCATAAGCTAATTGTTTCCGATTCGGGCCTGATAACAATTACGGGAGGGAAATGGACAACTTACAGAAAAATGTCTGAAGAAACGGTAAATCAGGTAATACGGACAGCGAAACTTGAAAGCCGAAAATGCGTCACTACTGATTTAAAAATACACTCCTCGGAGGTAAGTGACTCAGCTAGCCACATGAAAATATATGGTTCTGACAGGGAGTTTATCGAACAATTAGTCAAAGAGAACCCGGAATGGGGTTCTAAATTACATCCTGATTTCCCGAATATAAAGGCCGAAGTAGTGTGGGCAGCACGCAACGAGATGGCCTATACCATAGAAGATGTGTTAGCTCGCCGGCTCCGGATATTATTTATAGATGTGAGAGCAGCAATTGAGATGAGCGAGGAAGTTGCTAAATTAATGGCGGTTGAATGCAATAAATCCTTAGCTTGGGTCGACGAACAGGTGAATGAGTTTAGATCGATGGCGAATCAGTATATATTGGATCCAGCGATGGAACCTGAAGAAATTATAATATCTAAATAAACTTTATGGCAGATTATATTTTAGCACTCGACCAGGGCACAACTAGTTCAAGAGCAATAGTTTTTGACCGGAAAGGTAATATCAAAGCCGTAGCTCAAAAAGAATTTGAGCAGATATATCCTCAACCGGGATGGGTAGAACATAATCCGCAGGAAATTTGGTCCAGCCAGTTATCGGTATCAGCAGAAGCCATTGTAAAAGCCGGGTTAGGTGCTAAAGATATTCACGCAATTGGCATCACAAATCAACGGGAGACAACCGTTGTTTGGGATAAGGAGACGGGCCTCCCTGTTCACAACGCTATTGTCTGGCAGGATCGCCGTACATCTGATTACTGCGATTCTATCCGCAAGAGCCATGGCGATATCATCCGCAATAAAACCGGTTTGATCATCGACTCCTATTTTTCTGCAACAAAGGTGAGGTGGATATTAGAAAATGTTGATGGAGCCCGACAAAAAGCGAATGAGGGAAAATTGCTTTTAGGTACAATAGATAGCTGGCTTATCTGGAAATTATCTGGTGGCACGACCCATGTTACTGATGTAACTAATGCGTCGCGCACCATGATATATGATATTAATACCTTAAAATGGGACCAGGAACTACTTGATCTTTTTGGAATTCCAAACTCTATGCTTCCGGAAGTTAAGTCTTCAAGCGAAGTGTATTGTGAAACGGCAGGAAATATTCTGGCCGCAAAAATTCCTATAGCAGGAATAGCTGGCGATCAGCAAGCGGCTTTATTCGGTCAAATGTGTACCAAAGTTGGGATGGTAAAGAATACTTACGGAACCGGGTGTTTTATGCTTATGAATATTGGTTCGAACCCAAAAATATCAGCAAATAACCTCCTGACAACTATTGCCTGGAAAATAGACGGCAAAGTTACCTACGCACTTGAAGGGAGTATTTTTATCGGGGGTGCTGTAGTTCAATGGCTTAGAGATGAACTCGGGATCATTAAAACGTCTGGCGAAGTGGAGGAGTTAGCGGCCAAAGTGGACGATACCGGCGGCGTTTATATGGTTCCAGCGTTCGCCGGATTGGGAGCTCCGCATTGGGATCAACACGCACGCGGGACGATTACGGGTATTACCCGCGGAACAAACTCTGCCCATTTTGCCAGAGCAGCACTCGAAAGCATTGCTTATCAAACCATGGATGTACTGAAATCAATGGAAGCTGATGCAGGTACGCCGATAAGCGAACTCCGCGTTGATGGAGGTGCAACAGCAAATAACCTTTTGATGCAATTCCAGGCTGATATTCTGAAAAGCAGGGTCATTAGACCTAAAGTTACCGAAGTAACCGCTCTTGGTTCGGCATATCTTGCAGGTTTAGCCACCGGGTTCTGGAGTAATATCGATGAGATTTCAGAACAATGGCAGGTTGACAGGAATTTTGAGCCGAATGAACTTGAGAACTATGATGAATTGATTGGTGGCTGGAACCGGGCGATAAAAGCTGCAAAAGCTAATGTAAGTTTGTAGATTTAATCTTTAAAATTAGAAAAAAATGACCCCATTTGTAGCTGAGTTCTTAGGAACCGCATTATTGATCTTGCTTGGCAATGGAGTAGTTGCCAATGTAGTTTTAAGTAAAACCAAAGGAAATGGAGGAGGGTTGATCGCAATAACAACTGCCTGGGCACTTGCTGTTTTTGTAGGTGTGGTAGTAGCCGGACCATATAGCGGGGCACATCTTAATCCGGCTGTAACCATCGGCTTTGCTATAGCCGGCAAGTTTGACTGGGCAATGGTACCCAGCTATTTTCTAGCACAACTGCTCGGCGCAATGACAGGCTCTATGGTTGTTTGGGTAAAATATATAGATCATTTTAAGGCGACCGAAGATAAAGGGCTCAAACTTGCCGCATTCAGTACAGGGCCAGCTATTAAAAACAATGTTGCAAACATCTTCAGTGAAATTATCGGGTCATTTGTCCTGCTATTTGTGATCTTCCACATAACCAGCGCTGAGATAGTTGATACAAAAACTCCCGTTGGACTGGGTTCTATAGGAGCAATTCCCGTGATGTTTCTGGTGTGGGCAATCGGTTTGTCATTGGGAGGAACGACCGGCTACGCAATTAATCCGGTAAGGGATTTGGGTCCCAGGATTATGCATAGTGTACTTCCGGTTGCGGGCAAAGGCTCCAGCGAATGGTCATATGCCTGGATACCTATCGCAGGACCGTTAATAGGGGCGAGCCTGGCAGCCTTACTGTTTATTGCTTTAAATTAGAAATTAAGAAATCAGCAAAGTTGGAATAAGTAAAATTAGTGGATTGTCAAGGATATCCATCCTTTCTCTGATTCGTAAATTCTCTCTTTTGTTACTTCCCAAGATAGTTCCCGTCCTTCAATATCTTCGCCCAATTCTGGTATCCTGCCGCTTTTAAATGGAGACCGTCATGGGTGAATTCGGCAATTAACCTATTGTCTTTATCAAGGAAAGCGGGGTAAAGGTCGATTACAAATATTTTTTTATTGTCAGCAAGTTTTCTGATTTCATTATTTATGAAAAGAATGTGCTCGTCCTTGCCGTAATGATTAGGGAATTTTTTAAACGTGTGGTTAACTGGCATTAAAGTGTGGACGTAGATCTTAGTTCGTGGCGATTCTGAACGTATTCGGCTGACAATCCTGTGAAAGTTTCGAATGATCAGTTCATCCGGGATATTCCGTGATATATCATTTATCCCGATAAGGAGGAATATCTTGGAAGGTTTGTTTTTTGTAACATCACCAAGTCTTTCAAGCACCCCGAAAGTTATATCGGCAGAAATGCCGCGATTTTTTGCCCTGTAATTAGACAAAAGGTCGCTCCAGTCGGTATTTGCAGTAATGCTGTTGCCAAGAAAGATGAAATCTTTTTTAGAGCTTTTATATGAGCGGAACTGATCCACCTTAATGTTATAGGCTGGTGGCCTGAAAGTGCTGTCCCATGCCGCCGTTTGCGCAACAGCGACGCTTCCGAATGCAACCAGCAAAATCAGACTGAAACTTATCAATTTTTTCATTTTGCAGAACGTATAAGGTTTAAATTAATTTTACCCTGTTCCAGGTAAAGGCCGTAAAGATAATCGACAGTACACAAGCGATAATTATTACAATAAAGCCACCATCCCAACTCCATTCGTCCACCACAAAGCCCATGGCAATGTTTGCAAAGAGTGCCCCTCCAAGGTATCCAAATAATCCTGTTAGGCCTGCAGCAGTACCCGCAGCTTTTTTAGGTACAAGATCCAGGGCCTTTACGCCGATAAGCATCACGGGGCCTTTAAAAATATTTAGCATCTTTCTGGTTAAATAGGTTAGGATAATCAGTGATAATGCCATCGACACCGAGTCGTTTAAGTCTGGCGATTTCTTCGGCGCTGTTCACGGTCCATGGAATTACTTTCAAATTTTGCTGATGGGATTTATCAACCAGGTCCTGGGTCACCAACTTTGAAGCAGGGCTTAGAATGAACGGTTTATAACCTAAAATCGCCATATTCTCTTCGAGTGTTTTGTTATTGTCAATCAGGTAAGATGTTTTAATATTGGGATATTTTCGGTTTACTAACTGAAGGGTTCTCACATCGAACGACTGAATGACCACAAATGGCAGAATACCTTTATTTTCAAGAACTCCCACAAGAAGATCCACGAACTTTTCAGGCTCCGGATGCAGTTTGTTGTCGCCCGCAGGTTTACTTTTAGTTTCTATGTTATAAAATACCTGTCTTTTGCCGCTCGCCCTGATATAATTTTGAACGGTGTCAATTACGTCAGAGAGCAAAGGCATGTGTGTTTTGATTTTTTTCTGCTGGGGGAAATTTGTATTGCCTTTCGAGCCGACATCGAATTTTTTGATCTCTGAATAGGTCATGGCAAACAAGGCATATTTTTGATTATCCTTTTGAGCGATTTCATTTCCATCCGGTCCTAATGTAAAAAGCGGGTTAATAAAATTATCGTGGGCTAAAATTACTTTTCCATCGGCACTGATATGGGTGTCCATTTCCAGGGTGGTAACACCCAGATCAAGGGCATGTATCATCGCCGGAATTGTGTTTTCAGGCATGAGGCCGCGCCCTCCGCGATGTGCTTCTGTGGAGAATGCAGGGAATTCTACACGAGAGTTATTTTGATTTCTGGTCATGCATGCTAAAGTGAAAATTAAAATGACCCCGCTTACTGCAAATAGATTCTTCATCTTTTTTGATTTAATTACTGGTTGCTTAACACAGCAAAGGATACCCATTTGAGTATCCTTTGCCTGAATTAATAAATCGGAATTATTTTTCCCACCAAACCTTGGTGTTTATATCATCGCCACCCATGCTTGCTACTGCTTTTTTATAATTTGCATTATTATTAGTAACAACAGTGACAGGATATTTAAATCTTACCGGCATAATGCCGTTGTTCATAAGCCCGGCACCCTTTGGAAGAACCGGAAGGCCTGTACGGCGATACTCAAACCATTGCTGGTAATCATTGAAATAGAGGGCATAATACTTCTGAAGCATAATTCTCTCTAAAGTGCCGTCGTATGCTGCCTTAGGATTCGTGAAATAGTTTGCGGGCATGACTGCACCCCATTGTTCGATCGAAGCTTTGACGCCGTTCTGATAGTAAGTTTGTGCACTGCCGGTAATTTTCCCCTTTTGAGCAAGCTCTGCCTTAATTAGTTCTACTTCTGCATAGGTCATAATTACCCCCTGCATGGGAGTTGTGGCTGTAGCAGTCACAAGTGCTATGTTTGCATTGGATGGAAGGTAAGCAAATTGTGATTCAGGTCCGGAATAAGCGCTCGGGATTCCTTTGTAACCGATTGTTGCGGTCCCTCCTGCATTTCTTGCGAGGGTATTCCATTTAGCCAACCTCGGATCATTGAAATCATTAAGGTTGTCGATGTGAAAGGCCGCAGATGCCCGGAAAGTTGTAAAATCAATAGCCCGCCCCCAGGGGGAAACATTTGGAACTTCTCCAGTGATTTTCAAAACAGCGGCGTCCGCGTTGCTGGTGAAAATTGGGTTGGTTGCCGGATTATTTATTATGGCAGCTAATTTTGTAAACGAATCCATTTCTGTCCTTTTAGAAACGCGTAATAAAAGGCGCATGCGCAATGAGTTTGTGAATTTTCTCCACAAGCTTACGTTATTTCCATAAAGAATATCAGTTCCATAAATCATGGGTCTGGTGGTAACATAAAGAGTATTTGCTCGTTCCAGGTCGGCCAAAAGAGTAGTGTAAATCTGTTGCTGCGTGTCGAAAACAGGAGTATATACACCCTCATCTCCTTTTACCGCTTCCGACATAGGGACATCTCCGAACGCATCTGTTAAATTAGAATAAACCCAGGCATTGAGTGTTAAAGCAATTGCCTCATAATTAGGATCCTGAGCGGCAACTGCTGCCGCACGCATTTCCTTTATATTATTAAGCCAGCGATAGTACGTATTCCAGGTTGAGTTTCCTGCCGCTTCAGTAACGTCATAACGATGAATTCCTCCGGCAACACTGGGATACGGAATTTGTACTTGCATGATGTCAAATGTAAATGCATCAGCACGCTCTGTATTGAATGAAGTTACTTCGTAAATGATGGGATTGAGGAGGGTTCCCGGGCTTATTTTCTCGATTTTGTTTGGGTCTGTATTGACCTCTTGAAAATCTTTGGTACAACCGATCATCAGTGTTGAAAGTACCAATACTGTATATATTCTTGTAAAACGCTTCATTTTCCTTTGTTTAGCAGTGATACTGCGGTTTAACTTTATTAAAACTTAACGGTTAAGTTCATTCCAAACGTACGCATTGAAGGCATTTGTCCAATCTCAATACCAGGCAGGATTGTGGAACCATTCAAAGCAGCTACTTCAGGGTCGAAGACCGGGAACTTTGAAATAAGTGCCAGATCACGTCCATATAAAGCAAGAGAAGCATTATTAAGTTTTAGCTTTTGCGTAAACTTTACAGGCAATGCGTATTCAATACGCACTTCCCGCAGTTTAATGAACGATGCATCAAAGGAGTTGGATTCCACATTCGCACGTCTGTAATAATCTCCATAATACGTAGCAGGAGCTACTTGTCTGGTATTTTTTGTGAAGGTTCCGCCAGGTCCAGCAACTACACCATCACCAACAATGAAGCCTTCTTCACGGCCAGGAAGGGATTTTTTTAATTTTCCCTGTTCCATCATTTTATGATGTGTCTGGGAATAAATTCTCCCGCCCTTTTGTCCGTCGAACTGAAAGCTAAAGCGATAAGCCTTGTGTTGGAATTCATTGGTTATTCCGCCTCTCCAGTCTGCATAGGCCTTTCCTATATATTGAATTTGAGAAGGGCGCGCCGGTAAACCTGCGGCGGTATAAACAACTTGTCCGTCTGGCGAGCGAACAAATCCAAAACCGTAAATATCTCCTGTTGTTCCGCCCACACGAGCCTGAATGGTCGCATTACCGCCATAACCGATATCCTGCTTGTCGGAAAGTCCTTCTGCCAATTCAAGAACTTCATTATTATTTGTTGACCAGTTTATTGTTGTATTCCATTTAAAGTTCTGAGTGTTGATTGGTTTACCGCCTAACAATACTTCGATTCCTTTATTTCTGACTTTCCCGGCATTTAACACCGCCCTTGAGTAACCTGTGGTGGGATCAAGGGGAACATCAAGGATCTGATTTTCTGTTACGTTGGAATAAAGAGTAACATCCATTGTGAACCTTGAGTTGAAAAGATTGTATTCTAACCCAGCCTCATAACTGGTAGTAATCTCGGGTTTAAATGTTGCATTGTGCAAAGTGGTAGGCACTGATGCAGAAGCAGGAAAATCACTGATTCCATAATATTTACTTGTTTTGTACGGGTCTGTATCGTTTCCTACCTGTGCTGCAGAAACCCTGAGCTTAGCGTATGTGAATGCTGAAGGAAGAGTAAATATTTCGTTCAATATAAAACTCGAGCTCACAGAAGGGTAGAAGAATGAGTTGTTCTGAACCGGCAGGGTACTCGACCAGTCATTTCGTCCGGTAACATCAAGGAATATCATGTCTTTCCAGGAAAGCGAAGTAAATCCGTAAACACTATGAACTTTTTTGTTAAGGTAGTTAGTGCTTAATATCGGATTGCTTTGACCGTTACTTAACTTGTATACGCCAGGAATTATAAGTCCTATCACGGAGCCATTCACGCCTGTGTAGCGACGGTTCAACGCGTTGGCGCCAGCTGAGACACTAAAGTCGAAGTCTTTGGAAAGCCCAGTCTTATAGGACATTAAAGCGTCTGTGTTTACCTCGAAATTGAAAATATTCTGCTGTCTAAGATATCCCCGTCCAAAGTTTGCAGTGCTGTAAGGACGACGCTGATCGCGGTCTTCATTTGTCATGTCAATTCCTGAGCGAAGCATAACGCTGAATTTGCTGGTTATATCATAAGTCGCTTGTATATTACCTACCGTTTTGTAATTGTTTACCGCATTAGTCATTTCATGCGCAATTAAGAACGGATTGTCAATAAAACTTGAGAACGGGTGTATCTGATCGATCTGAAACTGTCCGGGTTTCCAGATAGGACGATACCAGTCAAGATCCACATTCGGATTCTGGAAAATCATGAAATAGGATATAGATTGATTATTATATCCTGTTGCAGGGAGATTGTCACTGCTCTTATTCGTGAAATTTACTTTGGTAGCCAGTCTAAGCTTTGGAGAAAGCTTATAATTAAGGCTTAAAGCGGCCGTAAGGCGCTCATAACCTGTATTAGGCATTATCCATTCATTTTTCGAATGTGTTATTGAAGCCCTGGCTGTTGCTACGTCACTTCCGCCATCAAATGAAAGGCTATTGGTAATAGTAGATCCCGTACGCCAGAAACTGGTAACATTGTCTTTATAAGGTACCCACGGCACTCTTGTAGCGGACTGGGTGCCAGTCACAGGATCGTATTGAAAGTAAGACTGCCCGTTGAATTTTGGCCCAAAGGCACTACTCGTTCCCCCGGTGCTTGAACCGTCGGCAGATGCTCCATATGAATAATAAAGCTGGCTTGCAGGGCGGATTACTGTCCCTGTTCCTTGCCCGTATTCATGCTGGTAATCTGGCCACCTCAGAACATCGTTAAAACTATAGTTAGTATTTAGAGAGATTCCGATTCCTTTGCTTCTTTTTGTACCCGACTTAGTAGTTATGATGAGCGCGCCATTTGCTGCACGGCTTCCATAAAGTGCTGCGGCACTGGCTCCTTTGAGCACAGTTACACTTTCAATATCGTCCGGATTTATATCCGAAATACCATTACCAAAATCTACCGGAACGTCATTGCCTGATCCTGCTCCATATGCACTGTTAACACCGGAAGAGGTTAGTCCGCCGCTAACGGGCACTCCGTCAAGGACTATCAACGCACCATTATTATCAGAATTCATTGATGTTTCGCCGCGAAGAATAATTTTTGTAGAGTTCAATGGACCCGAGCCCGGGGAAACAACGTTCAAGCCGGCAACTTTTCCCGATAAAGCGCCAACCCAGTTGTTTGAACGGGCATCATTCAAGGCGTTTTCCTTTAAAGTTTGTGTTGCAAAGCCCAGTGCTTTCTGTTCTCTCTTGATCCCTAAGGCAGTTACTACAACTTCGTTCAATGCACTGGATGACTGGACCAGCCGGATTGTAATGTTATTATCGGTTGCATTAAAGACTCTTGTAATTGGAGTATAGCCGATCATGTTAAAATTAACACTTGTGCCAGCAGGAACAGTCACCCTAAAGCGTCCGTTCAGGTCACTTACTCCAAGTGATCTTCGCTGGGCGTCCGTTATGCTGACACCAATTAAGGTCTCATTATCAGTGTTGTCTACAATCTCCCCGCTAAGTGTGATATTCGTCTGGGCTATTACCTCAGACCCGGCGAATAAATTTAGGGTAAGTAAAATCACCATGATCTTTACTAAAATTTTCCCATGGCTTTTCAGTCCTGCATGTGGTAATATTCTTTCCCATGTGAGCAGTAAATCGGATTTTAGTCTTTGCTTACCGAAACGTTCAGTAAATGTTTTGTTCATAATGTGATCATTTTAAGATAAATAGAGGGCTTTGTATTTCGTTTTATTTCAGTTTAGGTTGAAATTGTATCAGATTCTTATTAATAGTTTCGATTTTAATTTAATTAATAATGAAACGAAACTATAAACAAAATATCGAAAAATAGAAAAAACTTTTAATTTTAATATTGACTTAACATTTTACGCAGCTGGAGTCGGACGCCAATAGTCTAATCAAGAGCCGATGGCTGGAGGAGGTAGTCAGTAGTGGAAAAAGCCAGCATCCTTATAAGTCATTCATACTTCATACCTGGGACTTCATCCTTTCATCCTCGGCTCCGCCATAATCTTATCAAGTTTTATCGGAAGGTCGTAGAACCTCCTGCCCGTGGCATGGAAAATTGCATTTGCTATCGCAGGAGGAACACCAACCATACCGATTTCTCCAATTCCTTTTATTTGAAGGTCGTTAACAATGGTATCTTCCTCATTTACAAAAATAACTTCTAGTTCATTAATATCTGCATTGACCGGGATATGGTATTCTCCAAGATTGGAGTTGATAATCCTTCCGAACCGGTGATCCATAATACTTTCTTCATGCAGTGCTTTGCTAATTCCCCAGACCATCCCGCCAAGGATTTGGCTCCGGGCAGTTTTTGGATTTATTATTTTTCCTGCTGCAATCGCGCTTACCATCCGGCTTACTTTAGCAAGCCCTAATTCTTCGTCAACTTCGACTTCAACAAAAACCGCGCTGTGAGCGCTTCTGTTATACTTCCTTTGTTTCAATACTCGCGGCAGACTAGTGTTCCGGCATATCATTTCTTTTTTGCCCGTGGAGGAAACGATTTCCGGGAGAGATAAGGCATGGTCTGAGCTGCCTCTAATCCTGAGATTTCCCCCCATAAATTCCAGGTCTTCGCGATTTTTTCCCCGAAACTGCTCAGGTTTTATTTTTTTCGCTTGTTTAATGAGTGCTGTTTGTAATCCGAGACAGGCAGTCTGAACTGCCATACCAATGGTAGCAGAAGTAAGTGATCCCCCCTGAATCGGTGCAACGGGCATATCCGAATCTCCCAATCGGAATTCAACATCAGCGATGTCCATGCCCATGCAGTCGGCCGCTATCTGGGTCATTATTGTATACGTTCCTGTACCTATATCAGCAGTGGCGCTGCTCACAATCAGTTTGCCATCTGTTTTCAACAGGGCCTCTGCGCGTGCCGGAAGCTGTAATGCTTCCCATATTCCGGCAGCCATTCCCCATCCGATCAGTTTTCCCTCCCTCGTCATCGAGCGCGGATCCGCATTTCGTTTTTCCCAGCCAAATTTCTTCGCCGCCTGGCGGAAGCATTCTTTCAGTTCTTTGCTCGACCATGGTTTGCCGCTGCTGTTATCGAACGATGAATAATTAATTAGCCGGAACTTTACAGGGTCTATCCTGGCCTCATAAGCAAGCATATCTATAGTGCATTCGATGGGATGGAGACCTGTAACTCCTCCAGGGGCCCGCATATCAAGTGGACTGGCGACATCCAGCGGCACCAATTTATAACCTAACTCGACATTCTCTGAAGGGTATATCATATTCGACCAATTCACGACAATTTCCGAGTAATCTTCGAACCTGGATGTCTCACCTGCTGCATCATGATATAGTGACTGTATCATGCCGTCTTTGTCGGAGCTAAAGCGGGTGTTTTGTACCGTGGCGGGGCGATGACCAAAAGTGAACATCTGATGCCGGTTCATGCTTACCCGTACCGAGCGTTTAAGGGCAAGGGAAGCCATTACTGCTAGAAAAAGCTGGTATTGAGGCCTCAATCCTGAGCCAAAAGCTCCTCCTACAAAGTGTGATATAACCCGAATATTTTTATAGGCTTTCCCAAATACGTTTGCTACATACAATTGGCTATTTATCGCCCCCTGAGTTTTATCATATATTTTTAATTTCCCATCTTTCCCATAAACAACAGTTGATGCAAACATTTCGATAGGGTTATGATGTTCCATCCCATGCACAAATTTACCTGATGCCTTCAGGAGAGCATTATTGAACGCTTCTTCAGCATTTCCCTTTGCTTTGGGAGGACCGGGTTTTAAAATGGATGCCAACCCTTTTTTTGGCTTGCGTGCAGAAGTAAGGTTGGTTTGAAGTTCAGTCTCATGCAAATCAATCTCGTACACGAACTTCACCAGCGTAGCTGCGTAGCGGGCAAGTTCGAAAGATTCTGCTACTACCAGCGCGATGGGTTGCCCATTGAATCTAATTTTATTGTTGTGAAGAGGTTTAAATGGAACACCTGGCGGAGCATCCATATCAGAATATTTAAGATCCAGCCAGGCGGTGTCAGGGCGGTTCTGATAGGTGAAAATTTCAACAACTCCTTCTATGTCAAGGGCTGTTTCGGTTTCTATGCTTTTGATTTCACCTCTCGTAATGGTACTGTTTATGATATAACCATAAAGCAATTCAGGAACATTAAACTCGGCAGCGTATTTGGCTTCGCCGGTCACTTTAGCATACCCATCTACCCGGTTAAGTGCCTGGCCGAAATATTTGCGTTCTATGATGCTCATCAGCTGTTCTTGTTAGCTGCTGTTAAACAATTGCGAATGATCGCCCGTTTTGCCAGCTCAATTTTAAATCGATTGTGTTCGTATCCTTTCGCGTCACTAAGGTTGATTTTCGATGCTTCAGCAAAAGTCTGAACATTTGGTGCTTTACCTTTCATATAATCTTCAGCCTCGGTATTCCTCCAGGGCTTGTGTGCCACGCCGCCGAGTGCTAGTCGTGCATCCATTATTAAGCCGTCTTCAATTTTAAAAGCCGTAGCTACCGACACAAGAGCAAAAGCATAAGAACTACGATCACGAAGTTTCAGATAGGAGTGGTTCAAGTCAAAGCTTTCATTAGGAAGATCTATGGAAGTGATAAGTTCACCATGTTGCAAATGGTTGTCGAGTTCCGGGCTGTCGCCTGGCAGTCGATGGAAATCCCGAAAGTCAATAACCCGGCAGCCAAAAGTGCTCTGAATGTTTATCCGCGCGTCAAGAGCAGACAAGGCCACGCACATGTCGCTTGGAAAAACTGCAATACAACTTTCGCTGGCACCAAGAATGGCGTGGATCCGGTTATATCCTCCCCGCGCAGAACAGCCCGTCCCGGGATCACGCTTGTTACATGGTGTTGCCGTGTCGTAAAAGTAATAGCACCGTGTCCGCTGCAAAAGATTACCACCATTTGATGCCATATTTCGGAGCTGGGCTGATGCTCCGGCAAGTATTGCGTCGGAAAGTAATGGGTATCTTTTTTGTACGCGGTTATCGTATGCAGTGTCGGCATTTTTTGCAAGTGCCCCAAGCCGTAAGCCACCTTCTGAAAGTTCTGTTATGGCGCTTAAAGAATCAATTTTATTAATATCTATAACAGTATCAGGCTTCGAGACATTTTCTTTCATCAAGTCAATGAGGTTGGTTCCTCCGGCAATAAGTTTGGATTTAATATTCCTGATGGAGAGGGCGACGGCTTCGTCTGCATCTTTTGCAATCAGATAGTTAAATGGGACCATACTTCCCTTCTCTTACATCTAAGATTGCATTAATTATATTGGTATAAGCGCCACAACGGCATAGGTTGCCACTCATCAGCTCTTTTATTTCTTCTTTGGTATGAGCGTGGCCTTCACTTAACATTCCTGCAGCCGAACAAATCTGGCCCGGAGTGCAATAACCGCACTGAAAAGCATCATGGTTAATAAAGGCTTGCTGAATCGGATGAAGTGTTCCGTCAAAAAAGCCTTCAATTGTCTTAATATTAGACTTTTCATACATTACTGCAAATGTCAGGCAGGAATTGATACGTCGGCCATCTGCCAAGACTGTGCATGCGCCGCACTGCCCGTGATCGCATCCTTTTTTACTACCCGTGAGATTTAAATGATCGCGCAAAGCATCCAAAAGACTAACCCAGGGGTATACCTTTAGTGAACGATATTCACCATTGATATTAATCGAAATGGAATGTTTTGCCATCTCAGGAATATTCCCGGCATCATCTGGAATTGCTCCGGTATTTTCATTATTCATGTGTCTTGTATTGATGATGGGTCGAAGGCAATTGTATGAAATACTCGCTACCGATTCCGATTTTATTGTCTCCGGAAAATACGACTATTACTCTGGAATATGAGAATGATTGGCATCTTTTGGTGATTCAATCTCCGCAAACCGAAGTTCAGCCATATTCTAACAAAAATGGCGGATCTCCTTTTCGGTGCTCCGCCATCTCATTATCCCTGGGTATCAATTGCTACCTGACTTCATAAGCAACGATGGTGTTCTTAAAGAATGTTGGGATGTAAACGGTTTTTGAGTCTTTATCGAAACCAATGTCAGCAGTGTTCTTTTGTTCAGACTTGGTGTCCAGCAATTTCTCTTTCGTGCCGTCAGCGTTAATATACCATATTAGTCCCTCCCAGCAAGAAACGATATAATCATTTCCAGAAATATTTTCCAGTCCATCGGCATTTCCATCGAGCCCATCGGCAATTTTAGTTAGTGTTTTATCAGGGTTAACCTTGTGCATGGCCTGGTTATCAAGTATGAAAATGTCGCTTCCATTTATATACAGTCCGTTTGGGCCATTGAGATTATCCAGAAATTTTTCTGATTTTCCATTTTCAACGCGAAAAACTTGTTTGCCCGGTGAATCAGAAACATAAACCACGCCTTTACTGTCGATAGCAATGTCGTTTAATCCGACTGATCCTGCAATTGCTATTTTCTGCTCTATCTTTCCTGAAGCAATATCAATAATTACCAAATTTGTCAGGTCTGCAGCATATAGCTTTCCATTAAACATACCAAGCCCTTTCGGGGATTCTAATCCGCTAACCCAATCTGTAGCGATAATTTTTCCATCCAATCCGACTTTCCCAATTGATCCCTTGCCGTCTGCTTTCCATGGATCCTGGCCATCAATATTTGAAACATAGAGTACGTTGTTGGCTTTGTCCAGAAGCACAGATTCTGGAACTTTTAGCGAACTGTCAGATTCCCACTTTAGCACGAGTTCATGTTTAACTGAATCAGAGCCAGATGTTGTGTCAGATTGTGACGAGTTTGTCTGAGATGAATTACTGCATGAAGAGGCTGCAAATGCTACCGCAACAATTAAAAATAAGTGTTTCATAAGGGTTTAGATTATCGGATTCTTTAAAATGTTTCCAGTTCCTAATTTATAAAATATGGATCAGATTTATCGGAAAAAAATTGGTGCATTTTCTTTATGAATTCATTCATATATGATCTTCGAGCAGGCCCGCTAAGAAACCAGATGCGTTCAGCAAAGCAATTATTCTTTTATGCTAAGGCCCAAATGAAGGTCGAGAAATTTTTCACTGCTTCCTATCCCCGAAGTCGGGTTCGTAAACCATGCTGTCCGATAAAAATAACCTCCTGATTAATGCTTAAAAATATAACAAAATTGGTTATTAGGGGCAAGCCAATGGGGTAGAATAAGACATTATAAAGGGTTATTTGCGACAGAGCGCGATACTTAGTAATTTTTCTGTGAAATGTTGGGAGGGCCATAATGTTATGACTATTTTGGTTGAAAGATTCTAAGCATAATGAAACATATCCTAACGTCATTGATACTTTTATTAAGTGTCACTGTATCTCCTGGGCAAACTCCGGTTGCACCATCGCTAATGTCTTTAACATCCCCAGCCTTTGAAGACGGTGGTATCATCCCTGTTAAATTTAGCCAGGCAGCACCAGGAGCGGCACCCGGAGAAGGTACATCGCCAGCCTTAAACTGGACCAATGTCCCAGCAGGTACCCGTAGTTTTGTATTACATATGCACGATTTGGATTTTTCCCGGAATAAAACTACAGATGATCAGGTTCACTGGCTTGTATGGAATATCCCTTCCGATTCTAAAGGCTTTCCTGAAGGGCTGCCAAGAGGTCAAAAGCTTCCTGATGGCAGTTATCAAATTAGTGTGACCGGACCAGTTTACCGCGGACCAGGTGCAGCCGCAATCGGGCCTCTTCATCATTATATGTTCGAGCTTTTCGCCCTGGATAAGGAGATTGACGTTAGACCTGCTGCTGATGCGTTTAAATCGCGGAAGCGCGTGATGAAAGCAATGGAAGGGCATATATTGGGGAGAGCCGCTTACGGGGGAAGGTTTAGAAGGCCTTAATGAGCTGATAGCTGGCAGTTAACAATGGACGGTAATAGTTCAATAAAATAGACCTTACCAGGATCTATCTTCAAATGCTGGTTAAAAGGCCGTGACCCGGCCACTGACTATTTATTATTGTATATTGTTTTCGAAATCAGTTGCACGCTGACATATAAAGAAATGACTAAAAACAAATATTTTTTCCTGTTGATCATGGTGACATCCCTCGTTTTCATGTGGGGTTTTTTTTCCAATCTTGATCCGAAATTAATTCCGCATTTAAAGAAATCGTTCAGCCTGTCCAATCTCCAGTCATCCCTGGTTGATTCATCTGTGTTAATTGCTTATTTATTAATGGCATTGCCGTCTGGGTACCTGATGAAAAAAATCGGGTATAAGGCGGGGATAATTACAGGCTTACTTTTATTCGCACTTGGATCATTCCTTTTTATTCCAGCTGCAAACACGCAGCTTTACGAAATTTTTCTCGCTGCCTTATTCATTATCGCATGTGGACTGACAATCCTTGAAACTGCGGAAAATCCTTATGTTTCCTTATTAGGAGATCCCGCAACGGCCACAAGACGATTAAATTTCGCACAATATTTTAATGGTCTCGCGGCAACATTGGCACCGATTATTGGTGCCCGGATAATTCTCCCGAAAGGCTATCCCGATGAAGAGCTAAACGCATTGACTGAAGGTGCCAGGCAGGTTGCATTGGCATCCAAAGCATCAGGTGTAAAAGTGCAATCTGCACAGCGTATCCTGAACAATTTGATAAGTGTGGCAAGCGGGGAACAACGGCCCAAGGCCGTGAAACTGGGCCAGGATGACTTTATTCCGTGGAAGCGGGGAGCGTCACTTTAGAATTTTAATTATAAAAAAATGTTTAGTTTAAAAGGAAAATCAGCAATTGTTACAGGAGGAGGAAGTGGTATCGGTAAAGCGATATCACTACTTTTCGCAAAACAGGGGGCGCATGCTCATATTCTGGAACTCAATGCTACCTCTGGAGGTGCAGTGGCAAACGAAATAATGGCTCAGGGAGGTCAGGCTTCTGTACATGCCTGTGATGTTTCTGATCAACAGGTAGTTTTAGCCCTTTTTAAGGATATCGGAAAAATTGATATTCTGGTTAATAATGCGGGTATTGCGCATGTGGGAAAAGCTGATACCACTTCAGCAGATGATTTTGATCGCATATATCAGGTGAACGTTAAAGGAGCATACAACTGTTTGTTCGCAGCCATTCCGATCATGAAAGAAAATGGGGGCGGAGCCATCCTGAATTTAGCTTCTATAGCAGCAATAGTTGGTTTATCTGACAGATTTGCCTATTCAATGAGTAAGGGCGCGATTTATGCTATGACCTTATCTGTGGCTAAGGATTATTTGGGAGATAATATCCGCTGCAATAGCGTTTCGCCGGCACGGGTCCATACGCCTTTTGTGGATGGGTTTATTGCAAAAAACTACCCTGGAAAAGAAGAAGAAATGTTTGAAAAGCTATCTAAAAGTCAGCCCATTGGCCGTATGGCAAAGCCTGAAGAAGTTGCAAGTATGGCTTTATTCTTATGTTCTGATGAGGCAGCTTTCCTAACGGGCTGTGACTATCCCGTGGATGGAGGATTTATAAAATTGAATACTTAATCTCATCTCACTAGTATGAAAAAGGCTCTGCTCTGCTTCTTGACGATGGTTCATCTGTTAAATTTAAACAGCAGCCTGAAGGCCTATTTATTTATCCAAAAAGATCCGGCTCATAGTCGACCGACCGGATCATCAGAGTAAAAATTCAGTAAGCTATGAAACTAATAAGATGGGGAAATCCCGGCAAAGAGAAAACAGGGGTTATAATAGACAAAGTCAAATATGATACTTCCTCTTTTGGAGAAGACTACGATGAGCAATTTTTCGCAAATGATGGTTTAAATCGTCTAAGCACTTATTTAGAAGAAAATAAGGGAAAACTGAGAATTGTAGCAGAGAACGAGCGTCTCGGAGCGCCTTTTGCCAGGCCATCGAAGATCGTCTGTATCGGGCTAAACTATGCAAAGCATGCCGCCGAGACTGGTGCGGCGAATCCCACAGAACCCATACTGTTTATGAAATCTACAACATCGCTCGTGGGACCTAACGATGCGATCATCATTCCTAAGAACTCTCTGAAAACCGACTGGGAAGTAGAATTGGCTTTTGTTATCGGAAAAAAGGCAAGTTATGTTACCGAAGATGAGGCCATGAATTATGTTGCAGGCTACGTTCTGCACAATGATGTTTCCGAACGCGAATTTCAACTGGAGCGCGGCGGAACCTGGGATAAAGGTAAAGGTTGTGATACATTTGCTCCTATGGGGCCCTTTATGGCTACCAGCGATGAAATTAACGACCCGCATAATCTCAGGCTCTGGCTTAAGCTGAATGGAAAGATTCTTCAGGATAGCAATACAGACGATCTGATTTTCAACATTCCATATCTTATTTCTTATGTAAGCCAGTTCATGACATTGCTTCCTGGGGACGTAATTTCCACGGGGACGCCTGCAGGCGTTGGGCTTGGACTGAAGCCGCCAGTTTTTCTAAAAGCAGGGGATGTTATTGAACTCGGCATCGACGGACTTGGCGAAGCAAGACAAGTTGCTGAAGCATATGGTGAAAGTTGATTCGCGCCAGCACTTTTGGATCTTTGAACCATTAAGAGATAGTTGGATTACGAAGGATATGGAAAATATCCGATGCGATTTTTTCCAGATGATTTAAAGCCGATTCTGTTCAAAAATAATATCTTGGCCTGTGTAGCGGTTCAGGCGGATCAGTCTGCAACTGAGACTCAACTTCTGCTTGGCCTTGCGGAGAAAAATAGTTTCGTTAAAGGGGGTAGTAGGCTGGGTCGACTTACGATCGCATGATTTAGAATACCGGATTGAAAAATGGAAAAGATATTCTACACTAAAAGACTTCAGGCGTATATTCAGGCCGAAGAGCCTGGCTTTATGGGCGGCCCCGACTTTTTAAGGGGAGTGGCCACCCTAACTAAATACGGATTTAAGTATGATCTTTTGCCCAGATCATCTCAAGTAAAGGAGGCTTCGAAATTTGTGGGATTGAATCCGACCTAGTATTTTGTTTTGGATCACCTTGGGAAACCTCCAATTAAGAAGGGGGAGCTAAAGCTTTGGGCCAGGGATATTAAAGAGCCCTCAGTAAACGGGAAGGTGTTTTGTAAACTTTCAGGGCTTGTAACTGAGGCAGATCCCTCAAGAAGACTTCTACCCTTATCTTGATATCGTTATAGAGGCCTTTGGTATTGAAAGGGTAATGTTTGGGAGCGACTGGCCCGTATGTAAACTGGCCGCCGAATAAGACCAAGTTTGTGAGGTCATCTCCAGCTACATTGAACAACTTAATGCGAATGAGCAGGAGATGATCTGGTCAGAAAATGCAATAAAGTTTTATAAATTGGATATAAATTAAGGAACAATGAGGTTCCGAAGTTTCGAACGGTTTTTAGATTGACTTATTTATTAAACATGAGAAAAATCCTGCTTTTTATTTTATGCCTTGTGCTTGCCGGAAAATTGTTCGCACAGACGCAGTACAATGTAGTTTTTATACTGTCAGATGATCATCGGTATGATGCTATGGGATTTATGAACAAGTTCAAAGGCCTGAAGACCCCCAATATGGATATGATGGCGGCTCAGGGAGCACATATCCGGAATGCCTTTGTAGCCACGGCGCTTTGTTCCCCGTCCAGGGCTTCAATATTGACCGGCCTTTATCCCCATGCCCATACTGTAGTTGACAATCAATCCCCTGTCCCGGAAAATCTAAGATTCTTTCCGGAATATCTCAAGCAAAAGGGTTATCAAACAGCCTTTCTAGGAAAATGGCATATGGGGATCGGTGGCGAGAAGAAGCAAAAAGGTTTTGACTACTGGGTGAGTTTTCGTGGTCAGGGTATTTACTATAATCCAACCCTGTTTGTTAATGGCGAAACAAAAGTTTTTAAGGACAGCGCCTATGTAACGGATCTTCTGACAGACTATGCAATTGAATTTCTGGATAAACGAAACAAGTCTAAGCCGTTTTTTATCTACCTCTCACATAAAGGTGTTCATGACGGATTCCAGGCAGCCCGACGACACAAGGGGATGTACAAAAACCTCGTTTTCGAGGCTCCCCCATCAATGTTTATAACTGCAACAGATACAGCCAAATACATGAATCTCTGGAAAGAGAAAGGCAGCATTAAAACACAGGGGGGATATCCTGTTAATCAAAATGACATCCCTAAATGGGTACGGCACCAGCGGTATTCGTGGCATGGGGTAGACTTTATGTATCACGGTGCACGAACGTTTATGGATTTTTATCCTGCATATCTGGAAACTTTGATGGGAGTTGATGAAAGCATTGGCACAGTAATCAGCTACCTCAAGAACAATGATCTTTTGAAAAATACGGTCGTGTTCTATATGGGGGATAACGGGTTTAGTTTCGGCGAACACGGCCTGATAGATAAACGCCATGCCTATGAAGAGTCAATGCGCGTACCTTTACTCGTTTATGCCCCTTCGTTTATACAACCATCTACAAAAGTGGATCAGGTAATCCAGAACGTGGATATCGCTCCCACAATTCTTAATATGGCAGGCATTGTTAAGCCTGTTCATTTTCAGGGCAGCTCATTTCTGCCGTTTTTGAAAAATGAAACAATGGAATGGCGCGACCGGGCTTTCTATGAGTATTATTGGGAATATGATTTTCCGCAAACCCCCTCTATGTTTGCCGTCAGGACTAATCAGTATAAGTACATCTATAATTATGGTATTTGGGATACCAACGAATTGTACGATCTTAAAGCAGATCCATATGAGATGAATAATCTGATCAATAAACCTGAACATAAACAGCGCGCATTAGGCTTTAGAAAGGAAATTTTCAATTGGCTCGAGCAGACCGGGGGAATGCAGATTCCACTGAGGCCTCTTGGAAATCAGAGTCGTTCTGATCATATTTTTAAAGGCAGATACTAATGGATCTTCAATTCAGAGATAGAATAATCATCGTTACAGGTGGTGTAAAGGGTATCGGTGAAGGAATCGTAAAAACACTTGCTGCGGAAGGGGCAATTCCAGTGATCATTGGAAGGAATGTCGCAGATAATAATAAAGTTACTGCTGAGATTGAATCATCAGGGGCCAGGGCATTTCAGGTGTAGCAGAACTTAGCGATCCACATCAATGCGAAACTGCGGTGATGAAAGTAATGGAAAAATACGGTGCATAGACGGCCTTGTAAATAACGCAGGTGTGAATGATGGCGTGGGCCTGGAGAATGGCGACTACGAGAAGTTTGTCCAAAGTCTTCATAAAAACGCGATCCATTATTATCTAATGTCCCATTATGCACTGCCTGCGCTAAAAAGATCGAAAGGCCCAAAAGTAAAAATCAGTTCAAAAACCGCAGAAACCGGACAGGGCGGAACCTCCGCTTTGTTTATCCCTGGCTTTTGGCTATTACTTCGTTTCCTTTTCTGCATGTCTCAAGCCCTGAATCGTTATATAATATTTTGCGATCATATTGGGCGCTTCCCAGTCAGGCATCCTGCCATTTGTAATATAATGGACAGCGACCTCCGCTGAACTGGTACGGTCAAATTTCCCCGGTCTCACTTCCCATTCATTTCCTTTTTTAATAAATTCTGTACCGGGATATTTATCCTGGAGTTGTCGTTGGGCTGCAATTATTGGGTCTTTAAATGTTGCTACATCCGTGCCCGGCTTTGGTTTAATATACAATGTTGATTTAAAATGTTCGGCTGCACCCTGTCTGATTTCCAGGTTCGCCTTTGTACCACGCATCAAGGAATAATGGGTATCGCTGCTTCCGGCGGGTTCTTTATAATTCCATAGTACCGTTACTTTTGAATGAACTCCTTTAAGGGTATAGTTTATCTCTCCATTGGAATACACCACAAGCATACTGTCTTGAAGATCCTTTTTTAAATACCCGGGATACTTATCTAGCCCGGTAACCATTTCAAACTCGGAAAGACTAATTCTTGTAGGCCATTCCCGAGCTGAAATTATTTTGACATCTTTTTTGTAATCGATTTTGGTGTCGGGAAAACCCAGCCACTGGTTAAGATCTACAAGGTGCGTACTGACATCAACGATTCCATGACCCTGTTGTTCAACGTCGAAGAACCAGGCAGGCCGGATGCCGGTTTGTCCGGCTGGCCCCTTTAGATAATGATGAAGATTTGCCTGAACCAATGCGGGATTTTCGATCGTTCCCTTTTGCAGCGAACCAAATAAATCCGGCATTTGTGAGAGCTCTTTTTGCAGAATATTACTGATGCCGTACCGCAGGTCCATCGGATCAAATAATACAACTCTATTTCGCTTGGCAATCTCGAATGATTTTTTCAGGGATTTAAAATCTTTAATTGCCATGGGTTTATCGGCGATGACATGAAAGCCAGCTTCTAAAGCACTCGTTATATAAAGTGACTTTTTACTATTATTTCCAGAAATAAGGACGGCATTTCCTTTTTTTTCTGTCAGCATCTTTTGGAGGAAGTCAGGAGCGGTGTAAACCACCAGCTTCCATTTTGTCGGATTTATCTTCCGGGAGTTCATCCTTTCTATTGAATTAATGTATTGCTGAACATCCGGGCCCGGGGGGGCGTAGACATGCACTTCAGGATCGATTGCCGGATTCATAGACGCCTGCATAAACGTTGCATGGCCGTGGCCCGGGTCAAGTATTATAAGTTTTACTGAAGTTGTTACCGAGGCATCGGGCGCTTTCATGATCATGGAGAAGTTGCTCATGATCATTATTGTAGAAAGGACTACTATCACTAAAGTCCATTTTCCGGAATAAAATGTGGTGTTTATATTGACTTTCATTCAGATTAAATTAGGAGTTACAGCTAAACTGAACCTTAAATTTTAACAAAGTAATCGTAAATTATTTTACTGGCATTAGCCATTGCTGCCACTCCTGCTTTTTCATCAACTAAGTCCTTCGATAATAACACCAGCACATATTTCCGGCCATCAGGCAGGTAAACAATACCCGCATCATGGTTTATTCCTTTAATCCAGCCCGTTTTATGGGCAACCTTTACCTCCCGCGGAAGTTGAGCAGGGATTTTGTCATTAAACGCCTGATCGAGTAGTATCTTCACCATCGCATCGGACGATTTTTTATCAACGATATTGCCCTTCGCCATCGCGTTGAAGATCAACATTTGATCGTAGGCTGTTGTTGTATTGTTCATTCCTTTTTGAAAAGCTTTTGTATCTTCCACGCCCCTTCGTACCTGTATGTCATTTGCGCCCATTTCACGCATGGTTTTATTTACATTTTGGGCTCCGACCAGATCGATTATGATATTGGTTGCAAGATTGCTGCTTTTGATAATCATTAAGTAAAGCAAGTCATACACAGGGAGCTTAGTTCCAACTTTAGTATACAGTAACGAATCACTGTCATCGCCGGCGATTAATGAATAAAGACTGCCGTCAACAATGCTTTTAAATTCATTTTTTACAACGATGGGATCGGTAATTTTAAATTTCCCTGTTGCAGCTTGTTTAAATGCTTCGATTAGAACCGGAGTTTTCATGGTACTCGCAGCATGGAAGTTTATTTTTTCGTTTATAAGAATTTCTTCGCCCGTTTGAAGGTTCTTGAATGCAAGAGCGAAAGTTCCTTTCTGTTTTGTAAATTCTGCTTTGATCTGTTCTTTTAACTGCTCAGGATTTTTTATATAGTTGGTGGAAGGGGAGATTATCATTGTAAAAGTGATAAGAATGGCTGTTAGTGGGATGCTCATAATAATTTGATATAATTAAAGATACAATTGTAATTTTATCCCGTAAAGGTGCTTAATACCTTAAATTTCGCCAATGAAAATACTGCTTATCCTGAATCTGCTGCTTATTTCATCCCATTTTGCCCAATCCCAGTCGGTTCTGAACAGCCCTGCAGTTGAAAAAGTATGGGGACAATATAATAAATATAAAGAATCTGCCATTACCAACAGGTTTATGAAACACGCGGAAATGATCCCTTTGATCCAAAAGCATGTTAATTCCAGATTCATTACAAAAGATGAAATAGGTAAATCTGTCCGTAACAGAAGTATTAATCATTTAACCGCCGGAAGGGGTAAAACGAAAGTGATGTTATGGTCGCAAATGCACGGGGATGAGTCCACGGCTACAATGGCTCTTTTTGACATGTTCAATTTCCTGAGTGCCACTGACGATAATGACAATTTGAGGAAATTAATTCTGGATAACCTCGAGCTTCACGTTGTTCCTATGCTTAATCCTGATGGAGCGCAGGCGTGGAAGAGAAGAAATGATTTGGAAATCGATGTTAACCGGGATGCACGTATGCTGGTTACCCCTGAAGGGCAGGCGCTTATGGGGCTGGCAAGAAAGCTCCAGCCGCAGATAGGATTCAACTTACATGACCAGAATTATCTGTATTCCTCCGGCCGATCAAAGAACTCTGCTACAATTTCATTCCTGGCGCCTGCTTACAATTATCCAAAAGATATGAATGCTGTTCGTAAACGGGCGACTCAGATAATCCTTTCGATGAATAGAGCATTGCAAACAAAATCTCCGGGAAACGTTGCGAAATATAATGATGATTTCGATCCTCGTTGTTTTGGAGACACCTTTCAGGGTATGGGGATTTCAACAATTCTTATAGAATCAGGTGGTTATTATCACGATCCCGAAAAACAGTTTATTCGTCAGCTTAATTTTTTGGCACTGCTGTCGGCTTTCGAATCAATAGCCACCGCATCGTATGAAAAAGAAAATCTCAGGGATTATGAACTTATCCCCGAAAACGATAATTCTCTTTATGATGTTTTTGTAAAGAATGTAACGATAAACAAAGAAGGGTATGAATTTAAAACCCACCTGGGTATAAACCGTTCGCAAATAAGATCATCTGATAATGCAGGTATGACGTACAATGGTCGAATAGCGGAATTGGGCGACCAGGAGCTGGTATTCGGTTATGATGAGATCGATGCCACAGGACTGAAATTCACTCCGGCTAAAATCAAAACAATGAGACGTGCAGAATGGGAGAGGCTTACCCCGCAGGACGAATTAGATCTGATTAAACAAGGCTTTCTTTTTGTAAAATGGTCGGATGCTAAATCACCGACCGGCGCGATAAAAAACAGACTGCTGAATCTGACGAATGGCAAAGAAAATCAGGTGCAGGCTGCTGGAATCGGCCAGCCTGCGCAATTTCTTCTCACAAAAGAAGGAAAGCCGGTAATTGCGGTCGTGAATGGTTATAAAGTAGTTTTGGATGAGCCTGCGAAAGTATTATCAAATACATACGGTTATTAAGACTTGATACTGCCTACTTGGCGTACCCAATATCATTAATCAGCTTCAAAAGCGATTGGTCACCAGGGGCGTCGCCCAAAATCTGCCAGATCATTATCCCTGAAGCCTTATCTTTAGCCAACCGAATCTTCTTTTTCATGGTTTCTATTCCATTATAGTACATGATCTGGCCGTTTGGCATAGTAATCTGGTCGGAGTTTTCCGCCCCTGGGAAAGTTCTTACGATCTGTCCATAAGTCATGCTAGAGGGTTTGGATGTCAGTTCCGGCCCGAAACCATAACCATAGAACCCAACGCCAAGAACGATCTTCTTTTTAGGGATTTTACGTTCGGTTCGAAAGTAGTTTAGGTCGGCAACCGCATGTTCATAGGTAGAGTGCGGCCCTGGTTTCGACGGTGTCCACGGGCCGGTATGATCATAGCTCATCAGAGTCACAAAGTCGTACTGTCTGAGGGCATGATCAGTCAATTGGTTTTTATAAAATATTGCAATGGCGGATGTGGTTAATTTCTTCCTGGTCTTTAATGCTTTTTTAAGTTCAACTACAAAAGCCTCGTAATTTGTATCAATGTCGCTGCCCTCTATGTCCACATCTATTCCATCAAAATTGTATTTTTCGGTAATCTCAACCAGATCATTTACGAACTTTCCACGCATATCATCCCTCAGAAGTTTATGATAATAATCATGACGGCCTCCGCCAGCAATGGATGGCAAAACCTTTACCCCCTGATCATGCGCTGCTTTAATGAACGGAGCCAGACCTGAAAGATCCTGTGTGAAATTTCCCATGGTATCCGGATTTAAAAAAGAAAGGTTCACATGAGTCATTTTATCAAATGGTACCGTACTTAGATCGGCATTTATCGCTGATCTAAGAGAATAATAGCCAACCACTCTGAATTTTTTCTTTGCCGAATTGCTGGATTTTGTCTGTGCGTTTGCCAGAGCAAACAGATGCAGTATAACGGTGAATAATACGATAGACCTTTTCATTTTAGAATAATTCAGCTTTTCGGATAAAATTCTCTAACGCGGGTTTCTTCCTGTATTGCTTGATCTATTCTTCCAAGCTTGCGAAGCAATACAGCTCTGTATTTATGGCATTTAGCAGCAACGGGTGAATCGGGGAATGATTTCGCTGATTGTGAAAATAGCTCGTAAGCTTTTTGCCAGGAAACCGTGTCCTTATTTTTCATCAATTCTTTCCCATCAATAAAATCCTGGTTCCACCTTCTAGCAACCGGACTCATACGTTCTGATTCCTGTAAGGTTAAAAACTGCGGAGGAAATTTGGACATGGTTTTCGGATGTATAGGTAGCATAGGTCGGCTAAAGAATTTCTCTATTGCCTTCGCAAAGGCTAAGGCTTCTCCAAGGTTATGTTCCTTTTCCTTAAGCCGATTTTCTTCGGCAGGGTTAGTGAAGAATGAAGCTTCTGCCAGTACCCCGGGAATACCGTACGTTCCACGCAACACCGAGGCGCCAGCACCTGAGAATATCGTGAAGTCGGAAACAATACTTACATGAGTTTTGGCTTTATACATGTATTTTCTTAGATATTTCGCCAGGTGCCTGCTGAACTCTACACTTGCCCTGTTTTCGGAAGCCAGCCCGTGAAAATATATAATGGGAAAGTTTACAGATGGATCAGCCGTTGCATTATGATGAATTGATACAAAAAAGTCGGCTTTATTGTCAACTGCCATGCCTGAACGGGAGCTTAGTGGAAATGACACATCTTCACTCCGGGTGAGAAGAACTTTTGCCCCATTATCTTCGAGCAGACCCTTCAATAGCATACCAACCCTAAGATCGATCCATTCCTCACGTTCGCCTGTTGGGCCCTGGCGGTAGCTGTCTGTGGCAGCAGATCCCCCGTGGCCTGGATCTATAACTATTACCCTCCCTGAAACCGGCGAAACTTTTTGGGCATTCGTGTAAGCCGGGAAAGTTAGGAAGGCTAAAACTAGTAGAGTAAATATGCGCAGTGTATTTATGTTAGTTTTCATCTTAGTATCTTGTTGTGAGGTATTATCTTATTTAATACTTTTCGCGTATCATCGTCATTATTCGTACCATTTCGTTACTGATATCTGCAGAAGGGATAAGGAAGTTGTTATTCATAAAAGAATAAATGAATTTCTTTCCTTTTCGGGTATGCAGGTATCCTCCCTGAATGCGAACGTTTGATAATGTTCCGGTTTTTGCCCAAACGAACGGAACGCCGTTATCTGTTTTAAAAGCATTTCGAAGTGTTCCGCTAATGCCACCTACAGGAAACATGTTAAGCAGCCTTTGTTCATCACCAACTTTATCTTTAAGCTTAATAAGCACCTTCACAATTGTCCTCGGGCTGAAATAATTAAATCTCGATAAGCCGGAACCGTCGCGCCACTGAAACAGATCAGGGAGATCTGTTAAGTAGTTTTTAGAACTGTGCTCAATAGCTGCCTCAACGCTTAGCGGGCCCGGAAGTGTTGATGAGCATAAATAAAGAATTTGCTCTGCGAGATAATTGTCACTAGGCAGCATCATCCTTTTGTAAAGAGAATCAGCACGAACACTGTAGATTGTTTTGGCGCTGTTCGGCAATACCATGTTAATTATGTTCACTGGTTTCCCAAGTACATCGCTTAAGGTCTTTTTTGTTAGCTCGGCGCCCGGTACAAGATATACGGTTTGTTTGAAATTGGCAGGCATACTCATCGCCGGATAGCTGAACGTATTGGTTCTTTCATCTCTGCGTACTGAGAATGACCGCGGGTGATAAGATGTATCCAGTTTTAAATCTGCATTTAAGAATTCCGGTTTCAGGCGGACTTTTCCATCCGGGCCTCCGTATGCCTGAGCAGTGTTTTCCCCCACTGGAAGAGAAACCATGGCAATTGTGTAAACCGCAGAACCAACAAAGTTATTGCTCTCGTTACTATGCGAGTAAAATAGTTTTTTATCCGAATTTTTGAGGAAATCATAAACTTTTGTTGATTTAAGATCAGGATGCAGCATGGAAGGGTCTCCGGTGCCCCAGAATATCAGCGAATCTCCTTTTGTTATATAACGCAATCCAGGGATGGAATCTCCCAGCATATTAAGTGCTGTATACAAGGTTATTATCTTTGTATTCGATGCGGGAATTGCTGGTTTGTTTGCATCCAGTTCATATATCATTTTCTCCTTAACGGGATCATATAGTGCAAATCCGGTGTAATGATTATTAACGATTTCTGATGCTTTGAAGATCCTTGCAATCTTTTTTTTGCTCTGAGCGTTCGCTTGATTGAGCGCGGTCATGCAGAGGATAAATACTATGAAGAAGTTTAAATCTTTATTTTTCAATTTTTAATGATTTTGTGCTTAGGGTTGATGGTTATTGCGGAAGTATCATGGTAAATATTGAATGCAATATAGTTCTCTATCTCCTAAATTAAAACACCCCCCTTAGACTGACCATAGTTGTTTTCGATTTTCCTTAGGATTCCGGATTAATGATTATTATTGTATAAATGCAAAAAAGAATTCTTTCCATCCTGCTTTTTCTTGCGCCATTTTGCGCTTTTGCGCAGGAAATTAGGCTTCCAAGGGATCTCGGCCTTAAAATCGGTGTACTTGCTCCCGGGAAACTAAATGCCATAACAGACGTCCCGGGAGTCAGAGTCGGCCACGAGACTCTTGTTAAAGGCGATTCCGTGAGAACGGGTGTAACAGCTATAATACCTCAGCCCGGGAACCTTTTCCAGTTAAAATTGCCAGCGGCGGTTTTTAGCGGCAATGGATTCGGTAAACTGGCCGGGAGTACACAGGTACAGGAACTTGGAAACCTCGAAACACCAATTATACTCACCAACACGCTCGGTGTGGCAGCAGCAATGGAAGCGGTGATCGAATATACACTTTCGCAGCCTGGAAATGAAGCTGTACAATCTGTGAATGCTTTAGTGGGTGAAACCAATGATAGCTATCTCAACGATATACGCGGCCGCCATGTAAACAGAACAGATGTGTTAAATGCTATTGGAAAAGCCAAAGAAGGGCCGGTCGATCAGGGGTCTGTTGGGGCAGGTACTGGAACGGTATGTTTCGGTTTTAAAGGGGGCATTGGAACCTCGTCACGAAAATTGCCTCAAAGTTTAGGGGGATATACTGTAGGTGTGCTCGTTCAAACGAATTTTGGAGGTGTACTACAGATCGATGGAGTGCCTGTGGGTGAGGAGCTTGGTAAATTTTCATTCAGCGATAAACTTCTGAATAATGTCGATGGATCGTGTATGATGGTGGTTGCAACTGATGCTCCACTGGATGCTAGAAATCTTGAGCGACTAGCTAAAAGGGCGTTTATGGGTATGGCCAAAACTGGGGGAATAGCATCCAATGGCAGTGGTGACTACGTTATCGCATTTTCCACAGCGGCCAGTGCGCGGGTTCCTCACCAGCCGCAATTATCAGTCAGCAATGCCGGATATCTTTATAACGATTTTACATCCCAGTTATTTATGGCTGCAATCGAAGCTACCGAAGAAGCCATAATTAATTCCCTGTTTGCCGCGACTAAAATGACAGGCAGGGAAGCCCGTACCGTTGAAGCACTGCCGCTAAATAAAGTCATATCAATTCTTAAAAAATATAAACGATTATAAAAATTAGCATGTACGTCCTAGTAAATGATGCAATAATTTCAGAGGAAGAAGCAACACTTAAAATATCCGATCTGGCGATACAAAGGGGATATGGTATTTTTGATTTTTTAAAAACTGTTGCCGGAAAACCCATCTTTTTGGAAGATCATTTAGACCGGTTTTATAGCTCTGCTGAGCAAATGCGCCTGCCGGTGAAGCAACAGCGAACCGAGTTAACCGATCGGCTGTTTGCACTGATCGATAAAAACAAAATGTCTGAATCAGGGGTCAGAATAACATTAACAGGAGGATATTCACCCGACGGATTTAATATCGCATCAGAATCAAATATTATTGTCACCCAGCAGAATTTTGTTATTAACAGAGATTTTGAGAAATCCATTGGCCTAATGACCTATGATTATCAGCGACAATTTGCTTCGGCCAAGACACTCGATTATTTGAAAGCAATCTGGCTGCAACCTGTTTTGAAAGAGAAAGGCGATGATGATATTCTTTATCACGATAATGGGATGCTGCGTGAATGCCCCAGAGCTAATTTTTTTATTGTTAATGAAAAAGACGAAATCCTAACATCCAAAAGCAATATTCTTAAAGGCGTAACACGTAAACACATCCTAAATCTTGGATCCAGGAATTTTAAAATGGATGAGCGTGAATTAACAATGGACGACCTCAGACATGCCAAGGAAGTATTTATCAGCAGCACAACAAAAAACATTTTACCGGTCTCCCGAATAGATGGGAGAATGCTTAACGATGGTAAACCAGGGCCAGTTACCAGATCTCTTATGATGGAATTTGATAAGTATGTTTATGGATGACAGGGGCACAAAAGAAAATGAGCAGGGAATAAGTATGGTTTCAGGATTAACCTGGCATTGTCCCTGCTTTTTTTCCTTTGTCCCCTAAGCTTTCACTTTAATTATCATTTTCTTAACAACCCCATCAGCTATCATAGGTGCATGCACGTCCTCAGGAAAGAATATAGCGAACTGATTGTCAATTAAGGTAAAGTGCATAGCTGGTGCATCATTATAAAACAATACATCCTTTTCTGCATTATATTCTCCTTTCGGAGATGAGCAGCTGCTGCGCGGGCGCCAACCAAATACTTCTGGTCCTGTGATGCACAACTGAATGTCAATATTGTTATTATGGCATTCAAATTTCGCCGCGGATTCATCAGCTGACATGCCTTGTTTTTCAACTACGGCACCATTTAGACCTTCGCTTATATCGAATTTGCTAACTTCAAATGATTTCAAATTTTGCTTGTTAATATATTCGAACGCTTTTTTGAATAGCGGATGAACGCTGTAGTATCTGGCAGCGTTATCAAGTGAATCTATGATCATATTTTCAGAATTAATATTAATATTTAAAAAAACCCACCTATTTATTAATAGATGGGTCTCATTATTTCCGATATAAACCTATCGTTGTACCCTTCCTGATCCATCACCACCTACCAGATCTTTAACATCTGATAAAGTAGCGTGGTTAAGGTCTCCCGGAATGGTGTGTTTCAACGCGGAAGCAGCAACCCCAAATTCGGCAGCATCCCCCATTTTCATACCTGTGACCAAACCAAATATGAATCCGCTCGCAAAGGAATCACCGCTACCTACACGGTCGACGATACGAACTTCGTAAGATTTAGTACTATAGAATTCCGCTCCGTCGTAAACAAGGGCAGACCATCCATTGTCGGATGCACTATGGCTTTCTCTCAAGGTTGAAGCGATATATTTGAATCCGAATTTCTCTTTCATCTGCTGGAAAACGTCCTTGTATCCATCCAGATTTAACTCACCCTTCGTTACGTCTGTTCCTTTGCTCGTAAACCCAAGCGTTGTGTCTGCATCTTCCTCATTACCGATACATACGTCAACATATTGGCACAGGCGGGTCATTACTTCTCTGGCTTTTTCCTTACTCCACAGTTTCTTTCGGTAGTTGAGGTCGATACTGGTAGTTATGCCCTTGGCCTTAGCTGCTTTTAATGCAGCTTCTGTTAAAGCCGCAGCCTTGTCACTCAGTGCCGGAGTTATTCCTGTTGTATGAAACCAGTCAGCGCCTTCAAATATCTTATCGAAATCAAACTCCGAGGCGTCAACATCTGCAATTGATGCATGTGCACGGTCGTAAATTACCTGGGATGCTCTCATTGATGCACCTGTTTCAAGAAAATAGATGCCCAATCTTTCACCGCCTCTGGCCACAAACTGAGTGTCTACGCCATAACGACGGAGGTGATTAATAGCAGACTGTCCTAAAGCATTACTGGGAACTTTACTGACAAAAGTGCCATTCAAGCCGTAGTTACACAGAGCTGCGGCGACATTGGCCTCTCCGCCCCCATAGGTTACGTCAAAGCTGTCGGATTGTACAAATCTTTTGAAATCAGGAGTTGATAAGCGCATCATTATTTCTCCCAGCGTTACGACTTTTTTAGCCATCGTCATTTTGTATTTAAGTTGAAATTGGGTTGTTAGTTAATCCCAAAGGATTAAACAAAAATACTTTATTGACCCGTATTTGAAAGTTTTTCCGAGGTATTCACAAAAAAACTTGAGAATTGTTACTTTCAGAAGTTAAGCACCGTTCGTGATAGACATTTTACATTAAATTTTTCATAAAATCTTTACATTAGTGGCTCAAACGAAAATATCACATGACTAAAAAAGCAGAACTTTTAAAATTAATACCTGAGCAAGGGATATTGCCGCTCTATTTTTTTAAAGAGGAAGAAACAAGCGTTGAAATTTTGAAAGCGCTATACCATGCTGGCATCCGGACAGTAGAATATACTAACAGGGGGGAGGCCGCTCTGAATAATTTTAAAAAGCTTAGGTCGGTGGTTGATGCTGAAATGCCGGGAATGTACCTTGGTATAGGAACTATAAAAGACGGGGCAATGGCTCAGACCTTTATCGATGCAGGTGCCGATTATATAATTTGTCCGGGCCTGGTTGAAAGCGTTGCGGAAGTCGCAGACCGGCATGGTATTTTGTGGGTTCCCGGATGCATGACTCCAAGCGAAATAATTAAAGCGGAAACCCTGGGCGCAAAAATGGTAAAACTGTTTCCAGGAAATATACTCGGGCCGGGATTCATGTCAGCGATCAAAGAACTTTTTCCAAATCTTTTGTTCATGCCGACCGGCGGTGTGGAGTTAGATAGAGGCAACATTGAAAGCTGGCTTAAAGCTGGTGTTTGTGCAGTAGGAATGGGAAGTAAATTGGTTAGTAAAGATGTGATGGAAAACAAGAAATATGCTGAACTTACAGCTTCAACCAAAGAAGCACTTGACATAATCCGGTCAATTAGAAATTGATCTTAACATACTAATTTGAAAATACCGGGAAATAAAAACGTTCCGGTATTTTTTTTGATTCAACAACCGGGTTGCCTCTACTTATCGTATCTTATACAATAATTGAATTGGCGATATTTTTTTCAGGAACAAGACCATGAGGAATGTGTAACAGGATATTTTACGGGATCTCGATCACCTTCGCTTTAGTTTTTGTCCTGTCATTTGCCCGGGCGCAAAATACTTCCAACGAGGGCACAGAGTTCTATGCTGCTTTTCCTTCACATGTTGCAGCAAATATCAACGGATTCCGCCCCTTAGCTAATTATTCAATTTTTATTACTGGGAAGGAGGCTTCAACAGGAATTGTCACTGTTGGTTCGTTTTCTCAAAGGTTTAATTTGGCTCAACCTAACACGGTTATTGAAATAAGGGTCCCGCGTACAGAGGCTTATATTGACAATGTGGAGTCGGGCCGGGTCCTTTCGAATAGGGCCATCAGGGTACTTGTAGACCCCGGAAAGCCCAAAATTGTCGTGTACGGACATATTTTCGCAGGAGCTCGTTCGGCAGCCTCCTTAATTCTGCCTAAAGATGCCTTAGGACAACAATATTATAGCATGAATTACACAAGTGGGAATACCCAGGATGGTGGTATGAACCATATTGTAGTAATTGCCAGTGAACCTGACACTAAAATATTTTTCAAAAGAAATGGAAACGACATTATTCCCGGTGGGATTATTCTACCCAAAGCGGGTGACGTATATGAATATCTTTCCAATCAGGATCTCACAGGTGTGAGCGTATCAGTGGATCCGGAGACATCGGCCTGCAAGAAATTTGCAATGTTTTCAGGAACTACTAATTCAAGTATTACAGCGGCCAGCGGTTGCATCGGCAACGTTTCTTCCGACCCACTCTATCAGCAAAACTACCCGATTGAAAGCTGGGGTAAAACTTATGGGTTTGTGCCTTTCAGTTCCAGAAGCCCATCGGGAACCAGCGTTAGAAACCGCGGGAATTACATCAGGGTGGTTGCAAAAGAAAATAATACCCCTGTACAGTTTAATGGTGTTACGGTGACAACATTAAACGCGGGAGAGTATTATCAAACCATTTCTCCTACAAATACTCCCACATATATTGCTTCAACCAAAGCTATAGCCGTGGCTCAATATTCGCTGACACAGTCATGCGCCGGAGGAGGTGTTAGCGACCCTGATATGGTGATCTTAAATCCAATTGAATATAATATTAAGAACATTACCGTTTATTCTTCAAATAAAGAGGCAATCAGTGAAAACTATGTAAATGTACTGATAAAGACTTCTGCTGCTGCCAGTTTTCGTGTGAATGGTGCTGCTCCGAAGGGAACTTTCCTGCCCATGCCGGGTTCCCCTGATATATCGTATTTGCAGCTTAATCTTAATCAGTATCCAACTCAAATATTTAATCTTTCTGCCAACGATGGCTTTAACGCCATTGCTTACGGATTTGGCGATGTGGAGTCATATGCATATTCGGCAGGAACAAATCTGGCATCAAACCAGACTGCTTTGGCCGAAACCCCTGACACAAAAGTAAAAATTGACGCGGCCTGCAGCAAAGAACCGTTTAACCTGAAGGTAACATTAACTTCGCCTGTTTTAAGCCTTTCCTGGCAGTTTGAGCCCGACGGCCCTGTGGAGCAGCAGTCTATTAATGCTTCTGTACCTGTTGTCAGGAACGGAATCACATACTATGATTACTATTTTCCGAGGACCATTTCTTACCAGACTGCCGGAAAGAAAATCATTAAAATAGTGGCAAAATATCCTTCCGTGGGTGGCTGTGCTTTGACAGAACAGCTAATCGATTTGAATCTGGATGTTTATGAACCTCCAGTTTCAAAGTTTAGAACTTCTACCAATTTCTGCGCGGCGAGCGGGATTCAATTCACCGATGAAAGTCTTGACAAAGGCAACCAGATAACTTCCTGGCAGTGGGATTTTGGTGATGGAAAGACCTCTGATGAAAAAAATCCGCTTCATGCTTATACCAGTCCGGGGATTTATATCGCCAAACTTAACGTCAAAAATTCCACCAGTTGTAATGTGACCGAGTATCAGCAAACTATTATTATTAATTCTCCGCCTGTAGCAGCATTTTATTCGTCAAAGCCAGGGTGTAATAATACCGAAATTACATTTACTGACAACTCAACTATTGCGAGCGGAAGAATTGTTAAATGGACCTGGGATTTGGGGGACGGCACCAAACTTGACCGTACAGATAATTCGCCTTTTGATCATCAGTACGCAGAGGGAGGAAATTTCGCTGTTTCCCTGATAGTCACCAGCGATAAGGGGTGTGCTGATACCATCACTCAAACAGCTAATGTAACAACTCCTACTTTGGAGGCGGGGCAGGACCTTATAATGATTCGGGGGGGCTCAGTTGCTTTCAATATTAAAGCGACCGGCACGAACCTTCAATATAAATGGAGTCCGGCCCTGGGCCTAGATCGCGATGATGTGAAAAACCCCCTGGCTTCGCCAACTGAAGATACCCGTTATACTGTGACCGTCACATCTGATGAAGGGTGCGTGCTAACTGATGATGTTCTGGTCAAAATAGTCGATAAGCCAATTATCCGGAACACTTTTACGCCAAACGGAGATGGAGTAAATGATGTTTGGGAGATTGAATATCTTGATAACTATCCTGAGGTCCGGGTTGACATTTTTAACAGGTTTGGAATAAGGATTTATGCATCAATAGGCTATAGCACGCCCTGGAACGGCACTTTAAATGGAAATGATCTGCCTGTAGGCACTTATTATTACGTAATTGATCCTAAATTAGGCATACCTGTTTATACAGGGTGGGTAACTATTCTTCGGTGATATATACTGTAAATCAAATTATTACGTATGTATTTGTAAGGAATTAAAGCAATCATTTTCTAAATAGAACGCTACATAAACAATAAAAAACTGTATATATGCTGAATAGTGTGTCTGATTCATTTTCAGAGCTAATAAAGTGTGTGTTGAACGCTCAATAATTGATCAATGAAAAGATTTTTACCATTAATGTTGTTGCTATGCTTTTTACAATTTGCTTACGCACAACAGCGGCCTCAGTATACACAATACATATTTAATAACTTTATTCTCAACCCGGCGATCTCTGGTATAGAAAATTATATAGATGTGAAAGCGGGTTACAGGAGTCAATGGCAAGGTCTTGATGGGGCGCCTGAAACTTCTTATATTTCTATTCATGCACCTCTGGGTAAGAATTTTCTTTACGGCACCTCTACTTCAGTTCCGCAGTCTGGAGGTACTAATCCCAATAGCAGGAGTTATGTCCAGACCTATATGGCCTCAGAGCCCCATCATGGGATTGGATTTCATGCTGTTTCAGACAAAGCAGGACCAATTTCGCGAACGGATGTAAACGCAACGTATGCGTATCATCTTGGAATAAGTTCAAATGTTAATCTGTCATTAGGTGTAGCGGCCGGGGTTTCCAAAATTTATCTCGATCGTTCTAAAATTACGCTTGAAAATCCGGTCGATCAGGCCATAGGTACAGGAAATTATGACCAGCTTAAGCCCGATCTAAGTGCGGGTGTCTGGTTGTACGGCCCAAGGTATTTCGCCGGGGTGGCAACTCAGCAGTTATTGGAAAGCCCCATAGGTTTCAGCGATGACGCAGGATACGACCAGGGAAAAAAGGTGCCTCACGTATTTATTTCTGCAGGTTATAAAGTGTATCTCGGTGATGATTTTGCAGCTATGCCTTCAGCCATGGTCAAAATTGTATCACCGGTTCCGGCTTCGGTTGACGTGAATTTGAAATTAGCGTACAGAGATAAATTCTGGATGGGAGCAAGTTATCGTAAAGACGATGCTTTTTCTGCTATGGCTGGGTTCAATGTCGGCTCATTCATGAACCTAGGTTATTCATATGATTTCACCACTTCAGGCCTAAATGCCGTAAGCAATGGATCGCACGAAATTGTGTTGGGAGTATTTTTGAATAACCGGTATAAGGTTAGTTGTCCGCAGAAGAGCTGGTAGCTATGTAGAAAGCTGAAAGTTGAGAGTAGATTTTGTCTGAACCCTCTGTGTTAGGCATCCAGACTTACAACCTATAACTTACAACTTATAACTCCTTCCTGAGCCGGGCAACCGGTATATTCATCGCCTCCCTGTATTTCGCAACAGTTCTCCTCGCAATATTATATCCCTTTTCCTTAAGAATTTCAGTTAGCTTCTCATCAGCAAGAGGGCGGCGTTTATCTTCCTTGCCTATACATTCTTCAAGAATCTTTTTTACTTCTTTATTGGATACTTCTTCTCCGCTGTCCATTTGTATAGCTTCTGAAAAGAAAGATTTCAAAAGGAAAGTGCCGAACTCAGTTTGGACATATTTTGAGTTGGCTACCCTCGAGACCGTTGAAATGTCCATTCCGATCCGGTCTGCAATATCCTTTAGAATCATTGGACGCAAATTCTTATCATCGCCGGTAAGGAAATACTCATACTGATAATTCATGATGGAATTCATCGTTTTGAGTAATGTTTGCTGACGTTGTTTGATCGCGTCAATAAACCATTTTGCCGAATCCAGTTTTTGTTTTACAAACTGGACAGCTTCTTTCAGTTTCTTGTCTTTCTGAGACGTCTTATCATAGTGTTCAAACATCTCCTGGTAGGATCTGCTGACCCGCAATTCAGGCGCATTTTGTGAATTCAGAGTAAGGAATAAAATCCCGTCATTGTTGCTTATGTGAAAATCAGGAATTATTTGCAGCTGCTTGGTCGTTACAGCATTCGAATCCCCGGGTTTTGGATTTAACTTCAGAATTTCATTCACTACGTCCTTGAGCTCGTCGGAGTCCATATTCAACGAACGCTCAAGTTTGTCGTAATGCTTCTTTGTGAACTCGTCCAAATACTCTTCCACCACTATCATGGCTTTTTGTATCACAGGAGTTTGATCGCGCTTGCGCAGTTGAATCAAAAGACATTCCTGAAGGTCCCTGGCGCCAACACCGGCCGGATCAAACGATTGAATAACTTTCAGCAGTTCAAGAATCTCGTCCTCTTCGGCAAAAACGTTCTGTGAAAATGCCAAATCATCAACAAGTGATCCAATTGGCCTTCTCAGATAACCATCGTCATCCAGGCTGCCTATGATCTGCTGGCCAATCCGGAAATCCTTGTCAGATAAAGGGACTAAGTCGAGCTGGGCTTGCAGGCTCTCAAAAAAAGAACTCTGAATAGCTATCGGGATCTCCTTCCGTTCGTCGTCGTCATCTCCGTTCTGGTCGTATTTCGAGCCATAATCATTGAGGCTATCATCCTGAAGGTAATCATCGACATTAAATTCATCCATGCTCTCCTGACTGTCTTCAGAATTGAAATTGTCGTCATCAGGATCGCGGTCGGGATAATCTTCAGCAGGCTCATTCATGTTAGCAAGGCTCAGATCTTCAAGGGCCGGGTTTTCTTCCAGCTCCTCCTTTATCCGCGTATCCAGCGAAACTGTGGGTACCTGCAACAACTTAATGAACTGGATCTGCTGTGGAGAGAGTTTCTGAAGAAGCTTTTGTTGAAGGTTTTGTCTTAACATGTTGTGATATGATGGGTAAAATTACATAATAATGGTGGGATGGAATAAAAGATCATGAAAAATATCTCTATTGTAGGCATAAATAGTGTCGATAAACATAATTTCGGTTTATAACATTAAATACATATTTTAGATTTGTCCCAGGAACTTAAATTATTGTTTATGTCATTTATAAAAGAATTCAGGGAATTTATCTCCAAAGGAAATGTGATTGACCTTGCCGTGGGCGTTGTGATTGGAGCAACTTTCGGGAAAATCATTACGTCTCTGGTAGATGACATAATAATGCCTCCAATAGGATATTTCCTGGGGGGCGTTGATTTTGCTGATAGAAAAATTGTGCTGGTTGCCGCTGACGCTGCTAATAAAGTAGAAGAAGTTGCCGTTCGCTATGGGAATTTTGTTAATACCCTTATTCAATTCCTGATTGTTGCTTTATGTATATTTGCCCTGATTAAAGGAATCAATTCCTTGAGGCGGAAAGAAAAAACCCCGGATGCTCCAGTTCTCCCAAGCAAAGAAGAGGTGCTTCTTACCGATATCAGGGATATATTAAGAAATCAGCGGGGCTGATTTTTAAATAACACCAGCTTATTTTAATCTGTTGTTTGATTTGTGAAAAATCAACCTTATATTTGCACTCCTGTTTTTTAGAGCAATAATAGATTAAAAGTCATGAAAAGAACATTCCAGCCTTCTCAAAGAAAAAGAAGAAATAAGCACGGATTTAGAGAACGTATGAGCAGTGCGAACGGAAGAAGAGTTTTAGCTTCAAGAAGAGCTAAAGGCAGAAGAAGATTATCTGTATCTGACGAACGTCGCCACAAAGCATAGTTTTGTTTGTTATTCGTAGCCGTTACGAATAGTGCAGATCAAAATCTGCTTGCTGATCAGGCTAAATAACAACCAAAATGTATAGTTTCAATAAAGAAGAACGGTTATGTAGTGTAAAGCTTATTGATAAGCTTTTTCATAACGGTTCTTCTTTTTTGTTGTATCCATTCCGTATTGTCTGGCTTCGTGAATCGCTTTCCTCTGAAATACCTGCACAGGTACTTATCAGCGTCCCGAAGAAAAAATTCAAACGTGCTGTTGATCGGAACTTGATAAAGCGCAGAATACGGGAGATATACCGGCTTCAGAAGTCAGAGAAGTTGTATCCTTTTCTCTCGGAACATTCCGTAACCATGATCATTGGTATCAACTATATAGGCAACGAGATAGGGGATTATTCCTTCATGGAAAAGAAATTTAATGCAGCGATTCTAAAACTAAAGAAGGAATACCTGGAAAGCCATGTGGAATAATTTAATAAAGCCCGTTTTTTCTGAGATATTCCTGTTTATCATTAGGACTTATCAGTACTTGATCTCACCTATTCTGGGCAAATCCTGCAGGTTCACGCCCACTTGTTCACATTACGGCGTTGAAGCGATTACTAAGTACGGCCCTTTTAAAGGCGGATGGCTAACTTTAAAACGCATTGGCAGATGTAATCCCTGGGGAGGCCATGGACATGATCCTGTTCCCTGAGCATTTCTTATAAACCTATGAACGAACCACTGATCTTGCTTATAGAAACTTCGACCACTTCCTGTTCCGTTGCGCTGAGCCAGGGGGCTAAGATAATTGCTCTAAAAGAAGAAAACGAAAGAAATATACACGCCAGCCACATCACTTTATTTATTGACGAAGTGATCAAACGCGCAGGGAAAGAATATTCAAATCTTAATGCAATTGCTGTCAGTAAGGGCCCTGGTTCATATACTGGTTTAAGAATAGGAGTTTCTACATCAAAAGGCTTATGCTACGCACTTGATATACCTCTTATTAGTGTGAACACCCTGCAATCAATGGCTGATGGATTAAAAATGACCCGGGAGGTTCCTGCGTCGGCGTATCTTATGCCGATGATTGATGCAAGAAGAATGGAGGTTTATACAGCTATTTACAAGTCAGATCTTACCTTGGTCGAGGATGTCAACGCTAAGGTGGTTGACCAATCTTCTTACATGGAATTCCAGGACAACGAATTGATTTTATTTGGTGACGGTGCGGAAAAATTCAGACAGCTTTTCTCACAGAGATCAAACATGAGTTTTCTCAACTTTCAAAACTCGGCAGCTCATATGGCCCGTCTGGCTAACCAGAAATTCGTTAGTGGTGAAACAGAAAATATGGCATATTTCGAACCTTTCTATTTGAAGGATTTTGTAACCACTAACCGCACCTGAACAAAGAGGGCAGTCAACCCGGAAAGTAACCTAAATTGGCGCGAATCCAGATAAATGGAGAAGGTTTGAGATAAAGACATCCCCGTTTAGATTCTTGATAACTGATCCTTACTTCTCCTTTCTCCGAAATATTCCCCGGAGAAATCTTGTCCCCCAGGGTTCATTAAAGCCCGGAATAAAATTGGCATTTGCCGGATGTTCAAGTATACGCCCGAATTTAATCGCAAATCCCATGTAAAACGAACCTCCGGTATAACCTCCTGAGTATGGAGGTGTATTGTCGCGAGCGTTCTTAATCATTTCGAGGCTTTTCGCAAGATGGTCGCTCCCAATGAAGAATTCAGCATTTGGCGATTTTACCATTAACTGTCCCCCCAAGGCAACGTACTTACTGGTATTATAGCCGGCAGAAGCAGTAACTACAAAATTTCGGTAATGGTAATTATTAGTTAATACAATGTCTCCACCTTCGTAGTATAGACTTTTTGAGATGATCAGATTAGGCTGGTAATTTCCGTAATTTTTATTGATAAGTATTTCGGCTTTGCCGTTTAGCAGGCTGAAATACGATCTGTTTGTCCTGCTATTACTAATCCTTTGATCAAGGCTGTCCGTCAACCTGTCATCGGCAGTAGAATTTGAAGCATTGACAATTTGGATCTTTGATGCATTGAAGTTGTATTCGTACGATTCTTTATTCCACTTGATAAAACCTATATCTTTAAGATTGCCCATTACAAACCAACCATTACGGAACTTGTAACTGGCACCTGTTGTGAAAGACAGACCCGGGCTTTTGAAGTTGGGCCGGAGCGATTTTGAATCAAAATCATCAAATTTGAAGCTTGATCTTAGATTTCCAAACATAGATACATCTATAATATCATTTTCATCATCAATAATGAAATCGGATTCGACTACCTTAAAAGAAGTATAGGTAATACCGCTCAGCAAGCTTCCTTTAACTCCTACAGATAATCTTTTAGTTACATCCTGCCGATAGGCCAGGGCGAACTGGTGATAAGACTGGTTATACCCTTTATTATTGAAAAAGCCCTTAGCTGATGAGGTATTCTCAAAGAGGTCGTAATCATCAAAGGCGGCAAGAGTTTCATTCGTTACTTTAATTCTGCCATCGTTTCGAACCTGCCAGGAAAGGCCTATTTCCTGAGATTTTTTTACGGTATGCAAGACGCGAAGCATGGCAATATAATTGTTCGTATTAAATGCGATTGTATTAAACTTATTTTGCTCGATTGGAATGTTCCGGCCGTCTATCCGCCCGTTATACAATAATGTTTTGATAGCAGTATTTGCTGAACCGCTCGCTGTTGCATTGACGGTTACGGTCGGGATGAAAAAGTTGAATGCAATTCTTCTGCTTGTATCAATTTGGTAGGTGCTCTGTGAGGGGTTCTCAAAGACATCATAAAGCGTACGGGAATTATACAGGTTAAACTGTTGAGCTGATACATTTAGAGCACAAATAACAAGGAGGATTAAGAGAAGATGCTTTTTCAATAATTCGGGTGTAATCAGGTTAGTATTGATATCCTTTTAATTAACGGTTAATTTTCTTTAATATATACGAGTGAATCCGGAGAAACTGCTGTTTCATTTACATAGCCTGTATAGAAATTCGTGAAAAAATGTTCATTATTGCTAGTGAGCTGAAACGAGATTCCATAAAAATCCTTAAATCCAGGCTTTTTATCGATCAGAATTTCTGAATACTTTCTTTTAAGTTGGGTTTTCAGGAGGCTTTCCGAGTTTTTCAGCAGCATTAAAAAAGAAATATTACTCTGATCTGCTATGAGTTGGTCGAACTTGTTAAATGATCTGTTTTCGGACAAAAGTCGTTCGTTATTATAGTCATTCAAAAATCGCTGGACCGTTCCAGGCGAGTTAGAAATTATTGCCAGATTATCTGTTATAGCAAAAAATGGCTTTCTGTATTTCTTAAGAGGATCGCCAAAGTAATAATAGAAAATATTTTCATAATTCATCTTTTTGACCGATTCAGAATAAACTGAGCTTAATGGTTCTAAAAAGAACTCCAGTTGCCGGCCGTTTGATACGCTGATTACGGCAAGATTTTCATGGGTAGCCAGTTGGATATTAGTAAATTCTTCACCCCAAAGTTTTTTTATGTCGCGGTCCGGATTTACTCCTGTTTCAGTAGTAATTAGCCGCATCTGCTCATCCAGCTCTGTTAGTTCTTTTCGCTTTCCGAACAGCCGTTTCAAGCCGGAATTAAACAGATCGTAATCTGATAGTCCAAAACAAATTGCGTTTGACACATTGTAAGGCAAAATTCTTTTGATGGTGTTTTTTACAGGGTTTTGCTTTAAAAATAGTTCTAAGTAGCCCTCATTTTTTTTCGTAATTCGACTCAGCCCGTTGAACATCAACGCATCACTCTTATAGTTGAGATTAAGGCTGGAATATGCCTTGGCGCTACCGAACAGGCCAAAATTTCCCGTAAGGTTATCTTTGAAGAAAACGTTTAAAAAGCCGGGCTCGTTGTGGTTAATAAAAAGACTGGCTAAGGCATCATCATTGGCCAAAACTGCATCGTTTATTTCTTTGATGAATTCCTCGTTTATTTTTTTTGCGTTTTCATTAAGGCTTTTTAACAATAGCGCTTTAGAAAAGCTACCTCTTGCAATACCACGGTCAATGCCGATATAAAAGGTCTTTGCTAACAAGACGTCGGTAACTTCAAGCAGAGGAACACCCGCCTCAACTCCTTTTTTAATTCGATTGACATTGCCGTTCGTAAGAACGTCTTCAATATCCTCTAATTCTAATTTCTGAAGTACAGGCATAACCCATAAAAATTGCAGGCTGTCTGCAGACATGGGGTGGAATGAAAGAAAAACTTTTTGTCCCCGAGTTGCACTTGCGAGCGTCTTATTGTCAAGGAGGAGGTGTTTTAACCAACTTAACTCCTGCTTTGTCCGGTTCCCTGTGAGGGTATCGAAAAGGGTATAGTCCTTGAATATTTCGTAAAGGCTTTTGTCGTTGGAGAAAGTTAAAATTACAGACGCGTCAGCGGGAATGGAAGCCAGAGTTTTGTCATTGCTTCTGCTATCGCCAGTCAAGTTGGAAAAGTATAAATAGGCTACGATAAATACAGCTAGCAATAAAACAGTGGTAATTCCAAGAATTATCTTCATTTTGGATTTTATGTTTCACCGCAGCATTGAACTGCCTGCTGGCAGTGCTTGCACAAGCTTCATTCGATTTGAGCGGCGCGCTCACGCAGGTTCCTCAGTACTGCCTTCACAAAATTAACCTTTTATATCTACCAATACGAATTGCCGGAATAAAAACTGGCGACAGATGCATTGTCTGAATAAATTATCGGGCCAATTTGTATGCTAAACACAGGAAGGGTATTTTAGCATCCTAAACTGAGCATATGAACAAAAGGATAATTATTTTCGCTTCCATTTTTGGAGTCCTGGCTGTCATATTAGGAGCGTTTGGTGCCCACAGTCTTAATAAATTAATTAGCGCAGGGGATCTGGACACCTGGAACACCGCGGTCCAATATCATTTTTATCATACGCTTGCCCTGCTTTTCCTGTCTACGTTTTCAAGGTTTAAAAGCAAAGCAATTAATGCCGCTTCCTGGTTTTTTACATTTGGAATCCTGTTTTTCTCCGGCTCATTATATTTTTTGTCTGTAAAAAGTATATTAAATTTTAACAATGTCGGTCTGATCGGGCCACTGACGCCTATCGGCGGACTGCTTTTCATTCTTGGTTGGATAAGCCTCCTGGTAGCTACTATTAAAAACAGGTAATGCTGGAATTTTTCGAAACGCAGGATCGCACACGGAAAACCATCTTTGTCGATGTTATTCTTCCCCTGGCGATCTCTAAAACTTACACATACCGGGTCCCTTTCGAAATAGATAATCAGGTCGAGGTAGGTAAACGCGTTGTTGTACAGTTTGGGAAAAGCAAGATCTACACTGCCATCATTTATAAAATCTCCGAAACACCTCCAGGGCTATATGAGGCCAAGTATATTATTGACGTTCTTGATGAGGCACCTATAGTTAATCATTTCCAGCTTGCCCTGTGGAAATGGATCTCAGATTACTACCTGTGTTTTTTAGGTGAAGTTATGCAGGCCGCTTTGCCTGCAGCTCTGAAGCTTGCCAGTGAAACGAGGGTTTCTTTAAACCATTCGGCAGAGGTAGATAAGGGAAGCCTTTCGGATAAGGAGTTTTTAATTTTAGACGCATTGGAACTGCACTCCGAACTGCGCGTAAGCGATATAAGCAAGCTGCTCGGTCAAAAGACCGTTTTTCCGATACTTAGGTCCCTGTTTGAAAAGAATATTATTGTGATTTCGGAGGAAATTACGGAGAAATTTAAACCCCGAAAAAAATCTTTTATATCCTTAAACCCGTACTACAGCGATCCTGTGAATCGTAAAATTGTCTTCGATGTTTTGGAGCGGGCACCGAAGCAACTGGAGCTATTATTGGCATATTTTAAGCTTCAAAAATTCCAGACAGAAATTTCCAAAACGGATCTTATAGAGACAAGCGGAAGCAGCCCCGCAGCCTTAAAATCTCTTTTGGATAAGGAAATATTTTTACAGGAAGACAAAATAGTTAGTCGGCTGAGCACGGAGGAGATTGATACCTTCCTGAAGTTCGAATTAAATGAAGCGCAGGAGAATGCCTTGAAACAGGTACAAACCGAATTCCTGGAAACTGATGTAGTCTTATTATATGGCGAGACCTCCTCAGGAAAAACCCAGATATATATCCGGCTCATCGAACAAATACTCTTAGAAGAGAAACAAACCCTTTATCTTTTACCGGAAATAGCTCTTACTACCCAGGTTGTTGAAAGGTTACGTCAGTATTTCGGAAACGAGGTGGGAATCTACCATTCCAAATTCAATGACTCAGAGCGCGCCGAAGTATGGCAAAAGGTGCTTAAAGGGGAATATAAAATGGTCTTGGGTGCCCGTTCCTCCATATTTCTTCCGTTCCAGAATCTGGGATTAATAATTGTTGACGAAGAGCACGAATCGTCATACAAACAATACGACCCGGCGCCAAGATATCATGCCCGGGACTCAGCAATATATCTTGCACACCTGCATAAGGCTAAGATTGTCTTAGGCTCGGCCACACCGAGTCTCGAAAGTTTTTATAATGCTAAAATCAAAAAGTATGGTTTCGTTACACTCAGGGGACGTTTTGGGGGAGTTGATTCGCCGCGTATTGAAGTTGTAAGTATAGCTGAGGAAACGAAACGTAAAACAATGCAATCTCATTTCACTTCGGTACTGATGAATGAGATCACCGGGGCACTTGCCAGGAAAGAGCAGGTAATCCTTTTTCAAAACAGACGAGGCTATACGCCTGTTCTTTTGTGCACAACTTGCGGCTTCACACCGAAGTGTATTAACTGCGATGTGAGCCTTACTTATCATAAAAGCAGCGCCAAACTCCATTGCCATTATTGTGGGTATAAGCAAGAGGTCCTTATTTCCTGCCCAGCCTGCGGATCTGCCAAAATTGAGCAAAAGGGCTTTGGTACGGAAAAAATTGAGGACGAACTGCAGCTTCTCTTCGGGAATGCCCGTATAGCACGTATGGATCTTGATTCCACACGTTCACGGAACAGCTTTCAATTGCTGATTAATGATTTTGAGGAGGGAAGAATCGACATCCTTGTTGGAACTCAAATGGTGGCGAAAGGGCTTGATTTCGGGAACGTCACTATTATTGGCATCATCAGTGCTGATAGCATGCTTAACTATCCTGACTTTCGCGCATTTGAAAGGAGTTTTCAAATGCTGTCGCAGGTCTCTGGCCGTGCAGGCCGAAGAACGAAGCAAGGCAAGGTAATAATCCAGGCATATGACATATCACATCGGGTTATCAGTCAGGTGGTAAGGAATGATTACGAAGAGATGTTTGACACAGAGATTCTGGAGCGCAGAAATTTTCATTACCCGCCTCTTTACAGGCTCATTCAATTGGATGTTAAACACAAGGACTTTTCGAGACTGACGACCATTGCTGCCTCATTAGCTGGAATACTCCGCTCTCAGTTTGGTGACCGGATTCTCGGTCCGGAAGCTCCCCTGATCAGCCGAATCAGAAACTACTATATCCAGGCAATTCTAATTAAAATTGAAAAGGAGGGAGTCTCAGTACAAAAGATCAAAGACGCACTTGGCGCTATACTTACCACTTTTGATGCCGATCCTGCGAACAAAGGGGTATATATCCAGGTTGACGTGGATCCCTATTAAGTTGATAGTTGACAGTCACACCATACAGCAGTAGGATTCCACTAGGAAAACTACCAAATTAAAAGTTCTCGTAAGGTGATAAGTCATTTTCATACCTGATACCAGATATCTTAACTTTTTCAAAATTAATTCCCATCAATATCCAACCTTAAGCCTAAATTTACCATAGCAATGGCACATAAGTTAATAGACAATTACCGAGAGAGGGGAGCCCGCAAAAAGCTGGTGGAAAAGCTTAGAGAAAAAGGAATAAGTGACGAAAGGGTACTTCAAGCAATAGGTAAAGTGCCCCGGCATTATTTTTTTGACGAAGCTTTCTGGGAGCAGGCTTATAAAGATATTGCATTTCCTATTGGAGATGGTCAGACTATTTCTCAGCCCTATACTGTTGCGTACCAAACTGAATTACTGCATGTACGGAAGGGCGACAAAGTTCTGGAAATCGGTACAGGTTCGGGTTATCAATCGTGCATTCTTTTAGAATTAGGTGCAAAGGTGTATACAATTGAGAGACAGGAAAACCTTTATAACCGCACAATACAGGTATTGCCACACATGGGATATAAGCCCGAGTTCTTTTTTGGTGACGGCTCCAAAGGCCTGCCGGAACACGCTCCTTATGACAAAATAATTGTTACTGCCGGGGCACCGCTGGTCCCGCAACTTCTTCTCAAGCAATTGAAAATAGGCGGTATCCTGGTTATTCCTGTTGGAGATGAGAAATCACAAAAAATGATTACAGTATTGAGGATCAGTGAAAATGATTATGAAAAGATAGCGCTGGATACATTCAGATTTGTGCCGCTGGTGGGGGAGCAGGCATGGTAGTTTTTCAAACAAAACAGCTATCTTTTCATCGCCCTCGCCATCTCAACCTTCGCATCACGGTCTTTCAGCGTTTCGCGTTTGTCATAGATTTTTTTGCCCTGGGCTAATCCTATTTCAAGTTTAGCGAAGCCACGATCGCTGGTAAATATTTTCAATGGAATTATTGTGAAGCCCTTTTCTTCGATTTTAGTTCGAAGTTTGGAAAGCTCTTTTTTATTTAAAAGCAAAGCCCGGTCACGCTTGGCCTCGTGGTTATAAAAAGAGCCGTGCGAATATTCGGCAATCTGCATGTTTCTAACATATAGGTTTCCATCTAAAAAAGCACAGAATGCATCGTTGATATCAGCCTTGCCTTCACGAATCGACTTAATTTCGGTACCCAATAATTTCATCCCAGCCGTGAAGGTTTCGAGTATATGATACTCGAAATGAGCCCTTTTATTCTTAATGCTTATTCCGCTTCCCATCGCTATATAAAATGCAAATATCAGAAAGAAATCTGACAAGCGAAACCGTACCTCCTGCAATTTAAAATCAAGGCCCGCAAAATACACACAATGAACGCAATGGCTTCCATGGAAGTAACTTAACGGAAGACAGACCTAAAATCGAGACGAATGCAATTTAACGTATGCGAACAGCTTTCTGACCTTTTCCGTTAAAGTTTGATTAAAGGATAGTTCATTTTCGCAGGGACATAGAGCCCGGGATTATCTCACGAGCTGCGATAGAATTCAGGTTAATCATAAATTTATTTTTTTAGATTCATCTAAATTTGTATTTTTGGAAACCTAATATTATGTTTATAATAATCTCGTTATTTTTTTATATTAACCTAATCTATGAGATTATTCGCTTTTATTTTATTTTTAATACCATGTAGCTTTGCAGGTTTTGCACAGACGGGTTCTATTACGGGGACAGTTAGATCTTCGATTCCGATTTCATTTGCTACAGTAAGTATCCAGAACTCAAAACACGGCACTTCCACCGATTCTGCGGGCCGATTCAGGATAGAAGGATTAGAATCTGGAAAGTATACCATTATGGTATCTTATCTGGGCCATAAAACACAAAGTAAAACAGTGCTGGTGAATTCCGGGAATAGTATTCAGGCAGATTTTATCCTTTTACCAGCCGAAACTGCATCTTTAGACGAGGTTGTTGTAACAGGTACCATGAAAGAGGTAAGCCGTCTGGCAAGTCCCGTTCCGGTCGAAGTATATAGCCCCGCCTTTTTCAGGAAAAACCCGACACCATCGGTTTTTGATGCGCTTCAGAATGTAAACGGCGTCAGGCCGCAATTAAACTGCAATATCTGTAATACCGGTGATATTCATATCAATGGGCTCGAAGGGCCATATACAATGGTCCTCATTGACGGTATGCCAATTGTCAGCGGACTTTCCTCGGTATATGGCTTATCCGGTATACCCAACGCACTGATTGAACGGGTAGAGATTGTAAAGGGTCCTGCATCCTCGCTTTATGGGTCCGAAGCTGTAGGAGGGTTAATAAATATAATTACCCGAAAGCCTCAGAATGCCCCCGGATTCTCAGGTGATGTCTTCACAACCTCCTGGGGCGAAGTGAATACCGACATAGGCTTTAAATTTCCTGTCGGAAAAAAAGCAGAAGTGCTGACAGGTATCAATTATTTCAAATATGGTAACCCGATAGATAATAATGGAGATAATTTTACAGATGTAACCCAGCAGGATCGTGTTTCACTTTTTCAGAAGTGGAACTTCTCACGAAAAGAAAACCGGCAATTTAGTCTTGCAGCACGATATACTTATGAAGACCGGTGGGGCGGGGATGTCACATGGAACCCTTCCTACAGAGGAGGTTCAGTTAGATATGCTGAAAGCATTTATACTAATCGCTGGGAGCTGCTGGGCTTATATCAGCTTCCTGTTAAAGAAGCGATGACCCTGGCGTTTTCTTTAAACGATCATGCTCAGAACTCAGTATACGGAAGTACAATATATGGAGCACGTCAAAAAATTGCATTTGGTCAGTTGGTTTGGGATAAGAAGATCAAAAATCATGATTTGCTTTTTGGCACTGCACTTCGGTATACATACTATGACGACAATACTCCAGCTACTGCCTTGCTGAGCGGGCTGAATAATCCTGAAAGAGTATGGCTTCCGGGCGCTTTTGTTCAGGATGAGATAGCGCTGCATGAGAATCATAAGGTGCTGCTAGGTATGAGATTCGACTACAACTCAGTACATGGAAGCATCCTGACCCCGAGAATGGCGTATAAATGGATCATAAATGAAAACAATATTCTTCGGCTGAATGCGGGCACGGGGTTCAGGGTTGTTAGTTTATTTACTGAAGAACATGCAGCATTAACTGGTTCACGGGAGGTAATTGTTACCGAGAAACTTAAACCCGAAAGAAGCTACAATGCAAATCTGAATTTTATAAAGAAGATATATTTTAGCGGAGGAAGTTTCATTAATGTTGACGCCTCAGCATGGTATACTCATTTTAATAATCAAATCATACCCGATTACGTCAGCAATGCAAATCAAATCATATATAGCAATCTCGATGGTCACGCGGTATCCCGTGGTTTAAGTGCCAACTTCGATATGGTATTTACGAACGGGTTAAAGGTAATTGCCGGCGGTTCATTATTAGACGTGTTTTCCAGGAACGAATCCGTATTGCAAAAAACGAGGCCAATGCTAACGGAAAAATGGACAGGTACATGGGGTATTTCCTATAAAATGGAGAAATTAAAGCTTGGGCTGGATTATACAGGTAATATTTATGGGCCAATGCATTTACCACGCCTTGGGGATGCTGATCCGCGAAGCGGTTTATCGCCTGTATGGAGCCTCCAAAATATCCAGTTCACTTATGATGGACTAAAGCAGGTGGAAATTTATGGTGGTGTTAAGAACCTACTTAACTGGACTCCGGGAAGATCTGAACCATTCCTGATTGCAAGAAGCAACGACCCCTTCGATAAAAATGTAGAGACCGATGGCTCCGGCAACGTAATTCCTACGCCGTCAAACCCATACGCCCTGACTTTCGACCCGGGGTATGTTTATGCACCTAATCAGGGTATCCGCGGGTTTCTGGGTATAAGACTAACCATTAAATAAGATGTTTAAAAGTCTGATGTCAGTCGTATTCGTTTTGCTGATAACATTGACTGTTAGGGCTCAGAATAAGCCAGTTCAGTTTGAAGAGTTGAAGGCTTTGCAGACTATTGAGCCCAGGCCGGTAGTTGTATTGATAAGGACAGATTGGTGCAAGTATTGTCACGCAATGCAAAATACCATGCTCAGTAACCCGAAAATTTCCCTTTTACTCCGAAATAAGTTTTATACTGTTTATCTTAATGCCGAAGAAAAGAAAAATATCTTTTTTGCTGGCAGGGAATTTAAATTCAAAAGCGGCGTCAACGAACTTGCAGGGGAATTGGCTACTGTAAATGGCCGGATTTCTTATCCCACACTTTGCATATTAAATACTAAAAATGAGATCATATATCAGTATGGTGGTTTTCTTTCGGTTAAAGCGATGGAATACGCTTTGAAGAAAATAGGAAGTGCTGCATATTAGAGAATTAGCTGATTCGGGACCTAACAATTATCAAATGGCCGGGGTTTTCTGCACTTTTAATTTCCTGTAAACACCTTGGACATTCACTAATTTCCTTACTTTATGATAAGGATCGGAATGCTTACATTATGCCTTACAGTGTCCACGGTTGTTCCAAAAATAAGGTCACTTATTCCTTTGTGGCCATGAGCCCCCATAACGAGCAAATCAAGCTCATTAGTTTTTACTAATTTCGAAATTGCTTTCGCAGCAACACCATAGCCGATTGCAATTTCTGCTCCGTAGCCAAGATCCTTTAAGTTAAGCTGATATTTTTCCAGGTTGCTGATGTCTATTTGCGTCTCGTGGTCCAGTACTTTCTCACCATGGAAACGCGCTCCTGCAGTTTCCACAATGTGGATCATTACATAATTAGCACCTTTGCCGCCCTGGATCAGCGCGTGGCGGATGGTATTTATATCATTCTTTGAAAAATCAACAGTGATACCAATCTTTTTATATTGTATATTTTCAATGTTGCCGATCTTATGTACGCTTCCGTGCGGTACATTGGATAAGCCTCCGTTGTGTTTCCTGAAAAACGGAACGAAGATAACATACAATAAAAGCATACTAACGGTCATAATAACCGGCAGTACAAACACGTAAATAAGCCAGACATTTTCGCCCCCGCTTATCCAACCTGTTACCTCCTGAATAACAAGCTTAACATTCAGTCCTACAATTATTAATGCACTCAGCCAGGCGAGCACCTTTACCCAGGGTTTAATGGCATACTCCTTCATTTTTTTATGGTCGGAGTTAAAATGTATCAATGGAATAATTGCGAATCCCAGCTGTAAACTCAAAACTACCTGGCTCAACACCAGAAGGCCTCCAAGGGCTTCTTCACCGAAATATAGTATGGTAAAAAAAGCTGGAATAATTGCGAGTAAACGCGTTAGCAATCGCCTTATCCAGGGCTGGATACGCAGGTTCAGATGACCCTCCATAACAATCTGTCCAGCCAGAGTTCCCGTTATTGTTGAGCTCTGTCCGGAAGCGATCAATGCTATGGCAAAAAGGGTAGGGGCAACTGAGCCAAATATATTATTCAGCAGCATATAGGCATCCTGAATTTCTGCAACTTCATGGAGCCCGTTTTTATAAAAGGCAGTAGCTGCAAGGATAAGTATGGCTGCATTTACGAAAAAGGCCAGGTTTAGAGCGACTGTGGTATCGATGAAGTTATATTTCAGCGCATCTTTTATTCCTTTACTGGTACGTTCGATCTTTCTGGTTTGTACCAGGGAAGAGTGGAGGTATAAGTTATGCGGCATTACTGTTGCTCCGATTATACCGATTGCGATATACAGGGCGTTTCCAGAAAGGATCGATGGTTTAAAGCCTGACAACACCTCCCCAATCATAGGTTTCACAATAAACATTTCCGTAAGAAAGGAAATCCCAACTATAAAAACCATTGAGACGATAAATACTTCCATTATCCTCATCCCTTTATTCATCAGAAAAAGTAGCAGGAAAGTATCAAGTATCGTGATCGAAACTCCCCAGATAAGTGGTAATCCAAAAAGCAGGTTAAGGCCTATTGCCATTCCTATAATCTCGGCAAGGTCGCATGCAATAATGGCGATCTGTGCCAAAACATATAATGGATAGTTAATGTATTTGGGATAAGCATTTCGGGATGCTTGTGCCAGATCGAGCCCCCTAATGATTCCTAGTCGCGCACTCAGCGTTTGGAGCAAGAGGGCAATAAGGTTTGACATGAGCAGTACCCAGATCAGCTTATAACCAAACTGGCTTCCACCCGCTATATCGGTTGCCCAGTTTCCCGGATCCATGTATCCAACACTTACTAGATACGCCGGACCAATAAATGCCATCAGTTTCCTCCAACCGGTTTTTCCCGATGTTGCTACTGAACCGTGTACTTCACTCAGAGATTCGTCGTTTTTGTTCATAAAATCACCAAAATGTTTTTAGCCACCTCGCGACTAATTGTTAACTCCTTTATTCCATCTACAGCAAGGATGATTGACCCGTCAAATTCGATTAGTTCGGTAACCTTTACTTTAGTGCCGAGGGTTAGCCTAAGTTTCTCTAAATGCTTGAGAAAAACTGAGGAGTGTTCGTTTACCCCAGAAATCGTTCCCGCCTGGCCCTGCTTCATTTCCGAGACTTTAAGGAGCTTCTTATGCAGGAAATTACCGGTTCTGTCTGGAATTGGATCACCATGCGGATCCGCTGCCGGATTTCCAAGGAAGTCGTCCAGGCGGTCGACCAGCGCTGTAGAATTAATATGTTCCAGTTCCTCAGCAATGTCGTGTACTTCATCCCACTTAAATCCAAGCTTTTCAACCAGGAATACCTCCCATAACCTGTGCTTGCGGATGATATTGACCGCAGCTTTCGTACCGATTTCCGTTAGAGTTACACCCTGATACTTGATGTAATTGATCAGTTTCTTATCCGCCAGTTTTTTAAGCATGTCCGTCACTGATGCGGCCTTGGTATTGGTCACTTCAGCTATCGCATTAGTAGTAACCTCAGTACTATTCTGATCACTCAGATGATAGATCGCTTTGAGGTAATTTTCTTCTGTAAATGAATGCATACGTAAAAATTAAGCAAACCTAATTAAATATTTAGATTAATCTAAATTTAATCTTAAAAATATATGCTAAATTTTAGAGCTTTTTTAAAAATAAAATTTGGTTGAAGATCTAAAAACTTTATTTTTGAACTATTATGGCAGTAGAACTTGATAAGATAGATTTTAAGATCCTGAAAATTCTTCAGGAAAATGGGCGCATTACCAATTTGCAGCTATCTCATGAAGTAGGTTTGTCTCCGGCTCCCACACTGGAACGTGTGAGGAAATTGGAGCAGGCCCATTATATAAAAAGCTACCACGCCCTTGTTGATGAAGAACTTCTGGGCCTTGGAATAAAAACCTTTATTCAGATCCAGCTAGATTTCCATAAGAATAATACTATCCAGGTTTTTCTCGAGGAAATCGCTGCCATTAAAGAGATTACCGAATGCCACCATGTTACCGGGCAGTGTGACTTTTTGTTGAAAGTTTATGTTAAGGATATCAAATCTTATGAACGGGTGATTATGGATAAGATAAGTAAGATCTCAGTCATTAAAACCTTTCAAACAATGATGATAATGTCGACCAATAAAAAAGAACCAGCAGTGCCCCTGGAATATTAATTAGCAAATTTACACGGCTGTGCTAAATGGAGGGTACGATCTTAAACTTCTGTCAGCACCAAATTAGTTGTTTCCGAATATTGCTCATTCGCTCATTTGCTAATTTCCTCATTTGCTAATTTCTCATGTGCAGATCAGCGAATTTGCCAATCAATTCTCTTCTTTCCCTCTCTCTCTAATATTTCATTGGCTTTCTTAAAATGATCATTACCTAAAAAACCCCGGTGCGCTGAAAATGGGGAGGGGTGGGCTGATATCAAAACATGGTGCTTATTACGGTTGATCAAGGCTAATTTAGCTTGTGCGTATTGACCCCAGAGTAGAAATATAATTCCGGATCTGTTTTCAGATAACGAACTGATAACCTTATCGGTGAAGTTATTCCAACCCAGTTTCTGGTGTGAGCCAGGTTTGTTAGCTTCCACACTTAATGCAGCGTTTAAAAGTAAAACTCCCTGATTTGCCCAATGGCTTAAATCACCATGGATAGGATAATTGAAATCTTTAAACTCGGCCATAAGTTCTTTAAAAATATTCCGCAGGGAGGGGGGGAATGGCACGCCTTTCTGTACAGAAAATGCAAGTCCGTGGGCCTGATTGTGCCCATGATATGGATCCTGGCCCAGGATGACAACCTTGACTTCATAAAAGGGGGTAAGTTCAAAGGCCTTAAAGATATTTTCGCTTTCAGGGTATAGTTTGCGTCCGGCAGTTTTCTCGTCACGCAGGAAGTCAAGAAGGTTTTGCATGTACGGTTTCGATAATTCTTGCTGCAGGACTTTATTCCAGCTATCGTCAATTTGAACGGGCATAATTTCTAAGATAGATATTGGTTAAGCGCTTAAATAAACGGATATTTGCAGCAAATTTAACAGATAACAAGATAATGCCTAATTTCATAAGATTAATTATAGCAGCCATCGTATTGGGTGCAGCAGTAACATTAATGGTTTTTGGACACTGGGGATGGGGTATACCTTTGGTTCTCATAGCTATCTTAATCGCATTAACGTTTTTGTTCAATGAAAAAATGCTCATTGCTCAGTATTACTTGAGAAAAGATAATATGGACCAGGCCGCCGTTTGGCTTGCCAAAATAAAAAATTATGAAACTGAGTTATTTAAAGGGCAGCACGGGTATTTTAACCTATTAATTGGGCTGATCGAATCCCGAAAAGCACCTCTTCAATCGGAAAAATATTTCAAAAGAGCCTTAAGTCTGGGAATGACTATGGACCATAACATTGCCCTGGCTAAACTTAGCCTGGCGGGTATCGCAATGGCAAAACGAAATAAGCGCGAAGCCACACTATATCTCCAAGAAGCAAAAAAGGCTGATAAAAATAAGTTGCTGGCTGATCAGATCAAAATGATGAAAGAGCAAATGGGACAGATGGACAGGACTGTAGTGCAGCAGAGAGGGAATGCCAGACGGTTTTAGTTAAGTTTACCGTTGATAGTGGAAGGGAATTCCGGAAAGCGTGATTTTGAAAATTGAAACTGACAGCAAAGCTAGAAATTGAAAACTGATTCTTGAAAGTTATTGTGTGATTTTGCAGTTCGTACAGAATTAACCTAAATATAACATACTGATAAAGGCTGTTTTACAAATTGTAAAGCAGCCTTTTATATTTTTGTGCTATAGAAGATTAAAAAACTTTCATGTAGCTTGTCTTTGGCAGCTCGTATATCGAAAACAAAATGAAAAACTCAAGCATTGAAATCACGGATCAGGAATATCTAATCAAACTCCCGCGACAAGATTTTGACCTTTCGTTTATACACCAGCTTTTGAAAAGAATCCAGGCGGAACAGTTCTTTTTTTCTCAAAGAGCATCCGATGACACAGATGATCTTATAAGCAGGAACGCGAGCATGGAGCGTGAAAATCGTTTTGATGATCTGAGGGACAAATGATAATGTTGCTTCCTAAGCTATACTTGTACGGTTCTTGTATGCTTCGGCTCCAGGTTTTCACCTTTTCCTTTCTCCTCATCTAAACCATTCCATCACATTTTCCTTTGCAGGCATAGCAATATTCAGTTTCATCTTTTTACGCATACCCCCCAGGTCGTTAAATATTTTGTTTGGATTGCCGGCTTTTAACTCTTCCGCTGTTTTAAATCCCATTTTATTCAGCACTGGAACCCATTCGGCTGGAACACCAAGAGCTATAAATTCATCTGCAGAAACAGCCATTGGTCTTTTCTCCGGCCGCATTTGAGGGAAGAAAAGTACTTCTTGAATTGTGCTTTGATTTGTCATGAGCATTACGAGCCGGTCGATACCGATTCCAAGGCCTGAAGTGGGTGGCATACCATATTCAAGAGCACGCAGGAAATCCTCGTCCATCGCCATTGCCTCTTCATCGCCGCGGCCTGCGAGCAATAACTGCTCTTCCAGACGTTCGCGCTGGTCGATCGGATCATTAAGCTCGGTGTATGCATTGGCGATCTCTTTACCCATCACAAACAATTCAAACCGCTCTACAAGTCCCTCCTCGCTACGGTGTTTTTTTGCGAGCGGTGTCATTTCAATTGGATAATCAGTTATATATGTAGGTTGGATAAGGTGAGACTCTACTTTTTCAGAAAAGATCTCGTCAATAAGCTTACCTCTTCCCATTGTTGCGTCAATCTCGATCTGTAGGTCTTTACAGGTTTCCCTTAAAGCCTCTTCATTCATTTTAGAAACGTCAATACCAGTATGTTTCTTTATGGAATCATACATAGAAAGTTTTTCATAAGGACCCGAAAAATCTATTTCGTATTCACCAACTTTAACTGTTGCCTTACCATGTATCGCAATGGCAATTTTTTCGAGACATTCTTCAACCATAGCCATCATCCAGATGTAATCTTTGTAAGCAACATAGATTTCCATAGATGTGAACTCCGGATTATGTGTGCGGTCCATCCCTTCATTTCGAAACATTTTGCCGAATTCGTAAACCCCATCAAAGCCCGCTACTATTAACCGTTTAAGATATAATTCATTGGCGATGCGCAAAAACAATGGCATGTCTAAAGCATTATGATGCGTCGTAAAAGGCCGGGCAGCAGCACCGCCGTGTATGGGCTGAAGGATTGGTGTCTCCACCTCCATCCAGCCCTGATCGTCGAAATAACCCCGCATTGTGTTTATTACTTTCGAACGGTTTTGAAAGATTTTTTTAAAATCCGGGTTTACGGTGAGATCAACATACCGCTGCCTGTATCGCATTTCTGGATCTGTAAATCCATCATAAATATGTCCTTCATCATCTCGCTTTACTATGGGAAGCGGTTTCAGGGATTTGGCCAGGATTTTCATCTCTCTTACGTGAATTGAAATCTCACCAGTTTTGGTCGTAAACACGTATCCTCTGACCCCGATAAAATCACCTATATCGAGTAGCTTCTTAAAAACGGTGTTATAAAGTGTTTTATCATCGCCAGGACAAATTTCATCTCTGTTCAGGTACGCTTGTATGCGCCCCGTGGAATCCTGAAGTTCGGCAAATGATGCACTTCCCATGATCCGGCGACTCATAATACGTCCGGCAAAGCTGATACTCTTATAGGAAGTTTTGTCGCGTTCGTAGTTTTCTTTAATATCCCGCGCATTTACATTTACTTCGAATGCCTCGGGCGGATAGGGATCTATTCCTAAGTTACGTAGTTCAGCCATCGCCTCACGGCGTAAAATTTCCTGTTCAGATAATCCAATGCTCATTTTTGTGATGAATTTGTGCAAAAGTAAAGATTTTGAGGGGAATTCGGGCTAGAGATAAAAGTTGAAAGGGGAAAGTTGATAGTGACGATGGACCCTGGGCAATGGGCAGGTCTAAAGTTAACAGTGCCAACTGATTCACTTAGGCATTGTCAGCGTTGTTAGGAGCTTCTAAACGCAAATCACCAAGGGCCAAATACCGTTGACTAATTAAATACTACCGTTCCTGTGTCCTGTTCATTTTAAATTCGCGTAATATCTAATTTGGCCCGCATAGCCCCGGTATGCCAGCTACCTATGTTGTTTGCCGGGTTATAAAAGGCGGCTGAAACGATTGGGGTGTTTCGTCGCTTTTTTATCTCCGGCAAATGAGGTAAATTCACTTGTTTTGTCATGTTGAGTCGCTAAGAAATATTTCAATCATCTGCCGTGAAAAAGAAATATTACAGGTACCTGATTTACTTTATACTGCTTTGTGGTATCTGGGTTATAGCAGCTTATGTTCAGTTGAATACACATTCGTTTACCCGGCCTACAAACAAACCGGGGAGCATTCATCAAAGGGAGTCAATCCAGGTCAATTTATTAAATAAAACAGCCTTTAGCGCCCGACTCACAGACCCAAAGGTTACGGTTCAGCTCGCCGACAGTGCGCTGAGAATAGCTAAGCGAATAGATTTCCTGCCAGGCATAGCTGAAGCATACCGGGTAATAGGAGTGGGATTTGCCCACTTAGAAAATAATTCGTTATCAATTAAAAATTACATCGATGCACTTAAGTGGTTTAATAGGCTCAATGACCATAAGAATGTAGCCAGAACATATATCAACATAGGCAACCTGTACAAAAATAATGACCCTGATAAGGCCTTGAAATACTTAAATACTGCTTTAAAAATTGCCCATCGGATAAATGATGAAGAACTACTTGGCGGAATTTATTTTAATCAAGCAATGGCCTACTCCAAAAAGGCAGAGTACAAGAAATCCTTGACAAGTTTTGACCGGAGTTATAGAATTTTCCAAAAGCTTAAAGACACTGTATCTATGATAATATATTTGCAAAATACCGGCCGTTTGTACTATCGTTTGAATCAAATAGATCTTGCGAAGTCACGGTTAAATGAGGCAATTAAGGCAGCTAGGAACCTCCATTTATACACCACGCTGGGCAGTTGCTATTTATCTCTCTCGTATATCTATTTGGAGCAAAAGAAGTTCAGAATGGCGGACTCCACAATATCTGAAGGTCTTAAGTATTCGAAAATGGTAGCCAATCGAACAATGGAGAATGATTTTGTGCGTCTGACCTACGAATTAGAATTAAGGAGGAAGAACTATATAAAGGCTTTGAATTTCCTTTCATTAGCCTACCATAACGATAGCCTGTTATTGAACGAAAATCTTTCCTCTAATATTGATTTTAATTCCAGGCATTATCTTCAGCAGCAGAAAATTCAGGAAAATGAACTGATTATAGCAAGGCAAAAATATAGAGAGGCTATGGCCAGATGGATAAGTACCCTGAGCCTTTTGGTAGTATTACTGATAGTTATTGGAGCGCTATTATATAATTCATGGAAAGAAAAACGCAGGAAACTTAAAGAGCTGGCTGACGAAAGTAAGATAACTTCTCTTGAACAGAAAGCTTTACAAGCCATGATGAACCCGCATTTCGTCTTCAACGTGATGAATTCGATTCAGCACTTTATAAACCAGGCAGATGTCCCAAGTGCAAATCAGGTTCTTTCAGGTTTTGCGAGGCTAGCCAGGAAACACCTCGAGGTCTGCATGAGCAGTTCCATATCTGTGCAGGAAGAACTCGTTTATCTTCGTTTATATTTATCACTTGAGAAAGTCAGATATTCAGATAAATTGCATTATGAGGTTCATGTCAATGACGACATAGATACAGATGAGATAATAATTCCCTCAATGCTCATACAACCATTCCTGGAAAATGCTATCTGGCATGGTATTATGCCCAAGGAAGGGAGTGGTGTGGTTAAATTAAGATTTGAAATGCAAGGCTCCGATCTGATGATTACCATTACCGATGACGGGATTGGAATTATAAATTCTACTGGTATGTCAAAATCCGGGCATATAAGCAGGGGGATGGATTTAATTCGTGAAAGAGTGAGCCTATTGAATAAGCTGAGCAAACGCCACATATTTATAGATCAACATCAAACTGGTAACTTCGGCACAGAGGTGCTGATTAGGATACCAACATAAAAAAGGGGATCTTTCGACCCCCTTCTCCATCATCTCTAAACTACCACTAAACTATAAAAGGATCCACGATGCCTAGCACCTGTGCCATTGTTAAAGGTTCATCAAAAGCTTCGGTTGCGGCGTTAAAGCTGATCGCCTGGCCGTTTATTCCGGTGATCTTAACACCCGCCTGTGTTTCAAGTTCTTCCCCATCGTAAGATGGCTGAACTGCAGCAAGGCCAATACCATTATCTTTTCCGGTGATCCATGGCTTAACGTTAGCGCCGCGCGCTTTACGCATTTGTCGAATTTTTGCTGCATGACGTGCCTCCACAGAATGAATGTTTAAAGCAGCAGTCAGCAAGGCCCCCTGCCTCAGTAAATTCGGAGCTTGACCTTTATAGGCCCTTACACCCGTATCTTCAAATACCTGTGCGACGGCAAGAAAAATATCATAATTGGTAAAAACGGTTGCAAATGGACCTGTGCCGGATCCGTTACCTGCAGAAAAATCAAAAGTTGGTTTAGCAACCGGCGTTTTGCCTAATCCCTGTAGTGCCGTACGAAGAAACGTTACATGCTGATTTTCGTGATCACGTATTACAGTAATTGCAGCCTGAGAAGCACCTGCGGGAATGAGTCCAGCAGCAGCGACTCCCCTGGTGTAAAATTCTGCTTCCAGATATTCTAGTGTGAGCGCATACTGAAATACTTGTTCAACAGATGCCGTTGTCTGACCATATGCTGTTTTGAACATGGATCCGATAGCAAATGGAAGTGAGGCTGCAGCTACTTTGCTTCCGAAGTTGAAAAAGTCCTTCATGGCCTTTCTTCTCGGGTTCAATCGTTCGTAGACTTCACCGTCCACTTTTTCAATTTCGTCTAATATATTTAAAATGTTCATGTCTGTAATTTTAAGTAGTGGGTAAATCGTTAGCGTTAATTTTGGTTTTCACAAATGCTGATGCTATCCCTAACACTTCCATCGGCATACGGGATTTGTCGAGTCCGTTTGCATCGATAACTTCACTATTTGCAAACGAATTTGGCGTTATTAACTCGCGTATAATTGCAGCATGTCTCGCTTCTACAGATACGATTTTACCTGCCACTGTCAAATAACCTGCATCTTTAAGTAAAAATCCTGCACCGTTATAGGCAGAAACTCCCAAGTCTTCAAACGCTTTCGCTGTACCAAGAACACTTGTTCTATCCGCAAAGTTAATTGACGAAAAATTTACTTCAAGGCCGCCAATTGCGCTCGATCCTAATACATTTTTAAAGAATTCCCGATGTGCAACTTCATGGTCACGGATATCAATTAGAATGTCTTTTTCAGCTTGTGTAGCGCCTGTATAGAACGACGTTGCTACTTGTACGTAAAACGCGGCCTCTAATTGTTCTAAAGCATATGCATAATTAAGGATTCCTATATCTCCGCTTCCCAGATATACACCGGATTCAAGTTTGTCTTTTTTGCATCCTGCAGCGACCAGGGCCATGCTAGCCGCACCTGCGCCAGCAAACCGCAGGAAAGAGCGCCGCTCCAATTTCGACGAAAAGAAATCCTGCTCTTTTAGTAAAGCCTGATCCTCCAATTTGGTTGAGTTTCTCATGTTCATAAGTTTTTGTTTTTTACCGAACCTGCCTGTAATTTTCAATCCTTCAGAGTCGGTTGTTTTTGGGTTAATAAATTTATTCTGTTGATTGAGTTTACGTACGACAATAATTTAAAGCTGGATTTCAATAGTTTACTCCATTTAGGAATGTTAGCTCCGAGATCTTTAATATTTGTGAATGAAATATTTTTCAATAAAATGCATTGTGTTATGTTTGCTTATGAGTTTGCAGAAGCCGGAGAACTTTATTGAGGCGCTTATATTCGCATCTGAAAAGAGCATAAGCGTAGAAGAAATAGGTCAGGTGATTGAAGGCGCGCAGTTTAAAAAAATAAAGCCTGAGTCTATAAAGGCTATAATAGATGATATCCGTCGTAAATATGATTCACTCGACCTCGCTCTTGAATTAGTCTATATCGACGGAGGCTATCAGTTTCTCACCAGGAAAGAATATTATCCGGTGATCAACCAGCTTCAAATTCAGCGTTCAAAGAAGAGGCTAAGCCAGGCCGCGCTCGAAACACTCGCTATTGTTGCCTATAAACAACCCATAACTAAACTTGAGGTTGAGCAGATTCGCGGGGTGAACTGTGATTATACTGTCCAGAAGCTTTTAGAAAAGGAATTGATTACCATTATTGGAAAGGCTGAGACCGTGGGCAAACCAATTTTGTACGGTACAAGTAACCTTTTCATGGACTATTTCGGCATTAATTCAACTTCCGATCTTCCCCAAATGACAGATATTCAGACAGAAGGCAATACGATAGGGGAGCAGAATGAGTAGAATGTATAAAATTTTAAAAAGAAATCTTTTAAAGTCAAAAACTTGCTAATTTTATATTCATAAATCAAAATAAAGAAGTGTAATTTGCTAGAGATGATAACGTCAATAAAAGCGCCAATAGCCAGGGATACTTTTAAAAGTTCCCTTGATCCGAGAAAGAGAAGTCAGGATGACGATGAGGAAGAGGATGATGATCTGGATTACATAAGTCCTGTAATTGCCGATGATGATGATGATGATGATGATTTTGAACTTCCTTTGGACGATGATATAAAGGAGTTTAACGAGTTTGATGATGAGGAAGAAGACGATTTTTAAAATATAATTTATGTAATATTCCAGGGCATTCAGTAATAAGCTGAATGCTTTTTTTATTTAATTACAGATGAATATAAACGAAGTAGGTGACCCGGGAAGCGCCCGGGAATTCTTGGAGGTAGCGCGACAGATCTATAAAAATGATAAAACCTGGGTCTGTCCGTTGGATAAAGACATTAATGCTGTTTTTAGTCCTGAACAGAATGTTTTTCACAGCCATGGTTCGATTACAAGGTGGGTGTTAAAGTCAGATGAAGGCAAGTTAATAGGTCGAATCGCTGCGTTTATTAATGACTACAAGGCATACCAGACAGAGCTTCCAACAGGGGGAATAGGTTTTTTTGAATGTATTAACGATAAATATGCAGCCGAACTATTATTTGATACGGCAAGAGCGTGGCTTTCAGCGAGGGGAATGAAGGCTATGGACGGTCCGATAAATTTCGGTGAAAATGATAGTTTCTGGGGGTTGTTAATTGAAGGGTTCACTACCCCGTCCTATGGAATGAATTATAATCATTCTTATTATCAGAAACTCTTCGAAGACTATGGATTTGAAGTTGTTTATGAACAGATCACTAATCATCTCGATGTAAATAAGCCGTTCCCGGAACGTTTTACAAAGATCGCTACCTGGGTGTCTAATAAGCCAGGTTATACGTTCAGGCATCTTGAAGCCGGCAAACTTGAAATATTCGCGGATGACTTTGTTGAGATATATAACGATGCCTGGAAGGATTTCGCCAATTTTGTTCCTTTAAATAACAAAAAAGCACTTGAAGCATTTAATAAAATGAAACCGGTAATGGACGAAAAACTGATCTGGTTCGCATATATAAATAATGAGCCAGCATCTGTTATCGTAATGCTTCCCGATGCAAATCAAATGATCAGAAATTTTAACGGAAAGTTGGGCCTTATTCAAAAACTACAGTTCGTTTACAGGCGATGGGTAGGGGTTACACGAATGAGGGCGGTAGTGATGGGTACCAAACAGGCATTTCAAAAACACGGTTTGGAGTCGGCATTATTTATTAAACTAAAAGAATATGTATTGCCGTTAAACCAATATAAAGAGCTCGAACTTTCGTGGGTCGGCGATTTTAATGAGAAGATGCTGTCAATCCACGAAGCTGCAGGTGCAGTCTTTGGAAAAAGGCATGCTACAATGAGGAAAGTGTTTGATAGTTGAGTATGAGAGAGGTGTTTTTCGGTCGATTGTAACAAAGACCTCAGATCGAGGCCTCTGTATATAATACAAATTGGGGGTTCTAATATGGTGCGCTGATGGACAAACTAAAGGCCATTGATAGTTATCGCTTATCTCAATCAGTTTACTTTGACCGTCCTCAGTTCTTCATAGAGATCAATAATCCTTTTCTGCAAGTCGATCACTTCTTTCTCCCTCTCAGCGACCTTCTTACTTAATTCATCCAATTCTGAAGTGTACTTTTCCTGGCTCTCCGCGTCGTTGAATGTCAGGAGCTGAACAACGCTCATATCGAAGAGTTTTGAAATTTGCTCGAGGCGTGATAAATTAACATCTGTGATTCCGGTCTCTATTTTAGAAAATGCCGGAATGGATATCTCAAGACGTTTTGCAACATCTTCCTGGCTCCAGCTCTTTTGATGCCTTAATAGTCTGATTTTTTTTCCTAATGTCTTCATCGTAATATTAGTTTTTCATTCTTAACCGATTGTAGCCTCGCTCCAACAGCATCTAACTGTCTAGCTTTTACCTTCTTATTAACTGATTCAAAAACCTTTCCAATATTAACGGATTTTGATTATTGTTTAAATTAATTGTAAAATCAGGTAATTGCAACGTCAGGGCAAGTAGAAAATGGTTCACTACTGCGATAGTCTTATGGCACTTTTAGCCTTTAAATTGAGTATTTAGCACAGAAGTTAATTTTCTAGCAGAGTCGGGTAAAGAAAGAAGTGTTAATTTTATTTCCAATTTAGATTAATTGATCTATTCAGATAATTAAATTGAGTAGTTTCAAGAACCGAAATCCTAAATTTTTGTCTGAAACGAATAAATTTTTCGTCCATTATTTAATACAATGGTTATATAGTTAAGCTTCAGATTGGAATTTAGCTGCTACCCAATTGTCTCTCTTGAGGTGGAGAATGTATGTCAGACCATATGACTTAGCTTCGTTGGTAATAATGTTAAGGTCAGGATCTTCATAGAAGCCGCTGAAGAAAACAGTTCCGCCGCCAGAAAGGACTTCGGAATAGCGTTCCATCTGATCCAAAAGGATATTTCTGTTAATATTTGCGACGATAATGTCAAATTTCGTTTCCGGAATTGCTTCTTTGGAACCGCAAATGGTAAAAATATTGTTTACCTTATTAAGACTGGCATTCTCTATTGTACTGTCCACACATATCTGGTCATAGTCAATAGCTGTAACTTCTGCGGCATTTAAGTATGAAGCAAGTATAGCAAGGATCCCGGTTCCGCATCCCATATCAAGCACTTTTTTATTATTGAAATCCGTTTCCATCATGAGCTCCATCATAAGTGCTGTAGTCTGATGATGCCCCGTTCCGAAGGCCATTTTCGGATCTATTATAATCTCAAATTCATGTTCAGGCCGGGGTTCATGGAAAGTGGCGCGAATATAACAACGATCGTTAATTCTGAGTGGTTGAAAGTTGCTTTCCCACACTTCATTCCAGTTCTGATGTGGGATAGACATCACGTCAAAACTAAAAGTGAACATTCCTGAATACAGACCCGCAATGTCTTTAATCTGATCACCGAGTACCTGGCCTTCGGGAATATAAGCTTTGAAGCCGTTTTCCATGTCTTCAAATGTGTCAAAGCCAATTCCGGAAAGGGAATTGATAAGAAGATCCTGATGAAAAGCTTCAGAACTTTGAAGTGTAAAGGTATAAACTTGATAGTTCATCAAAACATTAATTTTAGACGAAAAAAATAGTGAAGAGGATATGGATTGGAGTTCATTCAGTTTGCTTAATTATTTGAAAACAAGGCTAATGCTAATTTCATCCAACAATCCCGATCTTTGTTATAATCTCCGCCAATAGGGTCAATCGCAGGTTAAGTAAACATCTTTAGGCTGCAGACTTTTCCGGACCGCCCTCTGGCAGGAGTCGATTGAGTTTATTTGAAATGCTACAGAAGCATACGTTAGATAGCCTCTGTTGAATGGTTTGATTAGGAATTAAAGACCTTTATAATATCGATAAAATCCCTGGCCTTCAGCGAAGCGCCACCAATCAGCCCCCCATCAATATCACCCTGCCCAAATAATTCTGCAGCATTTTTAGGATTACAGCTACCACCGTATAGAATTGTTAAATCATCTGCAAGCTGGGTGCTGAATTGTTCAGCCACTTTCGACCGGATAAAAGCATGTACCTCCTGGGCTTGTTCTGGTGTGGCTGTCAGGCCGGTACCGATCGCCCAGACGGGTTCGTAAGCAAGTACGAGCTTTTGAAACTGATTTTCGTTGAGATGAAATGCGCCTTCTTTCAGCTGACTTTCAATCACATCAAAATGCGTTCCTGCATCGCGTTGTTCAAGAGTTTCGCCAATACAGAAGATAGGAATCAGGTCGTTTCTCAGAACTGCGTCTAATTTTTGTGCAAGCACAAGGTCGTCTTCGGCGAAAAATGCTCTGCGTTCTGAATGGCCGATGATTACATATTCAGCGCCAGCGGATCTCAGCATGGAGGCAGAAACTTCTCCGGTATAGGCACCAGATTCAGCCTGATGACAATTTTGGGCTCCAATTGCGACAGTTGAATTCGCTTTAATAAGTTGTGCCAGGCTTGTAAGATGAATAAAGGGCGGACACACCACAACTTGCTGGACGCCCCTTACTTCTTCCTTTATCAGTTTTAGCATTTCGGCAAAAAGCTGCAGACCAGAGGCATGGTCTAAATTCATTTTCCAGTTACCGGCAACAATTTTTTTTCTCATGTATTTAGGATTACGTTTTAATCAGATTCGTTTTTTGGTTGGGTATTGATTGTTGCGCCAGACGGTCAATATGCGATTTCTAACGTTTAACTTCCAACTTATTATTTATATTATTTAGAATTTCATACCATCATGATGTTCATTTCACTATCAGCCGTGAACTTATCTCATCTCGATTTCCCTAGAATCGTCTATATTTATCACTAAGTTCAAAAACCTTTGTCAATATTTTCTTATCAATTTCCCCAAAAGATTCATTTTTTCGTTCGTAGACACGCTCAGCAGTCTCGAACATCTTGACAAGACTGTAAGTTTCAAATCCCTGGCTTCCTCCCCAGGCAAAGTCCGGGACAAAATTACGCGGGAAGCCAGCGCCAAAAATATTTGCGCTCACGCCGACAACAGTACCGGTATTAAACATGGTATTTATACCACATTTGGAATGATCTCCCATTATTAACCCGCAAAACTGCAGACCTGTTCGGCGAAAATTTTCTTTTTGGTAATCCCAGAGCCTGACTTCGGCATAATTATTCTTCATGTTCGAATTATTGGTGTCTGCCCCGATATTGCACCATTCTCCCAAAACCGAGTTGCCAAGATAACCTTCATGTCCCTTTGCTGAATTGCCGAAAATCACTGCATTATTTATTTCGCCGCCTGCTTTTGAGTTCGGCCCGATGGTGGTCATGCCGTATATTTTAGCCCCCATTTTAACTATGGACCCCTCACAAAGTGCAAAAGATCCTCTAATGTGCGAGCCTTCCCACACTTGGGAGTTTTTGGCCAGATACACTGGTCCTTGTGTGGTATTAAAGGTCGAGCATTCTGCGATTACACCTTCCTCAACGAAAATATCATCTCCGATAATTGTGTTAGTACTGTTCAATGATGCAGATGAACGTCCTTTGGTTAGGATGCTGAAATCCATCATAATCTCCTGGTGATTATTGCTGAAAATATCTTCCGGAAAAGATATTCTTAGTAGAGGACCGGTATATTTCTTCGTATCGTATCCGTTTGTTCGATTTACATTGAACTCTCTTGCTCCAGACTCGTTTAATTTTACAGCTATCAAAATGCCGCTTGAAAGAATTGCTTCGCCCTCCTTCAACTTTTCTATTGCTTCGACAAGCTCTTCGTCAGGACAGATAGAAGCGTTAATCAACAAATTAGATTCGCCTATACCGAGAGGATACTTATCCTGCAGATAATCTTCTGTATAATAGAAAGGAATTGTTTTTAAATAGAAGGCCCACTTTTCGGCAATGGTTAGAATTCCAATTCTGATCTCTGATACCGGCCTGGTATAAGTCAGAGGAAGCAAGTTATTTCGAAACTGGTCGTCGAATAGAATTACAGTCATGGACAAAAATAAAAAAAGTCCCGGCCTTATCGGTCGGGACTTCCATATAATATCGGAAAATTATTATTTCTTTTCGTAACGTGAACGGAACTTGTCGATACGGCCTGCGGTATCAACCAGTTTCATTTTACCAGTGTAAAACGGGTGAGACGTGTGTGATATCTCTAGTTTTACAAGTGGATATTCGTTACCATCTTCCCATTTGATGCTTTCTTTTGTATCAATACATGATTTAGTTAAGAAAGAATATTCGTTAGACATGTCTTTAAACACAACTAACCTATAATTTTTGGGATGCAATTCAGCTTTCATCTTCAATACTTTTTAAGAGGTGCAAATATAGGAAAAAATATAATTAGTTAAAAGGAAAATTAAAATATTTGGCGTTGCCATTTCATCTTATGCTTCCCTTTTAAAAAGGAGGCCAATACTTTTAAAGTCATTCACTTCCCATATTGCTTCGTCAACAAGCCCAAACCCATACTTAGCATAGATGAACGGGACCTGAGCGCTCTTCGCGGCATCAAAATCCCAAATCGTATCGCCAATGTACACTGGTTGATTTAAACGGTTTCGTTCGACTATAGATTTGATGTTCTCGCTTTTAGGCTTCCCGGTTCTGCCCGAACATTCAAAATCTGCAAATAACCCTTGCAGACTATGAAAATCAATGAAGTTTTCAATATAACCAGAAAGGCAATTGCTAACTACGAAAAGCTTATAATTACGGGATAGATCCATTAAAACTTCTTTTACATCCGGATAAAGAACTCCGCCAAATTTTTTCATGTACTCAGATTCTTTAGGCTTATATGCCTCCAGTAGTTGTGAACGCATATTCTCCGGAATGAATATGAAGTGTTCCTTAAAGATTTTATCAATGTTTAAGCCTGATACTGCACGGATAGCCGGCGCATCGATTGTGTACTCAGTAATTCCTCTTTTCGTTAAAAGCTCACTCCATGCTTTTGCGCAAGTTTCCGATGCGTCCCAGAGGGTTCCGTCGAGGTCGAAAATCAGGCTGTCTGTTGTGGTAAAATTCATTTAACTTTCACCTCTCTCCCTCACTCATTTCCTGGCATAACTCAATCAAAACTCCCCCTGCAGTTTTCGGATGCACAAAACAAACCCATTTGTTATCTGCACCCTTTTGGGGATTATCACTTAGCAACTGAAAGCCTTCGGCTTTGAGCCTGGCCATCTCTTCAATTATGTTTTCCACTGCAAAAGCTATATGATGTATGCCTTCACCTCTTTTTTCAATAAAGCTTGCTATAGCACTCTCACCGGAGGTCGCTTGCACTAATTCAATCTTACTTTCTCCAGCTTTAAAGAATTCAGTGATCACTTTTTCTGAGTTAACCTCCTCAGTTTTATAACTTTCATAGCCGAGAAGCCGCCGATAGAGACCGGATGAATGAGTCAGGTCTTTGACAGCAATGCCGATGTGCTCTATCTTATCCATAATTAGCTTTTTTATGGCATAAAAATGACCATTTTACAGCTATCTAGGTAGTGCTTTTTGATAATTACTGCAAAATAAATTTCGTATCTTTGTCATATCAAAAAACCGGAATAAAAATATATAAAAAATGAATTTGCCAATATACCTAGATAACAATGCAACAACCCCAATGGATCCGAGGGTTCTGGACGCGATGCTGCCATATTTTAATGCAAAATTTGGCAATGCAGCGAGCAGAAACCATCCTTTCGGATGGGCAGCTGAAGAGGGTGTTGATTATGCACGTGAACAGGTTGCAAAGCTGATAGGGGCCAGTGAAAAAGAGATTATCTTCACTTCCGGAGCGACCGAGTCTGACAACCTGGCGATCAAGGGTGTTTTCGAAATGTATAAAGAAAAAGGTAATCACATCATTACTTGTGTTACCGAACATAAGGCAGTTATCGATGCCTGCAAACATGTAGAGAAACTGGGAGGCCAAGTAACATATCTTGGGGTCAAATCAGACGGTTTAATTGATCTTGCTGAACTCGAGGCTGCGATTACTGAAAGAACTATACTTGTTGCTATTATGTACGGCAACAACGAAATTGGAGTTATCCAGCCTATAAAAGAAATTTCTGCTATCACACATAAGCATGGAGCTTTGTTCATGACTGACGCTACTCAGGCTGTTGGTAAGATCCCCGTTGACGTAAATGCTGACGGAATAGATTTGATGGCTTTTTCAGCTCATAAAATGTACGGGCCAAAAGGAGTTGGCGCACTATATGTTCGCCGGAAAAACCCAAGGGTTAAAGTTACTGCACAAATGGACGGCGGCGGCCACGAGCGCGGAATGCGTTCAGGAACATTAAACGTGCCGGGAATAGTAGGTTTAGGTAAAGCCTGTGAACTTTGCCAGTTGGAAATGGAATCTGAAGCTGCACGTTTATCTGCTCTACGCGATAAATTACAGGCTTCACTCACCACTATGGAAGAAAGTTATGTGAACGGAAATACTGAACATCGTTTACCTCATGTGGCAAATATTTCTTTCAAATATGTGGAAGGCGAAGGATTGATGATGGCAATGAAAGACCTGGCGGTTTCGTCAGGATCGGCTTGTACATCTGCATCGCTCGAACCTTCATATGTCCTTAAAAGTCTTGGTCTGTCTGACGATCTTGCACATTCTTCCATTCGTTTCGGCCTTGGTCGTTTCACAACAGAAGAAGAAGTTGATTTTGCTATAGAACAAACTAAGAAAGCAGTGAATCACTTAAGGGACCTCTCACCACTTTGGGAAATGTTCAAAGAAGGTGTTGATCTGGATAAGATTGAATGGGCGGAACACTAAAGTTGTACGTTTTACCTGATACGTTGTACGTGCTGGATGCTGGGGGTAATAAGTTATAGGTTGTAAGTTTAAACCTTGTGCCTAAAAGCCCAGTCTGGCGAGTGACAACGGGAAACTGACAACAAGAATAATAATTTAATAAAAACGTTAATTAAAATACACTTCTTCTTAGGAAGACTAAACATAAAAAAATGGCATACTCAGAAAAAGTAATCGATCACTACACACACCCGCGGAACGTTGGAACATTAGATAAAGCCAGCAGCGCCGTAGGGACTGGATTAGTAGGGGCACCTGAATGCGGCGATGTAATGCGCCTTCAGATTCAGGTTGATGAAAATCATATGATCACTGATGCTAAATTCAAAACTTTTGGATGCGGATCAGCGATTGCTTCATCTTCACTTGCAACAGAATGGCTGAAGGGAAAATCTATTGATGATGCAATGAAAATTGATAATATGGATATTGTCGAGGAACTTGCTCTTCCCCCTGTTAAGATCCATTGTTCGGTTTTAGCAGAAGACGCGATAAAAGCAGCGATCAATGATTATCGTGTAAAGAACGGAATGGAAGCTTTAGAAGTTGCCAAATCTCATCATTAAGAGAAGCAACTTTCAAAACTAATTTAAATGGTAACAGTAACCGAAAAAGCGAAAAGCAAAGTCGAGCAGTTAATCACTGAAAATGGACTGGACAACAGTTATTTTCTACGTGTTTCTGTTCAGGGAGGCGGATGCTCAGGGTTATCCTATAAAATGGATTTCGATAACGAAGAAAAGCCCGGAGATCAGTTTTTTGAAGATCAGGGAGTTCGTTTGGCACTTGATATGAAATCTTTCCTATACCTGGCTGGTACGGAACTGGATTTCTCCGACGGGTTGAATGGAAAAGGATTTAATTTTCATAATCCTAATGCAACACGTACTTGTGGTTGCGGTGAGAGTTTCTCTGTCTAATGCCTGCACTTTGAGTGATGGCCTGACAAACGGCACATGACATCTGAATTATTGAAATATGCAAAAGCCTCCCATTTATCGGGAGGCTTTTGTATTTTACAGCTTATCTGTATACTTGCTAAATTAATAAATCTTAAGCTATCTTAAATCTCTCAAGATGAATCCAATAACCGAGTCTACTACTATCCCCATGTTATTGAGGGATGTGGTCAGTTACGTTCACGATGAAAACACAACCTTCCTGATTCATAAGGTAAACGATTCATGGAATGAAGTGAGTTATAAGGATGTACTTCATACTGCAGATTCAATTTCAAGCTATTTCCTTGAAATGGGAATACAAAAGGGCGACCGGCTTGGGCTAATTATTGAAAATTCAGTGGAGTGGGTATATTATGATCAGGGATTACAGCAGATAGGGGGAATAAACGTGTCAATATATCCAACCCTTACTGAGCACGAGATCGAATATATACTCATCGATTCAGGGGTGAAAGCAATACTTGTTGGCAGCCCTTTTCTTTTTAAGAAAATACTGAAAATCGCCAATAATTGTCCGGACCTGCAGCGTATTATCCCGGTCTTCGAGGATTATCGTCGACATATGCCCGGAACCGATTTGAATGCAGGTGTTATAAGTTTTACAGACCTGATCAGGGTCGGTGAGAGTTGTAACCCGGTCTTCCAGAAGGATATTAATGCATTACGACAGGCAATTCTCCCCTCGGATATTGCCTCACTTATATATACTTCAGGTACAACCGGAACACCTAAAGGAGTGATACTTACGCATTCAAATTTTGTACAGAATGTTAAGGTTTGTTTAGATCAGATACCAGTGATTGATCAAAATGATACTTTTCTTTCATTCCTCCCTTTGTCGCATGTATTCGAACGTACTGCGACCTATCATGTATGCTGTGCTGTTGGTTCTAAAATAGCCTTTGCGCAAAGCCTTGAACTCCTTGCAAAAAATATGGCGGAAGTTAAGCCGACGGTGATGAGTTGTGTGCCCCGTTTGCTGGAGCGAATCCACGACAAGGCCATGAAAAGTGGAACTTCGGCAGGCGGCACGAAGGCAAAAATATTTCTTTGGGCAATTGAAACCGGAAAGAAACACCGTGAAGTAAAGGAGTCAGGTAGAACTCCAGGAGTTTTTCTGAGCCTTCAGCAGAATCTCGCCGAAAAACTGGTTTTCAGTAAAATAAAGGAGAAAACGGGGGGGAGGCTAAAATTTATGATCTCCGGAGGGGCGGCGCTTCCTAAAAATGTCGGCGAGTTCTTCGGAAATCTAGGCATTAAGATTCTTGAGGGTTTTGGTCTGACAGAAACTTCCCCGGTTATGTCTGTTACAGAATATCATCGCCAGGTTTATGGTACAGTAGGAAGAATTATCCCGGGAATTGAAGTTGCTATTCAGGATGTAGAAACTAAAGAATTTATTACTATTCAAACTCACGACACATTTGATGAGAGCTTTGAATGCGCCGAAGGTGAGGTAATTGTACGTGGTCATTGTGTGATGAAGGGTTATTGGAAAAAGCCCCAGGAGACAGCAGATGTGATTGATCCCCAAGGATGGTTTCATACTGGTGATATCGGACGGTTTTACAAAGGAAACCTTCAGATTACTGATCGTATAAAAAACATGCTGGTTAACGCATACGGTAAAAATATTTATCCGACACCAGTGGAAAATACTTATTTAAAAAGCCCTAAAATCGAACAGATATTTTTAATAGGAGATAAGCGCGAATATGTCACTGCGATTATCACCCCTTCTAAGGAGACCCTGCAGGAAACTTTCAATCTCAATGAAGACTTTTTTAATCGGAAAGAGCAATTTATAGGAGATCAAAGGATCATAGACTGGCTAGAGGAAGATGTGAAAAAGTATTCTACTGAATTGGCAAAGTTCGAGCGGCTTAAATCTTTTATCGTTAAGCGGAACCCGTTCAGCATTGAAGAAGGCGAAATAACGCCCACGATGAAAGCAAAACGTAAAGTGATTGAGAAAAAGTACGCGGGTGAGATTGATGAGATGTATTTACAGGAAACGGAGTAAATAGGTTAGAGTTGAAATCGGAAAGTCGTCGGCCCGATATCTGTCAGTTCTACCTCCGTAAGGGCGTACCTCACTTTTTGAACATCTCTTTTACCGTTTCCATAAACTCGGGCGATCTGCGTCTTGATACAGAGTGTTCAGAATTATCAGACATCTTAACTATCAGTCCGTTTCGATTTGAATAACTTTGCAGATGCGCCAGATTTATCATAGTAGATTTATGGATCCGGCAAAAGCCGCAATCGTCAAGAATGCTCTCATACTCTTTAAGGTGTTTTGAAACCACTATTTTTTCGCCTTTTTCCACATGAAAAATAGAATAATTACTGTCGGCCTGGATATATAAAATGTTGCTTATATTAAGTACATGGAAACCGTTAGAGTGCGGAAGATTCAGCTTTTTTATTTTCCTTATTTCATTTAAATTTTCTTGTAAGCTGGTGAAAACTGGCTCATGATTAATTGTAAATGTTTCACTTTCGGAACTTAACGTTTTCCAATCAGAGGCTTTTTCGATAGAATCCTGAAGTTCCTGTATGTCTATCGGTTTTAGCAAATAATCAACGGCACTCGCCCGGATAGCTTTTATAGCATACTGATTGTAAGCGGTGGTAAAGATTACAGCGGTGATATTTTTCTGCAGATCGGGTATTAGACTGAATCCGTCCTCAACTGGCATCGCTATGTCGAGAAAAACGAGATCAATAATATCTGTTTTTAATAGGTTCCTTGCTTCGGAAACTGACCTTGCAATTCCTTTGATTTTCACAGAGGGACAATAACCGTCGATAAGGAAAAAGAGGGATTTTCTGGAATATTCCTCGTCGTCCACAATAATCGCGTTGATAGCCATAGCTCAATAATTAAAATCACTAATACCAATTTAAAAGTAAAATGGTATTAATTGAAACTGACTGAGGGAACGGTAAAGTATTTCGTGTTAATAAGTTATAATCTGCTGCTCAGTCATCTCCGGAAGGTCTCTGAATTCATATTGCTGATTTCGAAGCTGCGGCTCGAATCCTGCTTCGCGGATTGCATCCTGGATTCCCTGTGACGTAAATCGGTGAGGTGCCCCAGCAGCAGATACCACATTTTCTTCGATCATAATTGACCCAAAATCATTTGCTCCAGCCTGCAGGCAAATCTGCCCAACCTGCTTTCCAACAGTCAGCCATGAGGCCTGTATATTCTTCACGTTCGGTAGCATGATACGGCTTAAGGCGATCATTCGGATGTATTCATCGGCTGTTACCTGGTTGGTGATTCCGCGGACTTTTTTCAGCAATGTGCCGTCGTCCTGGAAAGGCCAGGGGATAAATGCAATAAATCCTTTAGCATTATCAGGCTTTTCAGACTGTACTTCACGAAGCCATACGAGATGCTCAAAACGTTCTTCAAGTGTCTCGACGTGCCCAAACATCATGGTAGCTGAAGTGGTCAGCCCCAATTGGTGTGCAGCCCGCATCACATCAAGCCATTCCTGGCCGCCGCATTTTCCTTTAGAGATAAGTCTGCGCACCCGATCGTTAAGAATTTCTGCGCCAGCCCCGGGCAATGAGTCTAATCCTGCGTCAATTAATTCTCTCAGAACATCAGTATGGCTTAAGCCTTCCAGCTTTGCTATGTGTGCAATTTCAGGCGGTCCTAATGAATGTAATTTTAAATTGGGATAAAGCTGTTTTAAGTTTTTAAAAAGATCAACGTAGAATTTAAGTCCAAGATCAGGATGGTGACCTCCCTGAAGAAGTAACTGCTCTCCACCATATCTGAAGGTTTCTTCGATCTTTTGCTTGTATGTCTCAATGTCCGTTATATAACTTTCATCATGCCCCGGCCTTCTGAAGAAGTTGCAGAATTTACAGTTTGCAATACACACATTAGTAGTGTTTACATTCCTGTCGATAATCCAGGTAACTTTCCCATGGGGAACCTGCTTTTTGCGAAGCTCGTTGGCCACATACATAAGCTCAGGCGTGGCTGCGTTTTTAAACAAAAACAATCCTTCCTCACCTGAAAGAAATTCAAAATTCGAAGCACGAATGAGGATGTCCGATATTACCATTGCTGCAAAGATACATTGTGATTGAGCAAATGAACAAAATTAGTTGATGAGCAAATGAAATTCTGACTTTTAGATGTACATTCTTTTCGGCGATTTATTCCGCTGAACACAAAGCGTGTGCGTAAGGATCGATAAGTTTATTAAATTTGCCACCTAATCCTGTGTAGTTCTATGGTTTCTTTTGAACGCTTTACCCTCGGCAATGGTCTAAAAGTCCTGGTCCATGAAGATCCGACCACGCCAATGGCTGTTTTAAACATTTTATACGATGTTGGCGCACGCGATGAGCATCCTGACCAGACTGGTTTTGCACATTTATTTGAGCACCTGATGTTTGGTGGATCAGTGAATATTCCATCGTACGATGAACCCTTGCAGCGGGTTGGGGGAGAAAATAATGCCTTTACCAGTAATGATATCACGAATTATTATATCACTCTGCCGTCTGTTAACCTTGAAACAGCCTTCTGGCTAGAAAGTGATCGGATGCTAAGTTTGGCATTTTCGGAAAAGAGCCTTGAAGTACAGCGAAATGTTGTGAGTGAAGAATTTAAACAGCGCTATTTAAATCAGCCTTACGGCGATGTATGGCTAAAACTAAGACCGCTTGCCTACAAAGATCATCCCTATAAATGGGCGACAATAGGAAAGTCCCTCAAGCACATAGAGGATGCAACAATCGATGATGTAAAAGCATTTTTTAATAAACATTACAACCCAGCAAATGCGATCCTGGTAGTAGGCGGGGATGTTAAACTTGAAGAGGTTAAACGTTTATCGGAAAAATGGTTTGGAAACATACCTGCAGCGGAGAAGCTTTCGCGAATGCTTCCGGTAGAAGAGGTTCAAACGGAAGCACGCGTTGAGACCGTAAGGGCAAACGTGCCCATGGATGCTATTTATAAAGTATTTCATATGCCGGCGCGCACAGATAGGGGCTATTATTCTGCCGACCTCATTTCAGATATTCTATCCAGAGGTAACTCATCGCGTCTGTTCAGAAATTTATTGAAAGACCAGAAACTTTTTAGTGAGATTAATGCCTACTTAACCGGCAGTCTCGACGCGGGACTATTTGTTGTAGAAGGAAAGCCTCTGCCCGGCGTATCTATGGAGACCGCCGAGGCTGCAATATGGACTGAATTAGATCGTATAAAGAATGAGCCGGTGCCACAACACGAATTGATTAAGGTCAAGAATAAAATGGAATCCACAATGGTTTTCTCTGAAATGAGCCTTCTGGATAAAGCGATGAACCTGGCGTACTTCGAACTTTTAGGGGATGCCGAACAGCTTAATTCCGAGACCACTAAATATCTGGAAGTTAGTGCTGAGGAGATCCAAAAGCAAGCGCAACATATCTTCCGTAAGGAAAACTCCTCTACCCTTTACTACTTAGCGAATTAGTATGATTGACAGAACAATGGCTCCGGCTTTCGGACAGGTTGAAAAAATAGAACTGATCAGGGCGAAACCCCTGGTATTGGATAACGGGCTTAAGGTTTTTTCGGTAAATGGCGGCGATCAGGATCTTGTACGGATAGAATTTATTTTCGAAAATATTGCTTACGATCCCTCGAAACCTTTACAGTCATACGCTGCAAATACCATGCTTAATGATGGTACAAGTGAACTGAGCGCTTCTGAGATTGCAGACAGAATAGATTATTACGGAGCATTCCTGCAGACAGAATTCAGTAACGACCAGTCAAGCGTAACCCTTTATTCATTAAATAAACATCTGTCGGCAACATTACCCGTGGTAAAGGCCATTATTTCAGATTCAATATTTCCGCAAATTGAATTGGATACGCTTGTTCGTAACCAGAAACAAAAGCTGAGCGTGAACCTTGAAAAGAATGATTTTTTAAGCCGTAAGATATTCAATTCGGTTCTATTCAGTAATACATTGTATGGCTACGATACACGTGCGGAAGATTACGACCGTCTGACCCGTGCCCAGCTGCAGGAATATTTTAGCCAGGCATACCAATCCGATAATTGTACCGTGGTAATTGCTGGAAAAGTTACAGATGAGGCTTTGAGCCTGATCGACAATCTTTTTGGAAAGAATTGGCCGGGCGGGCGTGGTGTGATTCCAAATAGTTTCAACTTTTATCCAGGTACCGGAGGGGAGCATTACGTTGAAAAAGCAGACGCACTACAATCGGCAATCAGGCTTGGAAAAGTCGCCATTAATCGGTCCCATTCAGATTTTCCGGGTATGCAGGTTTTAAATACTATTCTTGGGGGCTACTTTGGATCGCGTCTGATGGCCAATATCCGGGAAGACAAAGGCTATACCTATGGGATTGGATCGGCATTGGTATCAATGAAGAACGCGGGTTATTTTTTCATTGCCTCAGAAGTCGGATCCGATGTATGTGCCTCAGCACTCTCGGAAATTCATAAAGAAATTGAAATCCTGAAAGCCGAATCTGTAAGTGAGCAGGAGCTTGACCTTGTACGGAACTATATGCTTGGGTCTATGCTTGGCGGACTTGAAAATGCAATGTCTCACGCCGACAAATTTAAAAATATCTACTTCTCTGGCCTGGGGTATGATTATTATCAAAACTATATTCAGACGGTGAGATCCATTTCTGCTAAGGAGCTACAGGCTCTGGCGAATAAATATTTGGATTGGGATGGGATGGAAAAGGTGGTTGTTGGAAAGAGGGATTAGGAATATTGCTTTGGATTAGGATTCACAGGATAATAGGATTCATAAGATCCTACTGGCCTGTTACAACGTAAAACTTATAACTTACAACTCAATTCTCCATTTTTTTAGTAACTTTGCCCGGCAAGTAATAACCCACAATTATTTGCTATGCAACTCGACCCTAACAAATTCGTATCCGAAGGCCTTACATACGACGATGTCCTTTTAATTCCAGCTTATTCCGAAGTTCTTCCGCGTGATGTGGATACCAGCACTTATTTTACACGGACTATCAAACTAAATGTTCCCATCGTCTCTGCTGCGATGGACACAGTAACAGAATCTGGTTTGGCGATTGCGATTGCGCAAGCTGGTGGGATTGGAATGCTGCATAAAAATATGAGTATATCGGCACAGGCTGATGAAGTTCGAAAAGTCAAACGATCGGAGAGCGGTATGATTCAGGATCCGGTTACGCTAAATGAAGATGCGTTTCTTTCAGATGCATTTTTAATTATAAAAGAATATAAGATAGGTGGTATCCCAGTCATAGATAGCGAAAGAAGGTTGGTTGGAATTATTACTAACCGTGATCTTCGCTTTCAAAAAGATCTTACACGACCGGTCAGGGATGTTATGACCAAAGATAATCTGATTACGGCCCCTGAAGGTACTACATTATCCCAGGCTGAGCTGATCCTGCAGGATTATAAAATTGAAAAGCTGCCCGTAGTTGATAACAACGGACGTCTAAAAGGACTCATCACCTTTAAGGATATTCAGAAATTCAAGAACTTTCCGAACGCCTGTAAAGACCAGCATGGTCGCCTTCGGGTTGGTGCTGCGGTTGGAGTTACTGCGGATACATTAGATCGGGTAAGTGCACTTGTTACAGCGGGTGTCGACGTAATCACAATTGATACTGCTCACGGTCACTCAAAAGGTGTAATTGAAAAATTAAGGGAAGTCAAATCAACATATCCTGACCTGCAGGTTGTAGTTGGGAATATAGCTACCGGAGATGCGGCGATCGCTTTGGCGGATGCCGGCGCTGATGCTGTGAAAGTTGGTATTGGACCAGGTTCTATCTGCACCACCAGAATCATTGCCGGAGTCGGAGTTCCCCAATTATATGCTGTTTACGAATGTGCCCAGGCTTTGTTGGGCAGAGGAATCCCGGTGATTGCGGACGGCGGCATAAAACAAACCGGTGACATTGCCAAGGCGATTGCCGCCGGAGCTAGTACCATAATGGCAGGATCACTCTTCGCAGGTGTAGAAGAATCTCCCGGTGAGACAATTATCTATGAGGGTCGTAAATTTAAATCCTACCGCGGAATGGGTTCAATAGAAGCTATGGAACAAGGTTCAAAAGATCGTTATTTCCAGGATGTCGAGGATGATATCAAAAAACTGGTTCCTGAAGGTATAGTGGGCCGGGTTCCATTCAAAGGTTCCTTGTCTGAAGTTATGTACCAGCTAATCGGGGGATTGAGGGCCAGTATGGGCTATTGCGGAGCGGCAACGATCGCTGATTTGCAGAACGCTAAATTTGTTAAAATTACTGCCGCGGGTATGCGTGAAAGCCATCCACACGATATTACGATTACTAAAGAAGCGCCGAATTACAGTCGGTAAGTTGACAGTTGACAAAGTAAGTTAAGAAAGAATATCTCTATTACCAACGATTTTCCGTCCAGACTTATAGCTTACAACCTATAACTCACAACTCAAACGTAATACCTACAACGTAAAACTCTATGAAATCCATATCCGTCTTCTGTGGTGCCAATTTCAACGGTGATCCCGCAATTCTCAAAGCTGTGAATGATCTTGCGAGTGTATTTGTAGAAAAGGATATTACCCTCATTTTTGGCGGGGGAAGGGTTGGAGTAATGGGCTTGATAGCTGATGCTGTTTTAAATCGGGGCGGTAAAGCTATCGGTGTAATACCACAATTTCTCCTGGATAAGGAAGTCGGACATACCGGCCTGACTGATCTGATAATTACCTCCAATATGCACGAGCGGAAGCAGAAGATGGCCGATCTATCTGATGGTGTGATAACGCTGCCAGGTGGTTTCGGAACTCTAGAGGAGTTTTTCGAGGTATTAACCTGGCTGCAGCTAGGACTCCATAACAACCCAATTGGTTTGTTAAATATCGATGGATTTTACGGTCATTTGTTAGCTCAGATGGATATTATGGTCGAGAAGAAGTTTTTAAAGCCTCTTAATCGTGAACTTGTTCTAAGCCATTCAGATCCTGCTGAACTGGTAGGGCTAATGGAAAAATTTAACAGCAGTCCAGATGAGGTTTGGTTTGAAGTGAGGAATTTAACGTAAGAGAGGGTCTGAAGTCTGAAGCCTGAGGTCTGATGTCAGAGGCCTGATGTCTGAAGCATGATGGCTGAGGTCTGATGTCTGACATTTTTGAGTAACTATAGGATTTGGTTTGATTTCTACGGGTGTCATCAGACTTCGACCTCGGACTTCAGCTAAATTTCCAATAAACCCTGTACTCTCACGAATTATATAGTCATGGAATCGTTCTAAAATATTTTCCCGCAACTTTTTGCATGTTTCTGCGTTAACATGGAATGATTTTTGTGCATTAAAAAGAAGATTAATTTCCACGTAATTCCTTAAAAATCAGCTAAATTTTCTTTTAACTTGTCGTTAAAATGGCAGATTTGTTTAACTTTGCAGACTTTTACAGGGAGTATTTATTCATAAATGAGACAACTCAAAATAACCCAATCCATTACCAACCGTGAATCGCAGTCGTTAGACAAGTATTTACATGAAATTGGTAAAGTAGATTTAATAACCGCCGAAGAAGAAGTAATTCTTGCACAAAAGATTAGAGAAGGTGATCAGGCGGCTCTAGAAAGGCTGACAAAAACTAACTTACGTTTCGTAGTTTCAGTAGCAAAACAATATCAAAATCAAGGCCTGACCCTCGGCGACCTTATCAACGAAGGTAATTTGGGTTTGATTAAGGCTGCTAAACGTTTTGATGAGACTAAGGGATTTAAGTTCATATCCTACGCGGTATGGTGGATCCGTCAGTCTATCCTTCAAGCTATTGCAGAACAATCGAGAATTGTTCGTTTACCGCTGAATCAGGTTGGTTCATTGAGTAAGATAAGCAAAGCCTTTTCCAGGCTTGAGCAGGAATTTGAACGCGAACCATCGCCCGAAGAGCTTGCAGATAATCTGGAGACTACAGTTGAAAAGATTTCTGATACCCTTAGCAATTCCGGTCGTCATGTTTCTATGGATGCGCCATTTGTTCAGGGTGAAGAGAATACACTTCTGGACGTACTTGAAAATAGTGATCCTAATACCGACAGTAACCTGATCAACGAATCGTTATCTGAAGAGATCAAGCGATCGTTATCTACTTTGACAGAAAGAGAAAGAGAAATAATTGTTCTTTTCTTCGGTCTTAGTACCAATCACCCCCTTTCTTTAGAGGAAATCGGCGAGAAATTCAACCTTACCCGTGAACGTGTTCGTCAGATCAAAGACAAAGCACTTCAACGTTTACGTCATACTTCAAGAAGTAAGATTTTAAAATCTTATCTGGGATAATAAGCATCAAGTATCAGTCCTGCCGGCAGGCAGGTATCAAGTATTAAGACTGTGCGGTTAGCATGGTCTTTTTTTTGTCCGGGGGTGATAATGGAGTCCATCCTATAATAATTAGCGGGACTAAAGGCTGGCTTAATTTGATCTTACAAGTTTCAATCCGCACCCTTCGATGCAGGGTGGATTTTTCTTAATCAACCACCTACCCTCAAGATTCCTTAATTCTGAGTCGTCATTTTCACAGGAACTTGATAAGAATCCAATCGCTATTAGAATTGAGAAAATTGTTTTCATAAAGGCCTTTTTTTAGATTATACGTAAAGTTGCCGAAGAATGCTACAACTTCACCGTTATATTTTCAGTTTGAACTCTCAACTCTCAACTATCCACTCTCCACTGTCAACTCACTAAGACAATTCTTATATTTGAGAAAAACCGAAATATGACGATCCCAATTTACCAGGTAGATGCCTTTACAGAAAATTTGTTTGGAGGTAATCCAGCAGCAATTTGTCCGCTGGATGAATGGTTGCCAGCCCCGCAGATGCAAAAAATAGCCGCTGAAAACAATCTTGCTGAAACAGCATTTTTTATTCCTCTGGGTAACGATTTCGAGCTAAGATGGTTTACGCCGGAACTGGAGATAGACCTTTGCGGACATGCTACTTTGGCAACCGCCCACGTGCTTTTCACCATTATGGGATACGAGCGTGAAGTTATTCACTTTCATACGCTAAAAGCGGGCACGCTCAGTGTTCACCGAAATGGTGATAGATATATGATGGACTTTCCTTCAAGACTTCCTGAGGCCACAGCAACGCCTTCAGGACTTCTGGAAGCAATTGGAGGAAATCCTGTCGAAGTACTACGTTCTCGTGACTATTTCTTAGTATATGAGACAGAAGCGGAAGTCTTATCGCTTGATCCCGACTTCTTTGCATTAGAGAAAATCGATTCTATTGGCTTTATTGCTACTGCTCCCGGTGATAATTCGGATTTTGTTTCCCGCTTTTTTGCTCCTTCTGCGGGAATTAACGAAGATCCGGTCACTGGCTCGGCTCACTGCAACCTTATTCCATATTGGGCCAACCGATTGGGCAAAGAAAATATGCACACCTTTCAGGTGTCAGAAAGACGTGGTGAGTTGTGGTGCCAGCTAAAAGGTGACAGGGTATTGATGTCAGGGAAGGCCGTTACGTATTTGAAAGGGGAAATCTTTGTGTAAGTATCAAGTATCAAGTATCAAGACATTGGAAAGGATTATTGAACTGAATACCTTCGATTTATTACCCCAATCTTGATACTTGATACCTGATACTAAAAATTCGGCTTCAACACATACTTATCATAGAACCTGAAAATATGCTCAGTAGCTTCCTCTGCGGTATCAACCATCCGGAAGAGATTTAAGTCGTCTTCATTTATATTTCTTTCATCCTGAAGCATGGTATTGGTAACCCAGTCTATAAGTCCGGACCAGTATGACTTTCCTACCAGCACAATAGGAAAACGCGCTACCTTGCCTGTTTGAATCAATGTTAATGCTTCAAACATTTCGTCCATTGTTCCAAATCCTCCGGGTAGTACAATAAAGCCCTGAGAGTACTTCATAAACATCACCTTGCGGATGAAAAAGTAATCAAATTCAAGAATTTTATCACGGTCAATGTACTTATTGTGAAATTGCTCAAATGGCAGTTCGATATTTAAACCTACCGACTTACCGCCAGCTTCGAAGGCTCCTTTATTAGCCGCTTCCATAATTCCCGGGCCACCGCCTGAAATTACACCATAACCTCTTTCAGTAAGCAGACGTGCACAATCTTCAGCTATTTTGTAGTATTTATTTTCATTAGATGTCCGGGCCGACCCAAATATAGATACACAGGGGCCTATCTTGGCAAGCTTCTCAAAACCGTCAACAAACTCGGCCATGATTTTAAAGATCTGCCATGAATCGGTGACCTTAATTTCCTGCCAGTTTTTATTCTCAAATGCACTTCTTATTTTTTCATCACTCGTCATATTGCAAATGCTATTTCAAATTAAAATTGAGTTTTTGCAGACGTTGCTCTGCTGATTAGTAAGAGCCCGATAAAGGTGATCAGGCCGTTGACTACGATCAATTCATTATCAAAAACATAGCCACCCATTAAAGTTGCTGAATATTTATTTAGGAGAAAGCAAATGCCAGGCGATAGTAAACATATATACGGCACAAGTTTGTCTCTTACACCGCGGTTTTTAACAAATAAGCCAAATCCATAAAGACCTAAAAGAGGACCATAAGTATAGGATGCTACGGTAAATATTGCACTTACCACAGCTGCATTGTTAACGGCATTGAATAAGATTATTACTAGAAACATCAATAGTGAAAAACTGATGTGAACCATATGACGGGTTCTTACAACAGAGGGAGCATTGACGTCTTCTTTCTTTGCGAAACCAAGAAAATCGACGCAGAAAGAGGTGGTAAGCGCCGTAAGAGCTGAATCAGTAGTCGCAAAAGTAGCCGCAGTAAGCCCCAGCATAAATACAACACCAGGTATCATTGTAAGATGATTAAATGCAATTTCGGGGAACAGGAAATCTGTACGCGGTTTGCCAGTCACGGCATCTACCGGAATTTCAATGCCGTTCTTTGTAGCATATATGTACAACAAAGCACCAACACTAAGGAAGAAAATGTTTATTACAACAAAAACTCCTGTGAAAGTAAACATGTTTTTTTGCGCTTCCCCGATGTTTTTACAGCTCAGGTTCTTTTGCATCAAATCCTGGTCAAGACCCGTCATCGCGATAGTCACAAATATCCCGCCCAGCAATTGTTTAGTAACATGGAACTTGCTGGTTATGAAATCTTCGAAGAAGAATACCTTTGAATATCCGCTGTTTTTTATTGTTTCAAAAGCTTCAGGAATATTTAAATTGAGGCTGTCGCAGATGAAGTAGATAGTAAGAATAACCGAAGAAACAAGGAACACGGTTTGCAGGGTGTCTGTGATGATAATGGTTTTAAGGCCGCCTTTAAACGTATAAGACCAGATCAAACCCAGGGAGATCAATACAGTTGCCCAGAATGGTACACCATAAGAATCGAAAATAAAACGTTGTAATACAATCACAACAAGATATAGACGGAATGCGGAACCAATTGTCCGGCTCAATAAAAAAATACTTGCTGCAGTTTTATAACTATGGGTTCCAAGCCTTTCTTCGATATAAGTATATATAGAAGTAAGCTTCATTCTGTAATAAAGAGGAAGAAGCACAGTGGCAATAATGATAAACCCAATAGCATTACCCAAAACGAATTGGAAATACTTAAACTCGTTTCCTGCTGGATTACCCACTTCTCCGGGAACAGAAATAAAAGTTACCCCCGATAATGCAGTTCCAATCATTCCAAAAGCAACGAGGTACCACTTGGAATTCCGGTTAGCAGTAAAAAAAGTAGAATTGTCTGAAGACTTCTTAGAGGTTAAATAAGATACGCCTATTAGCATCAGAAAATATGCTACAAGAAAGCTGAGTAGTATTGATGGCTCCATATTTTTATAGATAAGCGCCTAAATTAATAATTAAGTTCTTAATACGAATTAATTCATTTTGTATTGCAGGTGCGGATTTGTATACTGTATAAATTATCAGTCAAATAGCTGTGTAAAGATTATTTTTTAAATTTAAATTTGTAGATGAATTTTTCTTCCAAACTGCTTGAAAATGCGGTTAACGAATTTGCGGGCCTGCCGGGTATTGGTCAGAAAACTGCGTTAAGATTAGTACTGCATTTATTGAATCAGCCACAAACCGATGTTGAAAAATTTAGCGATACACTCTTACAACTAAAACGCGAGATCCGGTTTTGCCAAACATGTCATAATATAGCAGATCAGAAAGTCTGCGAGATATGTAGTGCCGTAAAGCGCGAGAAATCCCTTATATGTATTGTCGAAGACACCCGGGATGTCATGGCGATAGAAAATACTGGTCAGTATCATGGGGTTTATCATGTATTGGGTGGACTCATCTCCCCAATGGATGGGATAGGGCCATCGGACCTGAATATAGACAGCCTTGTCGAAAGAGCAGAGAAAGGAGATGTTTCAGAAGTGATTCTTGCATTAAGTGCAACCATGGAAGGCGATACCACAATATTTTATCTGTATAAAAAACTTAAAGACAAGGGAATACAGATCAGTGCCATTGCACGTGGAATAGCTTTCGGCGGTGAACTGGAGTATGTGGATGAAATCACACTCGGGCGTTCCATTGCTACACGCATCCCATATGAAAGTACACTTGCACGCTAGCACGTTTTAAATTTACTTTCTAATGGATCTCAAAAATAAGACAATTATAATCACCGGAGCTTCATCTGGCATTGGGCGTTCATGTGCCGAAGAGTTCGCAAAACGAGGAGCGAACCTTATCCTTGGTGCGCGACAATACGTAACGCTGTGTGAAATTGCCCAGGAGCTTGAAAAACAGTATAACGTTAAAGCTGTTGCTTTTCAATGCGATGTATCAAAGGAAGAAGACTGCAGAGGACTTATTGCTCAGGCTATCAGTACATTTGGACGTATCGACGTGCTGATCAATAATGCGGGCATATCCATGCGGGCATTATTTGCTGATCTGGATCTTCAGGTCTTGAGAAACCTTATGGATGTAAATTTTTGGGGAGCTGTATATTGTACAAAGTACGCGATGCCGGAGCTTCTAAAGAACCAGGGTTCAATTGTAGGTGTCTCTTCTATTGCCGGATATAAAGGTCTCCCAGGCCGCACTGGTTACTCAGCTTCTAAGTTTGCTTTGAACGGATTTTTAGAATCACTTCGTGTCGAAAATTTAAAAACCGGCTTGCATGTAATGGTAGCGTCTCCCGGATTTACCGCTTCGAATATCCGATACTCTGCGCTGGTTAAAGACGGAAGTGCACAGGGCGATACAAGTATGGAGGAAGGTAAAATGATGACTTCCGGCGAAGTTGCCGTGATCATCGCCGACGGCGTGGAAAGGAGAGCACGCTCCATCATTATGACCGGACAAGGTAAGCTCACAGTATTCCTTAATAAATTGCTTCCTTCTTTCCTTGACCGACTAGTTTACAAGCATTTCACTAAAGAGAAAGATCCCCTAATCAGATGATGTTCAGGCTAATTTTTATATTTCTGCTGACTGTCGGTTTTCAATATGCAGTTGCAGGGGGGATTGAAGTTAAACGCGATATTTCTTATTCGTTAAATCAGGCAAATGGCCCTGAAAACCTGCTGGATGTATACTATCCTGAAGACCTCTCAAGCGTAAAAGATGTTCTCGTTTTCATTCATGGGGGTTCATGGAACAGTGGTAAAAAGGATACATATTGGTGGCTCGGGCGAAATATGGCCCGAAAGAATGTTGTAACTGTGATTATTAATTACAGACTCAGCCCTTACGTATCTTATGAAAAGATGGCATCAGATTGTACGGAAGCACTAAAGTGGGTCAGCGTCAACGCCGTAACATACGGAGGAAACAGTGAGCGGATTTTCGTGATGGGTCATTCTGCAGGAGCGCATCTCGCCGCTCTGATCCATTCTGATCCGCGTTTTTTTAAAAAGGAGGCGATTACGGATCCGATACGCGGAATTATTTTGAACGACGCTTTCGGCCTGGATATGTTCGAATACCTCAGTACCGCCGACAATGATGACAACACCAAAAGCTTTCTAAATACGTTTTCGACCGATAAGGAAGTATGGAAAGCCGCTTCACCATTATATTTTCTAAAGAATTTCGATGCACCGGTATTGATGTTTGTAGGAGAAAAGACTTATCCTGCTATTAAGATCCAGTCAGAAAGACTACGAAAAGAGCTAAATGAGTTCAACCACCCAGTAAATCTTCTTGTAATTCCCCGCAAAAAGCACGTGCCTATGATAGCCCAAATGATTTTTAAGGGGAATGATCTGTATGATTACATTCTGGATTTCATGAAGGAAATTAATTAGTTGACAGTTGACAGTTAACACCCGAACGTAATCGGGTTCGATTCTCCATTCTCAAGTCTCAACTCTCCTAGCCGTTAATCAACTCGCCTCCGTTAACGTGAATAACTTGTCCGGTTATATATGAGGCATCTTCACTTGCAAGAAAAACATATGCCGGAGCAATTTCAGAGGGCTGCCCTGCACGGCCCATCGGCACATCCTGTCCGAATTTTTTTATATCATCCTCATCAAATGTCGAAACGATAAGCGGAGTCCAAACCGGCCCGGGTGCTACAGCGTTAACACGGATTTTTTGGGGAGCGAGATTTTCACTCAGGGATCGTGTAAAGGTCACTATCGCACCTTTGGTAGATGAATAATCAATCAGATGAGGGCTTCCCCGGTATGCTGTAACAGAGCTCGTATTAATTATTGTGTCACCTTTCTTCATGTTCTTTACGGCGGCCTGCGCCAGAAAGAAATAGGGTAGTATATTTATGTTAAAGGTTTTCTCGAGTTGTTCCTGACTTATCTTCAGGAAATCGTCCTGAGGGAACTGCTGCGCCGCATTATTAACCAAAATATTGATTCCCCCTAACTTATTAACAGTTTGTTTAACGAGTTTGTCGCAAAATTCTTTTTTGCTTACATCTCCTTTAAGTAGAATGCATTTTCTGCCGGCATTTTCCACCAGCTTTTTGGTTTCTTCCGCATCTTTAACTTCATCCAGATAGGAAATGGCTACATCGGCGCCCTCCATCGCAAAATGTACAGCAACAGCACGCCCAATTCCACTGTCGCCGCCAGTTATGAGCGCAACCTTGTGGAGAAGCTTGCCAGCTGCTTTATAATTCGGATTTATATATTCTGGCTTTGGGGTCATTTTAGCCTCGATGCCCGGTTGCTTTGCCTGTTTTTGGCTTCCTGAAAAAGATTTAGGTTTCGTTTTCATATCATAACACATATAACAAGAAACCGGGTGCAAGAGTTAATTGTTTTAAGGATTTCAAAACACATTACTTTTCCATGATCTTACCCCCTGGCATAATTGCTAATTTTGCCACCTTGTAATCTTTAAAGAACTGTATGACAAACACACCTCTTGGCCGTTTCCGGATCATTGCTTTTTTAGAAGGATGTTCTTTTTTGCTTATCGGCCTGACCATGATCCTGAAATACAAGTACGAAATGCCCGGCCCGAACTACGTGGTAGGTATGATCCATGGATTACTATTTATCTTGTACGTAGGTATGCTGCTGCATGTGGCTTATGTTTATAAATGGTCATTCTTAAAGGTTACCCTCAGTTTTCTGGCTTCACTAATTCCTTTCGGTACCTTTTATGCGGATAAGAAGCTTTTTAGGAATGAACAGAGGAAAGCGGGACTTGATTAATTGCAGGATGTGATAATGGGTAAGTCCTCTGCCGTTGGCTAAACGCGTATTTTAAACGCAGAGGTATTCGCAGGGCCAGAGTATGACAACCCAAATAATTCTATTTATTCAGATCGCAATTATTATTGAACACCCACGGATTCTTCAAAATCACACGATCCTAGTGCAACGGTCGTGGCTTAATAATTCCCCCTTTAGTATCACTTATTGTACTCATCACAATAAAGGCTTTATGATCAATAAGGGCTACTTCCTGTTTTAATTTAGAAACCTCCAGGCGGGTTACAACAGTAAATATGATATCGATATCCTTGCTTTTGAACTGTGCGCTTTCAAATCCACGCTCCCCTTTGTAAATGGTGACCCCACGTCCAAGATTTTTAGTTATTGCATCGCGAATCTGTGCACTTTTGGCAGAAACAATTGTTACTCCTGTGTATTCTTCAATACCCTGAATAATAAAATCTACTGTTTTCGATGCTGAAAGATAGGTCAATATGGAATATAATGCGTTTTCAATACCAAGCACAAAGGCAGCAAAAAGGAATATGACCACGTTTATCAGAAGTATAATATCACCCATACTCAGGACACTTCTTCTATTCAAGTAAACAGCCAGGATCTCTGTCCCATCGATTACACATCCACCGCGTATTGCAAGTCCGATTCCTGCTCCCAGGAAGAACCCTCCGAATATCGCGGTAAGCAGTTTATCATTTGTAATTACAGGAAATTCAACGAAAAATATAGTGGCAGCCAGAACAACAATTGCGATTGAAGTAACAATAGCAAAGCGTTTGCCGATTTGCTTCGCACCCAGGATGATGAAAGGTATATTGAACAGTACCAGCCAAACGGATACCGGAATACCCGTCGATTTGGTTAGCTGGAAAGTTAATAATGATATTCCTGTTATACCTCCATCAATGAAATGATTGGGGAGAAGAAAGCCCTTAAGGCCAAAACAGGCAAGTGCTATACCAAGCAAGATAAGTGCCGCCCTTCCCGCATTAATTTTATACTGCAGTATCCTTCGGGATCGTCTCGTTGCTTTCATTTTCTAAAAATACTTAAAAGGTTTGCACCTAAAGAAAAGTTTATCCATATTTGCTTTACGCGATGAAAGCAAAAAATTCATATACAAAGTGGTGGTGGCAGATGAGTACTCATTTGGCGATCAGTAAAAGTATATAGTATTCGATATAAAAGAAACTAGATATGAAGGGTTGCCCAAAGGCAACCCTTTTTTCATTAAAAGAAATTCAATAGCACAAAGTGAAAAAAATACTAAACCACCTGTTTGAGCAAAAATCATTCGGACATGAAGAAGCAAAACAAATACTCACTAATATAGCGTTAGGCAAGTATAACAACTCTCAGATGGCGGCTTTTATGGCTGTATATTGTATGAGGAACATAACTGTTGATGAACTCCAGGGATTCAGGGATGGTATGCTAGATCTTTGCCTGAAGCCAAATCTGGGTGATTATGATCTGGTCGACCTTTGCGGTACCGGCGGCGATGGGAAAGATACTTTTAATATTTCTACGCTAGCCTCGTTTGTAGTCGCTGGTGCAGGCTATCAGGTGGCCAAGCACGGAAATTATGGAGTTTCTTCCGGTTGCGGTTCTTCAAATGTGATGGAGTTTCTAGGATATACATTCACAACCGATTCAGATAAATTGCGGCGAAGCCTGGATACTGCAGGAATTTGTTTCCTTCACGCCCCGCTTTTCCACCCGGCAATGAAAAACGTTGCTCCCATCCGCAAAGAGCTTGGTGTTAAAACGTTTTTTAATATGCTGGGGCCGATGGTAAACCCCGCCCGTCCCCAGAATCAGCTGGTCGGTGTATTTAGTCTCGAATTAGCCAGGCTATATGCCTATTTGTATCAGAAATCGCCGTTGAAATACACGATTGTGCATGCGCTCGAAGGCTATGACGAGATATCCCTAACCTGTGATTTTAAGACGTTTTCAGCCAATGGGGAGCATATACACTCTATCGCTCAAATGGGTTTTGAGAAAATAGACCCGGTAAAGATAGGGGGTGGGAGCACCGTCGACGATTCCGCACTTATTTTTCGGAATGTGCTTAACGGCAAGGGTACTGTAGAGCAAAATAATGTAGTAATTTGTAATGCTGCGATTGCTATTCAAACGATCAAGCCACACCTTTCTTTCGCCGATTGTTTTTATGAAGCGGAGGAATCATTACATAGCAAGCGGGCATTAGGCAGTTTTAAGAAACTGGTAGCATGATAATCAAAGTTTGTGGAATGAGGGAGCCTGGCAATATCAGGGAGCTTTCAGAACTAAAGCCTGACTATGTGGGTTTAATATTTTACCTGCATTCACAAAGGTTCGTTGGTGATCTTCATGCCGATGCTGCTGCCGCTGTTTCGCCCACATCGAAAAAGACGGGCGTATTTGTTAATGAAAGCATGGACACAATAGCCGATGCCGTTATTCAATATGATCTTGATGCGGTACAGCTGCATGGGGAAGAGAGCGGAGAGTTCTGCCGAACGTTCAGGAAATTTCTTCACAACATGCAGACGGAGAAGCACGTCGAAATCATAAAAGCATTTGGAATCTCTGAGAGATTCGATTTTGCGGTGCTGGATAGCTATGAGGATTTTGTGGATTATTATTTATTCGATACGAAAACTTCCCAACATGGCGGGTCAGGAGAGACTTTTGACTGGAGTATACTGGAAAATTACCAGGGTAAGAAACCATACTTCCTGAGCGGAGGATTAAGCGCGGAAAACATTGAGGCAGTAAAAGAAATTAAGGATATAAGGCTCTATGGCATCGACCTGAACAGCAAGTTTGAAAGTGAGCCCGGAGTGAAAGATATTAACAAACTTAGGGATGTTTTTGATAGAATCAGAGGTTTCTAACTTCTATCCAAAAGAACCAACAATAACAACCAAAATGAATAGAGAATTTATAGAAAGTTCGTTGAACTGGGGAGTGAATGAAAATGGATATTTCGGTGATTTCGGAGGTGCTTATATCCCAGAGATGTTATATCCTAATGTAGAGGAACTGCGGACGAAGTATCTCGGGATTATCTATGAGCCTTCTTTTCAGGAAGAATTGCACCAGCTGCTAAAAGATTATGTGGGAAGGCCATCTCCTTTGTTCCTAGCGCAAAGACTCTCTGAAAAATATGGTGCGACCATTTATTTGAAGCGGGAGGATTTAAATCATACGGGAGCTCATAAGATTAACAATACCGTTGGCCAAATCCTGCTTGCTCAGCGTCTGGGAAAAAAGCGGATCATTGCCGAAACAGGTGCCGGTCAGCACGGTGTTGCCACAGCAACGGTTTGTGCTCTAATGGGCCTGGAATGCGTAGTCTACATGGGAGAAGTTGATATACAACGCCAGGCTCCGAATGTGGCACGCATGAAAATGATGGGGGCCACGGTGATTCCGGCCACTTCAGGGAGTAAAACGTTAAAAGATGCGACAAATGAAGCGATGAGGGACTGGATTAATAACCCTGTTGATACTCATTATATCATTGGTTCAGTTGTTGGCCCTCATCCATACCCGGATATGGTGGCCCGGTTCCAGGCTATTATTTCTGAAGAAACAAAACTTCAGCTCAAAGAAAAAACAGGATCCGAGCAACCAGATATTGTAATGGCCTGTGTAGGCGGAGGAAGTAATGCAATGGGAATGTTTTATCATTTTCTTGATGATGATAAGGTAAAACTTATAGCTGTAGAAGCAGCCGGGAAGGGCGTTGATAGCGGCGAATCTGCAGCAACTACTGCTCTTGGTAAAGAAGGTGTTCTGCATGGAAGCCGGTCGATTCTGATGCAAACAGAGGACGGGCAAGTAGTTGAGCCATATTCAATTTCTGCCGGATTGGACTATCCGGGTATTGGGCCGCAGCACGCACATTTATTTAAGGCGGGGCGGGGGGAGTATGTAAGCGTGACAGATAATGAAGCAATGGATGCAGGACGCCTTCTGGCCGAATTGGAAGGTATCATACCGGCTATTGAAAGTGCGCACGCATTGGCCTACCTTGAAAAAATGAAATTTAAAGGAGATGAAGTAGTAGTAATCTGTCTTTCCGGGCGTGGAGATAAAGATCTCGATAACTACATGAAACATTTTAACCTTTAGAAATTATTCAGAAAAAATGAACAGACTCAACGAACTTTTTGAGAAAAAGAAGACTCCCATATTATCCATATACTTTACCGCAGGCTATCCAAATTTAGAAAGTACGCTCGATATTGCTGAAGCTCTCGAAAAGGCTGGGGCAGATTTTATTGAAATAGGATTCCCTTATTCGGATCCCGTCGCCGACGGACCTGTGATACAGGCAAGTTCCCAGATAGCATTAACTAACGGAATGACGCTTCCTATACTGTTTGAGCAACTGAAAGGTCTTAGAAATCGTGTGTCGATTCCTGTCTTGCTTATGGGATACGTAAACCCGGTGCTGCAATACGGGGTAAAGAACTTCTGTAATAAGGCAGCTGAGGTTGGTGTGGATGGAGTAATTGTGCCAGATCTGCCCATGTATGAGTATGAAAACCTGTATAAGAGCAGTTTCCTTGACAATAACCTGAGTAATATTTTTCTGGTAACACCTCAAACTTCTGCAGAGAGGATAAGAAAAATTGATGAGCTGAGCAATGGGTTTATTTACCTTTTGTCTTCCTCATCCACAACAGGAAAAGATCTGAAGGTTTCTGATGATGCTGATGCTTATTTCAAGAGGATAAAAGACATGAACTTGAAAAATCCTACGATGATTGGCTTTGGAATATCTGACCAGAAGAGCTTTGATAAAGCTGCCGAATATACCCGGGGCGCTATTGTGGGAAGCGCCTTCGTTAAGACATTAGCTGAGCAAGGTGCGATTGCGAAGATTCCTGCTTTTATTAGGAGTATACACTCTTAGTGGTCTAAACATTGCGCGCACCATCTTAAACATAAACGCAAAAGACGCAAGGTACAACGCGAAGTTCGCAAAGTGTTGTAAATATGTGCCTGTCCCCGAATTTCGTTTTAAAATTCTCTGTGTCCTTTGCGCGGAACTTTGCGTCATTTGCGTTAAAATTAGTCGTTTAGCTGGTAGTTGATTAATACAATACATAAGCCTAGCCTCATATCAAATCCAGACTTACATTTCTATTAAATAATTTGCTATTCTATTTGTTTAAGTTCAATAGTTCTGTAACTTGAATCGGAAAGCGGGTAGGTGAAAGATCGGTACATAAATCTTTAAAGATTATACTATGAATCTCTTAATAGCTTTGGTTTTCGTCGTTGGGTACGCGGGAATTGCCTTTGAGCATCCGCTGAAAATTAATAAGACGGCAAGCGCCCTTCTCACAGGTGTTTTATGCTGGACTATTTACATGATGGGCAGCTCAGATGTCGATTTGGTATCCGGTCAGCTTTACGAACATTTGGGGCAAATTTCGGGTATACTATTTTTTCTTCTTGGCGCGATGACAATCGTTGAGCTGATTGACGCACACGATGGATTTGATGTAATTACCAGCCGTATTGCTACAACAGATAAAAGAAAGTTGCTCTGGATCATTTCCATCTTAACCTTTTTCCTGTCCGCTGTCCTGGATAATCTTACTACAACTATTGTAATGGTTTCCCTGCTCAGGAAGCTTATTGATGACAAACCCACCCGCATGTTTTTTGTAAGTATGGTGGTGTTAGCTGCAAATGCTGGAGGTGCCTGGACACCGATCGGGGATGTTACAACCACCATGCTATGGATAGGAGGGCAGCTTACAACCGGCAACATCATTGTTAATTTATTTATCCCTAGCATGGTATGTTTAATTGTTCCTTTGCTGGTTCTTTCGTTTTCCATGTCAGGAAAGGTTGAAGCACCGCAGGTGGTAGAGAGCAGCCAAACAGACAAAACAACTCCATTTGAAAGGAAATTAATACTCTCTTTGGGGATAGGTGCCCTATTGTTCGTGCCCTTCTTCAAAACGATCACCCATTTGCCTCCCTTTATGGGTATGTTATTTGGTCTGGCTGTATTATGGATTATCACAGAAATTATTCATAAAAAGAAGAACGATGCAGATAAGGATGCCTATTCTGTAGTACACGCTCTCCGTAAGGCAGACGTACCGAGCGTTCTTTTTTTCCTGGGAATACTGGTTGCTATTTCTGCCCTGGAATCTACTCATCAATTGCAGGATCTGGCAGCCTATATGGACGAGAAAATCGGAAATTTGAATGTTATTGTCATTTCGATAGGTGTACTTTCTGCGATAGTCGACAACGTGCCTTTGGTAGCAGCAGGAATGGGAATGTATGATATGACGACATACCCTACCGATCACTATTTCTGGTCGTTTCTTGCATATTGTGCAGGTACAGGGGGCAGCATGCTCATTATAGGTTCGGCAGCAGGTGTAGCGGCTATGGGGATGGAGAAAATTGATTTTATCTGGTACCTTAAAAACATTACGTTTCTGGCCTTTCTCGGATATATGGGGGGAGCTGGTGCATTTCTGCTTCAGCATTATTTGATTGGTATGTAAAAGATTCCTGAATCCCTGCCAGCGCTATTAATACTTTACTAAAAAGCGTAAATTTAAATATGGCAACCATACTGTTAAGCATACTGTTAATAAGCCTTGCCGTCGCTGGAATTGCGGTGCGGATCCTTCTTAAAAAAGACGGGCAGTTTTCAGGTACGTGCAGCAGTAATAATCCTTTACTACAGAAAGACGATGGAGTGTGCAGTATTTGCGGCGCAAAGCCCCTGGAAAAATGCAAGTCTAATTCTAATTGATATCACGTATCAGGTTTTTTAAACCTTCCGATTTGTACGTTTTCCACTTCCCCTTCTCCGTGTAAACAAAGAAGACGTCCAGGTTTAGGTCTTTATGTTCGCGCAGAAATTCTTTAGATCTGTCGAGCCCCATGATCATAAACGCAGTTGCATATGCATCCGCGCTCATCGCATCATCAGCAAGGACAGTTGCGCTTAAAATATTTTGTTTTGCAGGGTAACCAGTTCGGGGATCAATAATATGAGCATACTTTTTACCGTCTTGCTCATAAAACTTTCGGTAATTGCCTGAAGTAGCAAGAGCCCTGTTATTTAATTCGACCACCGCCTGCAGCTTTCGTTCTGTCCCCTGCACTTCGTCAGGCTGGTCAATTCCTACGGTCCAGCTTTTCTTGTTTTTACTGCCTTTGGCTATTAATTCGCCACCGAGTTCTACCAGATAATCATTAACGCCATGCCTGGATAAATAGGCGGCTAGTACATCAACAGAATAACCCTGTGCAATTGCGTTGAAGTCGATGCTGACTTCGGGTCTGGCTTTAATAATCTGACCATTTTTAAGTTTCAGCATTTTATACCCGACAAAATTTAGCAAACTATCAATTGACAGACTATCTCTTTCCGATTTATTCACCGGACCAAAGCCCCAGGCGTTTACAAGCGGCCCGACTGTTACGTCAAAAAGCCCCTGTGTTTTTTCGGACACCTCCATTGATTTTAAAAAAACATCTTTGAAATAAGGATCGATAAATACATTTTTTTCATTTCTGTTAATTCGGGAGATAATTGATGATTTTACCCATGTGGAAAGGGAATGGTCCAGATCCTTTAAGATAGAATCGATGGCGGCTTTATGCTTACCAGGTTTTTCAGAAATGTATGTAATATGCCAGGTAGTCCCCTGTGCTTCACCCGAAATATTATGAATCGTTCCCTTCTCAGTGCACGCCGAAAGGCAAATGCAGGTGAAAAAGATTACCAGAATCAGTCTCATAGATCTCTGTTATCCGCCAAAATCATCGAAAGCAATATTTTCAGGTGGTACGCCCAGCTCGTCAAGCATTTTGAAAACAGCTGCATTCATCATTGGCGGCCCGCACAGGTAGTATTCTATTTCTTCCGGTTCCGGATGATGTTTAAGATAGTTTTCGTACAACACATTATGGATAAAGCCTGTGTATCCTGTCCAGTGGTCCTCTTCAAGAGGTTCCGATAAAGCTATATTGTAATGGAAGTTGGGGAAATCTTTTTCAATATCCCGGAAATGTTCCGTATAGAACACTTCCCGGAGCGAGCGGCCACCGTACCAAAAGCTGATCTTCCTTTCGCGTTCTTTATTTGTATGAAAAAGGTGAAAAAGATGAGAACGCAAAGGCGCCATACCTGCGCCGCCGCCGATGTAGATCATTTCTTTTTTGGTTGGTTTGATGTGGAAATCGCCAAAAGGACCGGCAATATTCACTTTATCACCCGGTTTTAATGAAAAAACATAGGAAGAACATATTCCCGGATTTACATTCATAAACCCACCTGCCTGCCGATCAAACGGAGGGGTAGCAAGCCGGATATTAAGCATGATTATGTTACCCTCTGCAGGATGGTTGGCCATTGAGTAAGCCCGAAATATCGGTTCCGGATTCTTCATTTTAAGATTCCAGATTTTAAATTTATCGTAATCATCGCGGAAGCGCTCATCAATTTTATAGAGATCGTTCTTAAAGTCGACCTCAGTTTCCGGCACGTCTAACTGTATATAACATCCTGGATCGAATTCCAGGAATTCTCCTTGCGGAAGTTTAACCACAAGCTCCTTTATATAAGTAGCCACATTATTATTTGACACCACTTCACATTCCCACTTCTTTATACCGAAAACCTCATCAGGAATCTTAATTTCCATATCCTGTTTCACTTTCACCTGGCAGCCGAGGCGCCAGTGATCCTGCTGCTGTTTGCGTGTAAAATATGGAATTTCTGTAGTTAGTATCTCCCCACCACCAGAGAGAACCTGACACTTGCACATTGCACATGTACCGCCGCCCCCGCATGCGGAGGGTAAAAATATTTTTCGTTGTGATAGCGTGGTAAGAAGCGTTGAACCTGCTTCGGTTTCAATAATTTCCTGGTTGTTTATGTTAATCTTAACCAGGCCTGAAGGCATTAGTTTTGCTTTCGCTACAAGAATAATATAAACCAGCACGATGTTAAATGCAGAAAATATTACTACACTGGTTATGATCGTAGTAAATTCAATAGCTAATAGAACCATAGTACTGCTTTTTTCTTTTAAAGTCCTGTTAAAGTGTAATACCCATAAAACTCATGAATCCTATCGCCATTAAGCCTGTAAGGATGAATGTGATTCCCAGGCCCCTCAGCGGAGCAGGAATGTTGGAATATCTCATCTTTTCACGAATTGCTGCCAACGCAATGATAGCTAGCGCCCAGCCGACCCCTGATCCAAAGCCAAACACTGTAGCTTCACTTAAGGTGGAATATTCCCGTTCCTGCATAAACAGAGCTCCTCCTAATATGGAACAGTTCACTGCGATAAGGGGAAGGAAAATGCCTAGAGTCGCATATAAAGCAGGCGTGTACTTTTCAACCACCATTTCAACAAGCTGCACAATGGATGCGATTGTAGCTATGAACATGATGAAGCTGAGGAAACTCAGATCGACAGTTGCAAAATCATCAGACAACCAGGCCAGGGCTCCGGGTTTAAGCAGATATTTTTCCAGCAAGTAACAAACGGGTACCGAAACAGCTAACACAAAAATAACCGCCATGCCTAATCCTACAGCACTTTTTACAGTTTTTGAAATAGCCAGGTACGAACACATGCCCAGAAAATAGGCGAAGATCATGTTCTCGATAAAAATGGCTTTGATAAATATGTTTACGTGATCCATGTTCTTATCATTTAGTTTCTATGAGATTTTTATTTCGGCTCCGTTGTATCCAAATTATTATGCCCACAATGATCAGGGCCATTGGCGGCATAATTACCAGGCTATTGTTAAAATAACCCATGTCGTAAAGCGATTGCGGAATTACCCGGTAACCAAGTAATTCCCCTGTTCCGAAAATTTCCCGGATCACGGAAACAATAATCAGTATCAGTCCGTAACCTAAGCCATTACCTATCCCGTCAATAAATGATGGCCATGGTTTGTTTGCCATAGCAAAGGCTTCCAGACGGCCCATAATGATGCAATTAGTGATGATTAAGCCTACAAACACGGAGAGTTGCTTACTTACGTCGTAGACGAAAGCCTTTAATACCTGATCAACAAGTATCACCATTGCCGCTACAATTGTTAATTGTACAATTATTCTAATGCGGTTTGGGATAATATTTCTAATGAAGGATATCGCAAGATTAGAAAATGCACATACTACCATTACAGCAAGGGCCATCACTATAGATGGCTTAACCTTTACTGTTACAGCTAAGGCTGAACAAATGCCAAGAACCTGGACTGTAATAGGATTATTATCATTCAAAGGGTCGAAGAGTAACCGTTTATTCTTGGGTGAGAATAGTGGTTCCACAGGTTCTTTAATTTTTTCGGGTGCGCTTATAGTTTCGTTAGCCATATAACTCCATTTATTAATCAGGATTTACTATTTTTAAAATAGGGCACATAATTACTGAGGGTACGTTTTACCATCTCGGTAACTCCATCGCTTGTAATTGTAGCCCCTGAAACCGCATCAACTCCATGAGGATTTTCATTTGATACACCGCCTTTTACAGCTTTTACCGAAACAAACTGCCCATTTTCATCGAAGATTTTCTTGCCGGTGAACTGCGTCTGGAATTTTTCAGTTTCTATTTCAGCACCCAGTCCAGGAGTTTCACTTTTGTGGCCGAAGCTGACTCCATACACGGTGTTCATATCGCCCTCCAGGGCAATATAACCCCATATTGGCCCCCACAAACCCTTGCCTCTTACGGGTATGATGTAATATGATTTTTCGTCTTTATGGCAGATAAATAGAGGAAACAGTTCCTTGTCGGCATTGCCTGTTTTTGCTTTATCCAGTTCTTTTTTCAGGTCAATATCGAATGCGGGCGTGCCTCCTTTAACAGCTTCTCCTTTTTTATTCAATACGATCTGTTCAGTTATGTAAGTGGCGTAAAGCTTTTCGGCTTCCTGTGGATTGGTTTCGATACCGACGCTGCTCAGGATATTTTCCATTTTTTCAATCCTGATATTCTTTTGCTGATAGGGTCCAAGACTGATAGCTGCTACGGAAAGCAATACAGCGATAACAACGACCATTACGCCGGAAAAAAGAAATGTGGCTTTGTTACTGTCCTTATCCATTTTGCAAAGTCTTAGAGCGGTTCATTCTTCTTTTAATATTTGCCTCTATTACGTAATGATCAATCAATGGCGCCATCACATTCATGAAAAGAATGGCTAGCATCATTCCTTCCGGATAGGCCGGGTTGAATACGCGAAAGAGGATAGCAAACAGGCCGATCAGGAAGCCATAAATATATTTTCCCTTATTGGTCTGAGCGGCGCTGACAGGGTCTGTGGCCATAAATACTGCTCCAAATGCAAAGCCGCCTAGTACCAGGTGGTGTAGGGGACTGATTTGCATCAGAGTGGTGGTTCCAAAGAAATTAAAAATAGCAGCCATTACAAATCCCCCAAGAAATACACTCAGCATGATTCGCCAGCTGCCGATACCAGTATATAATAAAATGAATGCTCCGATCAAACAGGCCAGGGCAGAGGTTTCGCCCACTGAACCGGGTATGGTTCCGATAAACGATTCCCATATTCCAGGTATTTTATCAGCAAACCCCGCTGCTGCATCACCCAGTGGGGTGGCTCCACTATATCCGTCAACTAAGGTCTGCCCCTCAGCCCGGCTGGTATTTATCCATACTTCATTACCTGACATTTTAGTTGGATAAGCAAAAAAGAGAAAAGCTCTTGCAGTAAGGGCGGGGTTAAGGATATTCATTCCGGTGCCACCAAATACTTCTTTTCCAATGATGACTGCGAATACTGTTGAAACGGCTACCATCCACAATGGAACATCTACGGGCATGACTAGCGGGATAAGCATACCTGAGACCAGAAAACCCTCATTTACCGTGTGTTTCCGAATTATAGCAAAAATAAACTCGACAGTGAGACCAGAAACATAGGAAACGATGACTAAAGGCAGAACCTTAGAAGCTCCGAAAAGAAAATTATCCATTAAACTCACATCTGGGGTACCCAGCGCGAGATAGTGCTGATAGCCTGTATTCCACATACCAAAAAGCAGACATGGTACTAATGATAGTACCACTAATATCATTGTCCGTTTAAGATCGATTGCATCGCGGACGTGCGTACCCCGTGCAGCAGTTGTATGTTCCGGCACGAACAGGAAAGTTTCAAACGCATTGAACGCAGGGTAAAACTTCTCCAGTTTCCCATTGGCTTCAAAATGGGGTTTTATTTTATCTAATAATTTTCTAAGTGCTTCCAAAAGAAAATAATTTG
>JAZKHM010000084.1:0-2783 GCA_040385405.1 Bacteroidota bacterium | reverse complement strand
TTAATTTAATCGATTCATTCCAGGAGTTTAAAGACTTCAAGAATATTGACCGTCCAACGGTTATTAGCGTGCTGGAAGAAGTTTTCCGCAGCATGTTGCGCAAAAGATATGGCAACGATGAGAATTGTGATGTGATTGTAAATCCCGATAATGGGGATTTGGAAATCTGGCGTACGCGTACTGTGATGGAAGACGGATTTTCTGAAGACGATGATCTGGAAATTGAGCTTGCAGAAGCAAAGGCGATTGACCCTGAACTCGAAGTTGGGGATGATTTTATTGAGCAGATAACGCTTGAGAGCTTCGGTCGCCGGGCCATACTTGCGGCCCGTCAGACACTTGTTTCTAAAATCCTTGAGCTTGAGAAGGATGAGATCTTCAAAAAGTATAAAGACCGCGTTGGCGAAATTGTAACAGGAGAAGTTTACCAGGTTTGGAAAAAGGAGACTCTTGTATTGGATGACGAAGGGAACGAACTTTTGCTTCCTAAAACTGAACAAATTCCTGCCGATTATTTTAAGAAGGGAGATTCGGTTCGTGCTATAATTGATAAAGTTGAGATGCTGAATGGTAATCCTAAGATTATTATTTCTCGTACTGCTCCTGAATTCCTGCAACGCCTTTTCGAAATGGAAGTTCCTGAAATTTTTGACGGGTTAATTACCATCAAAAAAATCGTTCGTGAACCCGGTGAACGTGCAAAAGTAGCCGTTGAATCATACGATGACAGAATTGATCCTGTAGGTGCTTGTGTAGGTATGAAGGGTTCCCGTATCCACGGAATTGTGCGTGAATTGAAGAACGAAAATATAGACGTTATAAACTACACAAACAATATTTCACTATATATCCAGCGTGCTTTGAGCCCTGCCAAGATTACCAGTATCAAGCTTGATGACGAAGAAAAAAGAGCAGCTGTTTATTTAAAGCCTGATCAGGTGTCACTTGCCATCGGGCGTGGCGGACATAATATTAAACTGGCCGGAAAATTAACAGGATACGAAATCGATGTCTACCGTGAAGCACATGAGGATGATGAGGATGTAGATATTGAAGAGTTTTCAGATGAAATTGAAGGCTGGATTATTGATGAATTCAAAAGAGTTGGTCTTGATACAGCAAAATCCGTCCTGGCGCTGAGTGTAGAAGAATTGGTTAAACGGACTGATTTGGAAGATAACACAGTCAAGGATGTGCTGGAAATTCTAAAATCAGAATTCGAGTAATGCCAGCCTTCAAGCGGCCAGGGAATTTTTAAAATAACGAACATTCTTAATTAAAACAAGAATGTTAATTGTAACCGGGAAATGTTCCGGATACTGATACCTGATACTTGGATCTTGATACTTGGAACTTGAAATTAAAACAAAAACCGTACTTTTGTACTAAAATAAGCGAGGTTAAATAATAAATGTCAGAAGGCAAAAGCACAAATTTACTTAAAACTGCGAAGGAGCTGAATATTGGTCTTTCTACTGCGGTTGAGTTTTTAGGAAAAAAGGGGTTTAAAGTGGATGCCCGACCGAACACAAAACTTACCGAGGAGATGTATGACATTCTTTTGAAGGAGTACCAGGGTGATAAAATCGTTAAGGAGGAAGCCAAGCAAATTGTTATTGGTAAAATCCGCCGTGAAGATCAGCCCCTTACGCCAGAAAGAGTAGAGCCAGTCACGCGTTCGAAGGATTTCGAACAGGAAGAGATATTGATCAAAAACGTTAGTTCATATACTCCTCCTCCTCCACCGCCTGTTGTTGAGAAGCCTAAGCCTGCTCCGGTAGAGCCCGCAGTCGAACAGCCAAAGGCAGATGATGGTGCATTACCAGGCGTTAAGATTGTTGGTAAGATCAATTTAGACGATCTTAATCCCAAAACCCGCGTTGATAAAAAACCAGTAGAAGCAGAAAAACCAGTAACAGTAAGTCAGCCGGAACCGGTAATTCCTAAAGTTGCAGAGCCCGCGAAAGCTGAGGAACCTAAGCCGGAGCCTGTTGTCGAGGCTCCAAAAGAAATAGAAAAGCCGGCACCGGTTGAAGTTCCGGTTGCTGAGGCAGAACCAAAAGCAGCTCCGGTTGTAGAACCCAAGGCTGAGGCCCCGTCGGTACCAAAACCTGAAGATAAAACAGAAAACAGGCCAAATACGCAGGAGGGAAATCCAGACGCTACAGTTATCAGGGCGAAAGCTGAAAGATTAACGGGCCCAAATGTTATAGGAAGAATTGAATTGCCTGTAACTCCAGCACGTCGTGGACAACCGGTGGCTTCATCATCCAGTGCAGCTGGCGCCGACCACAAGCGCAAGCGCAAACGTAAAGATAATGCGCCCGGCCAGCCACCTCAACAGGGAGGGCAGCAACCTGGGGTAAATCGTCCGGCACCAGCTCCCGGAGCGGGTGGAGGATACCAGGGTAATCGTCCTGATTTCAGAAACACAAGACCTGGCCAGGGAACCGCCGGCGGTGCTGCTCGTCCTGATTTCAGGAATAAGCCACGTACCGACAGCACGCCAAAAGCCGAGCCTACAGATAAAGAGATACAAGACCAGATCAAAGCCACGCTCGCCCGATTGAGTGGTGCTGGAAAGTCTGGCAAATTTGCACAACGTGCTAAACTTCGTCGTCAGAAACGTGACGATGTAGCTCAGACTGCTGAAGAAGCGGCAATGGAACTGGAAATGCAGTCCAAAACTATTAAGGTGACAGAATTTGTAACTGCAAATGAGTTAGCCTTAATGCTTGATGTTCCGGTAACCCAAATTATTTCGACTTGTATGAGCCTGGGTA
>JAZKHM010000083.1:0-10362 GCA_040385405.1 Bacteroidota bacterium | reverse complement strand
GGGCTTTAGTGATTTCTATATCGTTGAGGGGGTAAACGTCGAATAATTTCATCTTGAGTTGTACGTTGTACGTTCTACGTTGTACGTGCTGGATGCTTAAGTTTTGAGTCCAGTGAGTTAATTAGTAGAACGAACTTTGTGAATTAAAGAGATAAGCATTGCCTTGATCTCGTTTATATTATCATTTAAAGCCAGGTGTTCTTCGTTCGGTAGATAAGCAAGGTCTCTTGATAACAACAAAAAATACTCTGCTTCATTTGCCGATCCTAACGCGATGTTCAAAAAATTACCCAAATCTTTCTGCGTATTTTTTCCACATCCTTCGGCTATATTAGCCGGGATCGCCGAGACACATCGTCGTAATTGACTGGTCAGGCTGTAGAGTTCTTCCTTCGGAAATCTCGTGGTCATCTTATAAACTTTAACGGTCAGCTGGTGTGCCTTATCCCATACTTTTAATTCTTTGTAATTCTGCATGACTCTGTTTTAAGTTTTCTAAACTTTAAACCTAGAATCTTTTACTGCTCCAAATGAAGCTCAGTTATTAAACGGTAGGTACGCTTTTGTCTCCGCCCAGACGTAAAACGTATAACGTACAACGTACAACTAAAATGCCACCCCCTTCAACCTCAACCCGCACGTTTCAGGTAACCCAAACATCAAATTCATATTCTGCACCGCATGTCCACTAGCCCCTTTCAACAAATTATCGATTATGGAGACGATAAAAAGCTTATTTCCGTGTTTCTCCAAATGCACCAAAGCCTTATTTGTATTCACAACTTGCTTAAGATCGATATTTTTCTTACTTACATGTGTGAAGGGGTGGCTGGCATAAAAATCCTCGTAAATTTTCGTTGCCTCTTCAAGACTGAGACTGCTTTCTAAATAGATCGCTGCAAGAATTCCCCTTGTAAAATCCCCCCTTTGCGGGATGAAACTGATCGTCTGATCAAAGCCGCTTTGCAATGCGGTCAACGTTTCACCAATCTCATTCAGATGCTGGTGCCCGAACGCTTTATATACCGACAGGTTATTGTTTCTCCAGGTAAAATGAGAGGTTGCCGCCAGGCTTTGTCCCGCACCGGTTGAACCTGTAGTTGCATTGATATGAATCTCGGATTTCAGCAAACCTTTTGCAGCCAGCGGTAACAAAGCAATTTCAATAGTAGTTGCAAAACAGCCAGGATTAGCAATATTACCCGCCGTTTTAATACTCTCCCTGTTCAATTCCGGTAAACCATATATGAAGCTTCTGTCTTTCAGCTTTGAACTTTTAGCTAGCCTAAAATCCTGGCTTAAGTCAATAATCTTGATAGAGTCTGCAATTTCATTAGCCTCGAGGAACTTTCTCGCATCTCCGTGACCAACACAAAGAAATAGTACATCAATATCCTGCGAAAGCGTATCAGTAAATTTCAAATCAGTGTCGCCAAACAGATCGGTATGAATATCAGTGATCGGATTGCCTGCATTGCTATTACTATGAACAGATATTATTTCCACTTCCGGATGATTTACTAATATCCGGAGCAGTTCTCCGCCCGTGTATCCCGCGCCGCCAGCTATTCCAACTTTTATTTTACCGCTTGCCATTTATTTTTTCTCATTTACCCGGTGATAGATCATCGTTTGATTACCGAAGATCTTCGAAAATCCTTTTACATCTTCTCCCGACCATGAATTGTTCATCTCGCCATAACTGCCGAACTTATTCGACATCAGGTCGTGTTCTGATTCAATACCCACAATCTGGAAACGATAAGGATGTAATTTCACAAACACCTTTCCCGAAACAGTTCCCTGAGTGTCTGCCATAAACGCCTCCATATTCCGCATCACCGGATCGTGGAATTGTCCTTCATGAAGCCAGTTACCATAGAAAGTAGCTAACTGATCCTTCCAGCTTAGTTGCCATTTTGTTAGCGTGTGTTTCTCAAGCGTATGGTGGGCTTTGATAATAATGATTGGAGCTGCAGCTTCAAAACCTACCCGGCCTTTTATACCAATGATGGTATCTCCAACATGTATATCCCTGCCTATACCGTATGGCTGTGCTATTTCCTGTAATTTCTGTATGGCTTTAACAGGAGTTAATTTTTCGCCGTCTAATCCTACCAGTTCACCTTTTTCGAAAGTCAGCTCAATATCCCTTTCCTTAGTTTCGGTAACCTGCGTTGGCCATGCTTCTTCAGGAAGTGTTTGATTTGAAGTTAATGTTTCTTTCCCCCCGACAGATGTTCCCCAAATTCCCTTGTTAATTGAGTACCTGGCTTTTTCAGCTGTGTATTCAACACCATGTTTATTCAGATATTCAATCTCTGCCTCACGGCTTAATTTTAAATCCCTGATAGGTGTAATGATCTCAACTCCAGGGATCATGATATTAAAGATCATGTCAAAACGGACCTGGTCATTGCCTGCGCCCGTGCTGCCATGTGCAACGTAATCAGCACCAATCTTTTTTACATAGTTAGCAATAGCGGTCGCCTGGCTAACCCGCTCAGCGCTAACAGATAATGGATAGGTAGCGTTTTTCAGGACATTACCAAAAATCAGATATTTGATACAACTCTGGTAATAATTTTCAGTTTCATCAACTACAGAATGAGAAGTTACGCCCAATGCATACGCGCGCTTTTCTATTTCCTTCAGCTCATCATCAGAAAATCCTCCGGTATTAACGATAACGGAATGAACTTCCAAATCACGGTCTTTCGTCAGATAAATACAGCAAAAGGAAGTATCCAAACCTCCGCTGAAAGCTAAAACTACCTTCTTCTTCATCATTAATTTTGTAAAAGTTTAACAAGTGTAATACTGAGCGTTGCAATCACTTTCAATGAGTTGCGTAATTTTTCCTCTATCCGTTCAAGAAGGGTCTGCTTGCGGGTAACTTTGCTGATTCGTTCTTCGTCAAGCTGCCGTTTCAATTCTTCTGCTTCCTTCATTTTCTGCTCGATCTCCTTAGCTTTCTCTTCAGGATCCCAAAGCATCGCAGTGCACATACAGTTTTTGCGCTCCTTCATCATCAGGATGTCGTAATTGACACAGCTTTGGCATCCTTTCCAGAAATCTTCGTCCTGCGTAAGCATAGAATAGGTTACAGGTTCGTACCCCAGTTCTGAATTGATCTTCATAACCGGAAGCCCCGTAGTAAGCCCGAATATTTTCGCCTCAGGGTATTTCAGTCTGGATAACTCAAATACTGCCTTTTTAATCATTTTAGCAAGGCCCCTGTTCCGGTATTGTGGGTTGACGATTAAGCCTGAGTTAGCTACAAACGTACCATGGCTCCAGGTTTCAATATAGCAGAAACCCGCCCAGGTGCCATCTGTATGCAAAGCAATAACCGCTTTGCCCTCCAGCATTTTCTTAACGATATAGTCAGGAGTGCGTTTCGCGATGCCCGTACCACGGGCTTTGGCAGATTCTGCCATTTCATCGCATATCTGCTCTGCGTAATTAGTATGTTGTTCTGTCGCCTGTGTGACAACAAATTCGTTTTCTTTCATGTACTTTGAAGAAAAAAATCCGGCTTTGAGGCGGAAAAAAGACTACGTTTTTAGTCTTTCGTTTTGTGAATAAAATTAATGATTTGTAAACCGGAAGAAATGCCGGTAAAGTGCTTTGATGCCAAGATCAAGTCCGCGGCATAAAGGGTCGTCGGAACCGCAATACTAACTTTTCAGTGTTGAAATTACTACGTACACAACCCGCCTGGTAAGCCGGGCGGCTCACAGCTCCTGTGTGTGTTTGGTAGTTTAAACTATTCATTTTTAACAGTATGGGTGTTTTTAATTATTATACAAATAACAGGGAAAAAGTTTAATAATACAAGGGATTGGGGTTAATATTACAATTTGGAAACACGGGTTAAGTTGTAAGTAATAAGTTATAGGTTATAAGTCTCTAGACGCTGAATTAAGTTGTAAGTTATAAGTTATAGGTTTTAAGTCCCTAGACGCTGTAAATAAAATCACAACTGCGTCGTTTCGCTGGCAAGAAAACTTACAACTTATAACCTACAACTTACGACTCAATTACTGTTTCGCAAACGTCAAATTAATATACGCCGTTTGCCCGTTGCCTAACATTACCGGTGTTTTGAAAACCGCTGTACCGCCGGAAACATCGCCAAACTGAAGTGAATAGCCCGTTTCTACATCTTTAGCTCTCTGACCATCCATCAATTTCTTAAACTGGAAAGTAGGTACTGCTGTAGTTCTGTTGACCGACCAGTAAATGGGCTGAACCGCTCCATTAGTCAGACTAATTGATCCTGTACCACCGCCTCTAAGATCCCATGTACTTCCCTGAAAATCCTGCGCATTGGCCATATCAAATACTTTTCCAGCCGAAGTTCCAGCAGGAAATCCTTCCATGTTAACACTGGTAACTTTCCAGGTTCCGGAAACATCACCGCGAGAAACCGTCGGTGTAGTAGTTGTTGTTTGAGGTGAACACGCCGCAAATACGGCTACAAAACCTAAAATCAAGGTGCTTTTGAATATCGTTTTCATAATTGATAATTTATTTGAGGATAGTTAGCAGAAACGATGCCAAAGGAGCGGAGAGCGGAGAGTTGAGAGTTGAAAGTGGACTCAATTTTCTTTACCTTGATCTCCATTTCTAGCCTTATGAATAAAGACATTCTTATTTTAGTCACAGCGCTTACGCTGATGACTTCCTGCTCGGCACATAAAACCAATCTCAATATTTCAGGAAATCCCATAATCGATGGCTGGTATGCTGATCCGGAAGGTGCGGTTTTTGGGAAAGAATACTGGATCTTCCCAACTTACTCCGCCAAATACGAAGAACAGGTTTTCCTTGACGCATTTTCTTCCAAAGATCTCAGGACCTGGAAGAAACACGAGCATGTATTAGACACTACTAAAATCAGGTGGGCCAAACAGGCAATGTGGGCGCCCGCAGTTGTAGAAAAAGATAAAAAATATTACCTCTTTTTCTCTGCAAATGATGTGCAGCGGCCTGGCGGACCTATGTGGAACCAGGGGAACGGGCTCAATCGCACTGGAGGCATAGGCATCGCTGTTGCGGATAAACCCGGAGGCCCCTATAAAGATTATTTAGGTAAACCCCTTATCGGCGATTTCCATAACAACGCACAACCTATCGACCAGTTTGTATTTAAAGATACCGACGGTACCTGGTATATGTTCTACGGAGGATGGAGGCACTGCAATATCGTAAAGCTTAATTCAACCTTTACCGGCTTCCTGCCATGGGATGACGGCACCATCTATAAAGAGATTACGCCGAAAGGATATGTCGAAGGACCATTTATGTTCATCCGCAAAGGGAAATATTACCTGATGTGGTCCGAAGGCGGCTGGACAAACGACACCTACAAAGTAGCTTATGCCATGTCAGACAAAGCCACCGGTCCATTCAACCGCATCGGCACCATACTGCAATCTGATAAAAGCATAGCTACGGGAGCCGGCCATAATTCTGTAATCAACACCCCGGGCACAGATAACTGGTTTATGGTTTATCATCGAAGACCAATACCAAATTTGGGCAGGGATCACAGGGTGACGTGTATGGATAAAATGGAGTTTGAGGAAGATGGGAAAATCAGGGAGATTAAGATGACTGGTTCAGATATGCAAGTAAGCACTCCCTGAGCCGGGGAATCCGTTTTCATTTCACGATGCGGCTGTGGCCGCGTGTCAATAACGAGATCCCCGAACTAGTCGGGGAAGAGCCCTAGCCTATTTTCTACCTTGATTCTTGGCTCTTCTCTACGCCGAATTCCTCTCCGCATTGATTATCCCAAAAGAACACCGCATCACCAGCTTTTCAAATATTTTGATTTCGGCTGAGTTGGCAGATTTCGCTTTTTCCCTGATCATGGTTAAAGCATACTGCTGGATAGTGATAAGCGGCAGTTCAATTCGTTGCCTCATATGAATCGAAAGCTGGTCGGTTTCACGTTCTGCCATTAACTCGGATTTGCCTGTCAGTAAAAGAGTATATTTTTTTGTCCTTTCGAATTCATCATGGAACATATTCCAAAGCACCCCGTATTTCGGGTGCTTTGATAAATAGGCTGTCAGTGGGAAAAAGCATTTTGTCATTGCCATTTCGCAATTACCCACCAGGGTGCGGAAGTAAAGTGAATTCTGGTATAGATCATTTATCTGCTCCCACTTTCCTTCCTTCTCAAGTTTTTCAAAGGCAAGCCCGACACCGTAGTAGCCGGGAATATTTTGCTTAAGCTGGCTCCAGGCGCCCACATAAGGCACCGCTCTAAGGTCGGTGAGGTTGAGCTTTCCAGCTTTACGCTTTGAGGGTCTGCTGCCAATATTCGCTTCGGCATAATATCGCAGGGGACTTGCGAAATTCAGATATTCCAAAAAGTCAGGATCATTCTTAAGAACCATGAAAGCCTCATAACTTTCGTCGGATAGTTCCTGAAGCAATTGTTCTTCGTTCTTGCTCATCGTGGTTGTCCTTGATGAAAACAATCCGTTGCTTATTCCAGCATGCATTAGCTGCTCCGTGTTATATCTCGCAGATTCACGTGTGCCGAAATTAGAACTGATTGTTTGACCCTGGATGGTGAGCTGAATTTCCTTATTGGCGATATTCTGGCCCATAGAAGCGTAAAACTGGTGGGTTTTACCCCCGCCTCTGGCAGGAGGACCGCCGCGCCCGTCAAAGAAAACTACATCTACATCATATTCCCGTGATATACGTGTCAACTCTTCTTTTGCCTTGTAAATGCTCCAGTTGGCCATCAGGTAGCCGCCGTCTTTAGTACCGTCGGAAAAACCAAGCATTATGGTTTGCTTTTTATTTCTGCGTTTCAGATGTTGCTGATAGGACTCATTTTGATAGAGTACTGTCATCGCTTTAGCTGCATTCCTGAGGTCTCCAATGGTTTCAAAAAGCGGCACAAAATCAATCGTTAAATTTTCCTTTTTCCAGCCAGCCATTTGAAATAGGCCATACACTTCCATCACATCCAGTGCACCGGTAGTATGGCTGATAATGTACCTGTGGCAGCCTTCCGGGCCGTTAAATTTCTGAATGGTTCCAATGGTTAGGAGGGTTTCAAACGTATCCTTATCGAGATCGGTATCAACTACCAGCGAGTTGATATTCTGTAAAACGCTGATCTTTGCATCATCTGGCAGATCCTTGTAGTTTTTTGGGAGTACGGAAGTTTTTTCAGCTATAAGCTCAATCAGGTCTTTATGTATTGAACTGTCTTGTCTAACATCCAGCGAAGCAAAGAATAAACCGAAAAGATTAACCTTATTCAGCAAATTGTTCACTTTATTCAGGAATAAGCTATTGTGTTTTGCTATGAGAATATCCCCGATTTCCATCAGGGTTTCAATGATTTCATCTTTCGACAGATCGGCCTTATAACCCGGAATGAAAAGGTTATTGTAGAGACGTTCTTCCAAAGACGCCAGCAAGGTATCTACACCCTGGAATGTGAGCCTGCCTTTTAGAAGACGAACTTCCCGGTAATAGCATTTTATAATACTTCCCCTCAGAGCCTCAGCAACCTGTAATGTGGTGTCGGCTTTTACAAAAGGATTCCCATCTCTGTCGCCGCCAGGCCAGAAACCCATTCTGATTAACTGATTTTGCCCTTTAACCGCATCAGGAAATTCGCTATGAAGGAAAGATAAGATAGTGCCTGCCGAATGATAAAAAACGTTCTCAAGGAACCAGATCAGGTTGACAGCCTCATCATAAGGACTTGGCTTTTTCTTTTTAAAGAATGGCGTCTTCCCCAATTGCTGAAGATAGGTATTAACTAAAACGGTATCATCTTTTTGCAGGGCTTTGCCAAGATCATGAATGATCCCCAGCACCGCACTCGGATAAAACTGGTTGGGGTGGGCAGTTAATACCATACGTACAGAAAAATCTTTCACCTTTTCTGTGAGTTGTTTCTGGGCGTTATTTTGGACCACTTCGGTAAGCAGCTGCTTCAAAGTACCTGAGCCGTTCATATCATGCGTCTTACCAAAGGCCGCATCTTCCAGGGCATCAAATAATACTACCTGACGTTCCGAATACTGTATAAACCTGAAAAGAAGATCAATCTGTTCCTTCTCATTACGGTAAGTTGTGTACTGCCTGAAAAACGATTCAATAATTTCTGCCGGACTTTGCTCACTGCGGAAACCCTCTTCACAGTGCAGGAGAAAAAGGGAAAGTAAAATTCCGGTCTTTTCTACGCGGTGAAACGGCAAAGAGGTAAACAAACTGTTATACATCTCAAACTTGGTTCCGACCAGATTCTTAAACTCCGCGAGGTTATTGCTCATAGTATTCTACTCTATATAAAAAAGGTAATATGTAAAAGTGGGAAAAATCTATGAAAGATGGATTGTTGAGCAAGGAACAAAGAGCAAGGAGTAAAGACACAGGACGGAAATCTTAACGCATCGTTACTTTATGGAGGTTTGCACCTAGGGTGAATGACAAGACATTGTAACAGAGCCAATAAATATTAGTCTTATTTTAGTTAAAAGATTTATATGCTACCAATAACATTAGTTAGAGATCCGTTAAAATTCTACACAATGCAAGCTGTAGGCTTTATAATTATAAGCGGTATTGGAGTTGGCATAAGCTGGGCATCTGCTGAAGGAATTAACAGTCCGGACGTAGGACGAAATGATTATCTTTTCCTCTTTATAGGCCTGGTGTTTGTCTTTCTCGCTTTTCATATGGTGATCAAATACTTTAAAAATGCACGTCTCATAAAAGCTGACGATTCTACCATCATTTTCCATAAGGGTGATGTGTACTCGTTGAAAGATATTGAGCATATTCAGTTCACGGGGAAAGTGCCTTTCCCTATCCTACTTCTGAATTTCCCGTTCGAAGGAACCTGCATTCTTTTCAAAAACGGCACGAAGAAATATGTTTATGATGATCTATATTCTAATGCATGGGAATTAAAATCATTTCTCAAACAAACGGTAGTTGATATGAAAGCCTATGAGCCTACTATCGCGCAGGGTAAAATTAATGAAGCTGATATAAATGAAATAGAATTCTTCAGAGGAAATCCTATCTTAAGCTTTAGTCCTATAATGCTTTGGGGTTTGATCTCATTAATAATTTTTGGGGCATTTAAAATAGCACAAAAGGATGGACCGTGGATAATTATGGTTGTTGTCGCTATTTTTCTTTTCATTGCCCTTTCATCCTCTATGACCTATTTCGGTCTTTCTGAAAACTATTTCATCGTTAAGAATTACCATTTCTTTTGGAAAAAGCATATCTATAGAATCGACAACATCAAAGAAATCGTTTTCGAAACCTATCCTAAATCAACTATCTGCCTGAGGATAATAACTCACGACTTTCGTACTAAAGTGTACTCTGCTTGTACCCTGCGTGAAAAACACTGGCTTGGTCTAATGGAAAACCTGAAGGAAAAAGGAATAGTTGTAAGGGATGAGTGTATAAGACCAAACGGTTAATTATTTCCGAGACTTTGACATCTCGCTACAACACATTCCTTAACAGCATGTAAATGAATCCGTATACGAATCACACCGAAGATCTTAGAATGACATTCAACTCTATTAAATAATTAATTTAGCTTTCAAGATTTCCTACTGACATACTGTTGTCACAAGCCCCCATACCTTTAAATTATAAACTAAAAATCCAACGTATGAACACCTTAGAAACAGCAGAAAAAATCAATGTAATTATCACACCGGAAGAGTTATTAGCTCATTGGAAAGGCCACCGTGGATTGACCCGCAAACTGATTGAAGTATTTCCTGAAAAAGAGTATTTTGAATTCTCCTTAGGAGGCATGAGACCCGCAGCACAGCTTATCCAGGAAATGATGGATGTAAGCACCGGTGGTGTCCGGGAGATGGCGGGTGGAGAAGCGGGTGAGATTGCAGGGCATGCGGTAAAAGCAACGAGTAAAGCCGAAGCATTGAAGATTTGGGATGATAATACAGCCGAACTTTTTGAGAATCTTGTGAAAATCCCGGCTGATAAATTTCATGACAAAATTCTGTCTTTTGGGCAGTATGAAGGTACAATATGGGGAAACATTTACTACTTTTTAGACAATGAAATCCACCACCGGGGGCAAGCTTATGTTTACTTGAGGGCACTAGGGATTGAGCCGCCGGCGTTTTGGGACAGAAACTAAATAGAGCTGAAAACTGAATTGTTGCAGTCGACCCATAAACGGTGGGTTATACATTATATTCCGTTTTTGGGGTAGTTTTATGTCGTGCACATAAAGGTACCTGTTGGCTTGATACATCATGAGGAAATTTCATTATGCTTTTAAAGTAAAAGATATCGACACAACCCGCAAATTCTATA
>JAZKHM010000082.1:0-2485 GCA_040385405.1 Bacteroidota bacterium | reverse complement strand
GGAAGGTGGTCAGTTTACTCCGGAATATCTGGTCAGTTTACTCCGTTTTTTCCAATATGTAAGCTATTTGTTTATCAGAAATAATGCCTTTGGATTTAATGTTGAAATGATCGGATAGATAATCCCTCAGCATCAAAGTGCCCTTAACTTCATTTATCTGCAGTCGATTTGGTATTGATGTTGCGATATCTGCGATTAACAGCTTCAAGCTTTCTACATCTAACTTCTCTACCTTCAAAGAATCCCCATCAGTATTATATCTAATAGGGATATTCTCACCCACAAAAAGTGATAAGTTATTCAAATAATAAGTTATTGAGGAGTAGTACTCATCCATATTTGTAAACCTTGCATAGTTATCAGCATTTGTGTCATCTATCCTTCTCACAATGAACTCAAGATTATGTAATCCATGTTCTTTGATCAGAATTAACGATTGAAGAAGGTTTATGATTTTATAATTCGGAAGTAGCTGTGCAACGTCTAACGTAGACTTGCTATGTCTACTTGCAGCTATGTAGAAAACAAGGAACAGGAACTCATCAAATTCCCGAAGCTTATCTGAGTATTTGAGATCATCAATCGAGAACGCAACCAAATCTTTGACATCATTAACACCTTTTGCAGGTTTAAAACGGTCATAATTGAAATCAATGCCAGATTCGTGTATACTGTACATTTTTATATCGGGCGTTGATTCTTCTGCGTCTTCCACATCGAAATATTCTTCAGCCTCGTACTGAAAGTACTTGGATATATATCGCTGAATCCGTGGCTGATTTACAGTAAACTCTAACATGTGAAAGCTAAATTAGAGAATCTTGTCTTATGTGTAAGAATCTTCGTTTATAATGTTGGCATATACTGCTTCTGTTCAGTTAAGTTTAGTTCCCCTAAACCTCTTAAGTATTTCAAAGTGACTATCATATCCGAATGTCCAAGGAGCTGTTGGATAATGTGTATATCCTTGGTTTTGCGATAAACGTGAACTGCAGCTGTATGTCGGAAAGAATATATAGTTTGATGTTTTTCAATTATTCCAATATCATGCATTTTGCGCCATATTCTTGTCCAGGCAGTTCCAAAATAGGCGTCGTTAAGTGGTTTAACGGAATTTGAAAATATATTGTGATCTTGCTCCAATAAACTTAGTTTTGGTAATAGGATATCCCTTACGTAGTCGGGAATAGGCACAACTCGAATTCTACCACTCTTATTTTCGTCTCCAGACAAATGAATTTCTGAACAGTTCTTCTTAAAATGATGGGCGCACAGGTTTCTTATTTCCCTGTGAGGACGCAAGAAGGTACCATAGCTTAATAGACAGCATAAATGCAGATTTTCATGATTGGATTTTAAATAGTCAAGTACTTTAAGAATCTGCTTTTGGTCGTAGATCTTGTGAAGCTTAGCTTTAGTTTTCATTCTATCAGTCTTCTGGACGGTCAATATCTTCATTTCAAGTTTCTTGCTTATTGCTGAGAATAGCACACCAAGCTCTCTGCGTTTATCCATATAATATGTCCCAGATGTTTTGTACCTATCGAGGAACTGCTCGACCCTAGAAGTTTTTATTTCTGTTATCGGGGATGTTAATTCAATGGGGGAAAGAAACTCTGTAAAATGCCGATGTAAAAGCTTCATGTTTTTCTTATAGTACTTGGAATAGTTAGAGTTTAGCTTACTGTCCAAAGCAACTTGTAGAAGAGTTTGTGTGTCTAAGGTCTTATTTGATTGACCTGTAGTAGTGGTCTTAACTTCCACACTCGGATAATTGTTGCTTTCCAAAGCCTTCAAAAGTTCAAACTCAAGTTTTTTGAGTAGTCGATCTCTTTCCTGGACTGTAGACGCTTTGTTTGGTTTTATATTTAATCCAAGGCTGTTACCATTGTATTCTCGGATTCGTTTACCTTTTAAATAGAAGCAGATATAGCTTCTCTTTGTTAAATCATTTGTTCTTACAATTCTTAATTCTAGTGACATTACTGACGCGTTATTGACGCAAACAGTAGTTAGATATAGTAAAATCGTGCTTTAACTATCTCCTATTGCTCTAGAGTAGAAGACTCATAATCTTTTGGTCCCTGGTTCGAGCCCAGGTGGGCGCACCAAACACTAGTTCATACTAGTACAAAACCCTGTAAACAGTCTGATTTACAGGGTTTTTTGCTTTCTTTTAGTCTATATCAATCCATATCAATCTACCATTCTGGTTACCAATCCGACTACCTGTTTTTAGTTTTATCTTTGAGGTAACACAAAACGCTGTAAGTAATTGAATGTCTTTTATTTACAGCCTAAAAAGTTAACAAAAATGGCCCTATTTTCAGGCAGTTTGTGTTACCTCTGTGTTACCTGTAAGTGATCCAAAAAACGGGATGTATTGTATGAATTTAAGCTAAAAAAGCAATTTTATGAGAACATCACAGTCATTCGGAATCCATTTTACTATCAGAGCTGATAAAGTTAGAGATGGAAAAGCACC
>JAZKHM010000081.1:0-3277 GCA_040385405.1 Bacteroidota bacterium | reverse complement strand
TGGTGTTGATAAATGCGTTGAACTTGAGTTTGTTGTGTATAGGTTTCGAATAAAACTCCTTCAGCACAGGCAACTTATGGTTCATGGCGACGAGGTAGGTGACGTAAGCATCCATCTTCATTGTTTTATGCGTCGGTGTCGTTGATTCGATTTCAGGTATATTACATTGTTCTTTGAGTCCTTCCAGTATTTTCCGATATTTCCGACTTTTTGTCTCGACCGCACGCTGGTTACTGGTGTATCGGAGTGTTTCTTGTGATAAGGCGTCGCGGCAAAACAAAAGATCGCGTTTGTTGGGGTCGATGACGACGAAATTACCCGCATCCAACAACTCCGGTACATGATAATCAAAATAGGATTCCTTCTTGATCGCCTCCTGATCTACTTTTTTAGCGCGCTTCGTTTTATGTCCATAGCTCGTCGTGCTGTCATCCAGACAAACGCTGATTGAGGTACCGTCCGTCGAGATGCGCCCATTGAAACTCTTGTTACCACGAGGTCGACACGCCTTATGTTCCAGATCAATCATATCATTCCATAACATGTGTTTCTCAGACATCATGTTACGAATCAGGGAAGGCGTTTTGTAAACATGCGTGCATAGAATCTTCGTATCGATGGGTGCGAAATTTAGGGTTTTTCCACGTCGAATAGGTATAGCGGAAAATTGTGGATACCCGTACGCCTCATATGCGCTAGAGAGTCGACAGTAGGAAGGAAAGAAACGATCGGCATTGGCTGCGACGTTATATGCGAGTGATTCTTTTTGAGGCTCGGTGTAAGGAAGTATGGCACGGATCTCGTCGAAAAGAATGTGCTCATCGTCCGTGAATTCAAGATCTATCGATAAATCTGTGTCCAGGATAAGTGCGTCCCTCACAAGTCGAAGTCGCGTTATATAAGCTTTATACGTATCCTTATTGTCCTTGAGCGCTTTTTTCGTTTCTCGTACTCGTAGGCGTCGATGAATGAAAGCATATAGTTTACGGCAAAAATGAGATTGGACGTTGACAGTGATATTTGTCTTGATGGTAGTACTAAGATAGTGAATGGTTTGTTGTACAGCGCTGAGTCCGATTGGTTTACATTGAGGTACGTGCTTTCGGTATTCTTGGATTATTTCGATTATAGGGGTGAGCGTTTGGCGCTTGACGGTACTTCGAGGCGTGTAGGTTCCGTTGAGTAAGTACATGACATTGGGAATAAGGCTGATGGTGACGTTGGAGCGAAGGGAAGCGTCTTTGAGTAGATAAAGTTTCAGGACGTGTGTTGTGTGATACACGAGCCAATGACAATCATCGACATAATCCAACAGCGCTTGACGTTCCTCTGGGCCGCCCCGAAAGAGCTCATTGAAAGGGGCCTTGTTGGTGGTGTGGTGATCTACGTCAATTTCCATAATCTTTCGAAAAAATAATGGGCAGGTTGGTTCGTTTATTTATAGTTTAGGCTCATGTACTCTTTTTGTTATTTTGATGACGTGTCAGTAAGCTATTGGACTGCGTCAGACCTTATATACGTTTCTAATCGGGCGGAGGTTAAAGTCAGGGTAATTGATTACCCAATCAATCTTAAATGATAAAATCAATGACGTCATTAATATAACAAAAAGAGTATTCAAATAATCATTTTTTGGTGGCAGGTTTCTTTTTGATGGTTGTAGCAACAACTTTCTTGACCTTTTTTTTAATTTTTTTGGCAGTAGTAGTTGGCTTTTTAACGCTAGCAGAAGGTTTTAGGGTTGTTTTGGCTTTAGGCATTTTAATAATAGATGTGATAAAAAAATCATTCAACTTAACGCAAGCTAAAATTTTATAGTTGTTTAATGATATATAACATGCCTACTGTCCCTCGTTGCCCAAAAGGATTTCGCCGTTTAGATAAAAAATGCGTCAAATCGGTGCATTGTCCTTCTAGGAGTTACAGAGTCGCGAGTAAAAATATATGTTTTCCGGAAAAGTACAAAAAAGCTTCCAAGTTTGACGTTCTAAAAGACATTGACAATAAACGCCTCATGGTAATCAAAGTTGCCAAAGAATTGATGAAAATTATGATGGCTGAAAATAAAATGTTACGAAGTAAGTGTGTAAAGAACGAGAAAACCAAAGCGAAAGGTAAGAAAAAAGCATCATCTGAGCCACCAAAAGCGACTTACACGAGTGAAGATGTACAGAGAAAATTTAACAAAAAAATCGATGATCTTTCAAAAAAGGTGTTTAGTGAATCAACCTTGAAGCAAATTGAAGAAATGGAGCGTATTCATAAAAATTTAAGTCGTTCTTCATCTGCACCATCGTCATCAAAACCAAAGACCAAAAAACGTGCTGTTCTAAGTACAACATCGTTTGCGTAAATCGCCCAATACGATACTTTAAAACGAAATCATTAACACATTACTTATTAAAAAAAACGATGAAGTGAGACCAGAGTGGATACTCCGCATACGTATTAGCTAATGAAAGTTTACATTCGAACGTACTTGGAGATTTGACAAGACCTTCTGAAATTACTTCCATTGTAACAGGATCAAACATTATAAGAGTACCTGAACTCAACTTCCATTTCAGGTTTCTTTTGAAGTCTTTCAATACCACATCGGTAGACGTTATACGGCCCATTTCATCTAACATGTACGTACTAGTTGTAAAAACAACATCAACAGGCTTGGTCAAAAATTCATTCAAGCCAACAGCTTTCTCTGTGTAAGTATACACTTCATAATTTTTCGTCAGTACCCCAATGCGAATAATCATACTGTTAGAGCTGTCGTTGTATTTCATCATCCGAGATCTAGATGGCGAAATATAAAATACATCCGATACTTTTGTTACATCGTAATAAGCTGGTTCATTTCCAAGTGAAATCGACCATGTATTTAACCCGGTCTTACGTAGTATGTACGTTTCGTAGTTTCTCGACATCAGTTGTATGGTATGTTTCTCGTTCCATTTGAATATAAATGATTATTAAAGGATCAATTTTATGACGTGTAAATTAGAACGGGTAAAATTTAAAAAACGTATAAATAGCCGTTACCCCACTCCCCTTTTTGAGTCTTATGGCAAACGAAGTACACCACACACCCACATTCTGGAATCCAGAGCTCATAAATGAGTATAGCAGATGGTGGATGCCCGTAGGTCACGATGTTTACACCGAAGAATTATCAGCTCACCATATTGGCCTACACACGTACGCTATAACTACCCGCATCCGGGACAAGAAAGACGCGTTCGACCTATTGAGAATGCTCCCGACGCTCCACCGGACCCACATC
>JAZKHM010000080.1:0-25181 GCA_040385405.1 Bacteroidota bacterium | reverse complement strand
GGACATGAACGCTTTGTTGCACTTAACAATACCGTACCGGTCTTTATTTCTTACTTCACTGCCTTTGTCGACCGCAGTAACCGTATCAACTTTAGGAAAGATATATATGGACTTGATGAACGCCTGGCATCGATGATCATTTCCGGAGAAGGGCCCTACTAATTACTTTTAATCTTTCGGTTCCAATACCATTTGAATAGCTCCATTACTGCCAGTATAATTGCCGCGGTAGGAAGCAGTTTAAGCCACTCAGAGAAAGTTATAGGTTCCAAATGGAGAGTGGCACCCAAAGGGGAATACGTAGCCATTATATGAACTCCCTGGGCAAGGAACATGCCTGCCAGTAGCACATAATTGTTTTTTAACGGCATTTTGAAAAGGCTTTTTGTCTCCGACCGGCAATTAAGCACATGGAAGTTCTGCATTAGTACCATCAGCATCATTACTACAGAGCGCGCGTGACCTTCATCATAGTTAAGATTGTAAATGAGGTGCCACCATAGCGTAAAGAGAATTCCAGCAATAAACATAGCCGAGACAATGATCTGGCTATTCATGAGCTTGTCAAATATGCTCTCATCCGGTTTTCTGGGAGGCCTTGTCATTGCCTTGCTTTCGCCTTTCTCAAAGGCAAGTGCAATATCCTGGATTCCATTGGTTACAAGATTGAGCCATAAGAGTTGAACAGCAAGGAAGGGCAGTGGTATCGCTATTATTATGGCTAAACCGATGACAATCAACTCTGCTGCACCGGTGGAGATCAGCAGGTAAATGATCTTCCGCAGGTTGTCGAAGGTATACCGCCCTTCTTCAACGCCTGCAGCGATAGACGCGAAATTGTTATCGGCCACAATAATTGATGAAGCTTCCTTGGCGAGGTCAGTACCGGCGCCCATGGCTATACCGATATGTGCCGATTTAAGCGCAGGCGCATCGTTGGCACCATCTCCGGTTACCGCTACGAAATGGCCGAGAGATTTCATAGCTTCCACGATATCCCGTTTTTGCAGGGGTGCAACACGGGCGAATACTTTTTTATGCCGGAGGTGCGCTGCAAAATCTTTTTTAGATAGTCCTTCTATTTCCTTCAGTTCTGCTCCTGTTATGATCTGGTCTTTCGATGTTGCGATTCCTAGTTCTTTTGCAATTGCCAGTGCCGTTGAAGGATGATCTCCTGTTACCATAAGTACTTCTATTCCTGCATCCTGACATAGTTTAACTGCATCTTTAGCTTCGGGGCGCAGAGGGTCGATCATCCCCACCAAGCCTAAAAGGTTCAGCTCAGGAAGCCGATGCATTTCATCAGATTCAACAATGCCGCCTGCCAGGGCCATTACCCGATAACCCCCGGCTGCCATTTTCTCTGATATTGCGGTGATCGCGCTTCTTTCGGCTTTAGGAATCTTTTCAATGACCACTTCCAGCGCTCCTTTCATTGCATACTTAAGACTGTCATTATGTTTGTAAAATACGGCAGAGAATTTGCTTTCTGATTCATAAGGTTGAGTTTTAATAACTTCAACCTGTTTGTTGAAGAAAGATGGTTCTTTACCGCTTTTATAACAAAGGGCTCTGAATGCAACGTCTACAGCATCCCCGGAATGTTCCCACCCCCTTTCAGTTTTCCTTAATATTCCTTCGTTTGCCATTATTCCGCCCATTAGAAAGTCCTGCAGCGTCTCATCCAATTCTACGGACTTTCCATCCGGACCGGTGATGCGTCCTTCACCGTTGTAACCTTGACCGCTAACCTCGTATCGCTTATTTCCAGGAAGGTACAGCTTGCGGATAGACTGCTGATCCATAGTCAGGGTGCCGGTTTTATCGGAGGCTATCAGGGTACAACTACCCAGACCCTCTACCGCAGGTAGCTTCCGGACAATCACATTTCTCCTGGCCATGCGACGGGTTCCGATGGCAAGCGCTACGGTAAGCCCGATAGGCAGGCCTTCCGGGATCGCAGATACCCCAACCGCTACCATAAGGAAAAATACCTCGTTTAACGGGGTTCCTTTATAGAAACCGATCAGTCCGAGTATGAGGCATACAACTAAAACAATTATGCTGATCTTCCTGGAAAATACCTCCATGCGTTTCACTAACGGTGGTTTTTCTGGTTCGGTCATCCTCAGGGAATCTGCAATCAGTCCTATCTGAGTGTCTTTTGCTATTTCTGTAACCACGCCAGTTCCCCGGCCCTTCTGTACAGTGGTCGCTGCAAAAGTCATATTCACCCTGTCACCAATAGAAAGTTCAGTTCCGCCTGTGAGCGTGTCGATCGTTTTATTAACCGCAACAGACTCTCCCGTAAGCAGGGCTTCTTCTACCCAGAGGTTGTTTACATCGATTAGACGGAGGTCGGCAGGGACTCTGAATCCGGACTCCAGCAAGACGATATCGCCCGGTACCAGTTCTTCAGAATCGATCGCATAAATATGTCCGTCGCGTTTCACCCTCGTTATTACCTTCACCATATCCCGCAGTGCCTGTGCGCTGTTTTCTGCCCGCCACTCCTGATAAGTGCCTAAAACCGAGTTAAAAATGATGATTGCCATAATAAATATAGCGTCCCTGACATCACTGGTGAATACTGAAATCACTGCGGCCGCCATCAGTACGTAAATAAGGGGATTGAGAAACTGGCTTAAGAAAATTCGGAGGAGAGTTTTTGACTTAGGCTGAGGTATGGTATTCCGGCCGTGTTCAGACTGTCGTTTAAGAACTTCTTTTCTGGATAATCCGTTGGTTGTTGATTTTAACCGGTTTAGAGTTTCTTCTGAAGAGAGCTGATAGTAAATGACGTTCATTTTTGTTCGGTTTAAAGTACGTAAGGCGCATTTTTTAACCACTGAGGACGGAAAGTACACGCGGTGTAAGAATAGTGATATAAAGTTTGCCCTTAATGGCGTACAGTTTTTCGCTGGCGGCGAGTAGCATGGACTATCCCCCGTGAACCCTACAAAGATGGGCACCAAATGAAGCTAAGAAAATGATTTTGGTCACTTCTCCGGATTATGTGGCCAAATGTTCGTGGAGTGCCCGGGCAAACCAGGATACCTTATGTTACATTTATCACTTACCTCCTGTTTAAATATTGGTAAATTTGAAACTTTCGTTATAAAAAAGAAATGATAAAAGATATGGCATTGAGAAATAATAAAAGCTGGATTAACTGGTCAAATATTTCAAGCTTTTTAATGATAGGCTTCATTCTGGTACTGCTGCTAATACCCAATACTAAAGCAATAGTACTGGAAGGACTGATGAAAATAGGGTTCTTTCAACCCGCATTGCCAGATGAGGACAAGCAAAGCAGCTTAGTTTCCAGTGCTGCGGCGACAGCTATTCAGTTCGAAGATAACACAGGTAAAATAGTCAGTCTTGCTGATTTTAAAGGCAAGGTAGTATTCGTTAATTTCTGGGCAACATGGTGTCCTCCCTGTATTGCAGAAATGCCGTCGATCAATAAACTCCGTAAGACTCTTAACGATGATAATAAGATTGCATTCGTTATGGTTGATATGGACGCTGACCGGGCGAAGTCAAGTAAATTTATGACGAAAAGAAAATATGATCTTGACATTTATCTTCCTGCCAGTCAGCTTCCCCGTGAATATTATACGGGCTCCTTGCCCACGACGCTGGTTTTTGATAAATACGGACGGCTTCTATTCAAACACGAAGGTGGAGCGGATTTTACCAATAAAGAGTTCGCTGAATTTCTGCGAAAGAATATGATGTGACCGAAGTTCCCTGGCTCATATGGGTGCCCTTAGTGAAAAGCCTGCTATATTTCCCCGGACTATTGGCACTGCGATAAAATTCGGTTGTGACTCTTGATAAGCTACTTCTTTATCCATGGATACGCCAGGTTATCCTGCCTGATTTCTTTTATTATTGCTTATTCGTTAATAACGGTTAGGTTTTTGCTGCAATGCAATGGGTTCGGTCCTTGTGGCGGCATTCGTTAGAATTCTTACTTCCAAATAAGGCCGTTATTCTATATTTGATATTATGGAGATTGAATCACTTCTACGCACTGCCGCTAAAATAGGAAGAGAAGTTGCCAGCAAAGAAGCTCTGGTCGCTGATGCAAATGGAACCTGGGTAGAAGATACGATGCGTGCTTTGCAGGAGTCGAAGCTAACCGGATTAGTAGTACCCGCGGCCTTTGGCGGCTTAGATCAGGGTTTGCTCGCATTAGTGAGGATTAGTGAAGAGCTTGGAAAATCCTATTCTTCTGCCGGCCTGTGTTTTGGAATGCACTGCGTAGGAACGGCTGTAATTGCCTCAAAAGCCACTGTCTGGCAGCAACAGAACTACCTGGTTCCGATCGCCGAAGGAAAGCATCTAACAACTCTGGCTTTAAGTGAAACCGGCACGGGCGCGCATTTCTATTTCCCGCAGACTTCATTAATTGCCGTTACAGAGGAAGAGTTTATTGTGGCCGGAACTAAATCCTTTGTGACAAATGGAGGTCATGTCGACTCCTACGTTGCATCAACTCTCGGGGCGAGTGCTGATGCAGACCAGGAAGAGTTTTCCTGTGTAATTATAGATAAAACCGCTCCCGGAATTGAATGGGGTGCACCCTGGGCAGGCTTAGGAATGCGGGGTAACTCATCCCGGGCGATGCATCTAAACGATGTGCATATATCAGGAAATCATGTGCTTGGTGAAAAAGGGGATCAGTTGTGGTACGTTTTTAATGTTGTAGCTCCTTATTTCCTGATGGCTATGGCCGGCACATATCTCGGAATTGCTGAAGCAGCCTTGAATGAAGCTAAAGAAACACTATTAAAACGACATTATGCGCATAGCGGGAGCTCGCTTTCTAACGTTTCATTGCTTCAACATCGTCTGGGAACACTTTGGGCAAATGTAGAACGTACAAGGAGACTTGTGTATCACGCCGCAGAATTAGGTGACAGGAATCCTCAGGAAGCCATGCTTAGCATCTTAAGTGCTAAAGCCGAAGTAGCTAATTGTTGTGTAAATGTCGTAAACGAGGTAATGACTTTAGCAGGCGGACTGGGTTATCAGAACAATTCCTATCTGGGATTGCTGTTAAGGGATGCAAGAGCTTCCCACGTTATGTCGCCTACAACAGACCTATTGTATACGTGGATTGGGCGCATTTTATTGGATCAACCTATCCTCTCAGATTAGCAGTTAAGATCGTGTCAAAAATATTCTACATTGGCTTCGGACAAATGGTTGGAAGTGTTCAAACCGGGATGACAGAACATAGTTCCGTTGAGTTTATTCCCATAAACCAGCTTAACTCGGATATTCACAAGAATACATTGGAGGAAGCCGACCTCTTTCTCATTGGCCCGCTGACAGTTAATCCTCTCCAGCAGGTACAGCGTGCGGTACAGCAAAATCCCCATATTTCAATCGTTGTATTAGCGTTCCAGGAACAATATCAAAGTACAAAGCAATCTATTCAATACGGTCACCACGTCGGGAAAAATTTAACAATCGTTCCCTATCAATTTGGAAAGGATATTACACTGATCCTGGAAGGCGCCATAAAACGCACGAAGCAGCGTAAAAGCTTTTTAAAAATACAGGAGAGGACGTCATATCCCAAACCTGCGACCCCGGAAGTAACATTCCAAAACCTGGGTGTATTTCTGGAGAATGCGCCTATAGGGGCCATCGTGTTTGACAAAGAGAAGAAGGTGATAAGCGCAAACTCTAAAGCAAAGCAATATTTCGGAAGTAAGCTGGACTTACGAACCAGGACTACATGGTCGGATCTTTTCCCCGGAGAAGACTACGCTATAAGAATGAATTCCGGATCTGAGCCGATTCATGAGATCATTAAAGTTAATAATCAATTCCTTGAAGTGAATATCTCTCCTTTAATGGTCGACACTGACATGCCTCAATATATGCTGCTTGTGAATGATGTGACCAGGATGGTGGACGTGGAAAATCAACTTAAAAGAAAGATTGAAGAGCTGGAGTTTCTCAACAGGGAACTTGACGAATTTGTAAACGTTAGATCCCATGATTTTAAGACCCCCCTTACTTCAATAAGTCTCCTGACGGATTTAGCATTGAAAGAAGATTCGGGAGAAAAAGTTAATAAATTTCTGGTCCAGATCAAGCATAATAGCAATAAGTTGAAACTCCAGCTTAAAGGCCTGAATAGCTTGGTGGATGTTAAGAAAAGCCGGTCTGAAAAAGTAGAGGTCATTAACCTTCAAAAGACACTAGATCTGATTTTAAGCGAGTATGAGAAAACTTTGGAGGATATTGGTGCTAAGGTAATTACCGATTTTACAGATGCATCGGAAATAATCTATTTCACCGCCCATGTCCATAGTTTGTTTAGTAACTTGCTGACAAACGCGATAAAATACCGGCGCGATGATATCCCTCTCATTATCGAGGTTTCCAGTAGGAGGGAGAATGATTATACTGTTCTTACTATTAAAGACAACGGAATAGGGATAGACCTTGAAAAGAACTTGAATTTATTATTTCAGCCTTTTAAACGATTAACAGATCAAAGCACTGGCTCTGGTTTAGGTTTAAGCATTGTAAAACGGATCATAGAACATCATCATGGCTATCTGGAGGTCTTTTCTGAGGTTGGTAAGGGAACCGAATTTAAAGCGTATCTCAAGGACATTAAGCCATCCTAGCAGTTAACGACAATATACTTAAGAACGATCATCCATTAGGCCCCAGCAATTACGAGCTCAATTTTCTCATGTAACTTTTGTAACCGTTTTTGGTCGCCGCTATTGAGACCTTTGTACTAAATAAAAACAACATGGAAATTATAGGCTTAGTTCTGGCTGCTGTTGTCGGGATATCTTTAGGATTAATCGGAAGCGGCGGTTCAATTTTAACCGTACCTATCCTGGTATATGTCATGGGCATCGACCCAGTACTCGCTACAGCGTATTCATTATTTATAGTAGGAGCTACTTCCCTCGTTGGAGGGATACAGAGTGCTATTCAAAAAAAGGTTGACTTTAAAACCGTTCTGATTTTCGGGATACCATCGATCGCAGCTGTTTACGCCACCAGATTATGGTTGGTTCCGTTCATTCCACAGGAGATAGTCACAATTGGCAGTTTCGTTATTACCAAAGCCATCGCCTTAATGTTACTGTTCGCCGTAGTGATGATCCTGGCATCTGTAAGTATGATCAGGCCGGACAAGAATAACTTGGTTGAAGAGGACAGCGTTTTAAAATACAATTACCCAATAATTTTGCTGGAGGGTCTGGGAGTCGGAATGTTAACCGGACTTGTAGGTGCTGGGGGGGGATTTCTCATTATCCCGGCACTTGTCCTGCTGGCTAAAATGCCAATGAAACTTGCAGTCGGAACCTCGCTCTTTATAATTGCAGCAAAATCATTGTTTGGATTTGTGGGCGATCTACAGGGTAGCCAGGTCATTGACTGGAAACTACTCAGCGGATTTACTGCACTGGCTATAGTCGGGATATTTGTGGGCATATTATTATCCAAAAAGATCTCGAGCAGCAAGTTGAAAACTTCGTTCGGATGGTTCGTATTAGTAATGGGGATTTATATTATTGTAAAGGAGATATTTTTCCCGGTGACGGGCGGACACTAATACACAAGCCTGGACGGTAGAAATGTCTCTTTCTAATTCGCTCATTGGCATGGCAAAAGCAACTAATGTTACCAAATAAGGCAGATAATCTGCCGACATTTGTATTAAGTATTAAAACTAAATCAATAAAAAATAAAACTGATCATTATGTATTTTCAACACGTCTATGATAAGAGCCTTGCACAGGCAAGTTATTTTATCGGCTGTCAGAGGGCCGGAGTGGCCGCGGTCATTGATCCGAAAAGGGATGTGGATACCTATATAGAAATTGCTAAGGCAAATAATATGAAGATCACACATATCCTTGAAACTCATATCCATGCCGACTTTTTATCGGGTTCCAGGGAGCTGGCAAAACTTACTGGCGCAGAAATTTACCTGTCTGATGAGGGCGGTGAAGGGTGGAAGTATGAGTTTCCTCATATCGGGCTTAAAGATGGCGACAAGATTAAACTTGGTAATCTGCAGATTGATGTTCTGCATACGCCAGGGCATACACCGGAAAGTATCAGCTTCTTGCTGACAGATACTCCGGCGATTAACAAGCCAGTAATGCTATTCACCGGCGACTTTGTATTTGTAGGAGACATTGGACGTCCTGATTTACTTGAAAAGGCTGCGGGAATGAAAGGTACACAAGAAATAGGCGCTAAGCAGATGTTTGAATCCATCAAAAAGTTCGAACTCCTGCCGGATTTCATTCAGGTTTGGCCAGGCCATGGTGCGGGATCCGCCTGTGGAAAAGCTCTCGGTGCAGTACCGAGCTCTACTGTCGGATATGAAAAACTGAGAAACTGGGCTTTCCATTTTACAAACGATGCAAAAGGATTTACTGATTATTTGCTGGAAGACCAACCCGAGCCTCCCAAATATTTCGCGATGATGAAAAAGCTGAATAAGGTAGACAGGCCCTTGCTGACCGAAGTACCTAAGCTTAAATTGCTTTCAGCCGAAGCGCTTAAAGCCAATCTTGCCAGGGGAATGAAATTAGTTGATGCACGAGGAAAAACGGAGTTTGCTGCAGGCTTCATACCCGGTAGTATCAACATTCAGGGAAATAACTCCTTTGGTACATGGGCCGGCTGGTTTCTAAAGTACGACGAACCATTTATGCTTCTGGCGGATGAAAGCCAGCTCGATGACCTGACCAGGAAATTAATGCGGATCGGTCTCGATAATATTGAAGGCTATATACCTGGAACGTCTGTTTTTGAAGAAACCGGCGGTGTATTGCAAAGGGCTAATATTATTTCGCTTGAGGAAACTAAGACGCTGATACATAACAACAATGTCCAGGTAATAGATCTCAGAGGAGCCTCAGAATTCAGGACGGGACATATTCCCAAAGCGGAAAATGTCTTTGTCGGCACTTTGACTGATAATCTTGATAGAATAAGCAAGGACAGGAAAGTGATAATTCATTGTCAGGGAGGCGATCGTGCAAGTATCGGTTACTCAATACTTGCCAGAAATGGCTTCACAAATGTCGCGAACTTTTCAGGCAGTATAAACGAATGGATAGAAGCTGGCGAAACTCTGGTTTCCTGATTTGGATGTCGTTGCGAGCCCGCCGGCAGGCAGGCTTCGCTTCGCTCCCAAAAGCAGCCCAACAGAAGTTCGCTTCGTGCGATAATAAAAATTATTTAAAAAGTAAGAAAATGAATATATTCAATCAATTATTTGGCGGACCACAACCTGTTGATCTCAAACCGATTATCGAAGAAGGAGCATTTTTAGTTGATGTGAGAACTCCTGGGGAGTTTTCGCAGGGAAATGTAAAATGTTCAGTAAATATACCTCTCGATTCAATACCATCTCAACTGCAGAAATTCAAAGGCAAAAAGAATATCGTGGTTTTCTGCCGAAGCGGGAGCAGAAGCGGACAGGCTAAAATCATCCTTGAACAAAACGGGTTCAAAAACGTAGTCAATGGCGGTACCTGGGAAGATGTTAGTCAATATGTTAAGTAAGGCTTTGACCTTTGCGCAAACAAGACACAAAAAAACATGGAAAGCTTAAAAATCCTAATACCTACAGATTTCACTGTTCAAGCAGAATATGCTTTTCTGATGGTGAAAAAGCTGGAAGAAAAAATCCAGGTGCGCACTCATTTCCTGCATGTGCTTCAGGTTCCGGATACGGTTACTATGGACGCTGATGGAAGCATACAAACCTGCGGTGAAATTGATGTCAACTATGTAATCAAACAAAAGGAGATTGCCGAAAGAAAACTAGCCAGCCTCAAAAGTTTGTACGGCGCAAACATCGAAACCCATCTGGTTTTAGGAAAAACAACCGATGCGATATTAGATTTCTCGACACGCAAGCAATTTGACCTGATTGTTATGGGAACGAAAGGTTCCTGGGGAATCATGGAAGCGCTTTCGGGCTCGGAGACTCAAATGGTCGCACGTAAATCAAAAACGCCGGTGCTGTCTTTGATGTGCGACAGGTCAGACCTGCAGATCCGCAATATATTGCTGGTTCATAATTTCAGTAAACCTGCAAAAGAAGATACTGCCTTGCTGCATAAGTTAATCCAGGCTTTCGATACAAAGGTTCATTTGTTGCAGATCTCCACTGCAAAACGCCATCTGGATCAGACTGAGGTTAAAAGCAATATGACAAAATTTGCCGAACTCAATAATATCGTTAACTACGAATGTCATTTTCTGGATGATAAGGATCTGGAGAGCGGGGTCGTACATTATAACCAGATGAGTGATATGGATATCATTTGTATTGGTACCCATGATAAATCAGGGGTTTTTCATACAAGTGAAACGGAGAAACTAATTAACCACCTATTTAAGCCTATCATATCTTTTCAATTTAATACGGGCGACAAACCATGAGAGAAATAATAACACAAACCTGGTCCTGGTGGTTTTCCGGGACGATGATAGCCGGGATAATGTTTTTCCTGCTATACTTTGGTAAATCATTCGGCTTCTCAGCGAATTTAAGAACCATTTGCGCAGCCAGCGGGCTGGGCAAAAGCGTGAAGTTTTTCGACTTTAACTGGAAAACCCAGATATGGAATCTGGTATTTTTAACCGGCGCTATTGCGGGCGGATTTATAGCGAAAGAATTTCTTTCTGCAGATGGTCCCGTTCAAATTTCTGCAGCCACCATATCAGATCTTGGTAAGCTGGGTTTTGCTGCGCCCGAATCCTTACAGCCTGCGGAATTATTTAGCCTCGAATCGGCTTTCACGTTAAAGGGTTTCCTGATATTAGCTTTAGGCGGCTTAATGGTTGGATTTGGTTCACGCTATGCAGGTGGCTGCACATCCGGGCATGCTATAAGTGGTCTGTCAGATCTGCAAATGCCTTCTTTAATTGCTGTTGTTGGGTTTTTTATCGGAGGTTTAGTAATGACGTTTCTAATATTTCCTCTAATCTTTTAAATCTGCCCATTAATCTTTTCTCAATGAAGTTCATAAAATATTTTATACTAGGCAGTGTGTTCGGCATCGTTATGGCTAAGTCGGAAGCTATTTCCTGGTTCCGCATCCAGGAGATGTTCCGGTTTCAATCATTTCATATGTATGGGATAATTGGCACAGCTGTAATCCTCGGTGTGATAGGAGTGGCACTGATAAAAAAATATAATATCCGTGATTACCATGGTAACCCCATTCTGTTTAGCCCAAAAGAAAAATCTGTGACGCGTTATATTCTTGGCGGAGCTATTTTCGGACTGGGATGGGCTCTAAGCGGGGCATGTCCCGGACCTATGGTAGTGAACATCGGATACGGCTTTTTATCGATGGGCATCGTTTTTTTCTTCGCCCTGGTTGGCACGTACCTTTATGGTCTTTTTAAAAACTCGCTTCCCCACTAAATAATTTCCACGTGCTTCTGCAAAATCCTGAATAACACCCCGAAAGACTATTCCGGGCAGGCTATTTATTGGAGAAATAAATAATTTCATGAAAAAGACCCTAATCGCTGTAGCGATCATGCTTCGAATCTACTCAGTAGTTAATCTTGGTTCATCCGATTTGACATAAGCTGACCCGGAGACTGGCCAATATAACCGCTATGAGATGTATTTATTCGAAAGTGAAATGCCGGGCAGGAAGAACGATTGATCCCTTTTTTACTTTTATGCCGCGTGAGCGCAATGAAGGTTTCGGGGATGTTCATGCAATAATGGGAAAAATCATTTATAATTTTCCGGGCAGAAGTTTAAAGACCTCACTATCGGGCGGTTATTTTAAATTACCGGCTATCAGCAACTTCAGATTAAACAAGTATGTTGTACCTTCGTATACGCAGGCTAATCTGGACGCACGATACTCATTTTTAAATGCTTTGAAGGGACTTGAAGTCCAGGTTCTTGTGGCAGGGAAATTCTCGGGCTCAGACAGTTTAACGGCCAATGCCCGTTTTAATAAAGTCGATATGCTGAATTATAATTTTGTCTTAAATTATCATTTTTAATCTGATATGTCTGCAGCCTCAGTATTCAGCTCTACATTTGAACCCGCTTTGCTCGAAGAAATGCAGGAGTGCGGGCAAGTACAGCACTTTAAAGAGGGGGATATCATAATGGACTACGGGAAGTATATCCGTATGATGCCTATAATTGTAAAGGGAACAATAAAAGTCCTTCGCATGGACGAAAAAGGAAAGGAGATTCTCCTTTATTATTTATCAAGTAACGAGAGTTGTTCAATGGCATACAGCTGCTGTGTTGAAGCCAAAAAAAGTGAAGTAAAAGCTATTGCTGAAGATGACGTTGAATTAATAGCAATTCCCCATGCAAAGCTGGATGAATGGCTTTGCAAATATCCCAGCTGGAAAAACTACATCATGCGAAGTTTCAACGAGCGTTTCCTGGAATTACTTAAATCCATTGAGAGTATTGCTTTTCACAAACTCGATGAACGGCTGATTGCCTACCTTAAAGAGAAACAGAGAGTATCAGGTTCTAGTGTGATAAAGGTATCCCATTACCTTATTGCAGATGAACTGGCGACCTCAAGGGTAGTTATTTCCCGTTTACTGAAGCAATTGGAAAACGACGGAAAAATATTGCTTTATCGCAATGAAATTAAACTGCTAAAAGATTTCTAAATCGGCAGTAATTTCCTAAATTTCTGCCACCAAAATTTTTATTGTGATCAGCGTAACTTATGTTACCTTTTTTGCTTACACTATCCTTGATCTTTACGTAAACGGGAAATAGCCGGCTAATTCTACCAGGATGATTGATCACCAAACAGAAGCTAGAAAATCACTGATTGTTGTTTCACGGGCACTCATACTTGTTGTTGTCCTCTTTATTGTGGTGGTAAGTATTTTTATAAGCCTGTTATTTGATACCGGATACAAAACAATGTCTGGGAGGAACGGCGTACCTTCGGAACCAGCAATTCCAATCGCTCAGACTGCTACGATCCCATCGACGCCAGGTTCTGAAACACCGGCTTCCAATGCCTTGTGGAAGGCACCTGATGAAAGCAGCCTGCCTGAAGGGAGCGAGCGCGAGACTATTCTCTATGGAAAGGATTTGATTGCACATACTGCAAAATATCTGGGTCCCCGGGGCGAAGTGGCTGCGATAAGCAACGGAATGAATTGCCAGAATTGTCATTTAGATGCTGGTACAAAGCCCTGGGGTAATAATTACTCAGCAGTTTATTCGACCTACCCAAAATTCAGGGCAAGGTCAGGTACCAGAGAAACAATCGTTAAACGTATAAATGACTGCTTCGAAAGAAGCCTGAACGGAAAGCCTTTGGATAGTACCAGCAAAGAAATGAAAGCTATGATCGCTTATATGAAATGGCTTGGAACCGGTGTGGCAAAAGGCAAACAGCCCGACGGCGTTGGTCTGAAGAAACTCGCATATCTTGACCGGGCTGCGAATCCCGGGAAGGGAGCTTCTGTTTACTCTGCTAAATGTGTTGCCTGCCACGGTATTAATGGGGAAGGAGTTCTAAACCCAGACCAGACGGAGTTTATTTACCCACCGCTTTGGGGAAGGAAAAGTTACAACGACGCCGCCGGACTATACAGGATCTCTAATTTTGCCAGTTATGTAAAAAATAATATGCCTTTAGGGGTTAGCCATCAAAATCCTCAACTTAGTGAAGAAGAGGCGTGGGATGTGGCCGCATACGTAAATTCACAAAGCAGGCCCCATAAAAATCAATCTGATGACTGGAAGGATATTAGTAAAAAACCCATTGATTTTCCGTTCGGGCCCTACGCTGATAAATTTACTGCCGAACAGCATAAATATGGCCCTTTCGGCGAAATTGCCAGTTTCTATAAAAAGTAAACTAAACTCCTGAAATTATATTAAGATGGCTTATAATCTGACAAAAAAAGTCCCATACTCTTTTGAGGAAACCTTAGAAAAAACGAAATCAGCTCTGGCCGATGAAGGTTTGGAATTATTTCCGAAATTGATCAGGCTATTCTTCGCTTTCCTCAGGTTGGCCTGAGGGTGCTGCCTGTGCTGAATTAATTTCAGTGTGTCTGATTTGACCTCCTAAATATCCGGTTCTGGCTACTATTCCGAATGTAATTAAAGAAACCAGAAGCGCAATCCAGCCCATGGAATTATGGAATGACCATTTTCTATAAGATGCAAATAATGCAGCCAGTGAAATGATTCCTAAAATAATGATTGCAATTATGGCAATGTCAGCCGATTCTTCATGTTCATGAATTAGATCTTCAGATATTCCCTTGATATTCTCTACAGTTTCTTCGGCAGCTTCGCCTGTTTGCTTTGCGATAAACCCACCTATCGAGGATATGATTAATACTATATAGGCCGCATTGGCTGTATGCTGCGATTTTGTGAATATTCCATACGCGAGCACGATCGCACCTAATATTGATCCGTAGATGGGAAGGTGGGTAATCAGGAGATGTAAATGAGTCTGGTCCATAATAAATTTAGTTTTTGTGGCAACTAAAAAGGTTTTATCCTATTTTTAAGCCAGTTTCCGGAGAGCTGTTTTATGGATATAAGACCGCCCACCCTTCATAATGCCTGATGATAATTTCCCCATTAGCAGATGGAACAAAGGAGATGAAAGGAAAAAGCGAACTCTTTTCGATTTTTCGTTGCTTCAATGTGTTTTCGCACTGAGCCAGGATTACTCCCTTTTTCTGAAGTTCTTTCAAGCTCTCCTCAAACGGGCCGGATTTTAGAAAAGTGCTCACGCCATCGCCAAACACCACTAATTCAATCTGAAGTTTTCCTTTTAAGCGCGGATCGTTCAGAGCATTATTTATATTCCGGAGTGTCGTAGAAATCCTTTTTTCGTCTCCGCTATTTAAAGCGTACAATGCTTTGTACGAACTTAATGTTGCGGCCGCTCCCGTAAAGGCTGGAGTTTGCTCCTGCGCCTGAGTTATTCCCTGGAAGGAAAGAGAAAGAAGTATTATAAGAAAGGTCAGTTTTTTTATCCGGATTTCTAACATGATGTAAGATAATATTTTTTGCTTTGATTAAGTATATTTTTCTAACACTTGTTTAAGCTGAGAAGCCTGCATCACGCCGGATTGTCGCCATTTAGTTTCTCCTTTTTTGAATAATATCAGCGTTGGTACACCCTGGATGTTATACGATCGTGCCACTTCGGGATTCTTATCAATGTCTACTTTTAGGATAGTTGCATTATCGCCAACCATTTTTTTTAACTGGTCGAGAATGGGGGCCATCATTTTACAGGGCCCGCACCATTCGGCTGAAAAATCTACTAAAACCGGTTTGTCTGAGTTAATAATCTCTGAAAAAGTTGCCATGATTTGCTTTATTTACTTTTGATTTCTTCGAATTCAACATCTTCTGTTTTTCCGAATTTCTGTTTCTCCGGAGTCGTATTGCAAGTGCTGGTTCCGCAGCACGCCGCGTTTGAGAGGGCCTGGAAAATAAAAATACCAGCCAGTAGCCCAAGCAATCCATTCTGTGTTGCGAAAGCCTGGTACGCGATAACTGAGCCTATAATAAGTCTTAACCATCTTATTATATTCCAGCCAGTTAATATTGTATTTTTTAGTGTATCCATATAATTTCAATTTTCGCTTTACAAAGGTCGTGATAGATGAGCCCTTTAAGTGTGACAATAGTAACATTCGACACAATGGAAACGATTAAAATTCTACACGTACATGGCTTTCAAAAACTTAGCCAGAAAAACGCGATGACCTATAAAGTTAATATTAGCGTCGCCGGTCGAAAAATGACCTTCGTCAGTTTAAATGATGATCCAGTTCATATCTGACTATGCAAACAAGTGTTATATTTACCTGAAATTGATCGCTTAAACCTTTTGCATTAAGTTCTTCGGTGCTTTTTGTTATAGCCTAGTATAAAAACAATGAGACGGGCTTTTAATTACTCAGTATGTTTTCTATTTCTCTTTTGCGGATGTTCTGAAAAAAAGGAACAATCCAGGGCGGTAATCAGTGATATAACTTTTTCGTTATATGCATCCGGGACTATAAAATCTAAAGATCAATACACAGTATTATCATCCGTTCCAGGTGTTATCAAAAGAATTCATATAGTACCAGGTACCATTGTTAAAACAGGGGACATACTTTTTACACTGGAGAACAGAGAGGCCACCCTCGTTACAGATAATGCTCGCCAGGTTCTGGATTTCACTGCATCAAACAGCCGGAAGAATTCTGACAGGCTTCAGGAAGCCGTTTCCCAGGTCGAAGTATCAAAAGAAAAATACCTGATCGACTCGGCTATCTATTTTCGGCAGAAAAAGTTATGGGAGCAAAATATTGGTACCCGTTTAGATTTTGATCAGCGCCATTTGGCTTTTGCCACATCCAGGATAAATTATCATGCATCTGTCATGCGTCTGGGTCAATTGAGAAACCAATTGGCGAATGATGTGGAGTTAGCTAAGATTAATTATCAGATAGCAAAAAAGCGGCAGGGTGATTTTTTAATCAGGAGTGAAATAAACGGGAAAGTCTTTGATGTAATAAAAAACAAAGGCGAGCTGGTAGGTCCGCAGACTGCATTAGGTATTTTAGGAAAACCTGAGGAATTTTATCTGGAGTTGAATGTTGACGAGAATGATATTACCAGTGTAAGAATTGATCAGGATGTAGCCATTACTCTGGATAGTTATAAGGGGCAGCTGTTTCGGGGAAGGGTTAGTAAAATTTTTCCTATAATGGACGATCGTTCGCGGACCTTCCGGGTTGAAGCCGTTTTTTCTGATCCGCCAGCTAAGCTTTATCCAAATTTGACAGCAGAGGCAAATATTATTGTTAAGGTGAAGAAAAAAGCGGTCCTTATTCCTCGCAGCTACCTGGATAAAAATAGCCAGGTTTGGTTAGAAGATGGTAAGAAAAGAAAGGTAGTTACGGGCGTTCAGGATGAAAGGAACGTCGAAATACTGCAGGGCCTTACCACTCGGGAAGTGATATATAAGCCCGACTAGATGAAAAATCCCTTACTGTTAAATATCGCATTTGCACTTCTGAAGGCCCGGCTGAGGCAATCTATTGTCGCAGCTGCCGGTGTCACCTTCGGAATAGCGATGTTTATAGCCCTCGTTAGTTTCATGACAGGCTTAAACAAGATGCTCGATAGTCTGATTACTAACCGAACACCTCATATCAGAATATATAATGCAATTGTCCCTTCAAAAACACAGCCCATTGATCTGGCCGGTGAATTTTCAGGCTACAGAAATTTTATCAGGTCGGTGAAGCCAAAGGATGAGGGTAAGCAGCTTTATAATGCTTCGCGTCTCATCAAAGCTATTCGGGCTGATGACCGGGTTATTGATGTAGCGCCAAAAACAAAGACAACAGTATTCTTTAATAAGGGTACTATTCAGCTTTCAGGTATGATTGACGGCGTCGACGTTGCGTTGGAGCAGAAGTTGTTCCACATGGGCGAATATATTACTGAAGGTAATATTACTGATCTCGGTACGATAAGCAATAGCATTATAATTGGAAAAGGCCTTGCCGATAAGCTGAGTGTCAAAGTGGGAGATCTGGTTCAGGTGACTACTCCCGATGCTGATATCGCTATGCTTAAAATCGTGGGTGTCATACAGTTTGGACTGGCTGATATAGATGATGTACAAAGCTTTGCCTCATTGCAAACCGCGCAAAGGCTTCAAGGTAAACCGGCCAACTATATTACCGACATTCAAATCAAATTGAAAGATATCTCCCTCGCTCCAGTTGTCGCTAAAGAATATGCCAGGCTGTTTGATGTTGACGCAACGGATATACAAACCGCCAATGCACAATTTGAAACCGGGACAAATGTGCGAAATACTATAGCTTACAGCGTAAGTATCACCCTGTTAATTGTTGCGGGTTTCGGGATTTATAATATTTTGAATATGATGATCTATGAAAAAATGGACGCAATTGCCATATTAAAGGCGACGGGATTTTCCGGTAAAGATGTAAAAACCATTTTCATTCAGCTGTCTATGGTACTGGGTGTTGTAGGCGGGATAATTGGAATTTTATTAGGCTATATTTTGTCGGTGATCATCAGCAACATACCTTTTGAAACCCAGGCGTTGCCGACAATAAAGACCTATCCTGTGAATTTTGATATGATGTATTATTTCATTGGTATTGTTTTCGCCCTGATCACAACTTACCTTGCCGGATTGTTCCCGGCCCGCAAGGCTGCAAAAATTGATCCGGTGGTCATTATTCGTGGAAAGTGATGGTTAACACGGTCTTGAAGGCAACTAAAATCAATAAATACTTTTTGGACCCGGTACGGTTCCGTGTGCTCAAGGATATCAGCTTCTCCATAAACAGGGGCAGTTTTGTGGCAATTACAGGCAAATCAGGCTGCGGAAAATCCACACTGCTGTATATTTTGTCGACTATGGATACCGATTACGAAGGGGAGCTTGTTATGGATAATGAAGCATTAAAACAAAAGAATAACGCAGAACTTGCCCTTGTTCGAAATCAAAAGATTGGTTTTGTATTTCAATTTCATTACCTGATCGAAGAATTTAATGTCTTAAAGAATGTGATGCTGCCGGCGATGAAACTAGGAAGATATTCTACTGAGCAGATAGAAGAAAAGGCCATTCAGCATTTGAAAATCCTGGGAATTCAAGATCAGGCTTTGAAAAACGCAAACCAGTTAAGCGGCGGACAAAAACAGCGGGTTGCAATAGCGCGCGCTCTAATCAACGACCCTGTGATTATCATGGGGGATGAACCCACGGGAAATCTGGATAAGAAAAACAGCGATATCGTTTTTGGGATTTTTAAAGACATTTGTACCGAAAATAAACAGACAATACTCGTCGTAACGCACGATTCTGAATTTGCCTCGCGTGCTGATCGGATCATTGTAATGGAGGACGGAGAAATAGTTAGTTAAGAATAATAACGGGGTCAGGGCTCTTCCCCGACTGGGTGCCGGATCAAGTCCCAGATGGACCTCGTCAATGACACGCGGCTCCAGCCGCTGTGTCGGCCAACTCATGTCGTTTGCATAATGTCCGGCAAAGACACTAGCTCCGATGTGGTTTTGAGCCCGTTTAGTTTCGAATTCCTGGAGGACGCGAGCTGCACCGCGTCTGCACGAGATCACCGAACTCGTCGGGGACAGCCCTGATTACCGACTACTGATTCCCCGCTTCTCCGTCATCCTCATAATTATCACCAACGACGAAAATATGGTTAAGAGTCCCACAAAAACTATAGCCGTATTTATATTAAACACATCCGAGATTATACCGGTTAATATTGCTCCGACAGCATAGCCTAAATCTCTCCATAAACGGAAAGTACCAATGCTTTTTGGCCTGTCCTGGGGATGAACATTTTCTGAAATAGAAGCCAGGAAGGTAGGGTATACCATGGCAGTCCCTAAGCCTAAAAGAGCGGACAAAATACTGTAATGAAAGAAAGAACCGGCCCAGATAAAAAACAGCAGCGCTATTCCCTGTAGAAACATTCCCCAGAACAGCATGAGTTTTTTCGAAAAATGGTCGGCCATTTTCCCGGTAAACAATTGCCCTAATCCCCAAACACCGGGATAAATAGCGGTTATTAATCCTACATCTTGTAAGGTAAATCCTCTTGTTGACAAAAGCAGAGGGAACAATCCCCAGACCATACCATCATTAAGATTATTTATTAAACCGGCCTGTGTAACTGATCCCAGATTGTTATTTCTCCATGTGGTGTCTTTGAATATGTTGGTAAGACGCGGGATGCTGCTGTCATCGCTTTCCTTCTCGCTATGATGTTTCGTATCTCTCACAAACAGCCAGCTCAAAATAAGCCCGGCACCTACAATAAAAAGCCCCAAATAAAAAGGATATGGTCTCAGCCCATACACGCTGGCTATCCAACCTGTAGCAAATCCTACTGCAGCTACTGCGACATATCCCGCAAATTCATTAAGCCCCATTGCGAATCCGCGGTTTTTTTCACCGACAAGGTCGATTTTCATAACCACGGTGCTTGACCAGGTCAGCCCCTGATTAATTCCCAAGAGTACATTTGCAGCGATAATCCAATTCCAGGAAGGAGCGAACATTAACAACAGAGGAACTGGTATTCCAATAATCCAGCCCATAATTAATAGGTTTTTCCTGCCAAGTCTGTTTGCCAGTGCACCGGTAAAGTAATTAGTTAGGGCTTTTGTAATACCAAAAACCACAATAAAGGAAAGTATGGCTGTTTTTGCCGCAATATGAAATTCAGCTTCTGCTATCTGTGGTAAGATGGAACGCTCCAATCCAACCATTCCCCCTACAAATGCATTTATGAGTACCAGTAATGAAAACTGTTTCCAATTTTCCCTTAATCCTAATTGCAGACTTTCATCGTTGGGCATTTTATGATCTGTCATATACTCAGAAAATGATGCTAATATGGGTGAAATTTAATACCAACCTGGGGAGCAATTTACGATCATTTGAATGGACTAAGAAGGTATTAATTTCCAAAACGAAAGGAATTCTACTAGATTAGTTGAGTGAACAATTATTTATGACCCATTTCTAACTCAAATCGCAAATCATGAAAAAATTGATACTCCCTTTAATGATCATAACACTCACTATAATCAGTTGTTCCAACACTAAGTCCGGTACAAATTCTGACACGAGCAGCTATTTTGATTATTCCAATAGCGATGATCAAAATACCGGAGGTATTAAAATGATTCCTATCGAAACTCCAAAAGGAAAATACAATGTATATACAAAACGCATGGGAAATAATCCTAAAATGCGCGTATTACTCCTACATGGCGGCCCTGGTGGCACTCATGAACAGTTTGGCAATTTTGACGGCTATCTCCCTAATGAGGAAATTGAATATATCTATTACGATCAGCTCGATTCTTATTTTAGCGACAAGCCCAATGATTCTTCACTCTGGACTACCGAATATTTTGTAGAAGAAGTGGAGCAGGTCCGAAAAGCATTAAACCTGAATAAAGATAATTTTTACCTGCTCGGCCAATCCTGGGGTGGAATATTGGCGATGGAATATGCTTTAAAATATCAGGATAATCTCAAAGGGCTCATCATTTCAAATATGATGGCAAGTGCTCCGGCTTATACTAAATATGCCGATGATGTTCTGGGTCCGCAAATGGACCCTGACGTTTACAAAGAAATTAAGGAAATAGAAGCGAAGGAGGACTTTAAAAATCCGAGATATACTGAACTGTTAATGAATCATTATTATACCGAACACGTAGTGAGAATGCCTGTTGAAAAATGGCCAAAATCAATTAACCTTCTGTTTGAACATCTTAATCCCAATATATACATCTTGATGCAGGGGCATAGCGAATTTGGGATGACCGGAAATGCATCCCTGAAAAATTGGGATGTGTCTGCCAGAATTAGGGAAATTAAAGTGCCCACTTTAGTGATTGGTGCCAAATATGATACGATGGATCCAAAACATATGGAATGGATGGCAAAGGAAGTGCAAAACGGCAGAAGTCTGATCACAAACGGGAGTCATTTTTCGCAGTTTGATGACCCGAAAACATATTTTGATGGTTTGATAAAATTTGTTAAAGATGTGGATTCGGGAGAGTTTAAATAGTGAAACCTCTGCATTTTATTGGTAGACGATATAAAACAATTCATTGATATATAGAAATTTAATCCTCTATGCCTTGCAAATCTATAGAGTTAGAATTGATCTGGAGGCGCTAAGATTTATTTACGACAGTTAGCCATGGTTCCCTCACGCTGACTTCCTGCCCGATGGCTAAACGATCTTCAGGAATGAAAACCCTTGTCACTTTTTTCATAATTCCCTGATTTAATGGTTCTAAATTGTTTTAATAATTTAGATCAGTCTTTTAGGGGGTTAGTAAAAGTCGGCAAAACCTGAGTTCAACCGTTGGTGGTGGACCGTAGAGCACTGTGGTTAAATCTGGCAGACCACAGCTTAATTAAGCATTCTGTATTCAACCGGAGACTGACCAACATGCTGCTTGAAAAGCCTTGTAAAGTGTTGTGGATACTTAAATCCAATTTCGTAAGAAACCTCGCTAATGGACTTACTGGGATCCAGTACCCTTTCCTTAGCAATCTCGATTATCCGCTGCTGGATATATTCTTGGGCAGATTTTCCAGTTTGCTTCTTGATGAGGTCTCCGAAATACTTAGCGGACAGATTTATTTCGCCAGCACAATAACTTACCGACGGTAAGCCAAGCATTTGTGGCTTGTCTGATTCAAAATACTCATCCAACAAAGTTTCAAACTTCACTAGTATATCTTTGTGAATAGTATCCCGGGTAATGAACTGCCTGTCGTAAAACCGGACACAATAATTTAATAGTAATTCTATATTACTGACGATAAGGGATCTACTGTGTTTATCTATCGGATGCTCTAACTCATAGCGTATTTTATTGAAACTCTCTAGCAGGATTCGTCTTTCTCTCTCAGATAAATGAAGCGCTTCATTTACGTCGTATGAAAAGAAGTGGTAGTTCTTAATATTACGCCCAAGAGAAGTGCCTCGAATGAAGTCAGGATGAAAGAGCAATACCCAACCTGATGGTTGCAATGGTTCCGAACTTTCCGTGTGTCCAAACACCTGACCAGGAGCAATGAAGAGTAGTGTGCTATCCTGGTAATCGTAATGATTCCGCCCGTATTTTAACCTGCCAGACTTTGCTTCTTTTAAAAAGATAATGTAGATCTCCGATCGATACTGCTTCTCCAGTATTGACGATGATTTTGACTGATCAAGTACACTGACCAAAGGGTGTAACGTTTCCTGCCCTCTCTCAGCATTGAACTGATCAACACTTCCGATCTTAACTATTTCTTCCATGGTTTATGTTCACTACCTCAAATTTAAGAGAACTATCTGGCATCTTCTCTTCCGTCGGCTCTAAAAGGGAATATTGGTAACAAATACAGGAATCTGTATAAAAGCACTAAGGAAAAATGGAGGAAACTTTGTGCATCGCTTAATTAAAAGAGATAATTAACAATAAATCAATAATTAACATGAAAGCCAGACAACATCTAGTAACCTTGTTAGTACTGTTGAGTTCTGCTAACCAGGTGATGGCACAATCTGCTACAGATATTGCTAATGAGAAACCAGAGAAGAAATATCAGGCAACAGCACCGGCAACACAACCTTTCGGTGCGGAAGCTTTCGATAAGTCATCTAAAACGACTATCCGATGGTTGGGTATGGCAGGATTTTTCATTAACAGCCGCGGTACAACCTTTATGATAGACCCACTGCTGAAAGGCTATGACATGCCGTTGTTAAGGGAATTCCCCATTAAATCGGACAACGTTCCATACTTAGACGCCGTATTTGCTACACACAGCGACAATGACCACTACAGTGTTGAGACCTTTAAGGATTTAGCGCCTGTTACAAAAAGTTTTCATTCCACTGTTTATGTGGATTCGTTGATGAAAGCACAAGGCTTGCGGTCCGCGGGTCATTTCATTGGTGATACATTTCGCCTAGGTAAAGTTGACGTCAGGTTAACGCTGGCAGACCATGCCTGGCAAAACGATTTCCCCAAATCAGGTCAGCGATACTATGAACCTGGTGATGCCTGTGGTTTCTGGTTTAACACACCGGACGGATCCATTTGGGCACCTGGTGATAGCCGATTTAATCAAGAACAATTGCATATGCCTACACCCGATGCCATCCTCTTTTATTATTCGGAAGATGCCCTCTATCACTCGGGATTAGAAGGGGCTATCAAAATTGCTAATGCATATCCCAATACGCCACTCATTTTAAGTCATTGGGGCTTTGTGGATGCACCGGATTTTATTCCTTTCAATGGCGACCCGAAAAATTTAGCGGCCCGCGTGGTCAATCCGGAACGAATTATTGTTCTAGCGGCCGGTCAGCCGTTCACCTTAAAGCGATTAGCGAAAAAATGATACCATCAGGGAAACACTGGTAATAAATAAGTACGGGCAAACTAAATATACGAAACATTGAAAAATATTTCGCTTTAATATTATTCACTTGGTCTTTGGGAACCCATGGCGGAGCACACACCAATAAAAAACTTGAAGTAAACACGAAAGCGAACCGGCACTGCATTTCCTTCTTGTATACGTCGTGTTGATTACCAGTGCAGGCAAATTCTCAATAGATTATTTCATCGGCCGAAAGTCGAAAGCTGATTAAATCTAAAAAACGCTTCGATATTTAAAAGCTAAATCCACTAATATGAAAACAGCACATAAATTACAACTTTTCCTCTTTCTCGCAATCGTGATACTAAGTGCTTCACGTTCTACTTCTCTTGTAAAAAGAGTAAACGGAAGTGGGATGCTCGTCCGCATGTCTGAGATTGAAATTTATCGGGACAGCCTACCAGCTTACAAAGCTATTTTGAATGAAGAAGCGGAGGCCTCTGTGAGATTAGAGCCAGGTGTCATTTCTATCTTTCCAATGTACCAGCAAAAAGATAGCACTCAAATCAGAATATTGGAAATTTATGCAAACATCGAAGCCTATCAATCTCACATAAAAACACCACACTTTCTAAAGTACAAAAGCACTACGCTTAGCATGGTAAAGGAACTGCGTTTAATTGACATGAACGCCATGGATCCGGAGACAATGAGGAAAATATTCAGCAAGCTTAAAGATTAAACCTATAAATATGAAAACATCTATTTTAACAGCTTTCCCTGCATTGCTGCTGCTTAAATCTTCCTGGTGACCTAAGTTAAAAATTAATTTAGGTCACCTAATGGTTCTCAGAAAGTATGGATTGAAACGGATTAATATGAACTGTTTAAAAGCAGAAAAGCCTCTAAATAATGATATTTAGAGGCTTTTGCATCCAGATGAACTGGTATATGTAGTGTGGCAGGATTAGCTGCGCTGATCCTGAATAGGGGGGCGTTACAACTCAAGCCTACGCTTCTCGTGCCTCGAAGCCGGCTTTGTTGTTCTACTTCGTCCCTTTAAGCCTTGCAGGCTTAGGGACTGCGCAAAACAATAAAGCCCTTCTGCTTTCGCAGAAGGGCTTTCGTTTGTCGGGGTGGCAGGATTCGAACCTACGACCTCCTGGTCCCAAACCAGGCGCG
>JAZKHM010000079.1:0-9428 GCA_040385405.1 Bacteroidota bacterium | reverse complement strand
ACCGATCACCTCTTCACTGCCAGCGAAGCGCTCTAGCCAAATGAGCTAATCCCCCATGTTTGAAACAATTCAATGGATTGTTTTCCAGCTACAATTATCAGCATTTTAAACGAATATTTCAAGTTTCGAAATAATCATTTAGATTTTTTTTATGCTACAACACTACGTCAATGGCAATTTGGGCCAATCTTATTAAGGTAATCTCAACTCTTTTCCAAACCAAATAATTTTCATTTCAATATTTTTAGTAATTTGTTAGATAATAATCGTCCGAATTTTGACATAATAAGCTCGGGCTAAAATTCTGGCTTATACACACTACAAAAAATAATATGGATAATTCAAGAAGAAAATTTATTCAAAATACTATGCTCCTTGGGGCAGGAATTAGTATTCCACAAGTGCTAAGTGCCGCAGATTTCGGCCGCTATACCCGTAGCATTTCGGCCTCTGACCAGATCAACTTCGGACTTATTGGCTGTAAGGGCATGGGATGGTCGAACATGAATGCTCATCTGAAGCTCCCGCAGGTAAATTGTGTGGCTTTGGCAGATGTAGACCAGAGTGTACTTGACCAGCGTACAGAAGATGTCTTTAAACTACGCGGAAAGAGGCCAAAGCAGTACAAAGACTATCGCAAAATGCTGGAAGATCCAAACATTGATGTAGTAATAATCGGTACTCCTGATCACTGGCACTGCCTGAACATGGTTGACGCTGTTTCGGCAGGCAAGCATGTATATGTTGAGAAACCCATCGCTAATACCATAGAAGAATGTCAGATCATGGTGAAAGCGCAGCAGCGATATGGAAAAATTGTACAGGTGGGACAATGGCAGCGTTCCGGATCACAATATGCTGAAGCAATTGACTATATAAAAACAGGTAAATTAGGACAGATCAGACTGGTAAAATGCTGGGCCTACCAGGGCTGGATGAAACCTGTACCAAAAGTTGCCGACAGCCCCGCTCCTGCAGGGGTAGATTATAATATGTGGTTAGGTCCGGCACCCAAACGCGACTTTAACCAGAATCGTTTTCATTTTAACTTCAGATGGTTCTGGGATTATGCAGGCGGCTTAATGACCGACTGGGGCGTGCATGAGATTGATATTGCCTTATTTGCAATGGGAGTAAAAGAACCGAAATCGGTCATGGCTTCCGGCGGAAAATTTGCATACCCGGATGACGCATCAGAAACCCCTGACACCCTGCAAACTGTTTATGAGTATGAAGGATTCAACATGCTTTGGGAACATGCTACAGGCATTGATGGCGGCAACTACGGCTCTACTGAAGGAATCGCATTCATTGGAAACAATGCGACACTCGTTGTGAACCGGGGCGGATGGAAAGTGATTCCGGAAACGGAAAACAAGGATGGTAAGAAGATTAACAAAACAGAAGAAGTATCGCATCGCAAGCCTGAAAAAAATGCCCACGAAGCACATGCTGTTAATTTTATTGATGCTATTACGGCCAATGATGCTTCCCGTTTAAAATGCGGGATCCAGACCGGGAGTATTGCAGCAATCAATGCACAAATGGGAAATATTGCTTTTAAGACAGGTAAGAAAGTATATTGGGATGCAGCAAAAAATAAATTCACAGATGCTGAAGCCAATCAATTGATGAAAGCCCGGTATCATAATGGCTGGAAGCTGCCGAATATTTAATCCACCCCCTGCCCGCCGGCGGGGGATAATGGGCAGGCTAAACTTAAAGCCCAATCTAAAATCTGTGCTGGTTCACATAAGACCTCATGTAATAATTTCATTCTATTTCCATATTGATAGCCACCTTATATATATTTGATTAAAACCAGTAATTATGAAACCATCATGATTTTTCCAAAAACCCGCAGGGGAATGTTTATTAAATCATGATAGCTTCATCACATTAAAAAAAAGAAAAATTAAACAGATGAAACCATCATGATTTTTCCAAAACCCGCAGGGGAATGTTTATTAAATCATGATAGCTTCATCACCATTAAAAAACAAGAAAACAAACTATGAAAAAAACATTGATCCTATTACTTATCACCGGTATTTTCGCTGCTACAGCGTGTGCACAAAGACCAAGTCCGGCTGCCAAAGTTTCACAAACCACTAATTCAGGAGTGAAAATCAGCATAGATTATAGTTCCCCCGGCATCAAAGGAAGAACCATAGGGAAAGAGATTGCACCCTGGGGACAGGTATGGCGCACTGGTGCTAATGAAGCTACCGTTTTTGAAGTAAGCAAAAACGTAACAATTGCGGGAAAAACATTGCCAAAAGGAAAATACAGCCTGTATTCTATTCCCGGACAAAAAGATTGGGTGATTATTCTTAATAAAACCTGGAACCAGTCGGGTACAGAGTACGATAAGAAAACTGATGCTCTGAGATTTACTGTTAAAACTCTTAAGGCTCCCGCATTTTCTGAACGGATGACGTTTAAAATCGCGAAAACGGGAGTTGTTTCGTTGATTTGGGGTGATTATATGGTGAATTTCCTGGTGAAATAGTTGGTTAGTTGGTTAGTTGGTTAGTTGTTAGTTGTTAGTTGTTAGTTGTTAGACTGGACGGACTAGACGCTTAGTCTAACCTCTAACCAACTGACAACTAACCAACTGATACCTACCTCACCAGCGTCACATACCCCGACCTCAAATACCTTTTTGAATCCAGAATACCTTCAATCACCCAGTAATACACCCCAACGGGTACTTCCGAGGTATCGCGAAAGCCAGTCCACAGTTTGGTAATATCTGCAGTGGTATATACGACATCGCCCCACCGGTTAAAGATCTTAAATTGTTTAAGTTCAACACGGCTGCTAATAAGCACGGTCAGCTCATCATTTACCCCATCACCGTTAGGAGTGAACATATTGGGGATGACATAATCAGGGATTATAATATCAACAAATATGGGGGATATAGAAATACACCCCCCGGGACTTGTGCTTTTAATATAATAAGTTCCTTTCCTGACTACCTGTGTTGGATCGGAAATTGGCGTCGTTGCTGCACTGTTAGTCCAGAAAGTATAGCTTATCTCCTCATTTCGATTAAATGCGGTAGTTATATCCACTGTAGCGGGATGGACAGCTTCCGGAATCCGGTTAAGCAAAATAGGCGGAACCTCGATAATAGACACCCGCACGGGCCTGATCAGAAAGCATCCCGATGAGCTTCTTCCCTTAATATAGTACATACCTGAAACCGTCACACGCCTGGGATTCGCTAGCCGAATAGTGGCAAGCGGGTCCGTCCAGTAGGTGTAGCTCAAGTCGGAACTGTTTCCGGCTTTTAATGAGAAATCGGTTAGATCAACGCTAAAACAATCAGGCGGAGGGTCAATAATATTCATAGACATGCCGCCAATGGTGGTGTAAAGAGTTTGCTGGCAACCTAAACCCGGGTATGGAATAAGTTCAATTGCAATTCGTGTTCCGACAGGAGGAACTGGTGATAACACCACGCTGTCGGCTGTGCCAAGCAGCGCTGACGTTTCAGCATTATACCAGCGGTAGCCAAAAAAGCCCGGCAGAGTTTTCAGGGTGATACTTTGAACATCCGGACAGGTAATATTTCCTGTGACAGGGATTGAACAGTTCTCGTCAAAATCAATATAAGCATATCCAAAATGACCTCCCAGGCTACAGTCATTCGTAGTGAATTCAAGCCGTATTCGCCTGCCCAGATATGCTGAGAGATTAACCAGCACCGGCGACCATTCCTTATACAAGACTGGAACGGGCCCTGCAGGTCCGCCTCCGCCACCCCCGCTGGTTGGGTTCCGGCCACGCTGGGGCGAAGGCGTAAATCCTGGCAATCCCCCGGATGCAACAAATTCAAAAGAGCCGCATTCCGTAGATGTATTACTGGACACATCAAATACCCTGGCGGTAAATCTTGGCTGTTCGTCGTAATCGTGACTGGGACTTTCGAAGACCACAGCATAATTAAAGATGATTGAATAATCGTTTACGTTGGCGGGGACATCAATAGTATAGCTTATTCGCTCGGCACCACGACCGGGAGAATCATTTCCCAGCTGGACAACGTAGTCGCTGCCATTGGGGGCATTGGTTGAAAATCCCCCATAAAAATCTATACCGCCGGCCGGGATAATAGTGTGCTGACCAAGTGCCGGAACTGAAGAAACCAATGTCAAAAATGCGGGACGTACTGCATTCGGTGCCATATTTCCTGTCTGCGATATACTGCCAATAGCACATTCCCAATTGTTAAAGGTGCCGTTTTCAAATCCTATATTTACCGGACACTCTGTTACAACCTGTCCGTATACCGGGCAAGCAGCAAGGAACAAACAGGAGAATATCAGGATCCTGAAAAACATATATTAAGTTAAGGAAACCATGCTTAATATCAGATAGATATGTACACAAGCTGCACCCCGATTTGTTGATGGAAGTGCAGCTTATTAATATACGGGGAAAGAGTGTGCTTGGTTGGCGGGATCAGTAAGTATTCAGTATCCGGCAATCGGTAATGAGCCCGCCGGAAGGCTGGTAAACGGTAACCAGTGGTGAGTTTGCGGCGGCAAATACCTATGCCCTGTTCGCAGCAAGATATCCCACCATAAGTGCGGCGGCGCGCTCTGAAGCACCGGGGGAACCCATTTTTAGTGCGAGATCATCATAATTTATAAGCATCCCTGTCCGGTATAGCTTATCATTTAGTACCATATCAAGCTCCCGCGCGATCATGACACCATTACAGTCTTCCTGAATCAGTTCCTTTACCACTTGTTCATTCATCACCAAATTCACCAGCGAAATGAATTTGATTTTAACAAGCAAACGGGCTATGGCTATCGATAAGGTGTTGCCTTTGTAAACCACCACCTGGGGTATTTTCAGGAGCGCTGTTTCAAGAGTCGCTGTACCTGATGTTACGACGGCGGCTTTAGAATTTCTGAGGAGATTATAGGTCGCATCAAAAATTACGGGAATCTTACGCTTGCCTAAATATGGCATATAGTCCTCCATTGTAAATGTTGGAGCTCCGGCTATTACGAACTGAAAATCCGGAAGCTTATCAGCTGCTTTTATCATTTCAGGTAAGATGCGGTCAAGTTCCTGCTTCCTGCTTCCCGGGAGTAAAGCGATCAGGGGCCTTACATCCAGGTCATGATTTATTTTAAACTGGTCGTCAGGAATACTTTGGGTGATAGCATCCAGTATGGGGTTACCTACATAGTCTACATCCATTCCCCAGCTTTTATAAAAAGCAACTTCGAAAGGGAGAATACAGAACATCCGGTCGACATATTTTTTTATCTTCAATACCCTCTTCTGATTCCAGGCCCAAACTTTTGGTGAGATGTAGTAAAACACGTTAATGTTCTCCTTCCTGGCGAATTGCGCAATTTTCATATTGAAGCCCGGAAAGTCGATAAGGATGATTACATCCGGACCGAAGCCAAGAATATCCTTCTTTGCAATTTTTATATTTTTCAGAATTGTGTTCAGGTTGGCAATTACTTCAACAAAACCCATAAATGCCATTTCGGAATAGTGTTTGGCTAACACCCCTCCTTCTGCTTTCATAAGGTCACCGCCGAAATAACGAAAATCGGCCTGGGGATCCTCCTTCTTAAGCGCTTTCATAAGATTTGCACCATGCAGGTCTCCGGACGCTTCCCCGGCAATTAGATAGTATTTCATCAGAAAAGAAGTATCAGGTAGCAGGTATCAAGTGTCAAGATTGGGGCTGGTTCATTCAAAATTCCAGGTATTTAGAATGGGTATAGCATGATGGGCCGTCATATCGAATTGCACAGGAACGACTGAAGCGTACCCGTTTTCAAGAGCCCACACGTCTGTGTCTTCACCATGATCGTTATTTTGAAAGACCCCGGTCAGCCAATAGTATTTCCTTCTGTGAGGGTCCAGACGTTCGTCGAATTCCTCAGCCCATTTTGCATTGGCCTGGCGGCAAATCTTGATCCCTCTGATAGCACTCCCTTTTGGGAAATTTACATTCAGCAAGGTTCCTAAGCCAAGGCCGTGCTCCATGACCTGTCTGGTTATTATTTCAATATATTTTTTGCAATGACTGAAATCGGCGTCAAGTTCAAAATCATCAAGCGAAAAGCCTATTGAAGGTATGCTCTCGATGGCGCCTTCGACAGCGGCAGACATCGTTCCGGAATACAATACGTTAATGGAATTATTCAGTCCGTGATTGATTCCAGAAACACAAAGATCAGGTTTTTTACCTTTGAACACCTTGTTTACTGCGAGCTTTACACAATCAACCGGTGTACCCGAACATTTATACATCTCCACTCCTTCGTACAGGTCAACTGAATCCAGCCTCAGCGGCTTGGCTATAGTTATGGCATGCCCTGTGGCAGACTGTGGTCCATCTGGCGCAACTACTACAACTTTTCCGAAACCCTGCATCACCTCAATAAGGGCCTTTATTCCCGGTGCAGTAATTCCGTCATCATTTACTACTAGTATGGTGGGTTTATTCTTCATTGTGACGAAAATACGAATTACTTTGCTATGCGAGTAATCAGTTGCCCGTTGCCCGTTGCCAGGCTAATCGGCTATGCAAACAAAAAAAGAGATAAATAAGGTGTCAGCCGATAGCTATCGGCCTGGTAAAACAAGCGACTCCGGGTACATCTTTTGAACAAAAGCATAACAATAAAAAGCTCCCTTTATTTCAAGGGAGCTTTATGAAGCTGCCATCCTATATCCTGGCAAGCCGATAGCTCTCGGCTGACAACTGGCCACTGCCAACCCTATACGAAACAAATTACAAGCTTCTCAGCCAGTCAATAACGCCTTCGCGTGACTTGCCTGTTTTTTGCTGCAATCTTCCGTAAAGTTCATCTTCTTTACCTTCTTCATATCTGAGATCATCGTCAGTCATGTCGGCATAAGATTGTTTAACCTTACCCTTCAATTCATTCCATTTTCCTTTTAATTCTAACTTATCCATAATGGTAGTGTTTATGTTATATGTAATAAACGGGGTTAGGGGGAAAATGTTTGCATTGGATTAAAGAACAAAGAGCAAGGAATAAAGACAACGCGTCCTTAATCTTTGCTCTTTGTTCCTTAATCTCAGAAATTTTCCTACAACGCTCCCCCCTTTATTTCCTCCACTACACTCGGATCTAACAATGTGGACGTGTCGCCAAGAGCGGAAGTTTCTCCCTCTGCTATTTTTCTAAGGATGCGGCGCATGATCTTTCCCGACCTGGTTTTTGGCAAACCCGTTACAAATTGAACTTTATCCGGTTTGGCGATAGCCCCAATAATACGAGCAACTGTCTGCAGGATATCCCTGCGTGTAAGTTCGTGATCGTGCGTTGAACTGCCGAGAATCACGTAAGCGTAGATTCCCTGGCCCTTGATTTCATGAGGGTAGCCAACAACCGCACTTTCAATCACATCCGCATGCATATTAATTGCGTTTTCTACTTCTGCGGTTCCTATGCGGTGGCCTGAAACGTTTATAACGTCGTCTACACGCCCCGTTATGCGGTAATATCCATCCTCATCTCGTAAACAGCCATCACCCGTAAAATACATGTTCGGGTAAGTTGTAAAATAAGTGGTCCGGCAGCGTTCATGATCACCCCAGGTGGTACGGATGACACCCGGCCATGGGAATTTAATACACAAGTTACCGCTAACACCATTTCCGGTCAGCTCCGTGCCATGTTCATCGACCAGGCAAGGCTGAATTCCCGGCAGCGGTAGAGTTGCATAGCCGGGCTTTGTAGGCGTCACACCGGCTATAGGCGAAATCATAATACCGCTGTTTTCTGTTTGCCACCAGGTGTCCACGATCGGACATATACCTTTGCCGATATTCTCATCATACCAGTGCCATGCTTCTTCATTGATAGGCTCTCCAACCGAGCCCAGTTTTTTCAGTGAGCTCAGATCCTTGCCCTTTAAAGGCTCATCACCGAAACTCATTAACGAACGTATAGCTGTAGGTGCCGTATATAGAATGGTAACTTTGAATTTGTCAACAATATCCCAGAACCGGCCAGCATCCGGATAAGTAGGAACGCCCTCAAACAAAAGCGAAGTAGCACCCTGAGATAAAGGTCCGTAAACTATATATGAATGGCCGGTAATCCACCCGATATCCGCAGTACAGAAATGTATATCATCAGGTTCATACTGGAACACTGTACTGAAAGTATAGCCTGTGTATACCATATAACCCCCGCAAGTGTGTACCACACCCTTTGGCTTGCCGGTTGAACCCGAAGTATATAGTATAAACAGGGGATCCTCTGAATCCATCGGCTCGGCTTCACAAGCAGGGTTTCCCTGAGTCTCAACCTTCCTGATCTCGTCTTCCCACCATACGTCGCGCCCTTTGATCATAGAAACCGGGGTACGGGTGCGGGTAAGCACTATTATTTTCTCAACAGACCTGCACTGAACTATAGCGTCATCAATTATACTTTTTAACGGAATATCTTTAGGCCCCCTGAAACCACCGTCGGCAGTTATAACCAGACTACATTGGGCGTCATTTATCCTGTCGGCGATGGATTGGGCCGAAAAGCCGCCGAATACCACAGAGTGAATTGCTCCGATCCTGGCGCAGGCCAGAACAGCAATTGCCAGTTCGGGCACCATAGGCATATAAATACAGATACGGTCGCCTTTTTTCGCTCCATTATTTTTTAACGCGTTTGCAAACTGGCAAACCTTAAAATGTAATTCTTTATATGTGAATTTCCGGTAATGTTCTTCGACATCGTTGGGTTCCCAGATTATAGCGGTTTTATCGCCGTTCTTCTCCAGATGGCGGTCGAGGCAGTTTTCCGTAATATTAAGCTTTGCTCCTTTAAACCACTGAACATTTGGTTCAACAAAATTCCACTCTAATACCTTGTCCCACTTCTTTTTCCAAAAGAAGGTGTCGGCAACACTCGCCCAAAAATTTTCAGGCTCGGCTACACTGTAATCATAAACGCGTTTGTAATCGTCAAAAGAATTAATACGAAGATCCATTATACTTTTATAAATTTTATTTGCCCATACTGTAATTGGGGTATGAGTTATCGTTTGTGTGGTAAAAATAGTTTTCTCAGGTTTAGTATGCAAACGGATTGGGCATTATCGTGAAGAAGATTTGTTACGGGGCGGAAATATATTTACCCTGGAGCCGTGTACGTACACTCCATTGTCTGTGAAAGATATGCACACAAGGGCCGTACGCGCGATAACCGAACTTTTAAGAAAAAAAAAACTAAATTAGCGAAGGGAAAACAGGCAACTGAATAATGAAAATATTACTATGTTTTGGAAAGCTTGACCTGAGATTCTTCGGGACCGATAGTCCTGCTCTACGCATTAGTTTGGCCTGGAAATCTCTCTTTGTTTTTTAAATTTGTACTGGCCAAAGCTAATTGCTTCGATCAGGT
>JAZKHM010000078.1:0-2106 GCA_040385405.1 Bacteroidota bacterium | reverse complement strand
ATAAATCCATCCAGTTCTTCTGCGATGATCTCAATTCCCATGCCGCGAAGGGATTCGATGTTAAACAACTTGGTATCAACCTGCAAAAATATGGGGATGGCGTCCTGCCCCGGCAGGTCCGGTAAACCTGCTGCTCTTCGCTCGTCGATGACCTTGCTCCGATCATCCCTCAGCCCCGTTGTGATGTTTATCAGATTTTGTCCGTGCTGACCCCTGTTTGCAAGATTGTTGCTGGTTCGGGGATCGAGATCGTTGTTCCCCCCGCCTCTCGGTGGTTTATGGACACCAGTAATAGTTTGCACTAATGGCAGGTGTGGGAATTCTGCCATTTATGATTTGATATATAATTGATTCTCTTTTAAAGATTCATCAAAATAGCAGGCATCAACACTGTCATTGCCTTTTATAACCGAAAGCTTGGCCGCATCGTTGGCTATCTTTACGATCAGGGCGGCAGAGAAGCCAACCATTTTTCCGGCTAAGACACTCCATTTTATATCTTTGGATGTTTTGATAGATCCTAAAGTAGATTTCAAAATTTCGGTGATTTCAGACTTGCCGGGTTTAGGCATCTCGATAATATCGTCAAACCTCCTGAATAAAGCCCTATCAATGGAACCTTCCAAATTGGTCGTTGCGATGATGATCCCCGGCCCCTCATAATCTTCCAGCACATTCAATAGAATATTGACCACCCGATGCATTTCGCCAACATCCTGTTTATTGTCACGCGCTTTGGCGATAAAATCAAATTCATCCAATAACAGCACACAGGGATAGCTTTTAATTGCCTCAAACAGCAGTTTCAGATTCGATGCCGATTCACCCAGGTAAGAGGATATAATGGCTTCAAATTTTACCTTTAAAAAGGGCAGCCCGATATTCCAGGCGATCCTTTCTGCGCTCATACTTTTACCACAGCCGGGAGAACCGTGCATTAAGATTCTTTTCCTCGGTTTTAATCCAAAATGGGCCAAGCGCTCACGCGCAACGTATTCCTTTTCTATGCGCTGGATCTTTTCTTCAACCTCTGGAGACAGGATCATTTCATAACGAAGCTGCTCACGGGGTATCTCGTTGGCTAAGGGTATATTGTTTCTTTTGTCGGTAGGAATGCTAACGTGACTGCCAAGTATGTTTTTGAGTTCACCTTTAAAAGACTGGTGATAATTAATATTCTTGTCAAGTATGTTTTTTAGACGGTCAGCTAAGCGCATGTGTCCCTTCTTGCGTTCATCATCAATAATAACCTCGGCGACTTTAACTATATCGTCCTTTGGCTCCCCATCGATGGAACGGAACAATCTGATCATTAAGTCCTGGTTCATAATAAAATGTTTCTTGTAGCGATGATTTTAACGTTCTTTAAATATATAAAATTTCCTTTTTATACCTAGCTCAAAGGTACTTTATAATGGTCAAGATCGCGACCAAATTACCAAGTATTTAAGTACCGTTTCTATGTTTCGCGCGCAACTTATTTGTTATCACCCTGAATATTATTTAGTAAACATGCCTATTACTGAGTCTTATTGGGGTTATTTATTACAGCGATCTGGGATAAATACCAGTCGTCCGATGCTATTAACAGTTTATTGACGCACTGTAAGGAACGATTATTTATTTCGATAACCCCATTAACTTCGATATAGACTTTTGTCATATATTTAACGGGGCGGCTTTCTGAATAGCAATTGTCCATTGCCGTGTCTGTGATCAACAGGCAATGCTCTGGGGATCATTGTCTCTAATAAATTATTGTTTTCTTCAAACACCTGAGAATACAAAATCAGAGTATCGATGAGCCATTTACTTTGTTGTTTGTACTAAATTTCGTAAATTTGAGTAAGCGTTATCTATTGTAATTTGGTTAGCTAATTAAAGCAATAAGGCTATGAGAACAATACTTCTTTTCCTACTCACCTCAATTATCGTTACCGGCATTATGCTGGCCGGTATAAGCATGAAAAATTCCACGATTGCTGTACCTATTGCTTTTGGTGTATTGTTTCTGTTTGTGTTATATCTTAACTCCAGATCGAAAAAACGCGCTCAGCGTAAACAAAAAGAGCGCAAGTTCGAGCAATGGATTTATGACCAAAAGAG
>JAZKHM010000077.1:0-1975 GCA_040385405.1 Bacteroidota bacterium | reverse complement strand
GTCTGAGGTCTGAGGTCTGAGGTCTGAGGTCTGAGGATAACCGTTCAAGTTACGAGTTTCCCTTTATACATCTTGCATCAGACTTCGGACTTCCGACCTCCGACCTCCGATTCAGACCTCCGACTTCAGTAGTCGATGTCCAGATTAAACCTTCTCCTAAATTCCTCAAGTTTAGGATTCTTCTCAACCATATGATTGTATTTTTCCGTTGAAGTATAAAGGCGTTTTTTACCTGTTACTTCTATGTGTTTGGTGCTTAACTCTATTCCAAAATTCCTGAGTTCCGTTCTCAGGAAGTTAAGCAGCTCAACTTTTTCATTAATCAAAAGCTCTTCCTGGACCCTGTTTTCAATGATCAGTTCAATTACGAAATTGTCTAAAAGGGAAGGAGGATTTGATGTCATAATAGTGAAAATATTGATTTTCCCCTCCTTTTTAAGCTTTTCAGCATATTGATTCCAAAACTTCAACAGGGTGTCAGAGTCGAATTCCGTCCGGCTCTCACCACTCAAATACCCGGGTTTTTCTTCCTCTTTTTTTGAGTAATTGGCTTCGAGGTCGTTGAGGTTTGGAATGAGTGAAGCCGTACCGCTAATCAATGGTTTAGGGAGACCGATCCGGATTTTCTTTTCTTGGTCTGCAGGAAAAACTACAGGCAAGGTAGGGGCAATGCTTATTTCTTCTTCAGAATGGATCGTTAGATCCTCGGTTGCAACCTGGGTCACTGGTTCTTTTTCAGTAATCTCAGGGGTGCTAATCTTGATTTCTTCAGCGGGAGAGGAGACTTTTACTACCGGTTCAGGTTTTTTTTTTACTTCCCCGGTCTCAGGGCTTGCTGGAAGAGCGGTTGAAAGATTTAGAACAGAGGGCAGGTGACAAAGCTTAATAAGTGCGAGTTCGACCTGGAGGCGCTGATTTTTGCTCATTTTGTAATTCAGATCGCACTGATTAGTAATGTTGAGCGCTGAAATTAAAAACGATGCGGCTGAAGCCTGCGATTGGATATTATATTTTTGTTTTATTCCTTCGCTAACTTCCAAAAGGCTTAGAGTGGACGGGTCTTTAGACACGAGTAGGTTTCTAAAGTGCGAGGCCAGTCCTGTTATGAAGTGGTTTCCGTCAAAACCATGACTTAGAATCTCGTCGAAGATTAGCAAGCAATCAGGGACATTTTCCCCTAATATGGCATCAGTGAGCCTGAAGTAATAATCGTAATCAAGAATGTTCAGGTTATCAATGACTGCGCGGTAATTTACATTCTTATTTGAAAAACTGACAATCTGGTCGAACATGGATAAGGCATCCCTTAATCCTCCATCCGCCTTCTGGGCAATAAGATGAAGTCCATCCTGGTCATAACTTACACCTTCTTTCACTGCAATCTCCTGCAGATGAAGTGCCATATCATCCACCTTAATCCTGTTAAAATCAAAAATCTGGCATCTCGAAAGAATTGTAGGAAGTATCTTGTGTTTCTCCGTCGTTGCCAGGATGAAAATCGCATAGGATGGGGGTTCTTCCAGAGTTTTCAAAAACGCATTGAATGCAGCTTGTGAAAGCATATGTACCTCATCTATAATATAGATCTTATATTTTCCGGCTTGAGGAGGAATTCTAACCTGCTCTATCAGGCTGCGGATATCATCCACAGAATTGTTTGAAGCAGCATCAAGTTCGTGTATATTAAACGAATTGCCATTCTGGAAAGAAATACAGGAGTCGCATACGCCGCAGGCCTCAGATTCAGGACTTAGACTCTGGCAGTTTATGGTTTTAGCGAGGATCCTGGCACATGTGGTCTTGCCTACACCGCGCGGGCCACAGAACAGAAAGGCCTGAGCGAGCTGATTATTTGTGATGGCATTTTTCAGCGTACCTGTTATATGTTGTTGGCCTACAACAGTTTGAAATGTAAGAGGCCGGTACTTTCTTGCTGAAACTATGAAGTTATCCATCGGCTCCTAAATTAGAAAGA
>JAZKHM010000076.1:0-14783 GCA_040385405.1 Bacteroidota bacterium | reverse complement strand
CTATCGGGTGGAAAGTTGAGAATGAAAGTTGGGTTTAACAATAGAAAGGCCTAACAACTAACAACGAACTACCAGCTCTAACAACGAACAACTAACAACGAACAACTAACAACGAACAACTAAATAAATATGTCGGAGATACAAGTTGCATCACGTTACGCGAAATCTTTAATTGACCTGGCAGGAGAGCAAAGCTCTGTTGAGGAAATTAAAGGTGATATTGAGTTGTTTCTTGAAACGTGCAGGGAGAACCCTGAGCTGCAGGCAATTTTGAAAAATCCAATTATTAGCCTCGACAAAAAGGCTAACATCCTTGACGGATTGTTTTCAGGTAAGGTGCATGAGATGATTCTGTCGTTCTTTAAGATTGTGATCAGAAAAGGCCGTGCAGAGATATTGTTCGCTACGGCTAAAGAATTCATTACTCAATACAATGTTATTAAGAATGTGGTGAAAGCTACGGTTACTTCAGCCTCTCCGTTAAGCAAAGAAAATATCAGCCAGATTGAAGATGTCGTGAAGCAATCAACACAAGGTGAAGTTATCTTAACTTCCCATGTTGATCCTAAACTTATCGGCGGATTTATTCTGAAAGTGGGAGATAAACAATTTGATACCAGTATTTCAAGCAAGCTGAATAAGCTTAGAAAAGAATTCGAACAACGTTAAAATATACCCCAAACCCTTAAGGGGATTGTGTGCTTCCTTTGGGGACGGAAGCAGGAAGATTTACAACATTAAAAACAAAATACTACTATGGTAGAGGTAAGACCAGATGAAGTTTCGGCGATCTTAAGACAACAACTGTCAGGCTTTAAGTCGGAAGCCGAACTCGAAGAGGTTGGTACCGTGTTACAAGTGGGTGACGGTATTGCCCGCGTATACGGTTTAACTAAAGTTCAATCAGGTGAGCTTGTTGAATTTGATAACGGTTTACAGGGTATCGTACTGAATCTTGAAGAAGATAACGTGGGTGTGGTACTACTTGGAGCTTTCGATGAGATTAAAGAAGGTGATACAGTAAAGCGTACCAATAAAATTGCTTCCATCAGAGTTGGTGAAGGGATGCTTGGCCGTGTGGTCAATACGTTAGGTCAGCCAATAGATGGTAAAGGTCCAATCCTCGGCGAAACTTATGAAATGCCTTTAGAGCGTAAAGCTCCGGGTGTAATTTATCGTCAGCCGGTTACTGAGCCCTTGCAAACAGGTATTAAGGCTATCGACGCAATGATTCCTATCGGACGTGGTCAGCGGGAACTTGTTATCGGCGATCGTCAAACAGGTAAAACGGCGGTTTGTATCGATACGATTATTAATCAAAAAGAATTTTACGAAGCAGGGAAGCCTGTATTCTGTATATATGTTGCAATTGGCCAGAAAAACTCTACCGTTGCTCAGATCTTAAAGGTACTGGAAGAAAATGGCGCATTGCCATATACAGTGATCGTTGCGGCTTCTGCTGCTGATCCGGCACCAATGCAGTTCTACGCACCATTTGCTGGCGCTGCGATCGGTGAGTTCTTCCGTGATACTGGTCGCCCGGCATTGATCGTTTATGATGATCTTTCTAAGCAGGCAGTGTCTTACCGTGAGGTTTCCCTATTACTTCGTCGTCCTCCGGGCCGTGAAGCTTACCCTGGTGACGTATTCTATCTGCACAGTCGTTTACTTGAACGTGCGGCAAAGATCAACCAGAATGATTCAATTGCTCAGGCAATGAACGACCTTCCCGAATCTATCAGACATATTGTTAAAGGTGGAGGATCACTAACCGCACTTCCAATTATTGAAACCCAGGCTGGTGACGTTTCTGCATATATTCCTACAAACGTAATTTCAATTACGGATGGTCAGATTTTCCTTGAGTCGAACTTATTCAACGCAGGTGTTCGTCCGGCGATTAACGTTGGTATCTCGGTATCTCGTGTGGGTGGTAACGCTCAGATCAAGTCAATGAAGAAAGTTGCTGGTACCTTGAAACTTGACCAGGCACAGTACCGTGAGCTTGAGGCTTTCTCTAAGTTCGGTTCAGATCTTGATGCAGCTACGAAATCGGTACTTGACAAAGGTGCCCGTAACGTAGAGTTACTAAAGCAGGCACAGTTCTCTCCGGAACCAGTTGAAAAGCAAGTTGCAATTCTGTATGTAGGTACTAAAAACCTGATGCGTAATGTTCCGGTGAATAAAGTAAAAGCTTTCGAAGCTGAATTTATACAGCAGTTAGAGCAGCGCCACCCTGAGGTTTTACAGGGACTTAAAGCTGGTAAACTGGACGATGAAATTACCAGGGTGCTGGAAACAGTAGCTAAGGAATTGGGGGATAAATACTAAAGGAGTTGTAAGTTATAGGTTATAAGTTGTAAGTTTTAGGAATCGGTTTCTTAATACTTGCAGCTTAGAACCTGGAACTTGTAACTTACAAATAGAAATAGAAAAGTTGTAAGTTATAAGTAATAAGTTTTGAGCGTCAGTTTCTAGAACTTATTACTTATAACCTACAACTTACAACTTATCACATGGCTAATTTAAAAGAAGTAAGAAACCGTATAGCATCCGTTACCTCGACGCAGCAGATCACTAAGGCCATGAAGATGGTTTCAGCTGCTAAGTTGAAGAGGGCAACCAGTGCTATTATCCAGTTGAGGCCTTATGCCAACAAGATGCGGGATATCCTGGCCAACCTTTCGTCGAGCCTGGAAGAGTCGAATTCTCCATTCATACAGGAACGGGAGCCAAACAAAGTACTTATAATTACGATATCCTCTAACCGTGGACTGGCAGGTGCATTCAACATGAATGTGATTAAGACAGCGAACAACCTTATTTCAGAAAAATACTCAGAGCAATACCGTAAGGGCAATGTTCACATTGTTGCGATCGGAAAAAAGGTTCAGGATTTCTACGAGAAACGTAAATACAACGTTATCGGTAATAATAATGAACTGTACAGCGACCTGACATTTGAAAATGCTTCCAGGATCACTGAAGCTATCATGGCTGGATTTGCTAAAGGGGAATACGACAGGGTAGAGCTGGTTTATAATTTGTTTAAAAATGCCGCTGTTCAGATCCTTACTACTGAACAATTATTGCCGGTACCCAAAGCTGTGGCTTTAGAAAGTACTACGCAAACTGATTATATACTTGAGCCTTCTCAGGAAGAAATTGTGGAGCAGTTGATACCGAAGTCTATCAAGACCCAGGTTTACAAAGCCATACTTGATTCACATGCTTCAGAGCACGGAGCACGTATGACCGCAATGGATAAGGCAACTGAAAATGCAGGTGATTTGTTAAAAGCCCTTAAGCTTTCTTACAATCAGGCAAGACAGGCAGCAATTACTACCGAACTTACGGAAATTGTAAGCGGAGCAGCAGCATTATCTAACGGATAAATTCAGATAGAATTTTAAACTGTAAAATAGATTAGTATTTTCGTACATCTCACACACAGAAAATGGAAGAAACATATAAAAACAAGCGCACGGAAGAGTCAAATGACCCAGCTCATTACAACCTGATTGTAATAGGTTTAATAATTGGCCTGATTGGTACTTTTCTTCGCTTCACAGGTAGCTGGATGTTTATCGATGCCATTTCAAATATCTTGTTCATAATCGGAACGGTTATTTGTTTAAAGGCGGTGATGAGGATATTGAAATAGAAAGAACTTTTATTGATATGGAAAGCCCGTAACGGATAGTTATGGGCTTTTTTGGTTACTTCTCCTTTATCTTCCCAACCAACCCCTTCAACTTCTCATCACTCTTTAATTTCATCAGCGCCGCATTATACGAAAGCCAATAGATCTCTTCCGTTTTCTTCACATCGAACACACTTGTAGCCCCCATTCCTTCAGGCTCGATGAGGACATCCAGGTATTGACATTTGTTTTCCATATCCGAGTTGATCGACATTATAGCAGCTCGTTCGAACAAGCGTCGAAAATTCGAAATGGTAGTTACCGTTGGTAAATGATTGCAGGAAGACCCGATAATAAAATCGCAGTCTTTCCGGATCGGTTCAACAGGAAAATTGTCCAGTACACCGCCATCAACATACATTTTCCCATCTATAATAACGGGCTTAAATACACCCGGGATGGAACAGGATGCCAGAACAGCCTCAATGAGGTTTCCGGACGAAAAATATCTGAGTTTACCTTCACTAAAATCCGTTGCGGCGATAACCAGGGGTATTTTCAGTCCTTCGAATGAATCATGAGGTAAGTGCTCTAAAAAAAGCGGCCTTGTATTGTCGAGTGATAATAGTCCCGCATTTCTGAAGGCCGGTCTGAGAAACTTGTATAACTTGGTTTTCAAAAATATCTGCAGGATGTCGTGTGGCTCCATTCCCTGGGCGTACAATGAACCCACAATCGAACCCGCACTCGTTCCACTAATCATACAAAATTTTATACCCGCTTCCGTAAGCGCCTGAAGTACGCCTAAATGAGCGATACCGCGGATGCCACCGCCGGAAAGAACTAAACCTACCCTCATACTTTAAAATATAATTATCTTAATTACTCTGTATTATCCCGTGATAGAATGGATCATGATCAAGGAACAAAGAGCAAAGAACAAAGACCCTGACTTTATGCCTATTGTGTCCTGGCAAAATTGTCTCTACCGTACCTACGGCCCATTATGCGTCCAGCCTGGCAACCTGCCTACCGGCAGGCAGGCGGGTAACTGGCAACTGGTAACAGGTAACTTTCAACAAACCTCCCATCTATCTCCGCCCAGAACGTACAACGTATAACGTACAACGTACAACGTACAACTACATTTTAGGTTTGTACTTCGCCTCAGTTAAAATTTTCTGCGCATCCTTTTCAGCCATCAACTGCTGCAGAGTGACATCCGGATTCTCCTTCATATATTTTCTCACAATCTGCCAGCCTGTCCAGATGCCAATCTTAGGCGCAGAATCTGAGTTTTCTCCTATCCCCGGGGTAAATGGTGCTTCTGCCAGATATTTCTGGATCTTCATGTAATCTGAATTGAACAGAAGTTCGTTCTCAAGGAGGTACGCCCATATGCCACCTTCGTTTTCCTGGCACCACTGCATCTGCTGGGTGGTATAACCAATCTTAAGCGTATCCGCGACTTCCGGCATAAATGAATCCATCATATATAGGATCTTGCCGTTATAGACCATTTTTGCCAGCAAACTTCTGTCCTGGTCTTGTTCGGGATACATTTCCTCTCTTACAAACGCTTCAATAACTCTTGGTGTAATATTTTCCGGTGTAAAACGACGTGCAATATAGTGCGGTATGCTTTGGCGCAGGGCCGGGTAGAATCTTTCGCCCTCTTTTCCTAGAAACATATCGAGTCCGATGCCTATATAGTCGTTGCCTATTGGTGTTTGCACCGCAAAGCCGGATATAAATGTTATCAGCCTAGGGATCGTCTGTTTAGGATAATAGTAACGGACATGTTTGAAAGCGTCGTTTAATTCTACTTCTTGCTTAGTCAGGTCCGGAAACGCTTTTTCAACTGATGACTTTAATTCCAAATAGTCTTTGTTTTGCAGAACCCTAGCCAGGGTATTTAAATAAGCGGGGCCGGAAGCAGGGGAGCCCACGCTCAGCATCTGCTCCATATAATCATCATAGAACCAGGTATACTTCTTTCTTAACTGCTCTGCTTGCTCTTCAGTCATCTCCCCTAAACTCTTCACCCCGGACTCTATCCGCCCAGCTTCAGACCTCCGACCTCCGACTTCCGACTTCCGACCTACCAACTCTTTATCAAACCTCTCAATGGAAACTTCCAATTCAATATCCGAAACATCCACCCCTTTTTTGTTATTACAGGACGCGGCAAGAAAGCAAATGGAAAAAAACAGGTAAATTGGGGCGCTCCTCATGGATTGGTGATATTTGCTAAATTATGAATTCGAACATAAAAAGCCTATCACTGTTCATATGTAAAGACAAATTATTATATGAAGATTGCGTTAGCTCAGTTAAATTATATAATCGGCGATTTTAATTTCAATACCCGGAAAATCATTTCCACGATTAAGGAAGCAAAATCTAAGGGTGCCGATTTGGTGGTATTTGCGGAATTATCAGTCTGCGGATATCCTCCCAGGGATTTTCTCGAGTTCTCTGAATTTATAGAATCCTGCGAAAGCTCAGCCCTGCAGATTGCAAAAGAGTGTATTGGAACTGCCTGCATCATCGGACTTCCAACCAAAAACCCGAAGATCCAGGGTAAAGATTTGTTTAATTCGGCGTACTTCATTGAGAACGGAAATGTAAAGGCTGTAGTAAATAAAGCACTGCTTCCCAACTATGATGTTTTTGATGAGTACCGGTATTTCGAACCCGCGGTAGATTTTAAATGCATCGATTTTATGGGATATAAAATTGCACTTACCATCTGTGAGGATCTGTGGAATATAAACGACAACCCGATGTATGTCACCTGCCCGATGGATATTCTGATCGGCGAAAAGCCGGATCTGATGATAAACATTGCGGCTTCTCCATTTGCTTACAATCATGATGAGGAGAGGGTATTAATTCTTGGGGATAATTGCAGAAAATACCAGCTTCCGCTTTTTTATGTGAATCAGGTGGGCGCGCAGACTGAAATAATTTTTGATGGGGGCTCACTGGTTTTTGATGAAAATGGTGCCCTGCTCGATGAGATGCCTTATTTCACCGAAGAGTTAAAAATATATGAATTCGAGCAGGCTAAGGTTAAAGATTATAAGCCTGTAGCGCATGAACCGCAGAGCGACATTGCACAAATCCATGACGCCTTAGTTATGGGAATTAAAGACTACTTCCAGAAATCTGGTTTCTCAAAAGCTGTTCTGGGTCTTTCAGGAGGAATAGATTCCGCGCTTGTCTGTGCTCTGGCAGCTGAAGCACTCGGACCTGAAAATGTAATGGCAGTTTTAATGCCTTCTGAATATTCATCAGATCATTCAATACAGGATGCACTGGACCTGGTGAAAAATCTTGGTTGCCTGCATGAGGTTATTCCCATAAAGGAAGCAACACTTGCTTTTCAAAATATGATGAAGCCCGTTTTTAAAGATCTTCCTTTCAGCGTTGCAGAGGAAAATATACAGGCCAGAAGCAGGGCGATTGTTGTAATGGCCATGTCAAATAAATTTGGATACATCTTATTAAACACATCCAACAAAAGCGAATGTGCGGTAGGATACGGCACTCTTTACGGTGATATGGCAGGAGCAATCGGAGTTTTAGGCGATGTTTATAAAACCCAGGTTTACAAGCTTGCAAATTACATGAATCGTGATCGCGATATCATTCCTCAAAACAGTATTGTAAAACCTCCATCAGCAGAACTCAGGCCTGGGCAAAAAGATTCCGATTCACTTCCGGAATACGACATTCTTGACGCTGTATTATTCCAGTGTATTGAACTTAAAAAAGGTTCGGAATCTATCATCCAAATGGGTTTCGATGAAGCCCTAGTCAGAAAAATCCTTAAAATGGTAAACGTCGCCGAGTTCAAGCGCAACCAGGCTCCACCGATCTTAAGGGTATCGCCCAAGGCATTTGGGATGGGTAGGAGGATGCCGATTGTTGGGAAATACGCGGGTTAGCATTAGTTAGGAGGGACGAGGAATAAAGTTAGGAGGTATGAGGGATGAGTGATGAGTTGGATGCACACAATCTTTAGCAGCCGCTTAATCGTGAAGCAAGGAACTCATCCCTCATAACTCATAACTCATCCCTCATAACTCATAACTCTCCCCATCCCTCATAACTTCCAATTATCACCTCATCGTCACCAATCTGTAACAAAATCATGTGTTACAACCGTTATTCTCATATATTCCGTTTATTTATAAAAAGAGATTACCGGCCTACAGAACAGGCAGGAAAGGCCTGATCATTTGCCGATCGGCGTTAAGATAACCGGGTTCATGCCGGGAGTTTAGTTTGGTTTAGTTTTAGTTTAGTAGAATCCGTTCCTGAGTAAGGGGCGGATTTTTTAATTCTAATCCACCCCACAATCAAAAACACCCCAAATACCCCACTTCCGATTGATCCTGCCAATGCGATATAATCTCCATGCTTTACATAAAACGTCAACTCATCATTAAGATTTACATCCGCTTTAAGCGCTGCCGGAACCCACCATTTAGTTTGCCGGGTAATATCGCCGCGCTGATTGATAAACGCAGATATGCCGGTATTGGCGGAACGAGCTACCCATCTGCGCGTTTCAATAGCCCGTAATTTCGCATATTGAAGGTGCTGGTCTTTGCCAGAGGTATTTCCCCACCAACCGTCGTTGGTAATGATCGCGATAAATTGAGCATCTTTCTTAACGTAGTCGGCTACATACTCACCCCATATCGATTCGTAGCATATGACCGGTGCTGCACCTATGCCGCTTTGCGAGTAGAAAACTGATGGTTCGTCCTGTTTTCCATAGCTGCCTGCAGAGCCACCAAATGCTTCAAAAGCTGGCTTGAGAAAACTCATGGTATTTGAAAAGGGGGTTTGTTCAACACCCGGAACCAGTTTCGACTTATGATAAAATTGTACTCTCGGCGAATTTTCTATAAGAACTGCGGCATTGAAAACATCAAAATATAACCGCTGACTCTCATCAAATCGGGCGGTTGCGGTTTTCTGGCTGTCGTAAAGAGTAAAACTTTCGATTCCGGATAAAAGATTGCCGTTTTTATATTTGATCAGGAAAGCCTGGATCCTTTTGAAATTGGCTTCTGACCTTATACCGGCCTCCTCTGTCTTTTGCGAAATAGCAGTTTCCGGCCATATGAAATATTCCGTGTTCGACTGGCCGAGGGAATCCGACAAATGGATCATCCGTTCAATCTGTGTGGCGGAAGAGAGACTTCCATACTTATCATACGGATCGATATTGGGCTGAACCACCACAATATTTGCAGGATTTGATTCCTCACTGTAATTGAAATAGATGAGCAGTGAAACAACGACAGGTAGCACAGCATGTGCAATTGATCGGGCGGCAAGCCAATATTTCCGCTTTTGCGTATCCTGTGATTTGAAAGCCTGGTAAGTTTCAAACACCAGGATATTAGACATCAGAACCCAATAGGTACCCCCATAAACTCCGGTGAACTCATACCATTGAACCAGGTAATGCGATTGTGCAAAGCCGTTCCCTAAATTCATCCATGGGAAAGCAAGGTCCCATGTTTGGTGCAGGTATTCATAGCCAATCCAGAAGCAGATCAATCCGGCGTAACTGAAAGCTTTCGTGGTAATTGCTCTCAATCTGTAATACAACCAGAAGGCAATTGTCATGAGGAGTGAGCCAAGTCCAAAGGGAATTATGGCTACAAAAATTGCCATCCCGGTGGGCATAACCGCATTCAGTGAGTTGAATACCCAATAGATACAGGACGTGTTCCAAACTACAAAGCATAGAAAGGCAGTACGGAAAACCAGCTTACCTTTCCGTTTATAATCGGAATTAATAATGTTTTCTACTGCCAGGAGCACCGGTACTAATCCTACCAATAATATTAAAGCAGTAAAAGGTATGGGTGGCCAGGCCAGCCAGAGTAAGAACGCACTGAAAAGAGCGAGCAGATAGTTTTGTTTCACCTAAAACTGGGATAAGATATCTGCCTTTTTACGTTCGTACTCTTCAGAAGTGATCAGCTGTTTTTCGAAGAGTGTTTTCAGCTTTTTGAGCCTTTGTGTTACTTCGTCCTCAGGTTCTTCTATCGCGGAAGGGCCTTGCGGCTGAATAAATGGTTTCTCTTCTTCTTCGATTTCCACATAGGAAGTGTAATCATCGGAAGTGTTTGAATTCCCCAAATGAGTGTTCTTTTCTTCGCCCAAAGAATTCTTCGCAAGTCCGCGATTCTTGTCCAGCTGTTCGTTAGAAAACTGGTATAGCTTACGTGCCTGGACTTTTGGAATATAGTCAATCGCGACATTCTCTCCCCTTTGCGGAACTGTGATAAATTTGGAACCAAAGAACTCTTCTTTGAACGATACCTCTTTTATGTCCTCCCATGGAAAAGTAATAAAGTTTGTGGTAAGGCCCAGATTTTCGGGGATACAGAAGATTATCCTTTTATTGGTTATAGCGATGCAATCCGGGATCAGGGTGACCGCAGGTTTCTTTTGAATTGCCAGGTAAACCACTACCTCGCCGGATGTGAGCATATCACGTAATTTCCCGAGGACCTTTTCGGCGGTGCGGGGATCCTGGTCGTCTGTTAAGTATTGTTCCATGTTTATATTTTTTTAATGGTGGCTTCGCCACATTTTACCTGCATAACGGCAGGTGTTTTTTTAACTGCGGAGTACGGGTGGCTTCGCCACGTTTTTTAACCGCAGAGCACGCAGAGTACACGCAGAGGACGCAGAGATAAAGTGCACTACTTCGCGCGTTAGCTCGCCCGAAAAACTCTGCGCTCTCTGCGAAAAAACTCCGTGCTCTCCGCGGTTAAAACCATACTGCCGAAGGCAGTATCCCTTACTTCCCCGCCACACATATCACAAACTCCCCCTTCAACGTATTAGTTTCAAAATGTATTTTAATTTCACTTAAGCTCCCTCTCACTGTCTCCTCAAACATCTTTGTCAGCTCCCGCGATACCGACGCCTGCCTTTCCGCCCCAAAATACTGAGCAAATTCCTCCAGCGTTTTAAGCAGACGATGCGGCGATTCATAAAATATCATGGTCCGTTCTTCGTCTGCCAGTTCTTTCATCCGGGTTTGCCGTCCTTTTTTGACCGGCAGGAAGCCTTCGAAGGTAAAGCGGTCGGCAGCGAGCCCCGAATTAACCAGGGCCGGCACGAAGGCCGTGGCACCGGGAAGACATTCCAGTGGCAGTTCATTTTTTATAGTCTCTCGAACAAGCAGAAAACCCGGATCAGATATAGCAGGAGTACCTGCATCAGAAATAAGAGCGATTTGTTTGCCTTCTTTCAGAAAACGGATAATTTCTGTCACCGACTTATGTTCGTTATGCTGATGATGAGAAAAAACTTTCTTGTCAATGCCGAAATGTTTAAGCAGAGGAGCGCTTGTACGCGTGTCTTCGGCAAGGATAAGATCCACTTCTTTAAGAATGCGGATAGCCCGGAAGCTCATATCTTCAAGATTCCCGATGGGGGTTGGTACCAGGTAGAGTTTACCGCTCATATTCTATATTCGGCTTTAAGCTTTTTGCTTTGCGCTTTTAACCTGACTGCTGAGTAGGAAATCGTCCCAAATCAGCCATCAAACTCCAAACTGTTTATATCTTTGCCTAAAATTATCAAAGATGCTGCAAGTTAGTTATATCCGTGAAAATAGAGATGAAGTTTTAAATCGTTTAGCCGTCAGGAATTTTAAACAGCCTGAACTGGTTGACCAGATTATACAGCTTGATGATGACCGCCGTCAAACGCAAACTCTTCTTGATTCTATTTCGGCGGAAGCTAATGCAGCAGCAAAGAAGATCGGTGACTTGATGAGGCAAGGGCTAAAGCAGGAAGCGGAAAGCATGAAGCTTCAGACCAATTCTTTTAAAGAGCAAACGAAATTGCTCGGCGACAAACTCACGGCTATCGAAGTCTTGCTGCAAAACGAACTTGTGTTGCTTCCTAACCTTCCTCACACATCTGTTCCGAAAGGATCAGGCCCGGAAGAGAATCTCGTAGCCTACGAACTCGGAACCATTCCTCAATTGCCTGCAAATGCACTTCCACACTGGGAGCTTGCTGCAAAATACGATATCATAGACTTCGAACTGGGAAACAAGATCGCCGGAGCGGGATTCCCTGTTTATAAAGGCAAAGGCGCTAAGCTTCAACGCGCGCTGATCAATTTTTTCCTGGATAATGCTGGAGAAGCAGGTTATCGCGAAATGCAGCCGCCGATTGTTGTCAACGAGGCTTCGGGTTTTGGTACGGGACAACTTCCCGATAAGGAAGGCCAGATGTATCATATCGGAATAGATAATCTTTACCTCATCCCAACGGCTGAAGTTCCGGTTACCAATCTTTACAGAGATGTGATTGTTAAGGAAGAAGAACTACCTATTAGAAATTGTGCGTACACCCCATGCTTCCGCCGTGAGGCCGGTTCATACGGTGCCCACGTCAGGGGATTAAACCGCCTCCATCAATTCGATAAAGTTGAAATAGTCCAGGTAGTTCATCCTGATACTTCCTATAATGTACTTGAAGAAATGAGCACTTATGTTCAATCTTTGCTGCAAAAACTGGAACTTCCATACCGTGTCCTGAGCCTATGCGGCGGAGATATGGGTTTCACATCTGCCAAAACCTATGATATGGAAGTATGGTGTGCAGCTCAGGCACGATGGCTGGAAGTATCTTCTGTTTCCAATTTCGAAACATACCAAAGTAACAGGCTGAAATTACGTTACAAGGGCAAAGAAGGCAAACCACAACTTGCCCATACTTTAAATGGAAGTGCGCTTGCCTTGCCGCGGATTGTGGCGTCGCTGCTGGAAAATAATCAGACGGATAAAGGGATAAGGATTCCCAAGGCGCTGGTGGGGTATACGGGGTTTGAGTGGATTAATTGAGTTGTAGGTTGCAACTACAACCTGTCATTTATTATTTACATTCTCGTGCTTACAACTTACAACCTATTACTTACAACTTACAACTTTTCCCCAAACAAATTCCCATATCCAAGCGTATAAATATTTAGTACCCATTAGAAGTAGACTTAATACCCCCTCGTATGGATAATAGAATATTAGTGCTGGATGATGATCCGGGGATTTTAAAAGCGCTTGATTTATCGCTTACTTACTGCGGCTTTCAGGTTAGACCGATGCTTTCCGGTGACAATGTTTTTAGGATGATCGACGATTTCGAACCCAATCTGATTATAATTGATTATATATTAAGAGGAAAGACAGGCGCAGAAATTTGCAAGGATCTGAAAAATGATCCGGCCAAAAAGGACATTCCTGTAATTATGCTGTCTGCATATCCGGAAGCTGCCACCGGCAATTCTGAATTTTGTTGTGATGCATTTATGTCGAAGCCCTTCGATCTTAATGCGCTTGTCAGCGAAATCAGGTCGTTTATTAATCCGGATGCGATCGTAATTAAATAAGATCTATAAGCCAGCTTAAAACACTCCAGAGCAGGTAGACTACAACGATAAACGACAGGAGAAGGATTATAATGATCCAGGCAATAATTCCTTTACCGCTGCCCTGATACTTGCCCTCCTGATAATGCTCTTTCAGTAGTTTTATATTTCTGCTGTTCGATTTATATGCGAAGTCAAATATATTCCCGATTATAGGAATAGCGCCGATTGTAGAATCCAGTATTATATTCAGGGTCATTATCAGCAATACTTTCCTGCTTACACCATATTTTGCCATGGTTAGCAGCAACACTGCTGATACTGCAAATCCGCCAATACCCCCTGCTAGCGGAATCAGGTTCAATATTGGATCGAGCCCAAACCGGAAATTTGTGCCCGGCAAACGGAATTGTTCATCCATAAGGCGGGAAACGCGTTCCACCCATTTTAAGTTTGTGTTTGTTATCTTTTCCATTTGGGAATTGTTTAACAAAGGGTGTGCCGGACTTGGGTAGTTGTTAGTTGTTAGTTGTTGGTTGTTAGGCTGGGCGGCTAGAGGGTGGAGGGGTTGATGACCTTCCACCTTTTAGTCGGCACTTCAAGTTTACTTCCTCTCAACAGTCAACCCGATAGCTATCGGGTGTCCACTCTCAACTCAATTCCCTCTCTTCCCCACCACCTGCCCCAAACACTCAAAAACCAATTGACCCATAGTATCACAGCTTTTAAACACCGGGTTTTTATAATGCACAGCCAGTTCTGTACGAAGCTGGTTTATTTTTTCAGGATGCGATATAGTATCAATATTCATGATCTTAAACAGGTCTTCCAGCCTGTAATATCCTGAACGAAAGCGATTGGCTATCAGCGTGCGTTCTTCTTCCTGGTACTGGCGCATGGTAGTTTCGTCCATGTGTTTCATCCCCAACTGGACGAGATTCACATTCTCTTTGAAATAGTGCGGCAGATACATTTTGAGCCGCCCCTCGTACGACTGCTGGTCGAAATCGATCGCTCTGAGCCGGTACTGATTGCCCTCTATGTCCGGAGTAATATCAACTACGAAATTGTACGAACGCATATCGCCCAAAAGGCGTACAAAACAACGTTCATTAAATTTTACAAACTCTTTGCATATCCTGATCTGGTTGAACTTCAGCGTGTCCAGACGATGGGCGATGAATTCATCACCGGGCAGCCCGGGAATATGCTCTTCGATAAGAGTATTACCGTCCGTCATATAAATAATACGGTTAGGAGATAGTACGTGCTCCAGTTCAAGTCCATAGATTCGTGAAGCATCAGCAATTTTTATATAGAAATGATCGTAGTTATCATTCAGACGGTTGATGATCCTGATCCTGAAAGGGCGGGTGTTCGCGAATGTACAATAATCGATGCGTGCTACTGAAAGGTGCTCCATCACCGCAGTATCGCCATCGGTATTCATTAATGCATAAATATAAGTCAGATTGGGAAAGAGTTCCTTCATCTCACTTTCATCATAATAAACAGTGTGCCAGAGGGTATCCCGGCCTTCTTTATCCCGCAAAGGAGTCGAAAGATTAAAACGAAGCAGATCTGAATACTGTACAGGCAACTTTACTTCCCGGTCATATTTCAACAAATACTCTCTCAGCTCCGGCCGGATGTGGTAGAGGGTTTTTTTCTTTGAGGGTACGTCGTTGCGGGGTTCGAGGAGGGTATCCATGTCTG
>JAZKHM010000075.1:0-1153 GCA_040385405.1 Bacteroidota bacterium | reverse complement strand
TCGTCAACATCGCAAAGGAATGCAATTTCAGCCTTCGGGTTTTTCGCGAATCCTGAAAGGTCGCTTTGACCTTTTCCTCCAACACCCACCCCGGCAATAAGCAGCTTATCACTCGGCGCAACATAACCCTTACCGCCCAGCACATGCCGCGGCACAATCATAAAACCAGCTGCGGCCACCGCTGCAGTCTTAACAAAATCTCTTCTTGAAGTACTGTTATCCTTAATATCCATTTAGTTCAAAATTATATTTAACCTGCGGAATCACATTATTTATCATTTACCTGTGCGCCCTATTTCGTATCTGCCAGCCGGCCAATTATTCTGACAGAAGCAATACGTAAACGTACAAAAAATTTCAATTACCTCCTGCTTCCTCCTTCTTGATTGCAGCTTTCAGCCTGCCTCCTGGTTCCTTCATATCAGGTCCAGATGCCCCTACGGTTTCCCGTACTCCTCCCACCCTCCTATTAACTATCTTAACCCCGTTTCTGTCTTAAAACAAATCTCTAAACAATATGACCCAAACCATATTCGACCGACTCTGCATAATCGACAAACGATATAAAACAATGGGCATCGACCACGTCCGCGGACTGGTTGAAACCGGAAAGAAATTAGCTGAACTTCACGGAAACGAAGACCTACAGTACAAACTGAAAACCCTGGACGAACTTAAAGCAGCAGGCGCTTATCTGGATTTCAGTGTGGCAACTAATGAGGAGATCTATCAACGTAAACCAAAATGAATTGCCATTTACCAGTTACCAGTTACCGGGCTAACGTACCCATTCGGCTAACCTTGTCCGCACTCTCCGCTCTCCACCCGATAGCTATCGGGTCTCCACTCTCCACTCTCAACTTAATCAGCTCATTCCAAAGCAATAAAGACACCCCTTAATCTTCCTGTAAGGATGCTTCAGTTTTGCAGCCACCACCGCACTGGAAGGCGCAAAAAAGTCACCGATCTCTTCATAATTGGCCTTCGGACTGTAAATACACTCCGCTTTATGCACGTCGTTAAAGCCGCTCTCCTCCAGGGTCATGCTCAATAAATACTTCTCTGCCATTAATTGGTTGTTTGATGGGCTAATGTAATAGGGATTGGGAAGGGAATGTTACGGGTTCCCGTAAAGGATTTGTACGTTGTACGT
>JAZKHM010000074.1:0-3501 GCA_040385405.1 Bacteroidota bacterium | reverse complement strand
TTTGGGAATGTAAATAAAACACAATTCCACTATTCAGGTTATATCATTATTCCTGACAGGAATTATTAGTCCGTATTCCGATAAAAAAGGATAGAGGACAGATAAACATGTTTAATGGCCTTACCTTGAAAAACTTAATTTTATACTTCGTACTGTTTCTATTACTGTGTTCATCAGCACAAGCAGCACAAGACACACTACGGACCACACCCCGATCCAAATCTTTTCCTAAACTTCCCAAAACTTCAGAAGCTTTAGGTATTTCGCCTGCCGTCGAGCAAAGGAATTTGAAAAATCCAAATGCGCCGGTCAACATTGCCCTTTTCGGCACAGATAGCCGGAACTCGCAGGTTCAGGGAAACGCGGATGTGATCATTGTTCTTTCTATTAATCCTCAGACACAGAAAATAAAGATGTGCTCTATTCTGCGAGATACCTATGTTAATATTGAAGGAATCGGGATGGATAAGATAAATGCGGCATATGCGCAAGGCGGGCCGCTGCTGGCTGTAAAAACTATCAACCAGAACTTTGCCCTGGACATCAAAGATTACATTCATGTTGATTTTTTAAGTGCCGCGGCAATTGTAGATGCTTTGGGGGGTGTGGACATTAATCTTAAGCCCGAGGAGTTGACTTATCTAAATAATTATGTGAAGGAAATATCCTTTGAAGGAGATATTCCGGTAGCTCCCGTTATGAAAGCAGGTCTTCAAAAACTCAGTGGTAGGCAGGCTGTAGCCTATACCAGGATACGGGATGCAGGCAGGGGTGATTATGAACGGACAGACCGTCAGAAAGCCGTGCTTGTTTCACTATTTACCAGGATGCAGGGCGGAGGGGTTAATCTCCTTCCGGTATTCCTCTCTAAGATTCTGCCTAACCTGGAGACGAGTATGAACCAGTTTACGCTGCTCAGCATTGGCAGTAATATTCTGAATTCAAAAACAAAAGTTATTGAACAGGGAAGGTTTCCGCTTGACTCGGCGAGTAAGGGGGAGAGAATTAATAATATCTGGTATTTGAGAACTGATCTTAAGGCGACGACGGGGGCGCTTTATAACTTTATATATAAGGAATAAAATATAAATTTATGTAATCAATATTCCCATATACAAGAACTGATTCTGCTCAAACGGGATGTTCATCATAGGAGGTCGCAGAGGTTTGAATCAAAATGGCCTATATAATTCGGTTGCATCTCTGCGCTCTCCGCGCAAAACTTTGCGAACTCTGCGGTTTGAATAGGCGCCCAGCCTAACAACGAACAACGAACAACGAACAACGAACAACTAACAACTAACAACTAACAACTAGCAGCGAACAACTACACATACAGCTGTTGGCACTCCTCACAGAAATGACACTTCCTTCCGCTGGTTCCTAATTTCTCGTGTTTTAAGTCGGTGCCATGAACGGGACATTTTTTCTTCATATATACAGAGAACTTATCTTTTGCTTTGCCCTCTCCCTCCCATTTAAAGTAATCGAATGAAAAATCAACAGCTTCCTGTATGATGCTTTTTCTTTTCGCAGTTGATAATGCGCCAATAATACTTGCAGGATGTACCCTGGTCCGGTATAATGCCTCGTTTACGCCCTTGTTGCCAAGTCCGTTAAAAATCTCCTGATCAATCAGGACATCTGATATTAGTTCATCTTCATAGTTTTTCAGTTTGTCCAGGGCTTTCTGAGCATCCCATTGCGGGTTCATGATATCGGTCGTCCAGTCGAAGACACTGTTCAGGGGCACGTCGATAAAATGGATGTCGCAGGCATAGAAATTCAGCTCACTATCTTTGAATTTAAGTCCGAGCCGGAGTTTGCCTCCTTGATTACGCTCGTTGATCTTTACACGGCCAAACATCATTAAGTGTACGCGGACAGTGAATTTCGGAAGGATGATAAGGATTTGCTTGCCAAAGACGGTAATCTCTTTAATTGTTTCACCTTCGAGACGGCTGAGTTCCAGGTCATCCGTCAGGGCAGTGGCTTTTATTATCTTCTTTCCGGCGAATATTTGAAGTTTCTGCGCCAGCAGGCGTATTTGAGGAGCTTCAGGCATAAAATAAAGGTATACGAAAAATTATGCTGCGTCAAACAATTATTAACTCATTTATATTAGTTTAGTACTTCTCTGCGAAACCCGGAGTTGGCAGGGATATTACTAATCAGACAATTTCAATGAATATCACTTTAGAAGCCCTTAATACTCTCCTGCACGATTCCCGTTATTTTTATACCATATCCCTGGACCTAAATAGTGTGTACAATTACGTCAGTCCGAACTATAATAAGAATTTCGGATCCGGAAGGGATACGCTGCTGGGACAGAAGTTCTCGGTTACGCTCCACCCCGATGACATTGATATTTGCACCGAGGCAGGTTACCGTTGTATGGAGAACCCTGACGAGTTGATCCCCGTAACACTGCGAAAGCATGACGGCCAGGGCGGTTTTGTAACCACCAATTGGGAAATGAAGGCTATCGTCGGCAAGGACAATGCCCTTCTCGGCGTGTATTGCATTGGCTATAACGATTCGGAACTGGTTATTGCACAGGATAAGCTTGGTCATGCCGAAACGCAGCTTGAAGAGATTGGATTCATCCAGTCGCATGTAGTGCGAAAACCCCTGGCTAATATATTAGGCCTGGTTGAAATACTGAAAGTTGATGGCCATAGTGATGAAATATTAGATCTGCTAGCTTCATCAGCTCAGGATTTGGATAAAGTGGTTAATGAGATTTCGGAGAAAACGAATTAGTGGTTAGTGGTTAGTGGTTAGTTGTTAGTTGGTTAGTTGGTTAGTTGGTTAGAACTAAACGCTGTAAGAAGCCTTAATTCCCCGAGACCGTTTGACAGCCGAAGAGGCTGACAACTTTCACCTTTCCACTCTCACCTCAATTAAGGTGTGCCTGCAAGACACTGTCAACTCTCAACCCGATAGCTATCGGGTCTCAACTAATTAAGGTTGTATAACCGTATAAACCACCGGTATAACATTCACTCCCGCTGCTTTTCCAGCGTAAGCTCCATCGGCGCCGATCAGGTATGAAATATTGAACTTGTTTTCTGAGTTAGCGCCATACCATGATGACGAAGACGCTGTTACTATTGTTGCAGCAGTAGCGCCTGATGCCGGAAGGGCAACTCCTGATCCGTAAGTGATCCCGGCGGTGTTTCCTGCGTTCGTTGTTCCGATGGCTGAAGTTAGTTTAACTGTACCCGGAGTTAATGCCGCAGTTCCCGTAACCACACCTGCAACAGCCTTTACTACATATCCTCTTGAACTTACTACGCTGATGTGGTCGGTCGCTACAGCGGTGATACCATTGGTATATTCTGCTTCTGTATCAAAGTTTACAGTAAGCGCAGCAGGCTGTGTTACTGTGAACGACAGTATATCTGATAAAGTGATGTTTAAATTTGCAGTCTGAGCGTATGACGCTGAACTTATTAAGGTAATGAATGCGACTAATCCGAATATCTTTTTCACGTT
>JAZKHM010000073.1:0-2284 GCA_040385405.1 Bacteroidota bacterium | reverse complement strand
TATGAACTCGCTAATCCCCTTTATTTAGAGTTAATAAAGAAAAAAGATATAATCGGGAAAACAGTAAAAGAAGTTTTACCCGAATTGGAAGCACAAGGCATTTTTAAGTTTTTGGATAACGTTTATGAGACTGGGAATACATTTTCAGCAAATGAAATGCTTGTGCAACTGGATTTGTATGGAAACGGAAAATTAGTTGATACCTATTTGAATTTCATATATCAGGCTCACCGGAATAGTGAAGGTCAAATCGATGGTATTCTTTTCTTTGCAATAGATGTAACAGAGCAGGTTATATCACGCAAGAAAATAGAATTAAGTGAAAATCGTTTCAAAACTCTAATCCAGGAAGGTTCGGACCTGATCAGCATTGTGGATGAAAACCGTAACTACAAATATTTAAGTCCGGCCTACACTACTATACTTGGAATAAAATACGAAGAATTAATAGGTACTACACCATTCAACCGGATTCATGAAGATGACCTGAAACGGGTTACAGAAACTTCAAAGCGTTTAGTGAATGAAAAACGGGTGCAATATTCGCCCTTCAGATATAAAGTTGATGACAATCAATACCGCTGGTTAGAGACTATTGCAACTAACTTGCTCGATGATCCAACAATTGAGGGTATTCTGTTTAATTCAAATGATATAACAGAGCGAATGAACTACATCCAGGCCATTGAAAACCAAAATAAAAAATTACGGGAAATTGCCTGGATCCAATCTCATCTTGTCAGAGCTCCTGTTGCTCGAATTCTGGGTTTAATTGACCTGTTAAAAAATCATGAAGACAGCGTCGACCAGGCTGAACTGTTGAATTACATTTATGACTCGACTAAGGATCTGGACATCCTGATCAAGGAGATCATTGAGAAAACTCAAAAGATAGATCTATAAACTGAGATTCGTCCTGGACATAACAAGTCTTAATTTCGTATCAAATTAACAACTATCCCATCGATATTTTCATCAATTAAAATCTGGCAGGCCAGTCTCAACCCAGGATTATTTGCTGCTTTTAGCAGTGTTGTTTCTTCATTCCTGTTAAAGGAATTTAGATTTATTTCAGGTGTAACCTCTATTAAACAAGTACTACACTTGCCCATTCCTAAACACTCGCCGAAGTCCTCAGGGCTAATCTTATCATGAATCAGCATCATGAGATTCGATATTCGTTAGGAAAAGTCTTTAAGTGATATGTTTCACGATCGCAATTTACGGTTAAGCTGATTGTTGTTATAAGGTGCATAACTCCTTCGTCTATTTCGGTATGCCTTTTACAGCCTGCATAATTGAAGCGATGCTGGCAGCCCGCTTCCTGGCATTTTCCGCAATAATGCCATGAAAGTGTTCCCCGATAGTTTCGTCAAATAAAGCAAGCCACCGGTCAAAATGTTCTTTGCCAATCGGCAGAGGTAAATGTTTAGGCATAGGATCGTCTTTGTACGTCCTGGTATATAATAGCACGGTCGACCAGAAATCAACCATTCTTTTTAAATGTGCAGGCCAGTTATCTTGAATCACGTCGTTAAAGATCGCGCCAAGCAAATGATCTTCTCTCACTTTTGCATAAAATGAGTTTACAAGTAAAGCAACATCCTCCTGAGTTAAGATATCCCGTTCATTCCCAATTTTACCGTCCATCAAACGACCACTTTATCAGATCCGCCCTTCATATTCTCCAGACGGTTCAAAAACATAGCGGCCATTAATCCCGCGCGTTTCTTAGCGTCTTCTGCCATCTCTCCTTCAAAATGTTCATCAATAGTCCCGTTGAAAAGTAGTATCCACCTTTCAAAATGCTTCAATTCAATTGGCAACGGTGCATGCTTAGCAAAGGGATTGCCTTTAAAACCAGGGACCCCAAATAAGGCTGCATTCCAAAACATATACATTTTATCCAGATGAGCCTGCCAATCCTTAATAACATTATTAAAAACAGGGCCGATAAGGTCATCGTTCTGGACTTTAGAGTAAAACGTATCTACAAAAAGAATGATGTCACTTAACCCTTTAATGTCTGGTTTCATGTAAATTTCTTTCAAAATTTGGGATATATAAACTCCTTTGTACACTCCCTATTCTTTAATTCCACCAGGCCGTCGCTTAATGCAATTTAAAATGGTAAATATACCTAATCTCTGGCCTATCGCGATAAACTTAACTCTCAGAAATGTCAGAAAGCGTACGCTTTTCGTAAATCTCGAAACTTCATACCTGATACCAGCCTGTCGGCGGGAAAGCTGGATCCCCCATATTGGTACGCCTTGTGGAAATC
>JAZKHM010000072.1:0-4255 GCA_040385405.1 Bacteroidota bacterium | reverse complement strand
TTTATTGTGGCGTAGATAATAATGTCATTAAAATCATGATCACAGGAAGGTTCTGACCTCATCATGTCTTCGAACCCTATAAAAATTTTATTTTCTTTAGGGTATTTTACTAATACGGTATGCTTTTTAAGGTTGGGATCTGTTTCCGGATTTAATATTTCATTTGAACAAAAATGATTGCCAACGGGATTCACTTTTCCTGATGCACTATCCCATCCTTTCTCTATCAGAACAAATCCGATCGACATACCTTTTTCAAAAGTTCCGATCTTTATTTTATCGCCTGGCTTTAAGCCGCCTCCGGCCCATCCTTCTAAAGACGCATTAGGAAACATATAAGTAATATTCTGAAGATCTGCAGACTTCCTTGGGGGATTGCTGGTGGGATAAGAATAGAAAGCAAGGGTATTAAGTTGACTGGCACCTTCAGCAACAAATGTTATGAAGACCTCTGATTTTTCGGTCATACTAAGGTCAGAGTTGCTGGAGAGCAGCCCGGGATTGGTTTTTGTTACGTCCTGACCTGCCGGCAATATAGAGTCAATGAATTTAAACAGAGTCGGACTTAGCGTATCCGGCGCAATCTTATAATCAAGAGGCTGACCAAGCGTTCCATAGCTACCCAAATATTTGTATTCAGTCGCTTTAAAAGAAACTGGCTGAAATGGGACATTCGGAGCCGCTGGAGTGGATTTTTTACAAGAAGAGTAAATCGTACTTAAAAGCACGATAAGAAGTAGATTTGAGATTTTCATAGCATTTTAATAGATAAGAATAACTAATCAAATAAAGTGCCATTAACAAATAGAACCTGCTAAAAGCAGGTTCTATTCTATCATCATTCCTATTTCATCAATTAGCCTGGACGAACACCGGTGTTTCGCTGACCTCAACTCTGAGTTTATTTCCGGAGGTTTGCACAGTTTTTGTCCCCATCGCATCGGCACCTGCCTGAGGGGTATAAATCGTGGCTGATTTAGCACCCGGGAGATTAAGTTCATAACTTCCTTTACGGTCTTTTTCATCCGGGATAGCCAGAACATACATTTTCCTGGAGCCAAGAACATAAACGTCTACTAAGGGGTCCCGGCTCAGCGTTTCTTTATAAATATATTCGCCCATTAATTTAGACGACTGCAGAATATAATCTGCTGCCGGGCGACGTTTAAGCCCATCGGCAAGGCCCGAAGAACCATACTGGATCGGATTTGCTGCATTATCGTCAAATAACTGGTAGTAGAAAACCTTCTTGATACCATGACGGGCATATAATAAGGATGATCTCAATATCCAGTCAGCCTGTGTTATCAACGCCGATTTGCTGCCGATCGCAATGGCACGCTGCGGACTCCCGGGGTTAACATCATAGCCGGCCTCAGTCATCCACACATCTATATTACCCGCATGCTTTATCGATAATTGGGTAAACTCATCAGCAACCCTGCTAATTTCACTCAATTCGGGAGCTACACCGCGGGTGGCCTCTCCCCACTGCGTGGATTTATTATCATTGGAATACAGGTGATAATTAATCACATCAAAACACAGGTCAACAGAACCGTCTGAACGGTAGCCACGATTCTCCTTACACCAATCAATCATCTCCTTCACATAACTGACATCTGCTTTTGCAAGCCCCCCCATAACTACTTTCATGGTAGGATCTGCATTTTTAACCCCCACATTCTTGCCAAGCTGACCTTTATGGCCATCATAAAAAGCTGATAAATGTGCCGCATACTGACGGCCGGTCTGAAATCCACGCTTATTAGGCAACCACCATCTGTCACGCTCATTATCCGCTTCGATATATTTAATCAGGTCAAGGCCAATCTTAACCTCATTCACCGGGTCAAGTGTCCAACGCGGTGTTGAATTTACACTCAACAGGGAAGGATTTACATTCTTGTTTGATCCATAACGGGCAGCAAATTGAAACGCTACTTTCGCCTGGGCAATATAAGAGGCTGGATCTTCAAGGTTAGATCCATAAGGAGCAGGTACATTATTTGCATCTCGCTGACCCTCAGGATACGTATTATAAAGCCAGTTTGGTGCTTCCTTCAGACAGGCCAGGACAAGTATTCCATCACGTTTGCAACGCTCGTAAATCGCATCATAATTCCAACCGCCCCGACGCGTGGGATTGAACGTATAACTGCCCGGACTATCCTCAAGCTTCTCCCAATCCAAATAATGACGAACTCCGCTGAAAGACTTAATTAAAGACATCTTCGGCTCGTAAATGGTCGAGCCCACTGCGGGTGAGTTAGGATCCTGTAAAAAATTCCATTCGTAGGTGTTTACACCAAACATGTCGTTTAGTTTGATGCCCGATTCTACCGCCTTAGATTCTTCCAATACTTCAATTTGGCTGAACTTTTCCAGATCCTTTTTACAGGATACTGATACGGATAGTAAAGCGAAAACTGGAATAATTGTCTTTAGTAACTTCATAAATTTTTACTGTTAAGGTTATTTTGTTTCAGCGAGTCTACCCCTTTTCAGTAAAAAAGTTACATTTTTTTAAAACATTTCCAATGTTTAATTGTACAGTGATCTTTCTTAATTCTAGTGCAGTAAGATTTCAGGTGGAGAAAGGAAAATTAAGATAAAAGAAAGGATATTTCAGCGAGAAGTTTCTTTAGATTACTCGTTAGCCTGGACGAAGACAGGTGTCTCTGTAACTCCAACTACGAGTTTACCGCCAAAAGTATTCACCTTTTTGGAACTCATCGCATCGGCACCTGCCTGAGGGGTATAAATCGTGGCTGATTTAGCACCCGGGAGATTAAGTTCATAACTTCCTTTACGGTCTTTTTCATCCGGGATAGCCAGAACATACATTTTCCTGGAGCCAAGAACATAAACGTCTACTAAGGGGTCCCGGCTCAGCGTTTCTTTATAAATATATTCGCCCATTAATTTAGACGACTGCAGAATATAATCTGCTGCCGGGCGACGTTTAAGCCCATCGGCAAGGCCCGAAGAACCATACTGGATCGGATTTGCTGCATTATCGTCAAATAACTGGTAGTAGAAAACCTTCTTGATACCATGACGGGCATATAATAAGGATGATCTCAATATCCAGTCAGCCTGTGTTATCAACGCCGATTTGCTGCCGATCGCAATGGCACGCTGCGGACTCCCGGGGTTAACATCATAGCCGGCCTCAGTCATCCACACATCTATATTACCCGCATGCTTTATCGATAATTGGGTAAACTCATCAGCAACCCTGCTAATTTCACTCAATTCGGGAGCTACACCGCGGGTGGCCTCTCCCCACTGCGTGGATTTATTATCATTGGAATACAGGTGATAATTAATCACATCAAAACACAGGTCAACAGAACCGTCTGAACGGTAGCCACGATTCTCCTTACACCAATCAATCATCTCCTTCACATAACTGACATCTGCTTTTGCAAGCCCCCCCATAACTACTTTCATGGTAGGATCTGCATTTTTAACCCCCACATTCTTGCCAAGCTGACCTTTATGGCCATCATAAAAAGCTGATAAATGTGCCGCATACTGACGGCCGGTCTGAAATCCACGCTTATTAGGCAACCACCATCTGTCACGCTCATTATCCGCTTCGATATATTTAATCAGGTCAAGGCCAATCTTAACCTCATTCACCGGGTCAAGTGTCCAACGCGGTGTTGAATTTACACTCAACAGGGAAGGATTTACATTCTTGTTTGATCCATAACGGGCAGCAAATTGAAACGCTACTTTCGCCTGGGCAATATAAGAGGCTGGATCTTCAAGGTTAGATCCATAAGGAGCAGGTACATTATTTGCATCTCGCTGACCCTCAGGATACGTATTATAAAGCCAGTTTGGTGCTTCCTTCAGACAGGCCAGGACAAGTATTCCATCACGTTTGCAACGCTCGTAAATCGCATCATAATTCCAACCGCCCCGACGCGTGGGATTGAACGTATAACTGCCCGGACTATCCTCAAGCTTCTCCCAATCCAAATAATGACGAACTCCGCTGAAAGACTTAATTAAAGACATCTTCGGCTCGTAAATGGTCGAGTTTTTACCCGGCGAATTAGGATCCTGTAAAAAATTCCATTCATATACATTCACACCAAGCATATCTTTGAACTTAATGTTATTTCGCAGGCCCACAGGATTGTCTCCATTTGAAACTGACATTGATTCTCTGGGTCCACTATTGACACAATTCTGAAGTATAAAAGAAATCAATAAAACATAAAGTATAGCTTTCATGTTG
>JAZKHM010000071.1:0-91129 GCA_040385405.1 Bacteroidota bacterium | reverse complement strand
TACTGACCGTGTTACGGTAACTAAAAAGGTAGAACGTGAGAATGATGTTTAAAACGCCGGCATCATTGCTGAGGCGGTAAAAAACGCAAAAGCCCGGATATTTTAAATATCCGGGCTTTTGCGTTTTGGTTTTATGGTTCGATAACTTTGATTAGCGAACCCTGAGCAACTCTGTCAGTCAGATTCATGCCGTTCAGAATAGATATTTCCTCGAGGCGTTTTTGCGGTACATTGTAACTGGTAAGAGCCTGTTGTAAAGTCCCTGCTTGTCTCACTGTCTTAATTCTGACTCTATCAGCAGGTTTATTGATCTTTTGAGGATCAGTTAGCTGTCGGAAATTTCGCATTGTCTGCGAGAAGATCTGAGAATAGTTGTTGAAATCGGCGGGTGATGATGCTCCCAAAAGCATATAAATATTTCCTCCGTATTCAATCAGATAAGTTAAAGTTCTTGCAGTTGAAGCCTGTCCCTGCTGTTGGGGTTTAACGTCTGCAACAAGTGCCAGTGCATTCAAACCATTTACAGTTACCCTGTTAGACTCAAGGACCTGCAGGTTATTCTGCTGAACCACCGTATTTGCAGCCTCATCCAGAGTTTTCCCCGGAGCAAATGTCATCATCATCAAAGCACGGCCGTCTTTAGGTGCCATCTGTACGCGCTGCGGCGTGTTTTCATAGCTCCAGCCCTGTGGAACAGGAAATTGTAATTTAAGTACCGGATGATAGAATACATTATTTTCCAGATAACCTCCCTTGGGATCTTCACCATAAATAATTCCATCAATTTTTCTTAAGTATGACTCACGGTTAACCTGAGGATTTGTAAGATTCAACTTATTTCTCCATTCAACGGAAAGATTATTAACGGCCACGTTCCTGTCTCCGGGATTCGGGTGTGTGGATAAAAAGTCAGGAAGTTCAGCCCTCTCTGATCCGGCACTTTTACGCTGAAGCGTATTAAAGAATCCAGCCATTTCACGGGCATCATAACCTATCTTCGAAGAATATTCCACTCCAAGATCATCGGACTGCCTTTCAGCATCTCTTCCAAACTTTAAAAATAACACGCCTAATCCTTGCGATAAGGGCTCAGCTAACTGGCCCAGTTGCGGAACAAGTATCATACTTCCAATCAAGCCCACTTGTCCAAGCATGGTTTTTGCTTGTTGTGATACAGTATGCCGTGCTGTTATGTGTCCTATTTCGTGGCCCAGCACCCCGGCAAATTCAGCCTCATTGTTAAAATGAGCCATTATTCCTCTGGTAAAATAAACATATCCGCCTGGGACAGCAAATGCATTCACTACTTCAGAATCTACTATCTTGAATTGATACTCCAGGTTTGGACGATGCGACACCGCAGCCATAGCTTTGCCCTTTTGTGTAATAAAATCCTGAAGATTCTTGTCTTCATAAAGACCGTACTGAGCAATAATTTGCGGGTCTGCCTCTTTCCCCATGGCAATCTCCTGGGCTTCAGACATGAGTACAAGTTGCTTTTTCCCTGTTACAGGATTTACTGCACATGCATTTACAAGAAACAGTGAGCCGGATAAAAAACCGAATAAAATATATCTTTTCATCTTTTTTAGGGTGATACTTGGTTTATTTTTGAATTTATATAATTAGTTTTCTAAGCCCCTTTACGGGAACTAAGACTTTCCATTAATTGAGAGTACAAATCATCATTTGACGCCTTTTCCGGTTTGAGCTTCTTGATCGACGGCCTTTTGCCCTTAGCCTTTGCTTTGATGATCTTTAACAGATCGCTGGTATATTCGTCTTTGAATTGGTCGATCTTGAATTTCGACGTGTATTGATCTATTAGTGCCAGACCAACATCAAGTTCCTTCTTGTTAATATTTATATCCGTCGGAATAAGGATTTCTTCCGTCGATCTAATCTCCTCGGCAAACCTGATTTTGCTTATTACGATAACATTTTCCAGAGGATGTAAAACGCACAGGTTCTCGGTACTGCGAAGTACAAAACGTCCTATTCCCGCTTTTTTTGATTTAAGAAGTGCCTGTAGCAGTAGGGCATAGGCTTTGCGTCCCTGGGTTTCCGGTTCCGTATAATAGGAAGTTTCATAGTAGATGGGATTGATTTCAGCCATACTGACGAAATTTTCCAACTCGATCATTTTGGTTTTTTTAGGGCTCGCGTCTTCAAAATCCTGGTCGTCTATAATAACGTAATCGTCGTTTAGCGCATAACCTTTTACAATCTTCTCATAAGGAACTTCTTTGCGTGTCTTTTCGTTGATGCGTTGAAATTTTATTCTGGAATGGTCCCTGCCATCAAGCATGTCCATATCCAGGCTGCTCTTCTGGACAGCAGAATATAGTTTTACAGGAATGTTGACCAGGCCAAATCCAATTGAACCTTTCCAGATTGCTCTCATATATCAACGCTTTATTTTTATTGAACATTCGAGGATTGAAATGGTTTGCATGGTCTTACCACAGGAGTAAGAAGTTTAATGCAACCTATGAACTGAATTGTTTTTGATCAACAAAACAACACAGCAAATGAAAACCCTTGTAACCTTAATCTCCGCTCTGATATTTTCTAGGCAAAAGTTCAGGCTGATAATGCAAGGAAGAATAGAAAACTTAAATCTCCGAAAGCTGCTCCCGCACCTTTATTTTATATGGTGTGACCCGATTAAGGTTACTCCTGTAGACTACAAACAAGGCTGCAAGTAAAGCCGCAGGTTCCGCTTGCGCCCTTAGCCGGGGAACTCCTGAAGAACTATTTTAAATAGTGGTTGCTGATCGATGTAAATTGCAAAAGTGCCTGTTGCACCATTCGGGACAGCAATCCGCAGCGAATTAATTGGTTTGGGTTAAAGCGTAAACTAAACTATAATTCCCTCACCCAGATATTCCTGAAACTTATAGCCGGACTTGGATCACCATGATCCTGCAATTTAATAGGGGTAGGGCCATGTTTTTTGTACACAGGTGCACCTATATAAGCTGTCTCACCTTTAAGCTCAATATTGTTTTGAATCAGGACCCCATTGTGAAGAACTGTAACCCTTGCTGGCGACTTTAAAGACCCATCGTCATTAAATACCGGTGCTTTCCACACCACGTCATATGACTGCCATTCTCCCGGCTTTCTGGACGCATTCACTAAAGGAATGAATTGTTTGTAAATACTTCCCGCCTGACCGTTACTGTATGTGACATTATTATAGGAGTCAAGAACCTGCAATTCATATCCGCCATCGCCAGTGCCCGTAGAAGCAAGAAATACTCCGCTATTTCCCCTGCCCTGGCCCTCACCGGTAATATTCACCGGTATTTTCCATTCAATATGAAGCTGATAATCAGTGAACTCACGTTTCGTTTGAATGTTGCCGGTACCTTTTTTTACCGTGAACATATTGTCTGAAACCGTCCATTTCGCCACAGACTTGTCTTTAACAGTTACCCATTCATCCAGATTTTTGCCGTTGAAAAGAATAATGGCATCGGCAGGAGCAATTTGCAAATCCACCGGTGCGGATACGATTTTAGGTACCGGAGTCCACACTTCGGTGTCTTTGGGATTTCTACTCTGAGCAATTACTATTAGAGTTGAAAATATTAAGCTGGTGGTGATGCAACTGATTTTAAGCATAGTCTGGATTTTGTCAGCCGAATATAAGGAAAATCAACACTATGCTCAAAATACATTATTTTTGTGTTATGGGAACGATCAGGCAAAAAGTAAGTTTAGAAGGTGTGCGATTTTTTGCATACCACGGTTATTATCCTGAAGAGCAAATTCTCGGTACAGAATTCATAGTAGATGTTGATACTGAGCTCGAAGTTTTTACCGCGGGTGAAGATGACATTTCTAATACAGTAAACTACGAAAAAATATTTCAGATCATTTCGAACGAAATGAAAACTCCCCGGAAACTGCTGGAAACGGTTGCCCATGCAATACTGGAACAAATCAGGCATGAATTTCTTGCTGTTAAAACGATCCGTGTGCTAATTCGCAAAATGTATCCGCCGTTAGGCGGCCAGGTTAAGAGTTCAGCGATTGAAGTTAATTATAATCGCTAAGATGAAATATAATACTATTACAAAAGAACTTCTCCAGCAATTTTCGGAAATAGTTGGATCGAATAACGTTTTCTCCGAACGGACCCAACTTGAGAAATATGCGCACGATGAGACTGAAGATTTGAGGTTTTATCCTCAGGTGGTAGTTTGTCCTGCCCATACGGAAGAAATTTCCCGATTGATGAAATTATGCGTTGAAAATATGATTCCGGTAACGCCCCGCGGAGCCGGGACAGGTCTTAGCGGAGGGGCGCTAGCTGTTTATGGAGGTTTGCTAATTTCTATGGAGAAATTCAACAAGATTATTGAGATTGACGAAAGGAACCTTCAGGCCACACTCGAACCCGGAGTTATTACTGAAGAGTTAATGAATGCGGCGGCAGAAAAAGGTTTACTCTATCCAGTTGACCCCTCAAGCAAAGGTTCATGTTTTATAGGCGGAAACATTGCCCTGGGTAGCGGCGGCCCACGGGTTGTCAAATATGGAACTATTCGTGAATACATTTTAAACCTTGAAGTTGTACTTCCCGACGGGGAAATTATATGGACAGGAGCCAATACTCTTAAATACGCAGCCGGATATAATCTTACACAGTTATTGATAGGGTCGGAAGGCACATTAGGTATTATAACTAAGGTGGTGCTCAAATTAGTTCCGCGCGTTACTGAAAACCTGGTAATGCTAGCCTCATTTCCGTCAAATGAAGAAGCATGCGCTGCGGTATCTTCGATATTTATGACTGGCATTGTACCCTCTACGCTCGAGTTTATGGAAAGAAGAGGAATTGAATGGGTCATTGAATACGATCACTTTCAATTCGATCTCAAACCTGAAGCAAAAGCCTTTTTGATGATTGAGCTTGATGGGAACGACGCGGATCTGCTAATGATGGACGCAGAGAAAATTAACCAGGTGCTGGAAATACATGGATGTACGGAGGTGTTGGTCGCGGATACGTCTGCCCAAAAGGATGCGATCTGGAGGATGAGACGGGCGATGCCGCATTCAGTAAAATCAAACTCAATTTACAAAGAAGAAGATACAGTAGTTCCCCGTGCTGAGCTGCCTAAGCTCATTCGTGGAATAAAGGAGATCGGATCACGTTTCGGATTCGACTCTGTATGTTACGGGCATGCAGGTGACGGCAATTTGCATGTCAATATCATCAAAGGAAATATGAGCGATTCGGACTGGAACACGAAGCTGAAAGAAGGTATCCGCGAAATTTTTGAGCTCACCGTTTCGCTTGGCGGTACCATTTCGGGAGAACATGGTATAGGACTGGTTCAGCGGGAGTTCATGAATATTAAATATAATGATATCCATTTAAATTTAATGCGTGGAATAAAGGCCGTTTTTGACCCAAAAGGAATACTTAACCCCGGTAAAATATTTTAACGATGGAAATAGATTGGAATGATTTGACCACAATGCTTGTTTCAGTGTTATGCGGAGGATTGCTCGGCGTGGAAAGGGAATATCAAAACAAATCGGCAGGCCTCAGAACAATCGTATTAATATGTTTGGGCTCAACGATCTTTACAATGGCATCCCAAAGGATTGGCGGGAGCGACGATCGGATAGCAGCTAATATTATTACAGGCATCGGATTTATAGGAGCGGGCGTTATTTTTAAAGAGAATTTTAACGTCAAGGGTTTAACTACTGCCGCAGTTATCTGGGTTTCAGCAGCCATTGGTATGTTAATTGGGTTACGGGACTATAACCTGGCCTATCTGCTAACCGCCATTATTTTAATAGTACTCAGTGGATTTGCACAAATCGAGTTTCAACTCGACTCTATAAATCATAAAAGCAACTATCGCATTAATTTTAGAGACGATAAGCTTACGAATATCAGCCTGATCATCGATATGATTAAAAATGAGAAGCTTACAGTCAACGTAAAACACCTTTCTAAAAGAGATAGCCAGTTAATAGCAATTTTTGAAGTAAGGGGCAATAAGAAGCGATTTCAGCTTCTAACCGAAAAACTCCTCGCTATACCTGAAATTCTGGTGATAGAACAGTAAGGGCTTCGAATTCTTTCATTTTATTTTTCTGGTAGCCAGGTATAGGCGTTGACCTGTTAAGGCTGTAGTCAAAAGCGACACAACTTGTTAAACCTGTGGTGCAAATTTCTTCTTTGCCGTTAGTCTTTTTTACCAATATATACTCTACATCAAAACTGCTGTTGCCTACCCGGGAGGTACGTACATATGCGTAAATTTCATCTTCAAGTGAAATCGGTTTCAAATATTCTACCACCGATTTTCTGATTATTATCCCGACACTTTTCCAATCCCACTTAATAATTTCTTTCCAGTAGACGGATCTTGCTATCTCGAAATAGGTTAAATATGTCGCATTATTAACATGACCGAATGAATCAATATCAGCGAACCGGATCGGAATTGACGTTTTGTAGTGATATCCCTCTATTGTGCACATGCCGTTTTGTCGTGTAAGATTAATAATTATTGCCAGTTTGACATTAAAGTCTCTGTATACTTTAATGATAACACCATGGTATACCTATTGTTCATTAGATTGGAAAATAGTTACTAACAATAGGAGATATTTAAATGACTTTAGTAAAATTCACCAACGGACAAAAATATGGTGCTTTGACATCGCCATTCTCGAACGTACTAGGTTCGGTTATCCACCAGCAACCTTACTTTCCAAAGAGCGTAATGTCACGAATTCCATCAGTGAACATCGCAGAAAAAGAAAGTGAGTTTCTAATTGAGATTGCCGCGCCAGGATTAAAAAAAGAAGACTTTAGGATTGCAGTAGAAAAAGATGAATTAACCGTTAAGGTAGATAAAATAGAAGAGCGGGGAGAAGAGCCTGCTTTGAAGAGCTATACCAGAAAAGAATTTAATTACAACTCTTTTTCGCGTTCATTTACTCTTCCGGAGTCTGCCGATCAGGCAAATATTCAGGCGGAATACACAGACGGTATTCTCTCGCTGAAGATCTGTAAAAAAGAAGAAGCAATAATGCAGGTAAGAGAAATATCAGTAAAATAATAAAGGCTAGGTTTAGGTTTGTTGATTAGAAAGGTGGCTTGGTAACAGGTCACCTTTTCTTTTTTTATTCCGGCAGGTTCAAAAATTGTAGATTTGCCTTATGCCGAGAGAAATTTTAGAGAATAAGCGGAAAGCGCTTAAAATTAACCTGGATGAAGCAATCTATGGCACATTTGCCGAAATTGGAGCCGGTCAGGAAGTTGCCCGAAATTTTTTTACAGCAGGTGCTGCCTCAGGTACTATTGCCAAAACAATGTCTGCATACGACATGGTATTTAGTAATTCCATATATGGCGCAGAGGAATCCGGCCGATATGTTTCCGAGTCGAGACTTGATAAAATGATCCGGCATGAGTTCGGTTTATTATCCGAACGGCTGCATGGCCCTCAATACGAGAATAAAACTTTTTTTGCATTCGCTGACACCGTTACCACTTTAAACTTCAATAAAACAAATGACCCTCATGGTTGGCTCGGCATTCGCTTTCAACTAACTCCAGGCGGAGAGCCTAACGATATAGTTTTTCATGTCAGGCTTCTTGACAGCGACTCTAATCTCCAGCAAAATGTGTTAGGAGTATTGGGAGTAAATTTGGTTTATGCTGCATATTATTATGCTGACGATATGCAGGCCATGATTGAATCTCTTGTAGATAATCTATCCATAGGCTCCGTTGAGATCGACCTCATCAGCATAAGCGGCCCGCAGTTCAAAAATGCTAATGATCGTTTGGTTAATCTGTATCTCATAGCCAAGGGATTTTCCGGAGCGGCTATATTCGATCCTAAAGGAGAAGCAAGACAATCTAAGGATGTTCTCTACAAGAAAGATGTGATGATTCTTCGCACGAAGTACGGACAGAAATCCACCCCGAATTTTGATCTGTTTAATCGCGCCGTTGAACAGTTTAAAAGGTCCCAGAAAGTCGACGACCAAAACATAGTCGTGTTAATAGAGGTCCTTATGACGAATTTCCTTGATGATTCGGTGATTGGAAATGAGGAGCTTGAGCAGTTTGCCAGGCGGGCAGAAGAATTATGCGCTACCGGGAATCACGTAATCGTGTCAGATTTTGCACGTAACCATAAACTTGCGCAGTATCTTTCCAGATGTAATCCAAAGAGTGTAGGGATCTCCACTAATATCGCCAACCTGAAGAATATTTTTAATTCCGAAAACTATGGCGAGAATTATACTGATGAATTACTCGCGTATATAAGTGACCTTTTCAGTAAGAAAGCTAAACTATATGCTTACCCTTACCTCGATAAGACCAACAATCAAATCATCACGACGAAAAACATGCCTGTTTCAAAAGAAGCAAAACACCTGTTCGAATTTTTGGTACAGAACGGCTACATCACTGATATTCATGATTTTGACAAAAAGGACGTGAAAACAGTTTGATTGAGGTATGATTTTTAGGTAAAAATTGCCAAATAACTAACATCTAAAATTAGCCATTAACAATAGCACAGACTGCGGTCACACTAATTCCTCATATTAATATATTGCAGCGGCTGCCCGAAATCTTCTTTCCTGCAAAGGGCGATAACTGCCTGCAGGTCATCGATTTTTTTCGCCTGCACCCTAACCTGATCGTCCATAATTGATGCCTGCACTTTCAGACCGCTATCTTTAATGCTTTTAACGATTTTTTTTGCGGTTTCTTTATCTATACCTTCTCTGATCTTTATCTCTTTTCGTAGCATGTTGCCTGAAGCATACTCTTCTTTGCCCAAGTCCATGCTGCCAGGATCAAGATTATGTTTTACCATCCTGGAAATGATGGCGTCCTGAATAGCTTTCAGACGCATATCGTTTTCCGTAATTACTGTTATTTCATTGGTTTTTTTATCTAATTCGACACTGCTTTTTGAATCGTTAAAGTCATACCTGTTAAGGATTTCCTTTTTTGCAGTATTTATAGCATTGTCGAGAGTCTGCCCGTCAATCTTACTTACGATATCAAATGTTGGCATAATTATTATTCTATTGGTTAATAAAACTTTTGTTAATATATTTAACCTAATCACTTTAAGTTAAGTCTTTAAAGAAACCTTAAATCATGAAAGCAAATAAAGGAAAAACATCTAAGAAAGCGGTAAAAAAAGTTTCAAAGCGCACCGTAAAAAAAGAATTGGAAACTTCCATTTCCGATAAGTTTCTGGAAGCATTAAAAGGTTTAGGCCTGAATGCAGAGAAGTTAACTAAAGAGATAAAAAAGACGAGTCGTTCGTTAGCCAAAAAGCTTTCAGATAAATATCATGATGTTAAAATTGCTGTAGAAGAAAAGATTGAGAGCAATAAGAAAGAACGTACAAAAAAGCAAAAAAAGCAACTTACTACGCCGAAGAGAGCAGTAACGTCAGCAGTAGTGAAAGCTGAAAAAGTTGTTGCAAAAGCAGTAACAGCAGCCGCTGCAAAATCCCAGGCAACAGGAAGGAGAGGGGCAGGTAAAAGTGCTTCGGTCAAGCCAACGGTCACAAAAACGGTTATTGCTAAACCGGCTGCAAAACCAGCACCAGCAAAGGCTTCTGCTGACAAGACGGCCGCGAAACCAGTAAAATCTAAACCGGGTACGTCCTCTTCGCAGCCATCTAAGGTTTCAACTTCAGCCAGAAAAGCTGCTCCCGCTGCGAAAGCGCCCCGTTCAAAAGTGGCTTCGGTTCCGAGAACTAATGTCAAGGTGAATTCAGCTCCAACTGGGGCAGAAATAGTAGCTGGAAATGGTGATTCTGAAGCATCTGAAAAAACTAATTTGTAAAGATGTTGTTTAATTAAGAAGCAGACTTAATGTGATTTTAATATTAACTTAATATATAATTGAGATTTTTACAGTCCCGTCCGTTAGGTGCGGGACTGTTTATTTATACTAAATGCCAAAGAATATTCCGCTTATTAATCGTGAGGTTAGTTGGTTATCATTTAACGACCGGGTATTGCAGGAAGCTGCGGATAAAACAGTTCCACTCGTCGAACGTATTCGCTTTCTGGCGATCTTTTCGTCTAATCTGGACGAATTCTACAGGGTAAGGGTTGCAACATTGAGCCGTCTATCCAATTTGAATACAAAGTCAAAGGAAATTTTAGGCTATAATCCGCGTAAGACATTAAACCAGATTAAAACTATTGTAGTTCGTCAGGAGCGTAAGTTCAACCATCTGTACGAAGATGATATAGTAAAGGAACTTGAGCGTCAGAGGATATTCATTATTAGCGAGAAGCAAATGAATGTGTCCAGGGGGCATTTCGTCAGAGATTATTTCAGGAATAAGGTTTTATCTACGCTTGTTCCGGTAATGATTGATAGGGAAAAACCCTTTCCTCAACTGAAAGACAGAGCTATTTATTTTTTTGTTAAGCTTACTAAACTCAAAAACAAAGAGAAGCACAAGTATGCGTTAATTGAGATTCCAACTGATGGTTCAAATCGGTTTATTGTTCTTCCAGAGACCAATAATTTAAAATTTATTACTCTTATTGATGATATCGTAAGGTACTGTCTGGATGATATATTCTTTATTTTTGACTATGATGCCATTGAAGCTTATTCGATTCAGCTTACACGTGATGCAGAGCTTGATCTGGACAGGCATGTAAGTGAGAAGTTTATTGATGCACTCTCAAAAAGTCTCCAGAAACGGGGCAAGGGAAAGCCTATGCGCCTGCTTTACGACTCTGATATGCCTCTGGACATGCTGACGCATTTGGTAGCAGAACTGGACCTTTCGGCAGACGGGCTTATTCCGGGAAACCGATATCATAACTTTAAAGATTTTATAAGTTTTCCTAATGTTGGCGGTCCGGAATTGGAGTATCCAAGGATTTCGCCCTTGCCGGTAAATAACTTTTCAAGCGTTAGCAGTATTTTTGCACAGATTGCTAAACGCGATTTTCTCATTAACCTGCCCTATCAATCATTCGATTATATCATACACTTCCTGAGAGAAGCGGCAATCGACCCAAAAGTCAGGGAAATAAATATTACCCTATACCGACTCGCCGAAAATTCACGGGTTATACATGCACTGATTAACGCCGCCAAAAATGGAAAAAAAGTTAATTGTCTTCTTGAATTAAAAGCGCGTTTTGATGAGCAGGCAAATATTTTCTGGACTAACCGGTTGGAAGATGAAGGGATAGAAGTGAATTATGGTATGCTGGATTATAAAGTTCATTCCAAAATATGCCTGGTCACGAGGGTAGAAAAGGGAAAGAAAGCATACTACGCGAACCTGGCAACCGGTAATTTTAATGAAAAAACCGCTTCTCTTTATTGCGATCATAGTGTATTTACTGCAAATCCTGCCATTACCACCGAATTAGTAAAGTTGTTTGATGGTCTTCAAAAGAAAGTGTTTTATCGGGGATTCGAAAATCTTGTAGTGTCACCGCTTGAAAGCCGTCAAAAGATTTATGATCTTATAGATAAAGAGATTAAGGTAGCTAAATCAGGTAATACTGCTTATATCATTTTGAAAATGAACAGCCTTACTGACGAAGATATGATCTCTAAGCTTTATGATGCTAACAATGCGGGTGTAAAAATAAACCTGATAATCAGGGGCATGTGCTGTCTTGTTCCGGGTGTTCCCGGGTACAGCGAAAACATAGAAGTGATTAGTATAATCGACCGGTTTCTTGAACACGCCAGGGTCTGGATTTTTGGCAATAACGGAGACGAAATTGTTTTTCTTTCATCAGCCGATTTAATGGCGCGTAATCTGGATCATCGGGTTGAAGTAGGATTTCCAATTCTAGACCCTCTCGTAAAATCGGAAATCCGGGATATCATCAATATACAGCTAAAGGACAATACCAAGGCCAGAGAAATAAATCAACTGAATAACAACCGCTACAAGAGGGGCAGGACCAAGACCCAAAACCGGGCTCAGCTTGATATTTATACATACCTGAAATATAAGAAATAAACCATTGAGATACGCCGCAATAGATATCGGATCAAATGCTGTAAGGCTTCTTATCGCTGATATTATCCAAAACGATAAGGAAATTTCATTTAAAAAGAATACGTTAATACGGGTGCCTCTCCGTCTTGGTGATGATGCTTTTCTTGAAAAACAAATCTCCGAGAAGAAAACAGAAGAACTCGTTAAGACTATGATAGCCTTTCGTAACCTGATGGATGTTTATAAGGTTAGTGATTATATGGCATGTGCAACTTCAGCAATGAGGGAAGCAAAGAATGGCCAGAATATCGTTCAGCAAATAAAGAAACAGGCATCAATCGAGCTTGAAATCGTGGAGGGGCAGCGGGAAGCGAATATAATTTATGCCAGTCATATCGAGTTAAGTCTGGAACGAAAGAAAAACTATTTGTATATCGACGTAGGCGGAGGTAGTACCGAGCTATCTGTCTTTAGTAACGGTGAAATGATCGCTTCCCGATCCTTTAACCTGGGTGGGATACGCATTCTGGACAATCAGGATAAGGATGAAACGTGGTCGGAAATGAAAGAATGGGTAAAGGATAAGGTGCAGAACTATAAAAATCTTTCCGGAATAGGTACCGGAGGAAATATTAACAAGCTATTTAGAATGGCGGAAGGCAAGGACAATGATCCGCTTTCCTTTACAAAACTCCAGTCATTGTACAACTATCTGAACTCCTTTTCACTTAAAGATCGGATAAATGTATTAGGGCTTAATTCGGACAGGGCCGACGTAATAATCCCTGCTGCCGAAATATATCTTACGGTGATGAAATGGGGAGGGGTAAAGCAAATCTATGTACCGCGGGTAGGTCTCGTGGATGGTGTTATCCAGCTGCTGATCGATAAGAACTTTAAATCCTGATCAGGATTCCACGATTTTTCTGGCAGCTGCCCATAAGAAATACGTAATTAGTGGTGCCATAAACACATCCATGGTGTAATGAACGTGCTGAATAAGTACGGCTATTCCAATCAATACCGTTGCTATTAATGCTAAAAGTTTGTCCGCTTTTTTCTTAAGGCATAAAAACATGAGGAACATTGCTGACGTGTGCCCGGAGAAAAATAGGTCTTTTGTGATAAATTTAGGTCCGTAGAAGTAATTGCTTATGGGATCATGAATTGCAACAAGACTATCAGGAGGGTTTAGCGGAACGAGCCCTATTGAAACAAATCTGGACAGGTTTATCAGAATGAATCCCCATAAAAATGTTAAAAAAATCTGGGGATCCTGCCTGAACCGATGAAATGTAAGTAGTGCCATAGACCAAATCGTCACGAAAATAAAAAGAGAGAGGTCATATGCAGGGAGCCACTGGAGAAGATAGTCGTTGAATTTTATTCCGTTTCTATGTTCTATTGCTTGATAGAAAAACGGAAGGGAAATAAGAATAAATGAAATAATTATTAAACCAGAAATTAGTTTTCTTCTATAATCTGTTGACTGCCAGTTGTTTTTCCACAGTGTTACAACGGCACTTTGTTCTCGAATCGGCATCTTGATCAATTAAAAATCGTGCAAAAATACAATTATTAAGCATAGACATTAAATTAATCTAAAAGTTACGTTAATTTCATGGGAATTTTGAAAGCTTCAGAAGTATGGCTTTGGCGTGGCTACCGCACCCACCCTGACGGGTCTATAGGGCTTTTGCCTTTCCAGATTTGAAATTGCATTTCACTTATGCCTTCAGCAGGATCACTGGCCACAGTTCCTATGTTTTGGCGGGTATTTACTTTCTGTCCGGCAGAAACGCTCACGCTTTTTAGTTTTGAATATATCGTGAAATATTCGCCATGCCTTATCATAACTGCATAGTTATTTAATACCATAAATACCTGGCTAACCTGGCCGTCGAAAACGGCATATACCGCTGCGCCCGCTGCAGTTTTTATATTGATTCCGGGATTGAACAGGGTCACATTCGATTTGTATTTATACTGCCCAAATCCCTGAGTGACAATACCTTGTGCGGGCTTTTGCAGTCGCCCCCTGTTGCCCATGAAGCTCGATGATAACTTCGCATCTTCCGGGCTTGAAGCCAGCACTGAAGATCCGCTGGCAATTTTTGCCACAGGCTTTGGTGATGTGGACGATGCCGGAGCTTTGGTACTTGCTTTTGCTTTAGCTGCCGCCAGTTTCGCAAGTCGTGCCTTCTCTGCAAGGCGCGCTCTTTCAGCAGCTTTGCGCTGTTCAGCAAGAATCTCTTTCCGGATGGCAGCCTGAATTGCACTATTAAGGCTGGATGCCTCTTTTTGTTTTTTAGCCAGCTGCTGCTGTAATGTCCGTTGCTGCTTTGTCAGACTGTTGAGTATCTTAGATTGCTGATCTTTGTCCTTTCCTAGTGTCTGCTTTTCCGTAAGCTGGTCAGTGAGAAGATGGCTCTTTTCCTTTTTGTTTTTGTCCAGAATGGAGATTTGCTTCTTAAGAGTGACCTGAGTGGTCATTATATATTTTGCTTGTGATTTTCGGAACCTTCCAACTTGCTGGATATATTTCAATCTCATGTATGCCTGATTGAAATCCTTTGCAGCGAAAATAAACATCAGCTTATTATAAGATCCCTGGTTGCGGAAGGCAAACAATATCATGTTTGCATATTCTTTTTTTAATCGGCTCAGATCTGTCTGTAATGATTGTACCTCAGAAGTATTTGTTGATATTTTATTGTCCAGAATTTTGATCTCAGAATTTATTGTTCCAATTTTCTCCTCCCTGAGCTTTATTTGAGCATTCAGTAAATTTATCTGCGCCAGCGAAAGTTTCTTGTTCTTGTCGATTTTACTGCGGGTTTTTTTCAGAGACTCAATTTCCCGGTTGATAGCAACCTTTCGTTTTTTTAATTCAGAACTACTTTGCCCGTAAGATATCTGAACTGTAAGAAGTAATAATAATAGCGTGATAAACCTGTATTTCTGCATTGATGGATATTGTGCGCGGCAAAACTACTGATTACGGGCCTTATTTCTCTATTCATTAAAGAATAAAGAAAGAAACAATGATCAAGGATATTTCCACCGCTATTTGCAATTCCCATCTTGTTTCCGAATTAAACGTCACCTATAGTTTTTTCCATGTTCTCCGCTCTTTTTCTTTTTTCTACTTTTGCGTCACATCCGGATTTTCTATGTCTGATCTTCGCCACCCCATTTACAACATTCAGTTTGGGCTGCTCTGTATGAGTTCTTTTTTGTTTTCGGCTAGTTTCAATATGCTTATCCCTGAACTGCCTGCTTACCTGGAAAGTCTTGGAGGAGCAGAATTTAAAGGCTACATCATTGCATTATTTACACTGACTGCCGGGATTTCGCGGCCCTTTAGTGGTAAACTAACCGATAAGATTGGAAGAGTGCCAGTGATGGCTGTTGGGTCGCTGGTATGCGTAGTTTGTGGCCTGCTGTACCCTTTGTTAACAACGATCTCCGGATTCCTGTGGTTAAGGTTTTTCCATGGTTTTTCCACAGGCTTTAAACCAACCGCTACTGCTGCCTATGTTGCTGATATTGTACCAGGCAACCGCTGGGGCGAAGCTATGGGTATTCATGGACTTTGCTTTAGCACGGGACTGGCAATCGGGCCGGCAATAGGAAGCGAACTTTCAGAAAGATTCTCAATCGATGCGCTCTTTTATTGCTCATCATTATTTGCACTTATGTCAATAGCCATCCTGATGAATATGAAAGAAACCCTTATGCAAAAGGAAAGGTTTACATTATCCTTACTGAAAATCAACAGAAATGAAATCATTGAAAGGAGAGTTCTTGGCGGGGCATTAATAACGTTTCTATCTTACTTAAGCTACGGGGCAATTTTAACCGTCATTTCAGCTTGGGGAAGCCACTTGGGTGTAGCTAATAAGGGTTTGTTTTATATGGTTTTTACCGTTTCTTCGCTATTGATCAGATTTGCATCGGGACGGCTTTCGGACCGTATTGGCAGGATCAGCATAATTAAATTCTCACTTCTATTGCTTGTAGTGGCTTTATTATTTATAGGATCAGCAAGCTCTCCCTTACACCTGATGCTGGCGGCTGCACTGTATGGCGTGGCAACAGGAATGCTGTCACCAGCGCTTACAGCATTTATTATTGATCTAAGCCATCCGGATCACCGGGGTAAAGCGGTAGCAACCATGTACATCGCACTTGAGGCTGGAATTGGGTTAGGAGCTGTTTTGGCAGGCGCATTATATGTTAACGATATACAGATGATCCCAACGACTTTTTATATCATCGCGGTATTCACCCTAATCGCGTACCTTTATCTTAAGTTGATATTTAAACGCAAAACTTTAATCAGTGAATCCTCAAATCCTTAAAGATCTTGTTAGCATCCACATGCCTTATGGGAAGTACAAGGGCAGAATTATTTGTGATATTCCTGAGTATTATCTTGTTTGGTATGAAAATAACGGATTCCCTGAAGGAAAAATAGGAGTGTTGCTCTCAACCATGTATGAAATTAAATTAAATGGATTAGAGTATCTCCTCAAGCCCTTGAAAAAATAAGATTAGACAATCCTGCTAAAATTATTAGTTTTTCAAAACCATTGCTTTATATTTGAACCTGAGCCGCAATCAAAATGTACGCGATAGTCGATATTGAAACTACAGGAGGTCACGCAAGCGCAAATGGCATAACCGAGGTAGCGATTTTAATTCATGACGGGAAGGAAATAATTCAACGTTTCAGCACTCTTATCAATCCCCGAATTCCAATCCCTATTTATATACAAGCTTTGACTGGTATAAATGACGAAATGGTAAAATCTGCACCAAGTTTTCAGGATGTTGCAGAAGAAATATTTCATTTGCTGAATGATAAAATATTTGTGGCCCATAATGTAAATTTTGATTACTCTTTTTTGAAGCATCACCTTTTTGCATCAGGGTTTCAGTTGCAGACAAAGAAACTTTGTACAGTAAGATTAAGCCGGAGAATACTGCCAGGATATAGTTCATATAGCTTGGGAAAGCTTTGTAAACAAATAGGAATCGAACTTATTGACCGTCACCGGGCCATGGGAGATGCCTCTGCGACGGCCTGTTTGTTTTCGATGCTTCTCGAACGCGATATTGAAGGGCAGATTGCTAAGGCCCTTAATCAGCGATCAAAAGAACAATCGCTCCCCCCTAATCTACCGAAAGAAGATATCGATAAGCTCCCCTCGGTTCCGGGAATATATTATTTCCATAACAGTAAAGCAAAAGTAGTTTATGTGGGCAAGGCAAAAGATATCAGGAAGCGGGTAAACAGCCATTTTGCAAATAACAAACCTGGAATGCAGAAGCAGGAGTTTCTACGTGATATTCATCACATAACTTACCTTGAGTGTGCTACTGAATTGTTTTCTTTTATTATGGAAGCAGTGGAAATAAAACGCCTCTGGCCCGCATATAATCGTGCACTTAAACGGTTCGAACAGGCTTATGGGCTGTATGTTTTTGAAGATCAAAAAGGATATCAAAGACTGGCAATCGACAGAAGAAAAAAATTTTCTAGCCCTGTTTACACTTTTAGCACATTGTCTGAAGGATATACATTAATTAAATATTTAGTTAAGGAATTTAAACTGTGTCCTAAAATGTGTTTCATACAACGTAATTATGACCAGTGTTTAGGATATATAGAACATTCTTGCCTTGGTGCTTGTGAGCAGAAAGAAGCCGTGAATGAATACAATTCCCGGGTATTCTTGTCCACTTCGCATTTGAATGACGTTTTGCCAACTTTTGCAATAGTTGACAAAGGAAGGACATTGTCTGAAAGAAGCTACATCCTAATGGAAAAGGGATTGTTTTACGGTATGGGCTTTATTTCGGCTGATCAGGAGATAACGGAATTTTCACAGCTTAAAAGCCTTCTAACCATTCACCCGTCAAATGATTACATTAAAAACCTGGTTAAAAATCACGCTTTGAAGTTTCCTGAAAGCATAATTTCATTTGATTCCATTCCTGCGGCCGCCGGAATTTAGCGCCATAAGACTATTTTTTTTCTTTTTTTATTTAAAATGTGTGTGGAATGATATTTGTTCTAGATTTAATAATTAATCCTAAACAATAGATAAACTAAAGTTTAAAACACCTTAAAACACACACGATGAAAAAGAAAGTTTACTTCCTGGCTACAGCATTAATGTTAATGTTTTCAGCCCCATCTGTAATGGCTAATGATGCTAAATCAAAGCCTGAAATGACTGATAACCAAAAAGTTCGTTTCGCAGAAATCACGAGAAGAGTTGAAGAGATCAAAAGCCTGGACAAATCTGAATTGAGCCGCGAAGAACGTAAATCACTTCGTAACGAACTTCAGGAAATGAAGAAAGAAGCGAAAGCAATGAGCGGAGGGGTTTATCTTTCTGTTGGAGCTATTATCATCGTTATCCTATTATTGATCTTGCTTTTATAAGATTTAATCTAGGAAAAAGGTCATCTGAAACAGATGACCTTTTTTTATGCAATCAACAATTTGTTAATCTCTTCACATTTTGCTTGGTGATGTGCAGAGATGAAACTGAACCGCTTATTCCGGATATTCATTTATATGACTCACAATCATTCTGATTCTTTCGTCCAGCTGGTTGACAGATTTATCCAGTAAATCTAAATATTCAGGTTCTTCGGTGTATGGGGTCTCTTTGATCAGCATCATCAGCCCCATAATTGACGCTACAGGCTGTCTAAGTTCATGCGATTCAATTCTGGCTATCTCTCTAAGCACACTGTTTTGCTTTTTTAATTTATTCAGACTTCTGTCCAGTTCCATAATGTGGCTCACCTGATTAGCCAGTGCCGCCAGACATTCCAGTTGCTGTTGCGTTAAGTCTTTAGGTCTGGTGTCATAAACGCAGAGTGTTCCCACATTGTATCCATCATAGGATTTAAGATTTGCACTTGCATAAAACCGTATATGGGGGTCGTTTGCTACCACGGGAGCGGAGGCAAAACGTTCATCTTTACTTGCATCTTTTACAACCATGACTTCGTCCGTCTCGATTGCGTGGGTACAAAAAGATGTACTTCGCGGCATTACTGTCGCTTCTGTTCCAATCCTGGCTTTTATTAACTGAATGTCGTAATCCATCAGGCTAATTAATGCAATGGGACTGTTACAAATAACTGAGGCGAGCATAACAATTTCCTGAAGATCTTTTTGTCTCTCAATGTTAAAGTCCAGATACCTTTGAACCGCGCTTACTCTTTTATCTTCAGTAACAACATCCATCTTAATCGATTTTCAAACTAATATACGCGTAACCTCAAATAATGGATTGAGCAGGTGGATGTTTTTTATTCCCCATTTTTTTTGAATTTTCCAAACCTGAGCGAGTTTTTTTGCGTACATATACTAACACAATTAAATTTAGAAATTATGGGATTAGGTGGTTCGGAATTGATATTGATAGGAGTTGTAGTTCTTCTCCTTTTTGGAGGCAAGAAATTGCCCGAACTTATGCGCGGTCTTGGCAAGGGCATAAATGAATTTAAAAATGCAAAGGATGGCGATCAGACGAAGACGGATGAGCCTCAGCCGGTAACGGTTCCTGTTTCAGAAAAGCCGCTTTAAGCCCGCCGGTATTCCCTGCTATACAAACGTCATTCTTTCACTAACCGGGCCCCCCGGGGGGTGGTTATTAAGATTTGTAATTTATAACTTAGCCTGGAATATACGATGAGGATATTATACGCTATTCAGGGAACAGGAAACGGGCATTTAAGTCGTGCTATGGACGTCATCCCGTGTCTTATGCAGCACGGCCATGTTGATATACTGGTTAGCGGCATACAAAGTGATCTGACGATTCCTTATGCAATCAAATATAAGTTGCGGGGCCTTAGTTTCATCTTTGGAAAAAGTGGCGGAGTGGATCTTTGGAAAACCTTAGTCAGTTCAAATATCAGGAAGCTGGTTAAGGAAATAAGAGAATTACCCGTGGAGGAATATGACCTGGTTATAAATGATTTTGAACCGGTTTCCGCCTGGGCGTGTTATACCAGAAATCTTCCGTGTATCGGGCTTAGTCATCAGTCCGCAGTATTGGCAGAGGGTACTCCCGCGCCTGACACAACCGATACCATCGGCAGGCTCATTTTGAAAAACTATGCGCCGAACACGGCTCATTATGGGTTTCATTTTAAGCCGTACGCAAACGATATTTATACACCTGTTATCCGCAAGCAGGTCCGTGACCAGACGCTGGAAAAGGGTGATCATTATACAGTCTATTTACCAGCTTATGATGATAAAAGGCTTATTTTGAAACTCGGTCAATTTAAGAATGTGAGGTGGGATGTGTTCTCCAAACACAACAGGAAAGCATTTACCAGTAAAAATGTTACGATCCAGCCTATCCATAATGATAAATTTATAAAAAGCATGGCCCGGAGCGCCGGGGTTTTATGTGGTGCAGGGTTTGAAACACCGGCAGAAGCTTTGTATATGAAAAAAAAGCTGCTGGTTATTCCGATGAGAAACCAGTTTGAGCAACAACTAAATGCCGCAGCTCTTAAAAATATGGGAGTCCCGGTGATTAAAAATCTTAAACAGAGGTATGATATGGTTATCGCCAGCTGGTTAGAAAACGAAACTACTGTTGAGGTCAATTACCCCGATATCACCGGGGAAGTCATTGACCGAATAATATATAATCATGTAAATAACAAGCACGTTAACCAGATTAAGGCTATTCGCTAATATCTTATTCGCATAGCATTCATATGCACCGGCCGGATTCTGTATAAGGCTGTAATAAGCTTTTCCTATCATTCGTTTATCGCCATGGACCTTCCCGCCACGTTAAAGGCACTTCGCCAGACTTTCATCCCAGAATTGATACTTTAACATACATAAGCCAATGCGTAGATATGTCCTTGTTCCCGCGCGAAGGACGTTAAGGCACAGGGTTCTTGTCTGCTTGCTTATTGCAAATTTGGAAATTCCTAACCGAATAACGCACTTGACAAATACCTGTCCCCCCGGTCGCAGACAATAAATACGATCACTCCACTATCAAGTTCCTGTGCAAGCCTGAACGCGGCAGAAGCAGCCCCCCCGCTGCTCATTCCCGCAAAAATCGCTTCAGTTCTGGCAAGTTCCCTCGTCATGGCGACAGCGTCACTTTCAGCGATATCCATAATGCGATCGACGCGGCTGGCATCGAATATCTTTGGAAGATAGGCAGGAGGCCACCTTCTTATTCCCGGAATAGAAGAATCTTCAGTGGGCTGACATCCCACGATCGTAATCTCAGGATTTTTTTCTTTTAAATAAAGCGAACATCCCATGATTGTACCGGTAGTGCCCATAGAACTAACAAAATGAGTGATTTTCCCATCTGTGTCGTTCCAAATTTCAGGCCCCGTTGTTTTATAGTGGGCGAGAAAATTATCAGGGTTGGCGAATTGATTAAGCATAAAGTTCTTTCCGGAAGCTGCTTTTTCATCGGCATAATCACGGCAGGCCTCAATGCCATCTAGCAAGGTCACTTTAGCACCATAGGCTTCCATAGTAAGCATACGTTCTTTAGTCGAATTTGAAGGCATTACCAGCTCAATTTCCAGGTCGTATAACCTCGCCATCATCGCCAGCGCTATCCCGGTATTTCCACTTGTAGCCTCTATAAGCGGCACACTTTTATTTATTTCTCCGCGCTCAATCGCACTTCGTATCATGTTGAGTGCAGCCCGATCTTTCACACTTCCTCCCGGATTATTGCCTTCCAGTTTAGCAAAGATCCTTACGTGCGGGTTGGGGTTTAACCTTTTTATCTCAACCTGCGGAGTATTACCTACAAAATCAATTACGCCGGCCATCTATTTCAGATTAATTTTTTTTCCTGTTGAAATTACCACATCAGCAGTATTATAAACCGATGAGCCTGGAGGAACACTTTTAGTAAGCCAGACATTTCCTCCAATGATGCTATGATGGCCAATTATTGTTTCACCACCAAGAATTGTGGCTCCTGAATAAATCACAACGTGATCTTCCACTGTTGGGTGACGTTTAGTATTTGCCATGCTTTTATCAACGCTTAATGCGCCCATTGTGACTCCCTGATAAAGTTTTACATGATTTCCGATCTTACAAGTTTCTCCGATTACAACCCCTGTGCCGTGATCGATGTGGAAATATTCGCCGATGTCTGCCCCTGGATGGATATCGATTCCTGTTTTAGAATGGGCATATTCGGTAAGGATTCTCGGTAACAATGGAATGTCCAGCAGAGTTAATGCATGCGCCAGACGATAAAATGAAATTGCATAAAATCCCGGGTATGCTCTGATTACTTCAAATTCACTTTTTGCGGCAGGGTCTCCGTCAAATATTGCTTTTATGTCTGTATTCAGGATCCGGTAAAGCTCGGGAATCTGCGCGAAGAACTTTTTAGATGTCAATGAATGGTTGCAATGATCGCAGGCCTTTGTAGCCTCCATGATTTTTGAAAGCTCGTCTTCAAGTTGTTTAAATTGAGATTTTAGGGCCTCTATTGAACCGATTGAACGTTTTGACTGCTCCGGAAATATTAGCCGGATTAAATCGGTTGCCCACCTCGAAATCTCTTTATTGGAAGGCACCTCGTCAGCATCCTGCTGTTTTTGAAATATATGGCTATAAAAATCCTCGTTCATAGTAAAACCCTGATCTGAAATCAAGTACAATTTATATTGCAAGTTTAGTGAAAAGAATGTTTGCGATTTGTAAAAAGGTAATTGACTAAAGAAAAAGGTCTTTTCAGCGAGTCAATTCATGCAGCCGGAAAACCTGAGCAGGATTTCCGATCCCAGCTGAGGCCAGTATATCCAGAATTGCCTTAAATGGTGGCGAATTGTTCGCAATGTTCGAAAAATAAACAATGGAGGTTTTTTGCCCGGGAATATTTATTGAAAATGTGCTGAATCCACAGGTACTGCCGGAATGAAAAAGAGAAGGCTGATCTTTATCAAAATAGAACCATCCGGGCCCGTAAAAGCTGCCCGTTACCTCTTTGACAGGGAAATTTAACCGTGTCATGACATCCGGAAGGTTTACTAATTTATCTTCCCATAATGCGTTAGTCCATTTTTTATAATCATTAAGGGAGGTATAAACTCCGCCGTCGCCTTTAACTCCGCTGGTAGTGCTTTGATCATTTACATAAAGGCTTTTATTTTCGTCCCTTGCAAAACCCATAGCACGATTATAAATTTGTGCAGAGTCCTCATATATCAGCGTGTGCTTCATTTTAAGGGGTTTGAAGATGCGCTCTTCTACGAACTCCGGGAAAGTTTTTCCTGATGCACGTTCAATTATCAGGCAAAGTAAAGCATAAGCCGAATTGGAATATTGAAACCTGCTTCCTGGTGGAAAATAGGTGCTATCCTGTTTCGAAAGTAAGCTAAGCACGTCTGCATCCAGTAACTGCACAGTTTGCTTTTCATCCATTATGTCTTCATAGTCAATAATTCCTGACGAATGGGTAAGCAGGTGCTTTATACTTACTTTATTGCCTACTGCAGCCGGAATTTCAGGAAGGAATCGGGATACGTAATCCTCGAAAGAGATTTGCCCTTCTTTTTCAAGGAGAAGAATACACATCGCAGTGAACTGTTTAGAAACAGAAGCCATTCTAAAGTTGGTGCTCGCGCTAATTTTTTTACCGTTTGAGTTTCCAAGTCCGAACCCCTTTTTATATACAGTCTTTCCCTGATGTTCTACATACACTGCAATTCCAGGTTCTCCGGGCTGGATGTTTTTAGCGATCACAGAGTCAAGTTTTTTTTCAAGTTGAGCAAAGGAAGTTCGGGCAACCATGATGAAAATGAAGAGTAAAAGGGAAATTTTCATTTCTGTTATTTGGGCAGATGAAGCATCAAAGACCCGGGTCTAAGTGACTCAGGAGGTTTTGAAGGTCCTCGGGGGTATCGATCGCCTGGCTTTCCATTTCTGTTATGGCAACTTTTATTTTATAACCATTTTCCAACCATCGCAGCTGTTCGAGTGATTCCGCTTTCTCTAAAGTAGATACTGCCAGTTTTGTGATCTCCGAAAGCGCTGAAGTTCTGTAGCCATAGATACCGATATGTTTATAAAAAGTATGATGGTATAGCCAATCATTCTTATCTGAATTTCTTAGATATGGAATTGTGCTTCTGCTGAAGTATATGGCTTCCATATCTTTGTTAATAGTAACTTTTGGAGTATTGGGATTGAACAGTTCATCTTTTACTATAATTTTCTTGATTAATGTAGCCAGGCTTGCCCTTTCATCGCTAAAGCAGCCGCATAAAAGGTCGATCTGGAGCGGGTCAATCATCGGTTCGTCGCCCTGGATATTTATACAGATATCGAATTTCGGGAATAATGTTGCTACTTCATTGCATCGGTCTGTTCCGCTCTGGTGGTGTTCAGCTGTCATAACTGCATTCCCACCGAAATCTTTTACGTGTTCCAAAATACGCAGGTCATCGGTTGCAACTATAAGCTTATCCAGACTTGCTGATTTGAGACACTGATTGTAAACTCTTTGGATCATGCTTTTCCCACCGATATCTGCCAATGGCTTTCCTGGAAAGCGGCTGGATGCGAAACGTGCGGGTATGATTCCAAGTATCTTCATCCTGGTAAGTCTTCAGGCTAAACTAAAATAATCCATTGATTTCCCGTTCTATGCTGTTTATAACAAAGCCCAGGTCCTCCGGGTTATTGGCGAAGTCGAGTTTGTCCTTATCCAGGATCAATAATTTTCCAGCCGTATAAGAATTAATCCACTTCTTGTATTTCTCATTAAGTTTGGACAGATAGTCCAGGCGGATCCCCGCTTCATATTCGCGCCCTCTCCTTTGAATATTGTTAACCAGGGTCGGGACCGAAGCTTTGAGGAAGATCAGAAGGTCCGGAGGTCTGATAAAGGACGTGATATTCTCAAAAATTGAAGTATAGTTATCGTAATCGCGAGAAGTCATTAAACCCATATCATGCAGGTTCTCTGCAAAGATATAGGCATCTTCATAAATTGTCCGGTCCTGTATAATATTTTTATTGGTCTGCTGCAGTTCCAATAATTGTTGAAAGCGGCTGTTCAGGAAATATATCTGGAGGTTGAAACTCCATCTTTTCATATCGCTGTAAAAATCTTCAAGATAAGGGTTATTATCAACAGCTTCGAACTGGGCTTCATAACCCAAGTGCTTAGAAAGTAATTCTGTAAGGGTAGTTTTGCCGGCCCCAATGTTTCCAACGATAGCAATATGCATGGTAAATTACGTTAAGTGCAAAGCGGCAGGCGCAAAGCGAGTTTGAAAATACAGATTGTTTTTTTATTACGGCAAAATCCTTAAAAACTTTTGAACCCGATAATTTCACGCACCTCTCGAATGGTTTTTGACGCGCTTTCTCTGGCTTTTATTGCACCAAAGCGCGCTACTTCTCTGAGATATGTTTCATCGGCTGCAATTTCCAGGATTTTTTCACGGATAGGGGCAGTGGCAATGATCATATCTTCTGCCAGCTGTTTTTTGAAATCGCCATAACGAATCTGACAGGAATTGTACAGGTTTTCGAAGTGAGTGTAAGTATCGGGAGGGGAAACGATTTTTAAAAGGTCAAACAGATTGTGAATGGCTTCTGCTTTGGGCTGGTTTTCTTTCGTTGGGCCGCTGTCGGTTACTGCACGCATTACCTTCTTACGGATCACTTCCGGATCATCAGACAAAAACACCGCGTTACCTTCACCTTCTGATTTGCCCATTTTACCATTTCCATCCAGACCTGGTACTTTAACAAGCTTCTCAGTAAAATTAAATGCAAATGGTTCCGGAAAATACTCGTTCTTGTATAATCTGTTAAAACGATTTCCAAAGGTTCTTGCCATTTCAAGATGCTGTTCCTGGTCTTTTCCAACAGGAACTTTGGTAGCTTTATGAATAAGGATATCGGCAGCCATGAGCACAGGATAGGTTAGCAATCCCGCATTTACATTGTCGGGGTTTGCACGGACTTTATCCTTGAACGATGTACTTCTTTCCAATTCGCCCATGTAGGCGTTCATATTTAAATAAAGGTAAAGTTCAGCGATCTCAGGCACGTCGGATTGGACGTAGATGGTCGCCTTTTCAGGGTCTATTCCGGCAGCGAGATATTCTACTAATACTTGTTTTACACTCCCGTGAAGGTCGCCCGGCGTGGGATGGGTAGTTAAAGAATGGTAATCGGCTATGAAAAAATAGCAATTATACTCGTGCTGCATCTGCACAAAGTTTTTCACGGCACCAAAAAAATTTCCTAAATGCAGTTTCCCGGTACTTCGGATTCCACTAACGACAGTTTCCATAATACCGGCGAAAGTAAGGAATTTTTCGCGAACAGCCCGATTCGCCGAGCGTTTTAAACCCTGGTGTATTTAAAAGGGATTTTTCTATTTTTGATCCAGGATGAAAAATTTCTTCAAGAAGCTGCACCTTTATTATTTTCTGATGGTGCTCACCTTGTCTTTCATCATACTTTATCCCTTTATTTTAATATATTCCCGTTCTCCTGTAGATTTTAAGAGAATGAACACTCTCAGGTGGGCGTTTAGCGTCGCCAGTACAGCTCTTTCAGGGATTTTTTACAGGTTTTCATATGAACAGGAAATTGATTGGAACAAAACCTATATAATTTGTGCTAATCACACTTCCAATTTGGATATCACGGCAGTTATTTTACTTGTAAAGAAAAACCTGGTGTTTATGGGGAAGGATGAACTCTTAAAAAATTTCATTACCGGGATATACTTCCGGACAATTGATATTCCGCTGAACCGTGAAAGTAAAATGTCAGCCTTCAGGGCGTTTAAAAAAGCCGAAGAAAGCATAAAAGCTGGAAAAAATGTCGTGATTTTTCCTGAAGGGATGATCAGCGAATACTATCCTCCGGAGCTGCAGCCTTTTAAGAACGGGCCATTTAAACTTGCTATAGATCACGGTGTCCCAATTCTGCCAATAACCATTTTGAATAATTGGGAACTAATGTGGGATGACGGCGCCAGGTATGGAAGTAAGCCGGGGATTTGCGATATTTACATACACGCACCCATTCAAACGGAGGGAATGCTTCCTGTGGATGCGGAAAGTCTGAGAAATGAAGTCTATAAAATGATACATTATCGGTTCAATAACACGGTTCCGGCCGTTAAAAAAAAATAATAAGGAAGGCAGCCTGCATGTGCTTGCCGCCCGCTATACAAACTAAATTTTAGCTCCTGCAAGTTTAATCGCCATTAGAATATAAACTATTTGCAAATGAAAATAGATCTTAAAACCATTGAAAACGTGGCCCACCTGGCCAGGCTGGAAGTAAAGGAAGAGGAAAAGCAAGGCCTGTTAGATGATATGAATAAGATTCTTGATTTTATGGATAAACTTAACGAAGTTAACACCGACGAAGTTGAGCCACTGGTTTACATGAATGAGGAAGTCAATGTATTAAGGGATGATGAAGTTATAGAGACCATAAGCAGAACTGAAGGACTTCGTAATGCGCCGAGCCATGATGATAAGTATTTCCGCGTCGCAAAAGTGATCAATAAATAGTAAATTAATCCCGCCCTGTAACAAGCCGCCCTATCAATCGTCTTAAAACGAAATTGCACAGGACTATATCGGACGGTATATTGCCGCTAATGCAAATGATTATGAAATGAAAATTATGGCGCAAGATTCTCTTATTACCTTGACCGATATCGGTAGAAAATATGTTATTGGAGCAGAAACTATTCATGCATTAAAGTCAGTTACATTATCCATCAATAAGGGAGAATTTGTCGCGCTAATGGGCCCGTCCGGATCCGGCAAGTCAACATTAATGAATATTCTGGGATGCCTGGATACGCCCACAAAAGGGGTCTATATTCTGAATGGAAACCGTGTCAGCGAGATGTCTGATAGTGAACTTGCTGAAATACGAAATAAAGAGATTGGATTCGTTTTTCAGACTTTTAATCTGCTTCCCCGTTCATCTTCTCTGGAGAATGTTGCTTTGCCGTTAGTCTATGCCGGAATAGGACGCCAGGAAAGAGAGAGGCGGGCCCAACAGACGCTTGAGAACGTAGGCCTTGGAAACAGGGTTCATCATAAGCCCAATGAACTTTCCGGTGGCCAGCGCCAGCGCGTAGCCGTTGCCCGCGCCCTTGTTAACAATCCTTCAATTATTTTGGCAGATGAACCTACAGGTAACCTGGACACGAAAACTTCTGTTGAAATCATGGGCCTGCTGGAGGAGATTCATTCAAAGGGCAATACCATTATACTTGTAACACACGAAGAAGATATCGCTCAGCATGCTCATCGAATTGTCCGTATGCGGGATGGCTTGATCGAAAATGATTATTTAAACGAGAACATCAAAACCGTCTCTCCAAGACTTGAAAAGATGAAAGTAAAGGGATCAGATTTTGAGAAGATTGAGTGAAGTCGCACGTCGAAGCCCGGAGGTGCGAAATCTGAAGCCGAAGGTCCGAAGCCTGAAATGATACACCTGAACTAAATTCAAATCTTATAGTTAACACAAAAATGTCAGACTTCATACCTCTGACCTCAGAGAACCAATGAAAATCTACACCAAAACCGGAGATAAAGGCCTTACTTCCCTGATAGGGGGTACGCGTGTGCCAAAGTATGATTTGAGGATTGAGAGTTACGGTACAGTAGATGAGCTCAATTCATATATCGGTATGATCCGGGATCAGGAAATTTCTCATCATCACAGCAGTATCCTAAAAGAAGTACAGGATCGTTTGTTCACGATTGGAGCCGCTCTTGCTTCAGACCCGGATAAATCCAGGATGAAAATCCCTGATCTTCACCATAGCGATGTCGAACTGCTCGAAATTGAAATGGATCGTATGAACGAGACGCTTCCGGATCTCAAACATTTTATATTGCCAGGAGGTGATCAGGCGGTCTCATTCTGTCATATATCCCGATGTGTATGCAGACGTGCTGAGCGTGTCACAGTTCACCTGAGTGAAGAAAGCTTTGTTGATGAGAAAGTCATAATCTATCTAAACCGGCTGAGTGACTTTCTTTTCGTCCTGGCGCGGAAAATAGGTATGGAGAGAGATTTACCAGAAAATAAATGGATTCCGCGGGTTTAGTTAAATGTTAAAAATTAATTAATAATCTTATTTAAATTATTATACTTTTGCACAAAAAGTATAAATCAAATTCTAAGAATATGTATTGGACATTAGAATTAGCGTCGCATTTAGAGGACGCGCCATGGCCGGCTACAAAGGATGAACTTATAGATTACGCTATCCGTTCTGGTGCCCCTGTTGAAGTTATTGAAAACCTCCAGGCTTTGGAGGACGATGGCGAGCCGTATGAAAACATAGAAGAAATATGGCCTGATTATCCAACTAAGGACGATTTCTTCTTTAATGAAGATGAATATTAGAACTTAATCCCGCTACTGCGGGATTTTTTTTTAATTAAAAAAGCTATTTTTTTGCTTAGGTCAAACAATCGGTACGGTTTTAGTATTATTGGTATGAAACTTAATCAGCTATTAATTAACTAAACACTAAAAACTATGGGTAATCTACTTTATTTGATCGCAGTTATTTTGATTATATTCTGGATCTTTGGAGCGTTCATCTCACCAATGGGTGGCAATTTAATCCACATTCTTCTTGTAATCGCAATCATAGCGATATTGCTTCGCGTGATCCGCGGAGGAACAGTTTAAGAAATAAAATTAACTGCATCCATTTATTTATAAATGGGTGCAGTTTTTTCTGGCCGTTAAATAAGACTCCGCAACAATTATATCTTCAGGATATGTAATTTTCAAGTTCCGGGGGTCTCCTTCGATTAATCTGATAATTTCTCCTGACGATTCCACCACTGATGCATCGTCTGTGAATTCCCTTCGGTATTCCTGACTGTATGCTTTATTAAGAGTTTCAATCCTGAAAACCTGCGGGGTCTGAATTAAATAGATGTCTTCTCTGTCAATGCTTATGCTGCCAGACAGCTGCTTCTGTCGAATTGAATCACGGCTTTTCACTGCAGTCACCGCATTGCCTGAAACCGCGGCTTGTCTATATGCCGAATCAATAACTTCAAGAGGAATACATGGCCTCACGGCATCATGAATTGCTACGATTGCAGGCTCTTCAACTTCCTTAATCCCATTCTGAACAGAAAAAAACCTTTGTTCGCCTCCTATGACCAATTTATGGGGAAGGATGAAGTGGTATTCATTACAAAGGTTTTTCCAATATTCCTGGAATCCGGCGTTCAATACAACAATAATAACAGGTGAAAAGCTAGAGGCCTGGAATGCTTCGATGGTATGCATTAAAATAGGTCTGCCATTCAGCAGCAGGAATTGTTTGGGAACATCAGAATTCATTCGGTTCCCGGATCCCCCTGCCACGATGATCGCATAATAGTTTACAGCAGACTTGTTTTTAAACATCTGACAATAAATATATGAAAAACGGGTATAGGAACTAAACCTATATAATCAGCATGGCGTCCCCGTAACTGTAAAAGCGGTATTTCTCTTTTACGGCAACTTCGTATGCTTTCATCACATGCTCATAACCACCAAATGCCGCCACCATCATAAGAAGTGTCGACTCAGGTGTATGGAAATTAGTGATCATCGAATTTGCAATACTGAATTCGTATGGGGGAAAAATAAACTTACTCGTCCAGTCGTTCGCAGGTTTTAACTCTCTGCCTGCCGAGACAGCAGATTCAATAGCCCGCATAGAAGTGGTACCGACAGCGCAGACTTTGTGCTTGGTTTCGATAGCTCTGTTTACCAGATTCACTGCTTTTTGCTCAATGATAAATTGCTCTGAATCCATTTTGTGTTTAGTCAGATCCTCAACTTCAACAGCACGGAAAGTTCCGAGTCCAACGTGGAGTGTTACTTCGGCAAAATCAACCCCTTTTAATTCTAGACGTTTCATCAATTCACGGCTAAAATGCAAACCAGCGGTTGGCGCAGCAACTGCTCCTTCTTTTTTAGCGAAAATTGTCTGGTAACGTTCTTTATCTTCGGCGGTAGCTTTTCGTTTTATGTATTTTGGAAGCGGGGTCTCACCTAAAATCTCAATATTCCGACGAAACTCATCGTCAGTACCATCAAACAGAAAACGAATGGTACGTCCACGTGAAGTTGTATTATCCACAACTTCAGCAACCAGCAGGTCATCATCACCAAAATACAGTTTGTTTCCAACACGGATCTTTCGTGCAGGATCCACCAGGACATCCCAAAGGCGAAGCTCTCTATTAAGTTCTCGTAGTAAGAATACTTCAATTGTTGCGCCCGTTTTTTCTTTATTTCCGTATAAGCGGGCAGGGAATACTTTCGTATTATTCAAAATCATCACATCTTTATCTCCGAAATACCCCAAAACATCTTTAAATATTTTATGTTCGATAGCTCCAGTCTTCCTGTCTAACACCATCAAACGCGCTTCGTCGCGTTGTTCGGAGGGATTATGAGCTATTAAAGATTCAGGTAAATCAAATTTGAATTGGGATAATTTCATATTTTCGGTTGAGTGAATTTCAGGGCGCAAATTTACGAAAATAAAATGGGAAATGAGAAATGGACTTTACATAAGGAAGTAACGCCTCTCTGGTCCGCGATTGAATATGCTCTTGCTCTAGCAAAAATATAAATTGCCATTTCATCTAAGCAGGTGTAACGTTTTTAAGTAAATTTGGTCTAAACGGGAATATGATATTTCTTAAACTCCTTAAAGAGAGCTTTTTATTTGCTTTTGAGGCACTCAGGCAAAATAAACTAAGGACCATTTTATCGTTGTTAGGCATAACAATAGGTATCATGACCATTATCAGTGTATTTTCGGCTGTCGACACCCTGCGGAACAATATTCAAAGCAGCGTTGAAAAACTGGGGAGTAATACGATATACATTCAAAAATGGCCTTGGACGGGAGGTCCGGATTTTCCCTGGTGGAAATATATTAGCCGGCCTCAGCCTTCTCTTCGGGATTATGCTAAGCTTAGTGACCGCTTACAGGGGGCAGAAGGTATTTCGTACGAAATTGGAATAGGTAACAGGACGATTAAATACAAAAACAATAGTATAGAAGGCGCGCAGATTTCCGCTTCTGCACACGACTATTACAAGGTGTGGAAATTTGATTTTGAAAGCGGCCGGTATTTTACTGACAGTGAATCAAAGGCAGGAAGGCCTTTAGCGATTATTGGATTCCAAATAGCTGAGGGATTATTTCCCAATATCGACCCTGTGGGGAAAGTAATAACCGTTTTAGGAAGAAAAGTTACGATTGTGGGTGTTTTTAAAGAAGAAGGAGAGGATATGTTGGGTGTCTCTGCAGATAAGACAGTTCTTGTCCCGCTAAACTTTGCAAAAGGAGTCATTAAAGTAGAAGATGAAAGATACGGGCCGCAAATAACGGTAAAGGGACGAGAAAATGTGAGCGTCGAGGAACTGGAAGCAGAGTTGAAAGGTACATTACGATCTATCCACCGCCTGGGGCCAAGTGACGATGATGATTTTTCGCTTAATAAGACCACCATTCTGACAGCTCAGCTTGATCAGCTTTTTGGTATTATTGACTTCGCGGGTGCATTTATTGGCGGCTTTTCAATTCTGGTAGGAGGGTTTGGAATTGCTAATATTATGTTTGTGTCTGTGAAAGAGCGGACAAATATTATAGGAATTCAAAAATCATTAGGAGCCAAAAACTACTTCATAATGCTACAGTTCCTGATCGAGTCAGTAATGTTATGCCTGATGGGAGGGGCAATAGGTCTGGGAATTGTGTTTATACTCGCTTTTGTTTCCAAGACATTCTTCGATCTCACCATTGTTGTTGATATCAGTAAAGTTATTCTGACGATCATTCTGTCTACTGCGATTGGTTTGATATCCGGATTTATACCAGCTTACATGGCTTCGAGGCTGGATCCTGTGGAGGCAATACGTAGCAAATAATCTTCTGGTTGATAATCATATCGATCTGGTCGACAGTGCAGATTTGAAATTGTCCTGAAAGCGTTCCGAGTAAAAATTCCCTGTTCGCTGCTGAGATTTTGCCGACGGGGATGAAACTGAAATGAAAAGACCCAATTAAAGCAGCAATGCTTCTTTCAATAGTAGGTTCTTACTAATCGGCACCACGCCTACATGTTCACATACTAATCCTCCCGCAAGGTTTGCTATTGCTGCCGATTTGAATTCGTCCATGCCTGAAGCGAGGCATAAAGCAACGGTAGCAATTACAGTGTCACCGGCGCCGGATACGTCGGCGATGGTTCTCACGTGTGCAGGGATATGTTTGTGTTCATTAGAGTTACTAATAAAAACACCGTGCTCGGAAAGGGTGAGCATAATGGTTTTTGCATTAAGCTTTTCCCTGAGCAGGGCAACTGTACTTTCGACCTGCGTCATGCTATAAGGGTCTACCTCAGTTTTCAGACCTTCCCGTAATTCCTTAAGATTTGGCTTGAATAATGTGACACCTTTATAAAAAAGGAAATTTCTCTTTTTAGGATCTACAACCGTAATAATATTCTTTTGGTTAGCCAGGCTTACTATGAAAGTGATAAGATCTTCTGATATCAGACCCTTATCATAATCTTCAAAAATAATTGCATCTATTTTCCGATCCCTGATAATTTCCGCTATCCGTTCTTTAACAAGGGTAACTGAATCTTCCGGAATTTCGGTATCGGTTTCGGAATCAACACGTACGATGTGCTGGTTATGGGCAATAATCCTGGTTTTAACAGTAGTCTGGCGGCTTTTGATCGTAATAATTCCTTCTTTCGATAATCGGGCCTTATCCATAAGGCTGATAAGATCACTGCCTTCCGGGTCATTGCCGATAACTGCGCAGATAATGGGATTAGCGCCTAAAGACTGCACGTTTAGAGCCACATTTGCAGCACCACCGAGCCGATTCTCCTTTTTAGTCACCTGAACAACGGGTACAGGCGCCTCGGGAGAAACGCGGTTAATTTTCCCCCAAACGTAGCTGTCCATCATTATATCTCCGATAATCAGGATATTCAATGAATCGAACTTTCCGAAAATACCTGTCATATCGACGATTTATTTCTCAGCGGGACCCTATTAAATGGGCTATTTCAGTGCTCCAAGAGCTTCTTTAATCCGTTTCATGGCTTCGATCAGTTTCTCATTAGCCGCTGCGTATGAAAGACGTATAGAATTAGGATCACCAAAAGAATCACCGCTAACAGTGGCCACATGGCCGGTATTAAGCAGGTAAAGCGAGAGATCTTCCGCATTTTTTATAGTTGAGCCATCCGGTGCGGTTTTGCCAAAGAAAGAACTCACATCAGGGAAGAAATAAAATGCCCCGCCTGGTAAGTTGACTTTCAATCCCGGGATACCTTTTAATAGACCATAAACAAGATCGCGGCGCTCTTTAAAAACTGTTTTCATTTCTTTAACTGTGTCGAGTCCCCCCTCATAGGCGGCGATCCCGGCCTTCTGAGTAATTGAAGAGGTGCCTGAAGTAATCTGGCTCTGAAGTTTATCGCATGCCGCTGCAAGTTCTTTATTAGTTGCTGAATAGCCAATTCTCCAGCCAGTCATGGCGTAAGCCTTTGAAAGTCCGTTGATTATGATCACCCGGTCTTTAATGCTGTCGAATTGAGCAATAGATTCATGTTCATTCAGGAAGTTGATATGCTCGTAGATTTCATCAGAAATGATATAGATCTGAGGGTATTTCTCGAAAACTTTGACCAGAGAGGCGAGTTCATCCCGGGTATAGACACTTCCAGTAGGGTTGTTCGGAGATGAAAACATGAATAACCTGGTCTTTGGCGTTATTGCTGCTTCAAGTTCTTCCGCGGTAATCTTGAAGTCGCTTTCCAGCGTAGTATTAATAAAAACAGATTCACCATCCGCTAGTTTTACCAGTTCAGAATATGATACCCAATAAGGCGTTGGGATGATAACCTCATCTCCCGGGTTGACCACACAAAGTATAGCGTTGGCCAGTGATTGTTTCGCACCAGTTGAAACTACTATCTGGTCGAAATCATAATCAAGATTATTCTCGCGCTTCAGTTTTGCAGCAATTGCCTTTCGCAGCTCAGGGTATCCCGGAACCGGGGTATAGTATGAAAAATTGTGATCAATGGCATTTTTAGCGGCCTCTTTTACGAAATCAGGTGTGTAAAAATCTGTTTCTCCGAGACTAAGACTGATAACATCTACGCCTTTTGCAGCTAATTCTCTTCCCATTTTTGCCATTTTAATGGTGGCAGATTCGGCTAAGTTGTTTATTCTGTTTGATAATGTGTTCATAATTAAGGCAAATATAGAAACCTGCTGAGCGAATGCAAAAATTAAAGGTAAATGACTCTGAAATTTCCCTTTTTATAAAATTTGCATCCTTGTATTACCTAAATTTGCCTCATTAAGCTTCTGGTTTGCAAAGTCAAAAAAAAGTAATACTTCTTTCCCTGTGTGCAGGTGTCCTGCTGATGCTGGCGAAATTTACAGCTTATTTCATTACTTCTTCGAATTCCATTCTGACGGATGCCGCTGAGAGTATTGTTAATGTTCTTGCCAGTGCATTTGCGTTTTACAGCATCTATGTTGCCGCTCAGCCGCGGGATACCAATCATCCCTACGGACATGGCAAAGTTGAGTTCTTTTCGGTGTTCGTAGAGGGTTCGTTAATCGTCCTTGCTGGTATTCTTATTATTTTTAAGTCTGCTTACAACCTGGTTTATCCCCATGAGATCGATGAACTTATTGCCGGTACAATAATTATTGCCGGAACGGGTCTTATAAATTTTGTGCTGGGTTATTACCTTTTATTCCAGAGTAAAAGACTCAATTCGATAACCCTTTTCGCGGATGGAAAGCATCTCCAAACAGATGCGTATACAAGTGCCGGATTGGTAGCTGGCCTCATTCTAATTTACCTTACGGGATTAAACTATCTGGATAGTGTCCTATCTATTGTTATAGGTCTGTTTACCATCTATAGTGGTTATAAACTGGTGCGGCGATCGGTTTCCGGCTTAATGGATGAATCTGATTTTGAAACTGCAGACGAAGTAATTTCTATCTTGAATTCAAATCGAAAAGACAGCTGGATTGATATGCATAACCTCCGGACCCAGCGTTACGGCCCCGATATTCACATCGACTGTCATTTAACGCTGCCTTACTATTTCGATCTTAATAAAGTTCATGAAGAGGTGTCGGAAGTGGATGCTATGATGAACAGCAAATTAAATTCGTCAATCGAATTTTTTATTCATGCCGATCCATGTTTACCGGAATGCTGCCATTACTGCCGTATGGATGCATGCCCGGTCAGGTCGGCGCCCAAGACACTGGACATTGTATGGTCGATTGGAAACGTAACGCGAAATAAGAAACATTTTTCTGATGATGTATAATTTTAATGTTCGTGTATATGGCCTGTTAATTAATGATAAAGGTCAGATCCTCCTGAGCGACGAAGAGGAACACGGATTTCGTTTTAGTAAGTTCCCGGGCGGTGGATTAGAGTATGGCGAGGGGCTGATCGATGCGCTTAAGCGCGAGTTTGCCGAGGAATGCCAGGTGGAAATTGAAATTATGGAGCATTTTTACACCACAGATTTCTTCATAAAGTCTGTATTCAATGAGAGCCAGGTCATTAGTATTTATTATATCGTTAAACCTCTTGCGGAACTCATGTTGAATTTTAAAGAGAAAATTTTTGATTTTGATGCGGAAGGCGATCTGTTGCAGGCATTCAGATGGAAAGATATAACATCCCTGGAAATGTCAGACGTTACTTTTCCGACCGACCAGAAAGTTATCGAATTATTAAAAGAGAAATGGCACAAAGATCGTTAGCAGAGCGCGACAAGGAAGTGATTTGGCATCCTTACACGCAAATGCATAAGGCCGCGCCTCCGATACCAATTGTCAGGGGCGAAGGAATTTATCTTATTGCAGATGATGGCAGGAAGTTTATGGATGCAGTATCGTCATGGTGGGTGAATATTCATGGTCACGCTCATCCATATATAGCCGAAAAAGTTCATGATCAGCTACGTACGCTCGAGCACGTAATCTTTGCGGGTTTTACACATCCATCGGCTGTTGAACTGGCGGAACGTCTGCTGTCTATTCTTCCGGACAATCAGAAAAAAGTATTTTACTCTGACAATGGCTCTACGGCCGTGGAAGTTGCTTTGAAAATGTGCCTGCAATATTGGAGTAATGCCGGGCAACCCCGTACCAAAGTATTGGCTTTTAATGACTCATACCATGGTGATACATTCGGAGCGATGTCAGTAAGCGCCAGAAGTGCGTTTTCTCAGCCTTTTGAACGAATGCTTTTTGAAGTAGATTTTATTGAGCTTCCCAATGCGAAAAATATTTCAGCAATAAAAGAGCAGCTCAGCGCTCTGGCTTCAGAGCTTGCAGCATTTATCTTCGAGCCATTGGTTCAAGGTGCGGGCGGTATGAATATGTATGAAGCCAAATATCTTGACGAACTGCTGGCTCACTGTAAAAAAGAAGGTATTCTTACTATCGCCGATGAAGTGATGACCGGATTCGGCCGAACTGGAAAGCTCTTTGCATCCTGTCATTTAAAAGAACAACCAGATGTGATGTGCTTGTCGAAAGGCATAACGGGCGGGACAATGGCCCTTGGACTTACTACCTGCGCCAGTAAAATATTCGAAGCTTTTTTATCCGAGGATAAATTAAAGACATTGTTTCACGGCCATTCGTTTACGGCAAATCCTGTGTCTTGCGCTGCCGCCCTTGCTAGCCTGGACCTTCTTCTGAACCCCGATACATTAACCAGCATAACCCGGATTTCTGCTCAGCACAAGCAATTTGCCCTTCGAATTTCCAGGCACCTCAAAGTAAGGACTATTCGCCAAACCGGGACAATTCTGGCCCTTGAATGGCAAACCGACGGTCAAACTTCTTATTTTAATAGCCTTCGGGATGACCTATACAATTTCTTCCTGGAAAAGGGTGTCATCCTACGGCCTCTGGGGAATATTATATACATAATGCCGCCATATTGCATTACAAATGAACAGCTGGAGTATATTTACACACAAATCGAGATAGCCCTGGAAAAATTTTAATATGGATTTTAAGCAAATACTTAGCGGGATAGTAGCTGATACAGAAAATCATGCCAGGTGGCTCAATACGTTATCGCTGATGGAGAACACAGGTGCCCGAAAGATTTCTGCCAGTGAGCATAAAACAGATGTCACCCTGATCATCTTAAAACATGCAGCGGAGGAGCATCGGCATGCATTTTATCTCAAAAAGCAGATTTCCAAACTTGGCCCCGGTTTATGCCCTAATTATTCTGACGACTACTTACTTGCCACGCACGACAGCCGGTATTATCTGAATATGCTGGATGTACAGGTTTGTAAATACCTTAAATCAGAATTAAACCTATCGGGCAACAGCCTAAAATTCGCGGCTTATTTGTTAGTTACTTATGCAATTGAGGTTCGGGCAGATGAATTATATCCTGTTTACCAGGAAGTGCTGGATTCTGCCGCCAGCAAAGTAAACGTCAAATCAATTATTCTTGAAGAAGAAGGACATCTCGAAGAAATGCTGGTTCAGCTGAAAAATTTTTCGCCGGAATGGGAGGAGCATGCAGCGAAGGCTGTGGAGTTTGAGGATGCGCTTTTTAGGAAGTGGCTGGTTGGGTTGGAAAGGGAGATTTCCTAGCGAAAAGATCAAGGAACAAAGATCAAATATCGGGTGTGCAGATTCATCGGCTGTTTGTTAATTAGAGTTCTCAAATGAGTCATACAAAGAATTTCCGAGGAAACTACGGCAAAGCTTTGATCCTGATCCTATTACAAATCCAGGTACTCCTGAAACACTTTCTGCATATATGCCTTTCCGTAACGTGTCAGTTGCCCATCAAGCTTCGTGTTCGTAGAATCTTTTCTCAGAATAATTCTTTTGCCAACATTGTCAAAAGAAACAACTTGGTCATGGGCGGCAAATCCAAAACCGTTATCCCAGTTAAAATAGGCAAACCCTTTCGTTTCGGGATTTAAAAGATCCTTACTCCATTTATATCGTGAATCATCAATTTTTAACTGTCCAAAAAGTGTCGCAGCAAGATCGGTCTGACTGCCGGTTTTGCCTATGCGTTTACCCCTGAACTCAGGCTTAATTACATCACCGAAAAATAACAAAGGGATGTGATAGCGTTTTGAATCATATTCCGGTATGGCACCGGGCAGGCGATGGCTATGATCGGCAATGAGAACGAATAAGGTGTTTTTATACCACTCTTTTGTTTTTGCTACTTTAATGTATTCTCCTATGCATGAATCGGTATAAAAAAAGGTGCTCCGGAATTTATTGTCAGCATCGTCGCCCTTAAACCGTGGAGCGCCTGGGATCTCAAAAGGCTCATGGTTAGTCAGAGTCAGAATGGTTGAAAAGAAAGGTGTTTTTTCAGTGTCAAGATCTGCGGCATTTTTCCTGAAGACCATGTGATCAAAGGTGCCCCATTTGGAGTTCATGTCTTTTTTCGCAAAGGAATGCTGATCTACAAGTTTGGAATAGCCATGACTCAGAATATAGGATTTCATATTAAAAAATTCACTTTCCCCCCCATAGTAAAATGAGGTTTTGTAACCCTTTTTTCCTAACTCCTGAGAAATAGCAGGCAAGTTTTCCTGCTTGCCGTTCTGCTTCATGACCGTCCGAATAGCCTGTGAAGGAAAAGCACTAAGAGTTCCTACAATACCTTTGTCGGTCCTTCCCGCGACAGCATAGATATCTGTAAAAAGCAAGCCCCCCCTGCTTATAGATTCGACATTCGGAGCAATGCCTTTTTCCCCTCCAAGACTTTCGATAAGTGCAGCGGCAAAACTCTCTACAATGATCAGAACAACGTTAGGCGTGGTCGTACTTAAAACAGATTGAGTTGCCAAGCCAGGTTCCGTGAATAGTTCCCTTACAATCATTTCTGATTGGGCAGGGGTATAATATTTATAGGGGTTTTCAACGGAAAACTTATTATTCATTATGTCCTGGAGAAGGTTCCACTCTGTATTTACCGCAGCGTGATTCAAAATAGGCTCCGTCGAGAAGTAAGCCATACTTTGATTAATGGGCGATAATTGCCAGCCTCCCCTTGCCACTAAAACCAGCAACGCTATCGCAACAAAACTTCCGGTAAGTTTTTGGAATAAAGGTTTTTTACAATCCGCCAGCCTGTAGTCTATAAGTAGGTTAGACAGGAAAAGCCCTATTAAAAACATAGCAAACACAATACAGGCGGACAGCAATATTGGCTGCGACGAGCTGGAAGCCACTGCCTCCGCTGGGGAGTTAAAAGCCATATCAACCGCCCTGTAATTTATTTTGGTGCCCCATTCCCTATATAAATTCAAGTTAAAGCCGCTTATAAACACGAAGATCACTAGTAAAGAAATAACGAATGTTTTACCAGCCAAGGGGGGTAGAATGCTCCGTTTGAGAAAAAGAAATAGGATATAAGATATCAGTGGTAACGCTGATATGTATGCGGTCATTGATGAATCAAGTCTCAGTGCGTACCAGAAGGCGATGGCTTTTTCTCCGAAGCTTACATGATCTAATTGATCAGAAAAAAATAGCAGAAAAATTAGCCTGTCCAGCGCAAAGAATAAGATCCAAAACAGGTAGAACCGAAAAAAAACAAAAAAGCTTTTTAACATTGTTAACTATCTTCCACCCTGCATCTGCATCAATTGGTCAAAGGTGATCTCCTCGTAATCTTTACTAGCACTGAATGATCCTGCGGGTATCGGTTCTGATTTCACTTCTTTTAAGGTTGCTTTAATACTAAGCCCGTTCATATATGAAGTGAATTCTACCGGGAAGCCATAGCTTTTATTGTAAAAACGTGTGAGCGGATTTTGTGTGGTTACTTCCACATCTTTTGTAAACCAGGCACTGGAGTTCTGATTGCTCTTTTTTTCAGTAACATCGTACTTCATTGCACTATAACCAGCTACTGTTTTTGTTTCTTTTGCAGCTGTGAGAACAAGATCTGGCATATTTGCCGCGATTTTATCCTGGTCGGCAGGACTGAATATCACTGAGAACTTCTTGTTCATCATGGGGATGTCGAGCAGCAGGCGCTCGTACTCCTTATTCAGGTTGGTAATGTTGGTGCTGTTATACATAGCTGACTCGGTTTTTAGGCTGGACGAATCTCCTTTAAATTGTACCTTTAACTCAGTCGGGAAATTGCTTGCTATAGAAGCCATCTGCTCTGGTAGTTTCCATTCTACTGAATAAATAAGGGTGCCTTCCGATATCTTTTTTACGCTTTGCGCAAAAATATTTGCTCCCATTAGCACCATTACCGCAGTAAAAATCAATTTTTTCATGTCTTTGCCAGTTTAATATTCACGACAGCTCTACCAAAAGCCCCACGTTCAAGATAGGTAATCTATTCAACTTACAAAAGAGAGATATATTATTGGTATTTGTTACTGGATGCCGTTAAATAATTTCATTTTCCAGCCCTTCTGCTCTTTGATAATTTAGGGTATGAAGTATTTTTTCCTGTTACTTTCGATGAGTTGTTCAGTGGTAAACGGCCAGAATCCTGGGCCAAAATTCGCTGCTATGGGCTCAGGCGGGTCAGCATTATCAGATGTCTGGTCTCTGCAGCAGAACCCTGCCGGGATTGCGGATTTAAAAAGACCAATGGTCGCTATTGCTTTTGAAAAGCACTTTATGGATAGGGAAGTGAGCACACAAACTGCTGTAGCGGTTTTACCCTATCGCAGTAATGGTTTTGGCCTGAGTTTCGAAAAATACGGGTTTAGTGAGTTTAATGAGCAAATGGTAGGCATCTGCTATGCGAAAGGTTTTGGTTCATTTAGAATGTCCGTCGGATTAAAGTATTACCAACTTAGCATAACACATTACGGATCAGCAAATGCTCTTACAACCGAGGTCGGTTTTCAGTTTGAGGTTTCCGACAAATTTACAATAGCAAGCCATGTTTCAAATCCTGATCTCAGTAAATACAACAGCCAGCAGGAATTAAATTTGCCGGCAAAGTTTACTCTTGGCGTTGCTTTCCTTTTTAACAGCCGCCTGTCAATGATTGCTGATATCAGAAAGCCTTTCAGACAACCGGCGGACGGTATGACCGGCATCGAATACAATGTATTGAAATGGTTTTCACTAAGAGGCGGAGTTTCTGTTAACCCGTTTCAGCAATACACAGGATTCGGAATAAACTATAATAAAATACAGGTCGATGTTTCAGTCTCTTCCCATCCGAGTTTAGGTTATTCCCCGCAAGTAGCAATAGGTTATGAGTTTTAGATTTATCAGCCTTTCCTTGCTTTTTTTGATGCCAGGGCTTTGCAAGGGCCAAGCAGAAAAAAATTCTATGCTCGAGCAGATCATGGAGTACGTGGCTGAAAATATCGCGGAAGATCAGGATTATTCAGGAATAAGCGAGCGCCTGGAGTATTATCTCAGGCATCCAATGGATATTAACAAGGCGAAAAGAGAAGAACTTGAAGAACTCGGGTTTATTACGCCCATTCAGATAAACAATTTGATTGTCCACCGAAGAGAGAGCGGAATGTTCCAGGACCTGCTCGAACTTCAAAGTGTCGAGGGATTTGACATTGAAACAACGCGATGGCTTTCAAACTTCATGGTAGTAAATCCTCCTCAGTTGTTGTCAGGTATTTCTCTAAACAAAATAATTGGTCAGAGTAATCATGAACTCATGATTCGATTTGGCAGAATACTTCAGCAGCAGAAAGGATTTCTTCAAACTGATTCCAGTCCATCTGTTTATGTTGGGTCACCTTTCCGCATTTTCACTCGCTACCGCTTTCATTATGCTAATAAGTTATTGGTTTCACTGAATATGGAAAAAGATGCCGGTGAACCATTCTTCAATAGGGGGCAGGGCTTTGATTTTTATTCAGCAAACATTTCCATGAATGGGGATAAGCTGGTAAAAAAGATAGTTCTCGGCGATTATGTGTTGCAATACGGGCAGGGACTGAGCATGTGGTCAGGCTTAGGTTTCGGTAAAGGGGTGGGCCTGACAACGGTTGCAAAGCATGCGGGGGGGCTCCGGCCATATAGCTCCGTCAACGAGTCATCATTCTTAAGAGGAATATCAGCCAGTTTTGGATATCGCGGACTGTCATTTACTCCTTTTTTTTCATATAAGACCCTTGACGCTACATTATCTGTTGATGAAAGTGAAATTAATTCCTTTGCTCTGAGTGGGCTACATAGAACGGTATCTGAGCGGAGAAACAAAAATTCGGCCCGCCAATTGGCTTTCGGAATAAACTCAGTCTTTAACAAAGGGGATTTTACAGCCGGGTTTACCGCTTATCGTACAAGTTTCGACAAATCTGTCGCCAAAGGAATGGCATTATATGAACGTTTTGATTTCGACGGAAAGGCATTAACTAATGCAGGAATCCATTATTCCTACACTTTTCGAAATACATACTTTTTTGGGGAAGGTGCTCACAGCTTTTCCACTGGTTCGGCTTTTCTCTGTGGATTAATGTCGAGCCTTTCAAGTCAGATGTCCGGGGTACTGCTTTATAGAAACTATGCACGAAACTATCATTCATTTTTTAATCAGGGATTGGCGGAATCTACAACAGCAACAAACGAAAAAGGTCTTTATACCGGTATGAATCTCAAATTCAATACTAAGTTGGAATTATCATGCAATGTTGATTTTTTCCGGTTTCCCTGGTTCAAGTTTCGTGTTGACGGACCCTCACAGGGTCATGAATTGCTTACCCAGCTAACCTACAGTTTCAATAAGAACCTTAAGGTTGCAGGGCGATTCAGGTTGCAGCAAAAGGAAGAAAATTCAACTGAGGACAATTTTACTGGCGGACTGGAGGTCGTACAGAAGCAAAACTATCGTATTGAGCTTAACTATCGTGTAAGTAATAGTTTCTCACTAAGGAACCGCGCCGAATTGTCGACATATACAAAGGGCCGGAATGCTAAGGAATTCGGATTTCTCAGTTACCAGGATGTGATCTATAATCCATTAAACTCCAAGTTTTCTGGAAATATGCGTTTCGCAGTATTTGATACCGGGGGTTTCAATTCAAGAATTTATGCTTTCGAAAATGATGTTTTGTACGCTTACTCAGTTCCGGCATATCAGGGTAGAGGTATGAGGTGTTATTTAAACGGAAGGTATACCCCCGGTCGCGGAGTAGATGTGTGGTTGAGATATGCTCTGTTAAATTATTCGGAACAGGAGACTGTCGGTTCAGGAAATGACATGATTTCCGGCAATCGCCGATCGGAAGTTAAAGTGCAATTGAGATTCCAATTTTAAAATGTTCTGCAAAGGGGAAATACCTTTTGTCAGAATGCTTGTTCCATTACAAGGAGGTATTTTGCTGGGATATCATTATTCAGCAGAAATTGTTTATAACCTAATAGCTCCACTAACTTTAGGAAGTCTGACGCTGTTCGCATTCCTGTTGTTTTCATACAGGAGGCTTTCAATATATCGTTTCAAATGGACTGCAGGGTTGACGATACATTTTTTTTTGATTGCAGCCGGATACTGGATTACGGTCAATGTCTCCGGAGTTTATGATAAAGACCATTTCAGATCCAAAAGCGCAGACGCATATCTCGCCTTGATAAATAATGAGCCTAAAGTATCGGGTCGGGCTTCGAGATTTGAAGTTGCAATTAAACAGGCTTATTTTCAAGGCGAAAATAGTGTTGCGAAGGGTAAACTCATCGTTTCAGTTCAGTTCGATAGCGCCAAAGTATTCAACCTGAAATACGGTGATTTATTACTTATACCCGCGGCCTATGATAGCATTGATCCACCATACAATCCCGGCGAGTTCAATTATAAGTCCTATCTGCGCGATCATCAAATTTATTACCAGGCTTTCGTAAAGAGAGATCAAATTTATCTTGTCGATCGGGATAATGGAAATCCATTAAGATTATTTGCATTGGATCTTCGTAAACAACTTGTTGAAAAGTTTCATCGGTATTTACCTGATAATAATGCCGCTGCCTTTGCGTCTACACTTATTCTCGGTTATCGTGCGGAGTTAAGCAGAGAACTTGTGGAAGCGTACTCCAAAACCGGAACGATGCATGTTTTGTCTGTTTCCGGCATGCACGTTGGAATAATTTTCATAGTCCTGACTACCGTTCTCAGATTTATGGACAGGACAAAAAGTACCCGATTGATCAGGGCGTTTTTGATAATTTCCATCGTCTGGTTTTATGCTCTTATTACCGGATTTTCAGCTCCGGCTTGCAGGGCAGCAGTTATGCTTAGCTTTATCGTTCTGGGGCAGGCATTAAATAAGTTCCAGAATACATATAATCTGATCGCAATTTCAGCTTTTTTTCTCTTGTTATTAAATCCCTTCTACCTGCTGGATGCCGGTTTTCAATTATCTTACCTGGCTGTTACCGGTTTAGTATTTTTTCATCCCAGAATATATCAAGCTATTTATATTAAAAACAGACTTTTAGATTATGTATGGAGTTATAGTGCACTTTCTGTTGCGGCTCAGCTTGCAACTTTTCCTGTAAGTGTTTATTATTTCCATCAGTTTCCAGTTTACTTCCTTTTTAGCAACCTTTTTATAGTCTTTCCTGTCGCAATCATTATGTATGGGGGAATAATTTTTATGTTTATTTCATTTCCTGTTATATTATATCATTGCGGAATATTCCTCAATTGGCTGATTAATTTCACTAATAACATTCTTTACTTTATTGAAAATCTCCCTTTCTCCAGTTGGGATGGTATTTGGTTGAACACTTTTGAATTCGCTTTGATCTGCATTGTTATTTTAAGTGGCACCTTGAGGTTAATTTACGGTAATAAGAAGATGATGATTTCAATCAGTATATGTATTATAATCCTTTCAACAAGCTTTAGTTTAAATTGGACAAGGAGCTATCATCAGGATCAAATCGTTTTCTATAATTTAGGCAGGAATACAGCCTTTTCATATATTTCTAAAGGGGAAAGCATTATTGTCAGCAACGTAGAATTTTCTGATAAAATATTGAGCTTTTCGATCCTGCCCGCTGTCAAAAGCTTGGGTTCCCGCAGGGAATTATTTTTCCGCGAGGGTGTACAATTCTCCGGGGATTCCTATGCTGGAGATGAGAACTTTTATCAGTTTGCGTCCTATCGGATTCTTAAATGGGATAAGAATTTCAATGATGTCGATTTCCAGGGAACTTTATCCGTGTCGGCCGTTCTGATAAGCGACAATCCCAATGTAACACTTGAGAAAATAGTTTCGTGTGTGAAATTTTCCAGAATAATTATGAATTCAAACAATTCAGAATATAACATAAGAAGGTGGGTGGCCGAAGCAAAAAAAATGGAACTTTCGTATTATGTGTTGAAGAAAAACCCCGCATTAATCGTTAACCTTTAGAATTTGCGGTATTTTTGATTTAAGAAAACAACCAACTACTTGACACAACTCGCCGAATACATCACCCGCCACCGTGTAGCCTATATCACTTTAAACCGCCCGGAAAAACGGAATGCTTTAAACCCGGAGTTCGTGGAATTACTCACAGATCTTTTTCGAAAGGCTGGTCGTGATGAAGAAGTGAAAGTCGTAGTCCTTTTGGCGAGAGGGGAGGTTTTCAGCGCCGGTGCCGATCTTGAATATCTCCAAAAACTCCAGAATAATTCATCGCAGGATGACATGGAAGACACGATTGCAATAAAAGAACTTTTATATACGATATATACGCTGCCCAAACTTGTTATTGCACAGGTACAGGGCCACGCTATCGCAGGAGGATGCGGCCTGGCTTCAGTATGTGATATTGTTTTTGCCGTTCCTGAAGCCAAATTCGGATATACCGAAGTTAAAATCGGTTTTGTTCCAGCTTTGGTAGCATGCTTTTTAGTTAGGAAAATAGGAGAGGGCAGGCTAAGGGAATTATTGTTAAGCGGCGACCTGATTAACGCTGCAACTGCTGCTTCCTACGGCCTAATTAATTTTGTTGCAGCCGAAAGTGAAATTGCCGGCAGGGTTCAGGCTTATGCGGAAAGATTCGCCGCTAGCGTCTCGGAACAATCAGTGGCATTAACTAAACAGCTTATTCATAGCGCTCAGAACGTCAGCCTGGAGGATAGTCTGGAGCAGGCAATCAGATTAAATGTACATACACGCTCTACCGCAGACTGCAAAAAGGGTATTTCTTTATTTCTGGAAAAGAAGAAATTGGAATGGTAGTAGAAACAGGATTGCGTTTTTAAGGTTTGATATAAAGTATACCTCCGAGATGCCTGCCAAAGTCAAGAACGAAAAGCCTTATGAGGTATTCCTTATCGGCGATACGGGAAATATAAATCGTCATAAACCCGATCCCGTACTGGAAACCCTTAAATGTCATTTTGATAAAAATCAGCATTCAGCGGTGCTTTTTTTAGGCGACAATATTTATCCCCGGGGTCTCCCTCCTAAAACCAATATCTTGTATAAAGATGCTGAAGATGCGTTAAAAGCTCATTACGAAGCGCTGAAAGACTATCACGGCAAAGTGTTATTTCTTTCCGGAAACCATGATTGGAACAAAGGACGAAAGGATGGATATGAATACATCCTGAGGCAGGAAAAATATCTTGAAAAACTATTTGGCCAGACTGTGATGTATCCTTCGCAAGGCTGTCCAGGTCCAACAGAAATCAATGTAAACCCCAAAGTTACCCTGATCCTGATAAATACTCAATGGTGGCTGCAGCCCGGGTTCAGGCCTATTGGCCAGGAATTCGGATGCCGGGTGTCCACTGAAAAAGAATTTTTTGAGCATCTGGAGAAAATTATCGACAACAATAAAGGCAGGCGAATTATCATAGCCGGGCACGCGCCTGTTTACAGTTATGCTATTCATGGAGGGCGGTATAAGTTCAGCCATCATCTTTTTCCTTTTACTCTTTATCATAAGAAGGCTTATGTACCGCTCCCGTTCATAGGTTCATTACTGCCTATTTACCGGAAATATTTTGGCGCGAAGGAAGATATTGCGCACCCGCGTTACCGCCATCTGAGAAAGTGTCTGATTGACATGTTTAAAACCAAAAAAGGGTTGATTTATGCAGCGGGGCATGAACATAACCTCCAGTATATTACAAAAAACGATAACCATTTTATTGTAAGCGGGGCAGGATCAAAACTTAAATATGTTTTGCAGGAGGGAAAAAACCTAAGATTCGGAATTAAAGCAAAAGGCTTTTTTAAGATCAGATTCGGGAACGATGGCTCGGCCATTCTCTCTGCATGGGTGGTAGATCCGGTTTCAGAAAAGGGCATTATGGTTTATGAGCAGGATCTTGCTTAGAAATCGGCGGGCACAATTACGTTCAGCGCTTTCGGCATAATGGACAAGTTTATGTCTCTGACCTTTCCAATAACTTCTCCGTCTATCTGCAGGGTAGTTTTTCTGTTACTTACCACGCTTGCTTTTTCGCAGGAGATTATTTCGACATAGTCAGAGGTATGCAGACGACCTATAAACATTTTCCAGGCAATAGATAAAAGCTGGAACCGCGGAAATGGTTTTACAATAACCAGTTCAAACTTTCCGTCATCGATTCTGCCATGTGGATTTATGATAGCACCGGTGCCATATCTCATCGCGTTTGCGAAGGTTATCGACACACCTTTCCGGTTTATTATCTTATCGTCATGAGTGATTTGAAACCGATAGCTTTTTAAGAAGAACATTTCGCCAAACAAGTGTTTGGCATATATAAGCTTTCCCCGCTTAGGGTCTTTTTCAAACCTCTTGACTACCCGCGCATTTAACCCTACATCGGCAAGGTGAATGCAGATTTCATTGTTGATATTAACAAGGTCAATTTTCTTTTTTTTGCCTTTCGAAAGTATCTCTAAAGCTGAATCAACGTCCGCAATTTGTAATTCCTTAGCCATTCCATTGGCAGAACCATAAGGTATTATTGCCAGTGCCGCTTTGGTGCCTGCAATCAGGCCAGCCACGAGTTTTACGGTGCCATCGCCACCCGCAGCAGCTACAATGGTCGGGCTAAAACGTTTAATAGCAGTTGTGATTCCACCTTCGTCATTCCCACTCATGTTGTAGATCTGGAAATCGAAATTCTGTGTTTCTGCTTGTTCTATAATAAGGTCTTTTAAGGAATTGTCTCTTGCAGAGCCCGACCTGGGATTAATGACAAATAGTACTTTTGTACGGAGCTTCGGAACGTTTGGAGTTTGCTTCATTTTAAAGCTGCTCTTTTACTTCAAGGAGAAACTGCTTTAATTTCTCTAACGAATCAATCACCTTTTGGTTTTCTTTTACCTCGCCTTTATTATTCCTGATGTAATCTTTCGCGCCCTGTAGTGTAAAACCCTTTTCCTTAACAAGGTTGAAGATAATCTTCAGATTTTCGACATCATCAGGAGTGAAAAGCCGGTTTCCTTTCTTATTCTTCTTTGGCTGGAGAATCTCAAATTCCCGTTCGTAAAACCGGATTTGGGATGCGTTAACGTCGAACATCTCCGTTACCTCTCCCATGGTATAGTAGAGTTTGTTTATGTCGCGTTCTTTGTAGGGCATGGATGGGAAATTTGTGGCATAAAAGTAAGATTTATTTGGGAAACGTATCTCACTCCATCTCCTTATATTTGCAGGCATGACCACCAAAGAAATACGACAGAGATTTTTAGATTTTTTTAAAAGTAAAGAGCATCAGATTGTTCCCTCGGCGCCAATTGTTGTAAAGAACGACCCGACATTGATGTTTACTAATGCCGGGATGAATCAATTCAAAGACTTGTTTCTCGGAGAAGCAGCAATAAAATATCCCAGAGTAGCGGACACCCAGCGTTGTCTTCGTGTTTCAGGTAAGCACAATGATCTGGAAGAGGTTGGAATAGACACCTATCATCATACCATGTTTGAGATGCTTGGTAACTGGAGCTTTGGGGACTATTTTAAAAAGGAAGCTATAGCCTGGAGCTGGGAGCTGCTTACCGACGTTTATCAGATCCCCAAAGACCGTCTGTATGTATCGGTTTTTGAAGGGGACGAGAAAGAGGGATTGACAAAAGACCAGGAAGCTTACGATATTTGGAAACAATTTATATCCGAAGACAGGATCATCTTAGGCAATAAAAAAGATAATTTCTGGGAGATGGGAGAGATCGGACCTTGCGGACCATGCTCGGAGATTCATGTCGATATGCGTCCTGATGAGGAACGTGAGAAAGTGGATGGTAAGACGCTGGTAAACCAGGATGACCCGCAGGTTATTGAGATCTGGAATAATGTCTTCATGCAGTTTAACCGTTTAAAAACCGGTTCACTCGAAAGGCTGCCCAATCAGCATGTGGATACAGGAATGGGGCTTGAGCGACTGGTAAGGGTAATCCAGAAAAAGAGTTCAAATTACGATACAGATGTGTTCCAGCCACTTATTCAATTCATAGCAGAGAAATCGGGAATCAAATATGGCCGGGAGGATAAATCTGATATTGCCATGCGGGTCATGGCCGACCATATCAGGGCGATTTGCTTTTGTATAGCTGACGGAACATTGCCTTCAAATAATAAGGCCGGCTATGTGATTCGCAGGATTCTGCGCCGGGCGGTGAGATATTCGTATACCTTTCTCAATTTTAAAGAACCCTTTTTAAACCAATTGGTGCCTATTCTTGCAGATCAGTTCGACGGCGTTTTTCCGGAATTGAAGAAACAGCAGGATTTTGTTCAAAAGGTCGTTTTGGAAGAGGAGATCTCCTTTCTAAGAACTTTGGCAACAGGGATCCAGCGTTTTGAGCGGTTTGAAACATCCGATAAGGTAATCAAAGGAGATTTTGCCTTCGAACTTTACGACACCTTCGGATTTCCGATAGATCTCACTCAATTAATGGCACGCGAAAAAGGCTGGACGGTAGATATGGCAGCATTTGAAAGCGAACTTCAGCAGCAAAAGAACAGGTCCCGCGCTGCAACTGCTATAGATACTACTGACTGGGTCATTATAAATGAAGGTGATGAGGTAGAGTTTGTGGGCTATGATGAACTGGAATCGGAATGTAAAATCCTTCGTTATCGTAAAGTGAGCGCTAAAGGCAAGGTGCAATACCAGCTGGTTCTTAGCCGAACGCCCTTCTATGCCGAGGGCGGGGGGCAGGCAGGTGACACAGGAAAATTGGAAGACGCATCGCGTTTATTTGAATACGCCATTACAGATACTAAAAAAGAAAATGGACTGATTATTCATTTTGTGGATAATTTACCTGACGAACTCAGTGGTTCCTTTTGGGCAATGGTTGACGTGGCTAAACGGCAGCCCACTGAATGCAATCATTCGGCGACGCACCTTCTTCATGCGGCATTAAAGAAAGTGCTTGGCAGTCATGTCAATCAAAAGGGTTCATTAGTAAACGCGGATTACCTTCGGTTCGACTTCTCCCATTTTTCGAAAGTCACCGCTGAAGAACTAGCCGAAGTAGAAAAAATTGTGAATTCCAAAATCCGTGAGAATATACCCTTGAACGAAGAGCGCTCAGTGCCCTATCAGGATGCAATCGAGTCGGGTGTCACGGCCCTGTTTGGCGAGAAATATGGAGATTTTGTAAGAGTAATTACTTTTGATGACCATTTCTCGAAAGAACTTTGCGGAGGAACACACGTTAAAGCAAGCGGTGAAATCGGATTCTTTAAAATTATTTCCGAGGGTGCTGTGGCGGCCGGCGTGAGAAGAATCGAAGCCATAACAGGGGAGCGTTCGGAGCAGTATTTTAATGAACAAATCGCCCAGCTTTCCGGTCTAAAAGAACTGCTTAAGCATCCCAGAGACCTTCAAAAGACTGTGGAGGCGTTAATTGAGGAGAACGTGCGACTTAAAAAGGAGAAAGACAGAAATCTCCTGGAGCGCTCTGCCGGACTGAAACATGAGCTTGCGAAACTTGCTGAAAATATAAATGGAGTAAATTTCATTGCTCAGAAAGTAGAATTACCTAATGCTGATGCCATTAAAAATTTGGTATATGCCGTCAAAGATATTCTTGAAAACGTATTCATTGTGCTGGCTGCCGAAATCGACGGCAAACCCAGTATCACAGTAATGATCTCTGAAAACCTGGTGAAAGAAAAAAACCTGAATGCAGGTAATATCGTACGTGAACTAGCAAAAGAGATCCAGGGCGGCGGTGGCGGACAGGCTTTCTTTGCGACTGCGGGGGGGAAGGACGTTAAGGGAATACAGGCGGCTTTGGAGAAGGCGAGGGATTTTATTAGTTGAAAGTTCGAAATTGAAAACTGAAAAGTGACTTTGGTTGCCCGAAAGTTCGGACTGTTATGTTCACCTTTCACTTTCAACTGTCAACTTATACTATATTTGCATAAATGAGGGGTATTCCAGATACTATAAAAGAAAAATACGAACTTGTTGTCGGACTTGAAGTACATGTTCAGCTTTCTACTGCCAGCAAAATATTTTCGTCTGATTCTGCCTGGTTTGGTGCTGAGCCCAATGAGAATATCAGCCCCGTCAGCCTGGGACTTCCCGGAACTCTTCCAAAGCTAAATAAAAAAGTTGTTGAGTATGCTGTTAGGATGGGCTTGGCCACAAATTGCCGCATTAATACTCATACCCACTTTGACCGTAAGAATTACTTCTACGCTGATCTTCCAAAGGGATTTCAGACAACACAGGATAGCGAGCCAATCTGTAAATCAGGATATATAGATATTGAATCAGCCGATAATAGAACGACCCGGATCCGTATACACCGTATCCATATGGAAGATGACGCGGGTAAGAGTATGCACGATCAGGATGAAGCCGATTCGCTGATAGATCTTAACAGAGCGGGAGTGCCTCTCATTGAGATCGTGTCGGAGCCGGATATCCGTTCAGGAGCTGAAGCGGCTACTTATCTAAACGAGATACGGAAACTTGTTAAGTATCTGGATATCTGTGACGGAAATATGGAAGAAGGCAGCATCCGGTGCGATGCTAACATTTCCGTCCGCCTGCATGGTTCAACGAATTACGGAAATCGCTGTGAAGTTAAAAATTTGAATTCGATCCGGAATTTGCAGCGTGCAATTGATCATGAATTTGTACGTCAGGTTACAATAATTGAGTCTGGAGGGCATATCGAGCAGAATACGCTAAATTTCGATGCTGAAAGCGGAAGCACAAGTCCGCTGAGAAGCAAAGAAATGGCTAATGATTACCGTTATTTCCCTGAACCCGATCTGCCGCCGTTAATTCTTAAAGAAGAATACATCCGCGAAATTGAAGCTTCTTTACCCGAACTGCCATCGGAAAAGATCAGCCGTTATACCGGGAAGTTCGGCTTGTCAGCCTACGATGCTGCCCTGATTTCTGCGGAAAAGGAGACTGCTGAATATTTTGATGAACTGGTAACCTATACAGATAATTATAAATCTGCTGCGAACTGGATGAATGGTCCGGTGAAATCATATTTAAATGACCAAAGCACATCGATAAGCGGATTTAGCATTAAACCTTTTCAACTTTCCGGCCTGATTGAGATAATTGATGCCGGGAAGTTAAATTATTCTGTTGCTGCCCAGAAAGTGTTTCCTGAAATGCTCCTAAAGCCGGAATTATCAGCCGAGGAAGCTGCTCTTTCACTGGAAGTTTTAATTGATACCGGGGATGATGAATTGGGTTGCATAATAGAAGAAGTGCTTGGAAATTATCCCGACAAGGTGAAAGAATATCAGAATGGAAAAAAGGGTGTGCTGGGACTATTTATGGGAGATATTATGAAAAAGTCGAAAGGGAAAATCAATCCGCAGACGGCAAGTAAATTAGTAATTGAAAAATTAGAAAACAAAACGTGAAAAAATTAATTATTGGCGCCTTTTTGGCGATTGTGGTTGCAGCATCCTGCAAAAATAATAGCGAGCTCAGTATTTCAGGAAAAGTCGAAAATCCGGGCGAAGTAAAAAAAGTTCTATTATATGAAGCCGATTCGCTTGTGGATTCGGCGTTTTTAAATGAAGACAGCCAGTTCAAATTCAGGCGGCTCGCACCAGATGCAAATTTTTATACTCTTGTTATCGGTGAAAAGAACTTCCTGATCATTGGTAAAAATGGGGAGGAGATAAATCTCCAAACCAACTATGCCGATACAACCAACACGTATACGATTGAAGGTTCAAAAGAATCTGAAAAGGTACAGAGCATCAATAAAATACAGGGTGATTACGGAAAGATCTACGAGAAGCTACAAAATGATTATTCAAATGCGGTCACGGCTAATCCCGCAAAGAAAGATTCTATTTTTAATGTTTTGATGCCGGAATTCCAGTCAAACATGGATAAGTACTCCGAGACGGTGTTCAAATTCGTTCAGGAAAATAAGGATAATCTGGCAGGATTCTATGCTGCAGGCACCATTGATCAGATCAAATATGAACTGGAGCTGATCAAATACGCCGAAGAGATCAAGTCGAAATTTCCAAATAATAAGGCGGTTCAGTCATTTGTTGCGAAGATGGAGGGATTAAAAGTGGTCTCTGTCGGTCAGCCAGCGCCTGATTTTGCACTCAATAATCCTGACGGAATTCCCATCAAATTGTCTGAATACAAAGGGAAATACGTTTTACTTGATTTCTGGGCTTCCTGGTGTGCGCCTTGCCGGGAAGAAAATCCCAATATCGTAAAACAGCACAAAGCTTTCGCAGCAAAGGGCTTCGATGTGCTTGGAGTGTCTTTAGATGATGACAAAGGCGATTGGATGAGGGCAATACAGTATGATAATCTACGGTGGAACCATGTGTCAGATCTTAAACGCTGGGACAGTAAAGTTGCAGCATTGTATAAGGTTGAGGGGATACCTGCATCGTTTATGATAGATCCTCAGGGAAAGATCGTGGCCAAGAATTTAAGGGGCCCTGACCTGGAGAAATTTCTTTCAGAAACATTGAAATAAACTTAATAAATTGTTAACAGGTTTCGTGTCTTTACAATTTCTTAATGCAGGCTTAATGATTTAGTGTAATTAACAGCTTACTTTTATAAAAATTAAACCATCTATGAGCATAGGTAAGCATAAGATTCTGATAGTTGATGATGAGCCTGATATCCGGGAACTTATTGAGTACAATCTTAAGAAAGAAGGTTATCAGGTATATACAGCAAGCAACGGACAAGAAGCTGTTACTGAAGCTAAACGGGTTCTTCCTGACCTGATCATACTCGATATCATGATGCCTAAGATGGATGGAATAGAAGCATGCCGGATTTTAAGAACCATGCATGAATTTAAAAACACGTTCATGGTTTTTCTTACAGCACGGAGTGAAGAGTATTCGGAAATAGCTGGATTTAATGTTGGTGCAGACGATTATATCGCGAAGCCAATTAAACCGAGAGCCCTTACCAGCCGCGTTAACGCTATATTAAGGCGTAATGTACAGGCTGAAGCCGAAGAAGATAACAAACTTGAAATTGCAGATCTTATCATAGATCGTGAAGCATTCCTCGTTTTTCGTAAAGGTGAACGGATAACACTTGCAAAAAAAGAATTTGAGTTATTATACCTCTTAGCATCTAAGCCAGGTAAAGTTTATACCCGCGATGTTATTCTGAAGAATATATGGGAAGAGTCAGTGGTGGTTACTAATCGTACCATTGATGTTCATATCCGGAAGCTGCGCGAGAAGCTGGGTGACCGCTATGTGAGCACGGTTAAAGGCGTTGGGTATAAGTTTGAGGCTAAATGAAGGAAGTATGAGGTGGGACGAACCTGCCGATAGTGCCGCGTTTGGTTCGCTGTGTAAAGCTGATGACTGACAGCTCATGAGAATTACCTAACTTTGCAGCCTGTTCAAATATACTATACCTGTGAAGTTCCCCAAGTTCCAAGATCTTATCCTTTTCGAAAATAGTAACCTTATTGTAGTTAATAAGCCTGCATTCCTAAGCTCTCTGGATGACAGGGAGGGTGGAGAAATCAACCTGCTGCGTTTGGCAAAACAATATTCGAATGATGCTCAGATTTGCCACAGGCTCGACCGGGAAACGTCAGGTGCGCTGATCATTGCAAAAAATCCTGAAACTTACCGTTTTGTCTCCATGCAGTTCGAGCATCGCAAAGTCAACAAAGTTTATCATGCAGTTATAAATGGCACGCAGGTTTTTGAGGATTTACACGTTGATCTTCCAATTCTTAATCTTGGAGGGAAAAACGTCGCTATCAATCGTCAGGAAGGAAAGCCGGCCGAAACCATTTTTAACTCCCTTAAGTATTATAAGCATTATACGCTGGTAGAATGCCGCCCGATAACAGGAAGAATGCACCAGATCAGAATCCATCTGGCATCACAGCGGGCTAATATAGCAGGCGACGAAATGTATGGCGGGCAGCCTGTCTTCTTATCGCAGATTAAGCGAGGCTACCGGATTGGTAAAGATCAGGAAGAACTGCCTATAATGAAACGCTTTGCGCTGCACGCTAAGCAGATCACGTTTAAGATCGACGAGAATACAGAAATGTCGTTTGATGCGCCTTACCCGAAGGATTTCGCAACCCTGATCAAATTACTGGATAAATTCGACGTTTAATTTTTTCAAGGAACTGCTTCGTAAAATGACGCTACGGCTTCCCATTCGGGGTCAGCTTCAAATGTGTAAGATTCGAAGCGCTTATTCTGTGCTTTCAACTTGTTCAATTTGGCGATTGCCTTTTCCTGGTCCTTAGGGTCTATGTAAAAAATTATATCCCTGTAACCTGTCATAGTGGTAGTCCCGACATGACAAAAGGCAAACTCAGCGCTCAGGTCGCGGATGATGGTGGTTTGAAGTTCATGGAAAGCAACAGCTTCTTTTTCTGTCGGATGCCCATTTTTATCCTTCTCAAATGTATTAACCAACAGAAATAAACTAAGCGGAAAAGTGGGTTTGTTTTTGAAGTCCTTGAATTCCTTATTAATAACAGCGACGCAAGGTTTTCCCTCCAGTTCGAATTGAAGAGTGGTGAATACATCTTCAGGTTTTATGGAAGGTGTCGATTTGCGATTATTTTCCGCTTTGTTGCTTTGTGAGCAGGACACCAGAGGAAGCACGCACAATAATAAGATATATATCTTTTTCATAGCCTTGTTCATTCTTTTAAACGCAGAGAGGGCGCGGAGTTTTACGCAGAGTTTTTTAATGATTTATTATTTATCCCAGTCCCCCTACAGATTCCAGCTTGTCAAATAATTTACTCTGCGTCCTCCGCGATGGGCTTGGCGTGCTCTGCATAAAAATATCCGCTCAGTAAACCGGAATTAGTAACCCAGAATTTTCAGCACCTGTTTACTATTCTGCTCCTCCCCGAAAACCTCAAAATTAAACGTTTCATCTCGGTTACGCCGGATAATTACATGCTTGGGCGAAGGAAGAAGGCAGTGATGAATGCCGCCATATCCGCTTAATACCTCCTGGTATGCACCCGTATGGAAGAATCCAAGATATTGCACCTTTCGGGTTTTAGGCATGAACACGTTGTTCATATGTGCCTCCTGGCTATAGTAATCCTGCCCGTCGCAAGTGATACCCCCAAGATTCACCCGCTCATACTCAGAATCCCAGTTATTTACGGGCGCCAGAATATATTTCTGATTGAGTGCCCAAACATCTGGCAGGTTGGTAATAAATGAGCCGTCGAGCATCAACCATTTTTCTCTGTCGTTTTGCTGCTTGCGGCCTAATACTTTGTATAATATACCGGAAGCCTCTGCGACGGTATATTTTCCAAACTCCGTTATTATATCAGGTTCAATCACATCGTGCTCCGCACAAATCTCTTTGATTCGCTTTACGATTTCATTGACCATATATTCATAGTCGAAGTCAAAAACCAGGGAGTCTTTAAATGGCATGCCTCCCCCAATGTCCAGCGTATCAAGATCAGGGTTTATTTTTTTGAATTTACAATAGAGTGTTACGTATTTCTCCAGTTCATTCCAGTAGTATGGGGTATCTGAAATTCCCGAATTAATAAAGAAATGCAGCAACTTGACTTTGAAATTCGGGTTTTGAGCAATTTTATGGTTGTAGAAATCAATTATGTCTTCCATCCTGATTCCCAGTCGCGAAGTGTAGAATTGGGAGTCAGGTTGTTCCTCAGCCGCGATCCGCATTCCTAAATTACAGGGAATATCAAGTTCATCATCGTAAATATTGAACTCTTCTTTATTGTCTAATACAGGTATTATGTTCTTAAACCCATCATGCAGCATATCAATAAGATACTGCTTATACTGAAAGGTTTTAAATCCATTACATATAACGGTAATATCTTTATTCAGCGCGCCTTTTTTCTCAAGCGCATCGATCATGGGCATATCAAAAGCCGAAGATGTTTCCAGGTGAATATCATTACGGAGAGCCTCTTCAACGATATGACGAAAATGAGAACTCTTGGTACAATAGCAATATTTATAGCTTCCGCGATAATTGTTCTTGACAATGGCACCTTGAAATAAGAGTTTCGCCTGCTGAATCTTTTTACTGATGATTGGTAAATAGGTAAAACGTAAGGGAGAACCATAGGTTTCTATCATCTCCATTAGATTTAGGTCATGGAAGTATAACTCGTCATCGATGATATCAAAACCATCCTGAGGGAACCCAACGCTTAAATCAAGAAACTCCGCGTAACTCTGCATTTTTTTATAATTTTGGCAAAGATATAAAAAGCATATAGCATAGAACATACAGCAGCATGTAAAAAAATACATCAGCCTTTATCATTGTAAAACGGAGAATGCGGGAACTAAGAATCATAGAGGTGAAATCTGAAATAGGTGCGGGCACAAGGGGCTCAAGCCTCGGCAGTGACGCGATAAAAATCGCGGCCCTTGATTTTGGAAGCCGTTTTTTTAAGCAGCATAAAATTACTGAGATCCCTAATGAAAATCATTTGCTTCTTGAATCTTCCGGAAATGCGCATGCTAAACGCATCTCGGGAGTTCTTACAATGGCTGAACGTATTGCTGATGAAGTTTGTAAAACCCTTCAGAACAAGGAATTTCCGATAATTCTATCTGGAGATCATAGCTGTTCGGCAGGCACTGTTTCTGGCATAAGAAAGGCTTTCCCCAAATTGAAAGTGGGGGTCATCTGGGTAGATGCGCATGCTGATATACATTCACCATACACTACTCCTTCGGGCAACATGCACGGAATGCCCATTGCGGTGTTGCTGGATGAAGATAATTTAGATTGTCGGGTAAATACTCCCGACCAGGAAACTCTAAATTACTGGTATCAGCTAAAGAACATCGGCAATATCGCTCCAAAGATCAGCTATCAGGATCTGGTATATATTGCGCTGAGGGACTACGAGAAGCAAGAAAAATACCTTCTTGATCAAAATAAGGTTAAGATTTTTCCGATTTCCGCCATACGAAAAGATGGTGTTAAAAAGATTGCTGAGGCAACACTTGAATATCTGGATCATTGCGATATGATTTATGTTTCATTTGACGTCGACTCACTTGATCCGTCTCACCTGAAAGGTACTGGAACGCCAGTGCCCGGCGGGATGACTAAAAAAGAAGCTGAAGATTTGGTGGTAAGATTAGTAAGTGATAAACGGGTTTGCTGCTTTGAAATCGCGGAGGTTAACCCCACACTGGATAAAGACAACCTGATGTCCGAAAATGCTTTCGAAATTTTGCGGCATGCAAGTGATACAATAATTAATGTTTAGAATTAGAATAGGCTACGGCTCTGCCGAAATTATATGGTGATAGAAGATAAAATAATTCAGAATATTATTGACGGTGTAAAAAGTATTTACGGTACAGCTGTTGAAGCTGATAAGATCGTAATACAGGAAACACGCAAAGAGTTTGAAGGCCAGATAACTGTTGTTACCTTTCCTTTTACCAGAATTTCCAGAAAAACACCGGAGGAAACCGGCGCCCAACTTGGAGAATATCTGAAAGAGCAAGTTACAGAGGTCACCGGGTATAACATTATAAAGGGCTTTTTGAACCTGACAATATCGGATGACTACTGGGTCAGCCGTCTGCTTAATTATATTCTCGCTGCTGATTACGGTCAGTCTATGCCTAATGGCGAGAAAGTAATGGTTGAATATTCTTCACCAAACACGAATAAACCCTTACATCTGGGGCATGTCAGAAATAATTTACTGGGATACTCTGTTGCTCAAATACTTTCAGCAAATGGCTATGATGTTATCAAGACGAATCTTGTAAACGACAGGGGCATCCATATCTGTAAATCAATGCTTGCATGGCAGCAATTCGGAAATAACGAAACCCCGGCAAGCAGTGGTTTAAAAGGCGACCACCTGGTCGGCAAGTACTATGTAATTTTTGATAAGGAATATAAAAGGCAAGTATCGGAGCTCACGGCATCCGGACAAACCGAGGAGGACGCTAAGAAAAATGCAGTCATAATTAAGCAGGCTCAGGAAATGCTGCTGAAATGGGAGGCTGACGACCCTTCTGTTAAGGAACTGTGGGCGAAAATGAATGGATGGGTCTATGATGGTTTTGCCGAAACCTATAAAAAGCTTGGGGTCGATTTCAGGAAGTATTATTATGAATCTGAAACATATCTCTTAGGAAAGGATATCATTGATGAAGGTCTTCAAAAAGGTGTTTTCTTTAAAAAGGACGATGGTTCTGTATGGATCGACCTCACCGGAGATGGCCTTGATCAGAAACTAGTACTCCGTGCAGATGGTACTTCTGTATACATTACCCAGGATCTGGGAACCGCTCAGCTTAAATACGACGATTTCAAAATGGATAAATCCATCTACGTGGTCGGCAATGAACAGGATTATCACTTCAAAGTGTTGTTCCTGATCCTCGAAAAATTAGGTAAGCCCTGGGCAAAAGGTCTGTTCCACCTATCTTATGGCATGGTAGATCTTCCATCAGGAAAAATGAAATCCCGTGAAGGAACGGTTGTAGATGCCGACGATCTGATGGATGAGATGATTCGCACAGCAAAGGAACGCACCGAAGAATTAGGCAAAGTAGATGGTTTCACGGAAGAAGAGAAAAGCAGTCTTTATGAACTGATCGGACTGGGGGCGCTTAAGTTCTTCCTGTTAAAGGTTGAGCCCAGAAAGCGTCTGTTGTTTGATCCAAACGAATCCATTGACTTCCAGGGCCATACAGGTCCATTTATTCAGTATACCCATGCAAGAATCCGTTCAGTGCTGGTTAAGGCTGATTATAAAGGGAAGATCACAAAGAGTTATTCCACCGCTCTAACAGAACTCGAAAAAGAACTCATCGTTACATTGTCAAAATATACTGAGGTTATTGCTGCATCAGCTAAGGAGTACAGTCCAGCACAGGTCGCCAATTATGTATTTGAACTTTCTAAACTATTTAATAAGTTCTATCATGAAGAGAGCATCTTAAAAGCAGAGGATCCAGATGTACGGAGTTTCAGACTTGACCTCGCATCTGCAACAGCATCTGTAATTAATAAGAGCATGAGGCTGCTTGGGATTGATGTTCCGGAGAGAATGTAATTATTAAGTGGAGAGTTGAGAGGGGAGAATTGAGAGTGGAAAATTTGCCGGCCCAATTGCCAGGTTTTTACTATTTGGTACGGCAACACTGATTACTGATCACTGCTTACCGATCACTTCTGCCATTTCTTTGAAACAACCAGGTCGCGGGTTCCCGCGCTATAATCATAAAACCCGCCTCCCGACTTAACTCCCAGCTGTCCTGAGGCAACCATATTAACCAGCAGAGGCGAAGGTGCATATTTAGGATTACCAAAGCCCTGGTATAGCACATTTAATATCGCAAGGCAAACATCGAGTCCTATAAAGTCGGCAAGCTGCAATGGTCCCATAGGGTGCGACATTCCCAGTTTCATCACTGTGTCAATTTCAGAAATTCCTGCAACACCTTCATGCAGGCACTGTATTGCTTCATTTATCATCGGCATCAGGATGCGGTTTGCTACGAATCCCGGATAGTCATTAACTTCAACCGGTACCTTCCCGATTTTAACAGCCAGGTCCATTGTCTTATTGGTTGTCTGATCTGAAGTGCTGAATCCTCGAATTACTTCTACCAGTTTCATTATTGGTACCGGGTTCATAAAGTGCATTCCAATTACCTTATCCGGTCGGGTAGTTACCGTAGCTATTTTTGTTATAGAAATTGATGAAGTGTTAGAAGCCATAATGGCGGAAGCTTTACAAAACTTATCCAGATCCCCGAATATCTTTAGCTTGATATCCATGTTTTCCGTTGCAGCTTCAATCACAAGGTCTGCATCTTTCACACCCGCTTCAAGTTCAGTAAAACCCTGGATATTTGCTAAGGTGTTTGTCTGTTGCGCTTTTGTAATGATCCCTTTTTGTAACTGACGGTCAAGGTTCCGTGTAATATTATTCACTGCATCCACGATCCTTTCGGTAGAAAGATCAATGATATTAACCTTAAAGCCTGAAAGGGCAAATGTGTGGGCTATTCCGTTTCCCATGGTGCCGGAACCAATTACTGAAATAACTTTCATAATGATGTTAAATTTAGAGAGCAGAGTGCATCATTCCTAAAGTATAATGGTCGCAAAGATAGCAAATACTGGCTGATCGGGATTGAAATAATTGATTTGGCGAGTTCCACAGTAGTTTCTAAATCCCTTATAGCTGAAGGGTGTGTAATAATTTTGCACGTGGGATAATTCATCTCTCTTAATCAGATATATTGGTACACAGGTCTGGAGAAATGATTACCACCAAGGCTTTCCTGATTTAATTCCCATACGGGTTGCAACAGCTTTGTTACTCGAATGTTACACGTCAAGTACATATAATCTGTGCGAAAACAGCTATTCTTGCAAATTAATAGGCTTCCTAGGCCATTTTAACCAATTACTAAACTAAATCAACATTCAAATGAAAAGAAAATTACTAGCTTTCTTATTGTTAGGGTTATTTGCAATTACTACTGCAATGGCTCAGAATAAGACAATTACTGGCAGAGTAGTAGGTGCTGATGATGGATTACCTTTACCGGGCGTATCTGTACGAGTAAAGGGTGGGACAGTTGGTACTTCAACAAGTACAGATGGAAATTATTCGCTTTCTGTACCTTCGAATGCTACTACACTTACTTTTACTTACATCGGGTATGCAACACAGGAAGTAAACATAGGTTCATCTAATCGTGTTGATGTTCGTTTATTAACTGATGCTGCGCAACTTTCAGAAGTAGTTGTAATCGGTTACGGTGTACAGAGTAAAGCCTTAAGTACTCAGGCAGTTTCCACAGTTAGCGCAGAGGCGTTTAAAAATGTACCAATGACCAGCCCTCAACAATTATTACAGGGTCAGGCAGCCGGTGTCCAAATGACTAACTCTTCGGGTGTTTTAGGTGCAGCATCTTCTATTCGTATTAGAGGCGCATCGTCAATTACCGGAGGAGGTCAGCCTTTGTTTGTTGTTGACGGGGTACCATTAAATGATGGATCTTATTCGTCAGCTCAGGGTGGCGGGTCAGGTTTAAATCCGTTGTTGAATATCAACGCTAATGATATTGAATCCATGACAGTTCTGAAAGATGCAGCTGCTGTAGGGATTTATGGATCCAGAGGCTCTAATGGCGTTGTACTTATTAAAACTAAAAGTGGTTCCTTGAATAAGAAAACTGCTGTCAGTTTTGACTATTTCACCGGAGTTTCTGAGCCAACCAGCTTGTTGAAGTACATGACTGCTGATGAGTTCAGGGGCTTTGTTAATGATTCCAGAACCGCAAGAGGATTAGCTGCGGCAACGTTTCCTACTACAAGTTTTGATTGGGTAGATGCCGTGGTTCAAACCGGAGAAACAAATTCTTACAATTTATCGGCCGCTGGCGGTGATTCTAAAACAAGATTCTTTGTTGGGGGTAACTTTAATAAAGAAAGTGCGTTCGTCATAGGAAATGATTTGGCAAGATTATCCGGAAGGTTCAATTTTGATCATAATATCTCAGACAATATTAAGGTTGGGGTTAACTATAATTTGTCCAGAGCTAACAGCGATAGAATAGGTGTGGAAAATAATACTTTTGCTCCCCTTACATCGTCTTATTTGCAACTACCTTACGTAACACCTTTTGATGCAAATAATAATTTCAGAAATACCGGATTCATTCAAAACGTTTTGGCTATAGAAGCTTTGAATATTAACGACTTCAATTTACAGAGAAGCACGGGTAACGCATTTGCTGAATTTAGGATTTTAAAAGACTTTAAGTTTAAAACTGACTTTGGAATAGATAATATTCAGACCGAAGGAAAAAGCAGAAATGTCAATTTATTTGTACCAGGTGGAACAGGTTTCAAAGATAATGAAAAGGATTATAAATGGCTAACTACAAATACTTTGAATTATGATAAAGTATTGAACAATCATACATTTGGAGGGTTACTTGGTTATAGTTTTGAAACTTCCCGTAATGATTACATGTCAGTTGGCGGTTCAGGTTTCGCAAGTGATAGATTGCCTAACGTTGGTTCCGCATCAACACCAACAACGACTTTCGCATCAGGTACGGAATGGGCTTTAGAATCTCAATTTGCTAGACTAAGTTATAATTTTAAAAACAAATATCTTTTCCAGGGTTTAGGAAGACGCGATGGTTCATCCAGATTTGGAGAAAACCAAAAATTCGGATTATTCTATGCACTATCTGCAGGTTGGGTAGTATCTGAAGAAAGCTTTTTGAAAGACTCTAAGGCTATAAATAATCTAAAATTCACAGCAAGTTATGGTACTTCCGGTAATGACAGGATAGGTAATTTTAGCTATCAGGAGCTCTTTGGAGGAGGTGTTGGGGCCGATTACAACGGAAATGCTGGGTTAATTCCTACTCAGGTACCGAATTCGGATCTTAGTTGGGAAGAGACAGCTCAATTTGATGTGGGCGTAAGTACGACTCTTTTTAATGTGTTCGACATTGAAGCAAATTACTATATCAAACGGACTAATCGGTTGTTGGCTGCCGTTCCTTATCCTTATACCACGGGGTATACAAGCGCCACGGTAAATGTGGGTGAAATGGATAATAAAGGAGTTGACTTACTAGTCACCTCACGGAATATTAATAAGACAGACTTTAGATGGACCACTTCACTAAATGTAGGTTTTGTTAAAAATGAAGTTAAGTCTCTACCAACCAATAAAGACCCGGAAGGCAGAGATTTTTTAGCAGGTTCCGGAGCTCAGAGGGCTATTGTAGGGGAGAGCTTGAACACATTTTATATGGTGAGATATAAGGGTATTAATCCAGCTACCGGTGATGCTGAATGGCTAACTAAGGATGGCGCCGCAACTACCACTTATTCACCGAATAACCGTGTTGTGGTCGGTAGTGCAATTCCTGATTTCACTGGAGGTTTTACAAATAACCTGAGTTATAAAGGCGTTGATCTTAATGTATTCTTTAATTTTGCTTACGGCAATAAAGTACTTATTGACGGTCTTAGATTTACAGAGAACGTAAATACTCCAGGGTTTAATAAAAGCACAGATTTGTTAAATTACTGGAAGAAAGCTGGTGATAATGCATTTGCTCCGAGATTGAGTAGTCCAACTGCTGCTAATTTTCAACAGTTATCTACACTACAACTGCAAGATGGTTCTTACTTGAGGTTAAAAACGGCGAGTTTAGGATATACAATCCCGCCAAGCGTGATTGCTAAAAGTAAAATTTTAGCAAACGCCCGTATATATGTTTTAGGACAGAACTTAATTACCGTTAAGAATAAAGATTTCAGAGGCCCAGATCCTGAAGTTTCTGCAAATGGAGGCTCTAATCAGATATTAGGGGAATCCTTTTTTGCCCTTCCCCAAGCGAGAACCCTCACTTTTGGAATTAACCTAGGTTTTTAAGAACAAAAAAGAAAAAGAAATGAAAAAGAAATTAATTATATACTCAATTACAGGGGCATCATTGTTCGGTTTTTCTGGTTGTGAAAAAAAGCTTGACTTGCAGCCTGAACAAAGTTTGTCTGCAGAGGTAGCCTTAAGTTCAAAAGAAACAGCTACAAGTGCTTTATATGGTGTTTATAGTTCACTTCAAACATTGGAAGCTTTCGGCAGCCAACCACAAATTATTGGTGACTATCAGGCTGATAACGTATTGTTTGTCGGGTCCTTCCCTACATTACAGGAGATAACGAATTATAACGTAATATCTTCCAATGGGACTATTGAATCCATCTGGTTAGCACACTACCGTGCGATATTAAGAGCTAATAAGATTATTGCAAAGGTACCCCTAGTTGCAGATGCATCTTTTACAGATGCTCAAAAAAAGCAAGCAGTTGCGGAAGCTAAATTTTTACGCGCATTGACGTATTTTCAATTATCGAATTTGTTTTCCCAGCCGTTTCAATTATCCGGTGGGACCAATCTTTCGGTTCCTCTGGTACTGGATTCTTTTGAAGGGGAAATTTCATTTCCAACTCGTGCAACACTAAACGATGTTCAAAACCAGATTAAAAAAGATCTTACAGAAGCTCTTGTTGATCTTCCGGCATCGTACAGTTCGCCTGCTGATACACGGGGTCGTGCAACAAGAGGTGCAGCTCAAGCTTTACTATCCCGGGTGCATCTTTACAGAAATGAATGGGCTAATGCTGAAACTTTTGCAAGACAAGTTTTGGCTTCTCCTCTGTATGTTTTGGCTTCCAATTATGCTTTTTATGATGGTAATACACCGGAAGATGTATTTTCAATTCAAAACTCAGCCACTGACAATGGTAGAACAGGTGCTGGTGGTTGGGCAAGTTATTACCAGCCTGCTGCCAAAGGTGGTCGTGGAGATGCGCCTTTTTCAGCTTCGTTAGTGGCAGCTTATAATGAAGAGGCTGGAGACAAACGATTTACTTCTTTAAATGCAATGGGTGCTGCTGCAGACGGTATAGCCCGGCCATTCACATTGAAATTCCCGGATGCGATTAATAATACGGATAATTCGCCAATTATAAGAACCACAGAGGTGGTTTTAAATTTAGCGGAAGCTATAGCAGAACAGAAAGGTGTTAATTTGGAGTCTATTGAGTTAGTAAATCGTTTGAGAACACGTGCAGGACTTCCAAGTTGGACGATAGCAACGTTTTTAACTAAAGCAGCATTTATTGATGCAATATTAAATGAAAGGCGAAAAGAGTTAGCATTTGAGGGTCATAGAAGAATGGACCTGTTAAGAAAAAGTAAAGCTCTTAGAACAACCGGACCTGAAGCGTCCAAAGCGGTATTTGGAGGGAATTTTACGATATTGCCTATTCCATTCCGTGAAATTGATCAGAATAAAGCTTTGGTGCAAAATCCAGGTTATTAATTTAAGTTTCTGGATTCTGGTTTGATTAAAACACTTTAATCCAGAAATTTGCAACATGCTTATAAAATTAGGCTGTCTCATTAACTATGATGACAGCCTAATTTTTTAACGACATATATTTATCATCAGCTCAATGATCCCCTGGGCGGATCTCTCCAATTGAGTCGAGCAGCGATCTTGCTAATCGTATTCTTATTTATTTTATTGAAAAATGGGATATGGATTTTCTCTTTTTCTAAATGTTCAATTATAATATTTTCAGAACTATTATCCACATCGCCACAGAAAACGATACAGTTGATATTTATATTTCGCATTTTGAGTATTTCGGCAGACATTAATGTGTGATTTATACTACCCAAATAGTTTTGTGATACCAGCACCACTTCTGCATCAAATTTTTTGATTAGATCGATCATTAGATCAGAATCGTTCAATGGTACCATTAATCCACCGGCTCCTTCTATAATTAATTGATTCTCTGTTTCAGGCAGAATGATTTTTGAGAGTTCAATTCTTACGCCATCTATTTCCGCGGACTTATGGGGCGAAAATGGTTGCGTAAGTCGGTATGCCTCAGGATGAAAAACGGATTTATTATTTGAAACTAGTTCTTTTACCTTGTCCGTGTCACTGTAATCCAGATCTCCAGACTGTACAGGCTTCCAATAGTCCGCTTTAAGGTTTTCCACGAGGACAGCGGACGTGACAGTTTTTCCTATGCCCGTCCCGATTCCGGTGATAAATATTGGCTTTTGTTTCAAAGTGAGTGATTTATTCTGTCGCAAAGTCTTTTTATTTCATCTACTGAATTGTGGTTATGCAAACTAATTCTCAATCGTTCAGCACCTTCAGGAACAGTCGGACTTAAAATTGGACGAACGTCAAAGCCAGAATTTTGTATAGCCCTTGCGCTCTCGATAACCTGCGCATTTCCAGGAACTATTAAAGCCTGAATCGCAGACCTGCTGTAAATTACATTTATTTGGGTATCCAGGCTTGATTTGAAAGCCTGTATCCTTTTTTTTAATTCAATTTGATGATCCATCTCTCTCAAATAGGAATAGGCAACTTTCACCGCCAAATGATTCAGGAATGGTGAAGCAGTAGTGTAGATGAAAGATCTTGAATAGTTTATCAGGTAAGTGCGAAGCTGCTTACTTCCCAGGACTGCCGCTCCATGAACACCCAGAGCCTTCCCGAAGGTTACCGTCCTGGCGAAAATTCTTGAGGTTAGTCCTAGTTCGTCTGCCAAACCTTTGCCTTGACTGCCAAAGACACCGATTGCATGTGCTTCGTCTGCAATAACTGCGGCATTAAACCGCTCAGCCAGGTCGCAGATCTCTTTCAGCGGTGCCTCATCTCCATCCATGGAGTAAACGGTTTCTATGGCGATATAAATGCGGCCCTTGGCGAATTTTAGCTTCTCCTCAAGGCTATTCAGGTCGTTATGTTTGAAAATATACCTGGTGGCATGGCTTAATCTGACTCCATCAATTATAGATGCATGGACAAATTGATCGCAAATTATTGTATCACCGCGTTGAGGGAGGCTTGAAAAAATTCCAATATTAGCATCATACCCTGAATTAAATAGGAGAGAGGCCTGGGAGTTATGAAATTCTGCTATCTCAGATTCCAGGTCCTCGGTGAACTTTTTATTACCTGCTATTAGCCTGGATCCAGCAGATCCCAGAAAATAATCAGGATGTTTGCCTAATTCGCATTCAAATGCTGCTTTTAATTCCTTTGACCTGGCGAAACCCAGGTAATCATTCGAGCAAAAATCAATCAGGGTGTTCTCATACTTTAATGACCTGATGGAATGATTTGATTCCCGCTCTTTTAAACTGGCTGATATAAAGTCATTAATAGCCTTCAATGTTTTTTTGATAAAAATAAGAAAAGAGGTATCTATCGTTATTTGTTTTACATAATGATATATACCAATTCAGGTTTAAGGTTTAATCCGGAAGTGTTAAAATATGTTAATTGTTGTCTCTGTCAAGTTTAGAAATAGATTTTTGCATTTGTGAAACCATGGCTGTTAGAGTTTCAAGCGTAGGTTCTGGTGCAGGCTCCGGGAAATGTGTACTTATGAATGCTTTCGCTTGCCAGATTTCTAAGACATCCTCTCCTGGAATGGTGTAGGGCTCGTAAACCGGATTATCAGAAATAAGCTTCAGGGATTTATTTTCTTTAAACCTGTTTCCAACCCGTTTATATACGATTCCATCTTCTTTACTAATTATTATATACGTATCACCTGGCTTCAGGTCGTTCCAGTTGCTCAGGTATTCGCCGACCACTACTGTTCCTGACTGGAGCGGGAGCATAGAATCACCCTTTATTTCAAAAGCGCGGTAGGTGCCCTGGCGAAACATGGGTAAGTGGAACTTTGGAAGCTCACTTATATATTCCGGATCGCCATAGCCGTTCAGATAGCCTGCGCTTGCTTTTACAGGAACTAATTCAATGTTCTCCCTGTCATGGCTATCCACCGAAATGCTAAGAACCCGAATGTTCGCCGGGTCTCCTTTTGGCTTGGGTTTCCACTTATCATCTATCCGGTCATTTATTAATTCATCCATTGAAAGTTCATAGAACTCTGCGAACTTTTTTAGCAATTCGTATTTCGGCTCTGCGCGATCTTCTTCATAGGCGCCGACCAATGAACGTTTAATATCCAGTGTGTCTGCGAATTGCTGTTGTGTAAGCCCCTTTTTCTTTCTCAGGTACTTAAGGTTGGAAGAAATATTTGCCATTTTGAAAATAAATTTGGAAATACTAAAATTGTTAGTAAATTTATGCTCATAAAATTAGCAATTAATATTAAATCACACAATTTAATTTAAAATATATGCCGATCCTGACGACACCCTTAGCGAAGATGAAAAAGTACGTTTATTTAGTAACAGACCGTAATCGGAGTTGCCTGCATGTGGGAATGAGTACTGACCTGATAAAGACCATGACTTTTTACCGGCAGATGCCAAATTTATTTTTTGATTCCGGACAGCAATTAACGCGGCTGGTTTACTTTGAAGAGCTTAGCTCAGAGAACTGTGCATTGCAGCGTTTTAACCTTATCAGCAAGTTCACACGTACGCAGAAAGACAGGATGATCAGATCGGTAAATCCTGATTGGATAGATCTTACCCTTGGACTTGATTTTGAACAGATACTGGTATCGGGGATACAGCCTGTAAAAACTATGGCAAGGAGTTTTTCCTGATTACTTCGGGATGAATTTAAGCGCAGCAGAATTCATACAATATCTCTTGCCTCCCTTATTTCTTGGTCCATCGTTAAATACATGACCCAAATGGAGGCCGGTCTTTGCTTCCACAACTTCCTCGCGAATCATCCCATGGCTGAAATCTTTCACAACGGCCACTGCACCCGCCTTAATAGGCTTTGTAAAACTTGGCCATCCTGTGCCTGAGTCAAATTTATCATCTGAACTAAACAGCGGTTCTCCGGTCGCGGCACTAACATATGTTCCGGTTTCATGATGATCATGATAGGCATTGTTATATGGCGCCTCTGTGCCTCGCTTTACCATAACCTGGAAAGAAACGGGGCTAAGTATTTTTCTCCATTCAGCTTCTGATTTCCGGACAGGATAGACCTTAACATCTTTTGAAGCAGGTGATTTTTTACCTGATTGCGCATATCCCGAAAAGCCCGGAAATAAAAATAATACTGTGATGATATTCAATAGGTACTTCATTATAATACATGTGTTTAATGGAATTTACGAATGATTCATCAGTTTGGTTTTAACAGACGGATAAATGTTCGTTCGATTGTATAAATAGTAAAGCACAGGAGAATCATAAAAAAAGCGATCCGGAGATCGCTTTTTAATTCCAGTAGGATATTTTACCAGCCTGGTGCAAACACAAGTCCAAACACCCCGCCATTAACGTCAGTTCTTTGGAATGGAAATGCATAGTAAGGTTCAAGAACGAAATATCCAAATACATTCACCCGAAGAGATATACCTGCACTCATTGCCGGAACCCGTTCCAGATAAGCTCCTGAACCCGTTCCTACAACACCTGGTTTCCTTTTAAAAGCAACTTTTGAGTTACTATCGTATGCCATACCCACATCAAAGAACATATTAAGATCTGAGAAAAGGAATTTTGATTCGATCTGAGCAAGTTTTGCCGGGCCTGTAAACGGTAAGCGTACCTCAAAGTTTGCAACAGCTACACGTGAACCAACTAACTGGTTGATATCAAAACCTCCGGTAGTTGTTGCGGAGCCGTTTTTATAAAATGAATTGGCTTCATAACCCCGGATCAAGTAGCCATAACCTGCATACATTTGATACAGACGATTTTCATCCCGTCCAAATCTTGAATAACTGTAAACACGAGCTGCGAAAGTTACCGGTTTCATTCTAACATATTTCCGTGCATCAGCTGTCAATGCTGCTAACTTGTAATCACCCATGTAATTTTCGATACCGAAGCGATAGCGGAACCCATCCAAAGGTGACGTCACTCCGGAGAAAGAATTGTCGCCTACAAACGCTGCATTCAGTGTCACGGTTGTAAATGGATAGAAAGGGGCACCGTATGTTTGTTCGGCTGCCTCGTTGGATAATTTTGCCCTGTCGGAACCTATTGGAAAAAACCCGTTCGGATCATAATAATTACTGTAACGATCTATTCTATAGCTGTATCTTGAAACTCCTGATCCGGCTTCGAACCGGTGATTTTTAGAAAACGGATAAGATGCAAACAGCTGGAACTGATCTTCAAATGTCCGTATGATATCATAACTTTCATTAAACACCTGTCCATAGCCTTCAAGGTTCTCAAAACCTTGACGTACCTGTCCTGAAACATAAGGAATATGTGATGCAACAACACCCCAGTTAATTCTGCTTTCCTGGTTAATATATGCAACCTGCCCTCCAAAATCATAGATCTCACCATTCACAGCTGCTGTGGCATAAATTTGATTTCTGCCTAAAATATCGCTGAAAACGCCCTGTATTCCACTTGACAAACCTGTTCCAAAGCGGCCTACGGAGGCACCAACCCCATTGCTAGATAAATAATCCAACTTGAACTTTGGTTTGTATCCTATTGTTCTGATGGAATCGTTCGGAATTTTCTCAAATCGTTCGAAATTGTTAAGATTGGCATTTATAATATCTACACCCACAGATTTAGCCGGAGGCAGCATGGCAGCGTCGAAATTCAAGGCAGCCGGGTCAACTTTCACCGGGGTGAAGTCAGACGCTTTTGCGTTATAAATGGTGTATTTCTGCGCCCTGTAATAGGAATAAAGTACATCATCATTATTAGAAAGGCTCAATGCCGGGGAGTACTCAGTGATTCCGCTTATCCCTGTAAAATAGTTCGTTAGCTGTTCTACACTACCTCCAGAAATAGAATATCTGTACATATTTCTGAATCCATCCCGGTTCGATAGAAAATAAATGCTCTTGTTATCTGCCGAGTACTGGGGGTTCAGGTTGTTTGCTCCCTCGAAAACGGGAATATCTGTTACAGACTTCGTAGCCAAATCCAGAATCGCCAGGCTCATTGTTATATCAACCGTTACTGATGAGTTGTCGAAAGTTTTCCGATCTGTGCTGAATACCAGAGACCTGCCATCTTTCGAGTAACTTGGATGGTACTCCGAATATTTATCATTGGTAAGTGGTGTTACGACATTCGTATTCAGATTAAACTGATAGAGGTCGCTCTGTCCTTCTTTCAAGCCGGAGAATGCGATGTCAGATCCGTTGGGCGACCAGGTAATGTTGCTGAACTCTTCAACAGCGCCCATGGCATCAGTGGAAATTGTTCTGCCAGATTCGATGTCGACGATAATTAGCTTGGTTACACCCGCGCTGAACGCACTAAATGCAAATTTCCGGCTGTCGGGCGACCATGCACCGGCAGATTCAATGAAGTTAAATTCATCGATATGGGCGTTTTTAGACTTACTCGTTAGCTTCCGTATAACCTTTCCTGTTCGTGCGTCGGCAAGGAAGAGATCGATGCTCAGCAGGTCTTTTTCAGAAAGAAAAGCAACGTAATTCCCGTCAGGGGAAATAGCCGGGGCAACATTATAGCTTTCGCCGCCATTCTTTTCATTGATGATCAGTTTGCCGACCGGCACTTGCGAAGTGTCTTTGAGATAAGGCTTATAGGCATTCTCAATGCTTGTCTTCCAGAGACTGGACAAGGTCCTTTCGTCATAACCAAAAGTCCGTCGGATAGCCATTTCATACCCATACTTAGCAGTTTCTTTAAAGAAAGGTACAACAACTGTATCTCCATAGGTAGAACCGATGTACGACCAGAATGCTTGTCCGTAGCGATACGGGAAATATTTATTTGAAGTAGTCAGGTCTCTTAAAGAGGGGATATCCTTATTTAAAAAAGCATCACGCATCCACATTGCGGTGTAGGCATCCTGTTTACCTACCGAGAGATATTCGGCCATACCCTCCACCATCCAAAGTGGCAGATTGCCGATGTTTTCGAGGTTGGTTGAATCGCCCTCTATTAGGGAGTGATATTGAAATGCGTGTACAAGCTCATGGCCTAAAACGTGTCTTGTCTGATGATTCAGGATAGAAATGGGCATGATAACCCTGTTTTTCATTCCTTCAGTTACCCCGCCTGTTCCCACTCCTATCTCTCCATCCAGAGCTGTTGTTTGCTGGAAATCAGGGTGATTTGAATAAAGAATAAAGGGATTTTTCTTGGTAAATGTATCTCTGAAAACCTGCTGATGCAAATCATACCAAACTTCTGCTTCTTTAGCAAAACGCTTAACAAGACTATCGTTTTTCAGATAATAATATAATTCGAAGTGAGGGGTCTCATAAACCTTGAATTTCAGGTTTTTATATCTTACTTTATTTTGTCCAAAGTACTGTGCTTGAACATCAGTTCCCAGGCTGAATAAGATGAGCAAAAGTAGGGTCGAAACAAGCCCGAATAAAGGCTTCTTTTGGGTGTTCTTATTATCTATCATTATTTCTGTGGAAATGTCTTACCCTAAACTACGTAAAATTTCTCATTTCGATTTTTTTTGCAGTCGAATTTCTATTATAAGAGAAATCAGCTATTAATTGTTTTGTTTGACTTTATTTTCCCGGCGTTCTTCTCTTATTTCCCTTCTGGTTTTCTTTTCTTCCGGAACAGGCTCAGTTTTGGTCGCGGGAGGAGGCCGGTTTGCCGGCTGTTGATTAGGCCGGACTTCAGGTTCCCTTGGAGTGACCGGGTTTGGAACTTCAGGCACAGGGTTTACTGCCGTATCAGTGCTGATATCCGGAATAAGAAGGGAGTCAGTATAGGATGTATCCGCATCATAAGGATCTTCCTCGTATTGAGGGGTAGGACACTGATATTCGCGGGTAATAGTAACCGAAGGTTTAGGGAATGGCCCAAGTGTAATTCCCAGATCCGGATCCCTGTAAACCTTCTCCATAAACCTGGCAAATATCGGCAAGGCGGTTCGCGAGCCCTCGCCGGTTTCAGAGGTTTTGAAGTGCACACTTCTTTCGTCAGCTCCCACCCAAACCCCCGTCACCAGATCTTTTGTTACACCCATATACCAGCCATCAACATAGTCGGAAGAGGTTCCGGTTTTGCCGCCAATCTGGTTATTTTTCTTAAACAAATCCCACTCCCACAAGGCCTGGGAGGTCCCGCCGCGTTCTTCCATCCCGCCACGAAGCATATATAACATCAGCCATGCGATTTCCTCACTTAGTGTGCGTTTTTGCTCAGATTTAAACTCTTCGATAACGTTTCCATCCTGGTCGGTGATTTTTTCAACCAGGATTGGCTCGGATCTGATGCCCTTGTTAAGGAAAGTGCCATAAGCTCTTACCATCTCAAATACACTCACATCATTGGGGCCAAGGCTTACCGATGGCACGGCCTTCAGATCACTTTCTATGCCGCTCAGGTGCGCATACTTAACCACATTCTCTGCACCCACCTCCTGAGTAATCTGTGCCGTTATGGAATTTACAGACTTTCCCATCGCCGCCCGGAGCGTCATTTCGCGCCCGGAGAAATTCCAGTCAGCATTTTTAGGTTCCCAATATTCTGTTTTGCCGCCATTTTCGTAGGGAATGCTAACGGGCTTGTCGACAAGTTTATCGCAGGGGTTCATACCCGTCTCCAGCGCTGCAAGATATGCGAAAGGTTTAAAGGTGGAACCCGCCTGTCTTTTTGCCTGGTTTACATGATCGTACTTAAAATAATTATGATTAATTCCCCCGATCCAGACCTTTATATGTCCGTTAAAGGGATCCAGGGTCATCATTCCTGTATTCAGGATCTTTGCATAATATTTAATGGAATCAATTGTGGAATATTCTACCTCTTTCTCACCATTCCAGTTGAAAACCTTCATTTTTTTCGGCTTATTGAGATAGTAGTCAATTGAGTCCTGATTGTTATTGTATTTTTTCTTTAGCGCAGTATAATAGGGGAGGCGCTGGGCTGCTTTCTCGGGAAAGTCCAGAATTTCCTTCCCATCTGTGGTACGCCAGGGATTTTCATTGCCCCACACATTTTCAAGACGCCTTTGAAGAAGTTTCATCTGGCTGTTGACAGCTTCTTGTGCGTATTGCTGCATTTTTGAGTCAATCGTTGTATAGATCTTCAGGCCATCCGTATCGAGATCGTAACCGTTTTCCTCACACCATTTTTCCAGGTACCGCGCTACCGCTGATCTAAGATATGATCCGCCTTCGCTTCCTTCGTCCAGACTGCCCGGATTTAACTTCAAGGGCCTGCTGCTGTATTTTTTGTATTCGGATGGGGTGAGGTATTCGTATTTCTCCATCTGAGAAAGCACAACATTGCGACGTTCCAGGGATTTTTCAGGGTTGCGAATTGGATTATAAGTTGTAGTAGCCTTTAGCATCCCCACGAGCAGGGCGGCTTCCTCAACCTGCAGCTTAATTACATCTTTGTTGAAATAACGTTTAGAGGCCGTTTTAATTCCGAAAGTGTTACTGCCAAAAGGTACTGTGTTTAGATAAAGAGTAAGGATTTCGTTTTTGGTATAGTGGCTTTCCAGCTTGTACGCCGTTATCCATTCTTTAAATTTGTACACTACCGTCCGCACAAGCGGGATATATTTGATGGCTCCCTGCGACTTTCTGTTCCGGGTGCTGTATAGATTTTTCGCCAGCTGCTGGGTGATCGTACTTGCACCACGCCGGTCGCCGGAGGCTGTTGATATCATACTCGAAATAAAAGACCTGAAATCTACACCGCTGTGATTGAAAAACCTGACATCTTCCGTGGCAACAAGGGCGTCAATAACCGCTGGGGAAATGCTGTCGTATTCCACAGGGGTCCGGTTTTCTTTATAGTATTTTCCGATCAGTTTTCCGTCTGAGGTATATAATTCAGAGACCACATTCAGTACAGGTGTTTTAATATCTTTTATTGTTGGCGAGTATCCAAAAAGCCATAAAAAGTTGAGCTCCAGGGCACAAAAAAACAGTATTATGAAATATAAAGTTATAACCGTATAACGAAGCGGCTTATTTGTAATTCGTCTGAACATGAGGTAAAGATGATGAAATCGTAAGAAATATGGCGTAAAATTAGTGAATTTAAGATATACAGGGATTTAACGGAATAAGGACTTAAAAATTTTTAAATTGCCGCTCAGCACGATTTTTAATATGGATAAGATCACCCAACAATTTAAGATAAGTAAAGGAAGTGAATTCAAAATTAAGGATCATGACCCTGAATTTACCGGCAACTTTACTAAGGAAGAGTCTATTGAGCTTCTGATAGAACTTATAGACGAAATGGAAGAGCTGCAGGAAAAATTGTATGCGGCCAACAAACACTCATTACTGATTATATTTCAGGCCATGGATGCAGCAGGAAAAGACAGCGCAATTAAACATACGATGAGCGGTCTAAATCCTCAGGGATGCCAGGTGTATAGCTTTAAGCAGCCAAGTACTGAGGAGCTGGATCATGATTTTTTATGGCGCCACGCCAAGGCCCTGCCAGAGCGCGGCCGTATTGGAATCCACAACAGATCACACTATGAAAACGTACTTGTTTGTCGGGTACACCCTGAATACGTACTCAATGAGCGGATCCCTTCAATATCATCTATAGAGGATATCGGCGATGAATTCTGGAAGGAGAGGTATGAGAGTATCAGGCAATTTGAAAAACATATCAGTGATAATGGTACCGTGATAATTAAGTTCTTTCTGAACGTATCCAAAGAAGAGCAGAAGAAGCGCTTCTTAGAAAGGATCGAAGATCCGCTGAAGCATTGGAAATTTTCTTCTGCCGATATCGACGAAAGGCAAAAATGGGACAGCTATATGGCAGCTTATGAGAAAGCTATCAATGAAACCTCTGCCGAGCACTCACCCTGGTATGTTATTCCAGCCGACAAAAAATGGTTTACCCGCATTGCCATTAGCAAGATCATTATTGATACGATGAACTCCATTAAGCTTGATCTTCCCGAAATAGATGAAAAAGAGTCGGCCAAACTAGAGGAGTGCAGGAAGCGGCTGAAGGAGGAGAAAGAGTGATATGTTAGTAGTTAGTAGTTAGTAGTTAGCAGTTAGTAATTAGCAGTTAGTAATTAGTAGTTAGTAGGGGAGGTTAGGGGTTAGTGAACCTGATTGGCCATGATAATGTCGGCATTGTTTTATTTCCCGTTGAGTTTAAAACTATCCGCGTCCTTTAAGAAAGGGAAGTTTGTCCGCGCGTTGTCCACTTCATCCTTGCTGATGCTAAAGGTATACAGATCTTCATCATTTGGTTTGTAGTATACTACCTTTCCATTCGGATCTATACACATAGAATCTCCGGAGTGATAAACTTCGTTGCCGTCGTGTCCAACCCGGTTGACTGCAATCACATATGCCTGATTTTCAACTGCCCTGGCCGGGATTAGTGTCCTCCAGTGAAGTGAACGTTTCTCCGGCCAGTTCGCTACGATAAGCAGCATATCATAATCCTCATCCTTATTACGGAGCCACACCGGGAAACGCAGGTCATAACAAATTACCGGGCAGATCTTCCAGCCGTTCAGTTCAACAACCAGCTTTTTAGAGCCGGCAGTGTAATGCTTATCTTCTTCACCTAAGCCAAATAAGTGCCGCTTGTCATAATGCTCATAACTCCCGTCCGGGCGCATCCATATTAAGCGGTTATAAAATTTATTTTCCTCCTTAATGATGAGGCTCCCTGTTACCACGCTTTGAAATTTCTTCGCCTGCTCGAGCATCCATGTCATTGTCCGGCCGTCCATCTCCTCAGCAAGTGACTTTACATTCATAGAAAACCCGGTACTAAACATCTCAGGCAACACAATAAGATCAGTCTTTTCGCGGATGGAAGATAACCTCAGAGCAAGATTTTGAAGATTTTTATCTACGTTCTCCCAGAACAGGTATGCTTGAAAGGTCGTAATTTTAAGTGTATTCATTCGTGATACTCATACGATTAAAGGAGCTAAAAGTTGTCGTCACACTCCAGATAATCTATGAACGGCTTTTTCAAGTGTTTCTTGCCTCTTGGCGAAACAAAATCGTAACACATGATGGTCTGTTCCCTTACTGTAAAACGCCGACACAGGTATACTGGCAACACCAAAATCGGTAGTAAGCCTCCTTGCAAGATCAATATCTTTTTCATCGCTGATGCGACTGTATTGTACAGAAAGGAAGTAAGAACCATAACAAGGCAGTATGTCAAATCTGGTATTAATCAACAAGTTAGAGAAAAAATCTTTCTTTACCTGAAAAAACTGTTTTAGTTCAAGGTAATTATTCTCATCTTTCAGGAAATCAGCTATAGCGTACTGTACCGGGGTGTTTACGCTGAAAACCTGGAACTGGTGCACCTTGCGAAATTCTTTCATCAGCCATTCCGGCGCCAGACAATAGCCAACTTTCCATCCCGTAGTATGAAGCATCTTGCCGAATGATGCAGTGATGAAGCTGCGCTCTTTTAGTGCTTCATACCGGCTTACGCTCAGGTGATCTTTTCCGTCATATATCAGGTGCTCATATACTTCGTCACTTATGATAAGGATGTTGGTATCCCGCGTCAGCGAAATCAGCTCCGTCATATCCTCCTCAGTGAGGGTAATTCCTGTGGGATTATTGGGTGAATTCAGGATAATCATCCTTGTTTTTGGATTTACCAGTTCCCTGACTTCCTTCCAGTTGATTTTATAGTCCGGCGGACTCAATTCCAGGGCCTTAACCAGTCCACCCAGCAATGTTACTGTGGGGGCGTAACAATCGTAGGCAGGCTCAAAAATAATTACCTCGTCGCCGGTTTGAATAACGCAGGCCATGGCAGTAAACAGGGCCTGCGTTCCCCCTGCAGTTATAGTAATTTCTGTATCAGGATTGTAGCTACACCGGTGAAGCATTTCCTGTTTAAACGCGATAATCTCCCGCAGCTCCATCAAGCCGGCCATAGCAGCATATTGGTTACGGCCCTCAAGCATATATTTATTTACCAGTCCTACCAGTTCAGACGAAACTTCGTAATCCGGGAAACCCTGGGAAAGATTTATCGCATTGTATTGGATTGCCAGCTGGGACATTACTGTGAAGATGGTTGTGCCAACGTCGGGAAGCTTGGAATTAAGATGCATATTGGGTGCTAAAGTAAGAATTAGGATTAAGAGAATTTGTCTGGAATAGGATTAGGTGAATTTGTCTGGAACAGGATTCGACCGCAGCGAGGAATCTGTCCGGATTTAGTTGATAACCTGGCTCTACTATTCGTGCTCAGGCTCCCAAACTCCCCACCCCCAAATCCCTGCCGGCAGGTTGATACTTGATACTGGATACATGATACTTGATACTTGATACTTTTTCCCCTATTTTCATAAAACCAAATCCTCACTCTAACCATGACCTTCAAAACCAAAGAGAGCCGCCTCTTCCTGATCCTTGGATCTTTTTTGATCTCTAATGCAATTCTGGCCGAGTTTATTGGTGTTAAGATATTTACTGTGGAAGGATCTCTCGGGATACCCAAGTTTGACATTAATATGTTTGGTGTAAAGGATCTGTCCTTTAATATGTCGGCAGGAGTGGTTACCTGGCCTCTTATCTTCATCATGACGGATATCATCAATGAGTATTTTGGAATAAAGCAGGTGAGATTCCTGTCAATTCTTGCATCTATACTTATATGTTATGCCTTTGTGGTTGTCGGTTTTGCCATGGGGCTCGAACCTTCAGATTTCTGGATCAATCAAACGGTAAACGGCCAGCCAATTAACATGGACACGGCATTCAACGGGATTTTTGGTCAGGGGATGTGGATTATCGTAGGCTCGATCATAGCTTTCCTCGTCGGTCAGATGGTTGACGTTATTATCTTTCAGAAAATCAAAAGCAGCACCGGAGAGAAATTTCTATGGCTGCGGGCCACAGGTTCCACCCTGGTTTCACAGTTTATAGACAGCTTTGTGGTGATATTTATCGCGTTCTATATCAATCCGGCGTTTAGCTGGAGCTGGCAAATGGTCGCCGCTATCGGACTGGTTAATTATACGTACAAGTTCCTGGTTGCCATCCTGATGACACCGATTCTTTATCTGATACACAATATCATCGACCGGTACCTGGGGAAAGACCTGGCAGAAAAGATGGTACTTCAGGCGTCCGGAAAGTAGTTACTTTACCTGAACGCTTACCAGCTCAACTTCGAAAATAAGAGTGCTGAAGGGCTGGATATCCGGTCCTGCAGCTCTTTCTCCATACGCCAGCGCATAAGGGATGAAAAAACGGAATTTTGAACCCGCAGGCATTTGCTGCAATCCTTCTGTCCAGCCTGGAATAACCTGGTTAAGGAGAAAGGTAGCAGGTTCGCCGCGCTCATACGAACTGTCAAATTGTTTTCCGTTTAGTAAGGTACCTTTATAGTGAACAGTCACCTCATCGGTGGCTTTTGGCCTGATACCCGTCCCGCGTGAAATAACTTCATACTGCAATCCGCTGGGCATTGAAATAATGCCTGGCTTTTTTGAATTCTCCCCTAAAAATTTTGTGCCTTCGGTAATATTAGCTTCGAATTTCTTTTTCTCAAGCGAACCCAGGAAGGACATGATAAGCTGCTGGGATTTTTCGGCACTTATTTCGGGGCCGTTTGCCGAGAATACGTCGTTCATCGCTTTGGAGACCAGAGAATAGTTAAGGCCGGTCACCCCCCGTGATTTTATATCGTTAGCGATGCTTACACCAAATGCATAACTCGTCGAATCCAGCTGGGACTTGATCGCAGGAACAACGGGCTTTGGCTGTGCAGTTGCTGCAGGCTTCGATTTTACTGCGGGTTTAGCCGCCGTGGCAGCGGATTTCGGTTTAGCCGGTGCAGGCTTAGTTTGAGCAGAGCTAAATGTGTATGTTGCTGTCAGAGCAATGAGTACAATAATCTTCTTCATTTTAGGGATAAATTATGATGCTGCTAATATAGATAGCGCTGGTGAATTAAGAACTATGCTATTGTTTTTTTGTTTGGGATATAAATCCTAAATTGAAACCTGCATAAGATTACGTTTGAATTTGGTTCTTCCGCCCTTTAGAAATTTAATTTATGCTGAAACGACACGCTCTGTTTTCTATAATTTTTCTTGCAATTGCCGCTTCAAATATTTTCGCGGAGGCTGATGTAATTCCGGGGCTCAATCTCTTTGTAAAACCCCTGATTTGTATTTCCCTGGCGATCTATCTTGTCAGCAAGGTAAATATCGCGGCGGGCTTTAACCGCATGATTCTCGCTGCCCTTATTTTTTCCCTTTTCGGGGATTGCTTCCTCTTATTTGAGGGAGAGTTTAGATCATTTTTTATCTTCGGACTGGTTTCCTTTTTAATAGCCCATGTATTATATTCTCTCGCGTTCTTCCGCGATTTCAAGAACGATCCCCAGGCTTCAAAGCTCTTCGGACATGTGATGTTATTTCTGATGGGCGTATTCTCGCTGAGCTTCTACACCTGGATACGCGATTACTTAAAAGACCTCAGGCTCCCGGTTATGGCTTATATGTTTGTGATTTCTGTAATGGCAATCCTGGCCGGATATCGCTACAGGCGGGTCAATTTATTAAGCTTCCGTTTGATATACTTCGGGGCAATCTTTTTCGTGTTATCCGATTCTGCCCTGGCTTTTAATAAATTTGTTGAACCGTTTCCGTATTCAGGGGTAGTGATAATGGCGACGTATATGCTGGCTCAGTATCTGATTGTAATGGGGGCAGTGGAGAGGGTTGTCGTAGTTTTAAAGAAATGAGATATTTTGTTTGGTTTGGATGAAAATCAAAGAACGGGGTTTAGTTACCGGTTGCCAGTTACCAGTCTGGAAGCCTAAGTTTACCAGTTACCAGTTAATAGCCTGGACAGACCAGGCGCTTTGCCAGGCAACTGGTAACTGTAAAGGCAACTATTTAAAGGTGTTCACAGTGCCTTCAACCCTATCCCATAAGGCACTTTTATGCTCATATGTTTTATATTCATCACCTTCAATATAATGTTTGAAGTTAGTAACGTCCTCACGTACGGCTTTTTCAAAAACACTATTCAACAGGCGTGCGATTCCCTGGCCAAGGCTTCCGGCAGGAGGGAAGTAGCTGATATCAACCGTGAGTTCTGTGCCTGCCCCGTTTATCGCATCATGAAACGTAACTTTGCCGGCATTTTCCACCATTGAGCCTTCAACAGACTGCCAGCCGATATAATTGTTTTCATCCTCACGCGTTATTTCCGCATTCCAGTTAAGTTTCAGGATCTCACCCGGTAAATTTGCTCGCCAGTGTGAATTCTTTTGATCGTATTCGTCAACAGAAGCCAGATGTTTCATAAAGCGGGGCAGGTTTTCAAGACGACGCCAGAAGGCGTAAACCTCTTCACGCGGACGTTCTACAATAAATGATTCCGTTATATTAATTGGCTGCGAATCAGTGCCATCCGTATCAAGCGCTTTATAAACCGGGCAGAATCCTGTGGCGCCTCTGTAAATTAGTAAGCCGCCCGCAAGAGCTTCCTGGATTCCCAGTAAAGGATGCTTTTTCAACATTTTAAGACTCTTATATGTCAGGAACACTCCGCCCAGAACAGATAATACCCGTTCCGTCAGATCCACGTTTGGATTCGCTGATTCAATTGATGAAAAGTTATCCTTAATTGAGTTCATATCTAATTTGTCCTTCAGTTTTTCTGTGATTGTTTCTAAGTTCATATTTCCTGTTTTATTTTAGTAACAAGAGGGGAGATTAAGTGTTTGGAAATGAACGTAATTAATTAAGGACCAGGAATCAGGCCCCCGACTTTGCTCTTTACTCTTTTGTTCTTTGCTCTTTTGTTCCTTGCTCTTTGCTCTTTTGTTCTTTGCTCTTTGTTCTTTGTTCTTTGCTCTTTGCTCTTTGCTCTTTGTTCTTTGCTCTTTGCTCTTTGTTCTTTACTCTTTTCTCTTTGTTCTTTGTTCTTTGCTCTTTATTCCTTTCTCTTACTTCATGTTCATCACCCGTTGTTCATCTCAAAATATGTACATTTATTACTTACATCGCCCTGATTATCGCCGGACCGTATTTCTTAATACTAATGACCCAACACCTCTCACTGTTTTTTGCCTTTGCCTGCCGGCGCAAGACTGCTTTGTTTACATGCATGCTTGTCATTGCAATTTGTTTCCTGGCTAATGCCCTTGCATTCGCGCAAAGCACAGCGCTGTGTCCACCGAACATTGGCTTTGAAGATGGCACCTTTGCCAACTGGAAAACCTACGGCGGCTCAGTCAGCGTAAACAGAAATGTAAACCCTCCGGCTCTCGCTTATTCCTTAAATGAAACCGCGCCGCTGTACGATCAGCATACCATCATCCCGAAAAGCAATGCAATAGACGAATTCGGGGAGTTTACTCTTAATTCCCCAAACGGGAGCAATTACGTACTAAAACTTGGCAACAGTACCGGCGGACATGGGGCTGAACAGGTCAGCTATACCCTTGATGTCCCTGCTAATGTGAATTCTTATTCTATTATTTTCAATTATGCCGTTGTGCTGCAAAATCCTAATCATCAGCCGCATGAGCAGCCAAAGTTCAATGTTCAGATAATTGACGAAACTACGAGCAATACCACCAGCTGCGGCTCATTTGAATTTGTGGCAGGCGGTTCATTACCAGGATTTCAACCGTCCAAAATAATGTCCAGCGTTTTATTTAAACCCTGGTCACCCGTACTATTAAATCTGACGGCTTATCTCGGCCACCGGATCCGGCTGGAGTTCACCACGAACGACTGTACCTTCAATGCTCATTTTGGCTATGTCTATCTTGACGTCACAGAGAATTGCTCCTACCCGGTAACTGGGAATGTTACTTGTCCGGGCACTGAGCCTATAGTTTTGAAAGCACTCGCAGGCTTTAATGAGTATGAATGGACCGATACCAAAACGGGCGAGCTGCTAGGCACGGCCGACAGCCTTATACTCCCCGCAGATACTCCTGTCGGGAAAGAGGTGTCGGTGAAACTGATACCCTTTCCGGGACTGGGATGCATACAGACCCTGACTACTATGATCGAAGGGCCCAAGGTGGATATAAATCAGCCGCCACCCGACTGTAACTCGGTCGATCTCACCGCCCCCTCGGTAATCGCAGGGAATTATCCGAATCAAACATACACCTACTGGGCAGATGCCGATGCAACTGTGGCCCTGGCGAATCCCAAAAAGATAAGCAAAAGCGGGTTCTATTATATTAAAGGCCAGGATAAACGCGGATGTTTTGCTATTGGCGAAGTAAAGGTCTCTATCATAGCTGCGCCGGTAATAAACGTCGTTGACCCCCAGCCGGTCAATTACCCGGAAACGGTAGATATCACCAATACTTACGTACCGATGCCGAACATTGTCTATACCTACTGGAAAGATGCAAAGGCAACAATTCCATTACCCAACCCTAAGGCGGTGAACCGGGACGCTACGTTCTATATCAAAGCAAGCAACTTTGCGAGCTGTTTTACTATTGTACCGGTTGTCGCCAATATTATCTATGAAGGGATAGTTATTCCAAACACCTTTACTCCAAACGGGGATGGGATTAATGATTTGCTGACGGTACTGATCGATAACGCGATTAAAATCAAAAGTTTTAAGATATTCAATAAGTGGGGGGATGTGGTGTTTACCACTAATGATATTTATACTTATTGGGATGGAACCAGGAGAGGCGAGCCGCTGCCGGTTGGGGTGTATTACTGGATGGTGGATGGAGTTGACGGGACTGAGATGAAGGTTAAGAAGGCCGGTTCGGTGACGGTGTTGAAATAGGAATAGGATTTTGTCTGGAATAGGATTTGTAGGATTGTAGGATTAGGATGCATAGGCTACTTGCTACTTGCTACTCTTTTCGTATTTTCACTAAAAATTAAACCATCTTTCCCATGATCAGGAATCTCTTCTCCAAAATCAAATTTTCGTGTTTTTTCTTGTTATTGATAAGTTCTGTTTCTTCTGCCTTTGCTCAGGGTACGCCTGATTACAAGCTCAGGGTGGAGTGGAAACCAATGGAGAATAACTACGAAGGCAAGAACCAGTCACTTTCTATTCTGAGTATAATTAATGATTCGGATATCGATCTGCCGCCTAACGGATGGACATTGTATTTTAATTACAGCGGCAATTTCCCTAAGCCCGACAGCCGGGGATTAAGCATTTCATATATCAACGGCGATCTGTATAAGATCGAGCCTAACCCGGCTTCGGACGGGATTGCGGCAAAAACCCGGATAAACTACCAGATGGTACGATCGGGTTCAGTCGAAAATATTACGATGAACCCACAGGGTTTTTACCTTGTACTTGACAAAGAACCCAATAAAGCTATTGCTGTTCCGGCAAGCTATCCTGATCCTGATAAATCATTTTTGGACAAACTAGCTTCCGCAGCAAACAGCTGGATGAACCCGGCAAATGTATTTGCCAGAAACCTGAGCGTGAAGGATCTTCCTGCTGATCAATTGGTTAAGGTATTTCCAAGTCCTGTGTCATATAATACCGGGAGCGGGGAATTCTCACTTTATGCCGGTACCCGTATTTATGCGGAGCCTGCTTTTGCAAAAGAAGCAGCCTACCTTTCGTCTGAACTCGGCAAGGTGCTGTTCTTAAAACCGGGCATTGTAACCCTGGTCCCGACCGGTAATTCCATTGTGCTGCAGAAAAACATGCGGATCGTGCCTGAAGGATATTCCCTGAAAGTTTCTCCGAATGGAGTTGTTATTTCAGCTTCCACTCCGGCCGGAGCTTTCTACGGCATACAGACCTTAAAAACTTTGCTGCCTCCCACAAGCTGGAAGGAAAAACAACAAGCTATTCCGGTGCAGGCCGTAGAAGTTGTTGATGCGCCCCGTTTTGGCTACCGAAGCTTTATGCTGGATGTGTCGCGGAATTTCCAGCCCAAGGCTGAGATTCTGAAAGTGCTGGACGTGATGAGCCTCTACAAACTGAATGCATTTCATCTCCACTTTTCGGATGATGAGGGCTGGAGGGTGGAGATCCCCTCTTTACCTGAGCTGACCTCTGTGGGAAGTGTAAGGGGCCACACGGTCGACAATAAAAACAATATACAGCCTTCCTTTGGTTCTGGCGGAGTGCCAAATGTACTTCCTGGAAGCGGCTTCTACAGCAGAAAGGATTTTATAGAGATCCTGAAGTATGCTGCTGAGCGTCATATCAGTGTTATTCCTGAAATTGAATCGCCGGGACATGCACGTGCTGCTATTAAGTCTATGGAGAACCGTTATGCGAAGCTCATGAAAGCAGGCAAGGCTACCGAAGCAAACCGGTACCGCCTTGCCGAGCCAGCAGACTCCTCTAAATATCGTTCAGTACAAGGCTGGAACGACAACGTGATCAATGTAGCTCTGCCATCTGCATACAATTTCATGGAGCGCGTCACCGACGATCTTATCCTGATGTATAAGGAAGCTAATGCGCCACTCAAAACCATTCATTTTGGTGGAGATGAAGTGCCGCCGGGTGTGTGGGAGCGCTCACCGGCTTACATCAATTTGCGAAAAAATAATCCTGCTATAAAAAGCACAGACGACCTTTGGTACTATTATTTCGGAAAGCTAAACGATATGGTGAAGAAACGAGGCTTGTACGTTTCCGGCTGGGAAGAAGCAGGCATGCGCAAAACCATGCTTGATGGTAAACCGCATTACATTGCCAATCCGGATTTCGCTGACGACAATTTCCATCTGAACGTATGGAATAATACTATAGGTTCCGGCGCCGAAGACCTGGCTTACCGCCTTGCTAATGGCGGGTATAAAGTGGTGCTCTCACCGGTTTCAAACCAATATTTCGATCTGGCTTATAACAACTCGTACTTTGAGCCGGGCTTTAAATGGGGCGGATTGGTCGACACGGATAAGCCTTACTACTTCATTCCCTTCGACATGCTTAAAAATGTTAAAGAAAACGGGCAGGGCAACCCAATCGACAAGCTGGATCAGACGCGGATGATCCGGTTAACTGACTATGGTAAATCTAATATCGTCGGTGTTCAGGGCCTTCTTTGGTCAGAGAATAATGTGAACAGCACCCGTATGGAGTATATGATGCTCCCAAAACTCCTTGGCTTAGCCGAACGCGCATGGTCTAAGGATCCTGAATGGGCTACCACCAGCGATGCGGCAAAGGCCGATGATCTTTATAAGCAATCATGGACCGAATTTGCCAACTTAATGGGCAAGCGCGAACTGCCGAGATTGAATTATTATAATGGAGGTTACGCTTACCGTATACCGGAGCCCGGGCTTAAAATTGAAAATGGCAGGGTATTGGCGAATGTGCAATTTCCTGGCCTGGAATTAAGGTATACTACTGACGGATCGGATCCTGATGCTGGCAGCAGGTTGTATTCGGGCCCGGTTTCAGAAAAGGGTGTGATTAAGGTGGCGGCATTTGATGCCGGGGGAAGGAGAGGGAGAGTGGTTGAATTGGAAAATAAATGAGGCTGCGCCGCGTCTAAAGGAGATACCCGACCCAGTCGGGGAAGATCCCAGTCGGAGAAGAGCTAACAAAAACACTCAATCCCCTCGTATTCAACCCTCGTACTAATGTCCTCACGATCCGAATGAACTTTACTTGAATTTACGTCTTTACTCACAGTGTAAGCCGCCATCTCCTCATCGGCGTGTGGCTGCATCAGGTCGATGATGCTTTGACGGGGAAGGGCAGGGTCGATCCAGGTATCAATGTCGTTTTCCTTAAGAATTAGCGGCATTCGCTGTTTAACGTTGTGGATGGTTCGCATCAGCTCATTGGGAGGCGTGGTGATTACCGAAAAGGTTTTGAGTACTTCATTGGTGTCTTTATCTTTCCATATACTGTAAATCCCGCCAAGCAGAAAATAGCCGGAGTTCTTAGGGTAAATGAAATAAGGATACTTGTTTCCGTTTATCTCCCTGCTTTCATAAAAGCCTGTGATGGGAATAACGCATCGCTTAGATCTCACTGATGTCTTGAAAGAGGGCAAATCAAAAATGGTCTCCGATTTAGCGTTCAGTGTCTGGTTCGCTAGTTTCTTCGCATCAGGCAGGGATTTTACCCAGAAAGGAATCAATCCCCATTGGAACAAATGCAGTGCATCTTCACCATCATAATTGGCTATAACCGCAAAATTTTTGTGGCTGAATGCATTGGAGTGATGCTGCTCTTCATAAGCCTCCGGATTGATCATCCGTCGCCTGAAATCATTTTCTAGCTTTCTTGCAGCAGCTTTTTGTTGGGCGTGGTAACACATGGGGAGTTTTACGTTTTACGTGTAAGTTGTAAGTTATAGGTTGTAAGTTATAAGTTATCAGGGGTGATTATATGTTGACGAATTGTGCACGAATGAGACGAAATATATCCCCAATGTAATTGCTTGCCTTGCGTCATTCCGAACCGAAGGGAGGAACCTACAGGTTCCTGATAATATAATATCCCTGCTTCTCATATCCATTCTTAATATAGAAACGATGTGCGTCTTCCCGATGAAACGAGGATTCCAAACCTAAGGACCTGCAGCCATGCTGGCGGGCAATGGCCTCAGCATCTTCCAGCAGGAGTTTTCCGATTTCCCGGCTTCTCATAGTTTCATCAACCACCAATTCGTCGATATTAGCGAGATTTCCCTCTGCTTTTAAGTTGTTGCGAATGCTTAAGGAGCAGAGGCCCACAAGCTTGTCGGGATAGCAAGCAACTCTTATTATTGGGCTGGCTAATTCCAATGACTTCTGGAAGGACTCTTTAAGGGCAGAGCTATTGATTTTTCTTCCCGGCCATAGCTGTTTTAGTAGAACGAGTACATCCCCGAAATCTTCAGCTTTGCTGTTTCTTATTAAAATTCGCTTATTGGTCGCCATTCGGGTCTGTTTAATCAAATTTAAACAAAGATTTCAAAAGGCCCGGTGATGCATGCTGCTTTTCAGTTTTCCCTTTTCAATTCTCTATTTTTTTCGTTTCTTTGCATCCTAATCACGACTCCTTAGCTCAGCTGGTTAGAGCTACTGACTCTTAATCAGTAGGTCCTGGGTTCGAGTCCCAGAGGGGTCACATCAGTTACGTGTGATCAGTTGCCAGTTACCAGGCTAAGCGTCTAATCCTTCTAGTCTGGTAGCTGGTATTGAGGCGGGCCGGTCTATTTTCCAAAAGCAATCACTCTTCTACTCTATCGGGGAAAGGGCTGGAATGAATTCTTCTATAGACATGTGACCACTTGTTTCTAAGGATGTGCCTGCAAATACAGTGGTCGGCGGTATTCCAGCCAGACATTTAAAGTCTCTTAATCAAAACCAAGTCGGGGTCTAGCAGACTGAGAGAGATCCTTCATCAAACCAGAATATAAATAGATAAACAATCCATATGAGACCATTATTTAAAATCGCAATTGCTATCTTGACGGTGCTAACAACAAGTTGTATGCAGGAAAATAAACAAGAAGTAAATCCGGATAAGTCAGCCATTTTTCCCAAAGGGGGTTTAGGCCCGGCAGAGAACTTCACCGGGAAAGCATGGAATACACCATTGGTTGCAAATGACAGCACATACAACACCGTTGTCGGTAATGTTTATTTTGAACCCGGTGCGCGTAGCAACTGGCATTCGCATCCCGCGGGACAAATCCTGATAATCACTGATGGGGTAGGATATCATCAAATAAAAGGAGAGGCCCGGCAAACAATAAAGAAAGGCGATGTGATCAAGTGTCTGCCGGGAGTTATCCACTGGCACGGAGCAAGTCCGGATATTGGCTTGCAGCAGATGTATATTATTTCCAATACGGAAAAAGGCATCGTGCAGTGGATGCAGGCTGTAACTGATGAAGAATACAGTAAATGAGTTGAGTCCCGATAGCTATCGGGTGGAAAGTTGAGAATTTAAGGGGTGGCAGTTAAAATTTATATCCCAGGGAACGCATTCTATCTGCAAGTCCCGGGTATAGCCTCATCGCATTTTTATAGTAGATCTTTTCAAGGACTTCCTTTGGCAGATTAAGTCCCTTGGTAGGGCTTGTTCCAAAGAAACTGCCTTCAACCATATCTTCAGTTTCAAGGATCTGGAAAGATTTGGCGTGGCGGTTTATCATAGCAGGTATGG
>JAZKHM010000070.1:0-16731 GCA_040385405.1 Bacteroidota bacterium | reverse complement strand
TTAATGCTTGATGTTCCGGTAACCCAAATTATTTCGACTTGTATGAGCCTGGGTATGTTCGTATCGATCAACCAAAGGTTAGATGCGGAAACCCTTACTATTGTCGCCGATGAGTTCGGATATGAAGTGGAGTTTGTTAAACCAGAAGATGAGGAAAGCGGACTGCTTGATGAACCTGATGATGAAGATTCATTAGTTCCAAGAGCACCGATCGTTACGGTAATGGGTCACGTCGATCACGGAAAAACATCCTTACTTGACTTTGTTCGTAAAACTAATGTGATCGCCGGAGAGGCCGGAGGAATCACACAGCACATAGGTGCATATGAGGTTACTCTTGAAAACGATCGTAAGATCACATTCTTAGATACACCAGGTCACGAAGCCTTTACGGCGATGCGTGCACGTGGTGCCAAAGTGACGGATATTGCAATCATTGTAATTGCAGCTGACGACAGCGTAATGCCGCAAACGCGTGAGGCTATAAACCATGCGCAGGCAGCAAACGTTCCAATCGTATTCGCATTCAGTAAGGTTGATAAACCTGGTGCAAATGCTGATAAGATCCGTGAGCAATTATCTGCTATGAACATTTTGGTTGAAGATTGGGGCGGTAAATATCAAAGCCAGGAGATTTCTGGTAAAACCGGGATGGGCATCGATCTTCTATTAGAAAAAGTATTGCTTGAAGCTGATATGCTTGAGCTTACAGCTAATCCTAATAAACGAGCGGTAGGTACTGTAATTGAAGCTGCCCTTGATAAAGGGCGTGGTATCGTAACTACAGTTTTAATCCAGGCAGGAACACTCAAGGTTGGAGATGCTATCCTTGCAGGTGGTTATTCAGGCAGAGTAAAAGCATTGCATAATGAACGTGGTGTGAAAGTTGATAAGGCGGGCCCGTCTACACCTGTACAGGTGTTAGGTATGCAGGGCGCGCCAACTTCCGGTGACAAGTTCAACGCAATGGAAAGCGAAGTTGAAGCACGCCAGGTTGCTAATAAGAGATTACAATTGCAGCGTGAGCAGGGACTTCGTACTCAAAAGCATATCACACTTGATGAAATCGGACGTCGTTTAGCGATTGGAAACTTTAAGGAACTCAACGTTATTGTTAAAGGTGATGTGGATGGTTCGATCGAGGCATTATCCGATTCATTACTGAAACTTTCTACAGAACAGATCCAGGTTAATATCATTCATAAATCAGTCGGCCAAATCTCTGAATCTGACGTATTGCTGGCTTCGGCTTCTGATGCGATCATCATAGGATTCCAGGTACGTCCTTCACAAAGTGCGCGTAAGCTTGCTGAGGCTGAGCAGATCGATATCCGTTTATATTCTATCATCTACGATGCTATCAATGAGGTTAAAGCTGCCATGGAAGGAATGCTTGACCCTGAATTTGAAGAGAAAATTACTTCAAATGTTGAGATTCGTGAGGTGTTCAAGATCACTAAGGTCGGTACTATCGCAGGTTGTATGGTCCTTGACGGTAAAATCACACGTAATAGTAAGATTCGTATTGTTAGAGATGGTGTAGTTATCTACACTGGTGAACTAGCTTCGTTAAAACGTTTCAAAGACGATGTTAAGGAAGTTGCAACCGGTTACGAATGTGGTTTGAATATCCATAACTTTAATAATATTGAAGTTGGTGATATTGTCGAATCATACGAACAAGTGGAAATAAAGAGGAAGTTGTAAGAATTCTTACGATATTAGAAAAGCGATCTTTTGGTCGCTTTTTTTGTATAATTTTATTAGGTTAAAGAAACGATTTGGGCTTAAGGAAAGTAGCAAGAAAATTATATTTAAGCTTAGAGCGAAGTTTGAATATCCGCGATGTGGATCTTGAATTGGCAGTAATTTCAAGGGAACCCCGGTATAAAACAGGAACAACGAATATATTTGGTAAGCCGTTCAAGTACCACGATGGCCTCAGCTTTTCAGCTACCTATAAAGAGATTTTCCAAACGAATATTTACCAATTTGTTGAATCGAAAAATTCCCGGATTATTTTGGACTGCGGGGCCAATATGGGATTAAGTGTTATCTATTTTGCCCTGAATTTCCCCCGACACCAGATAATCGCTTTCGAACCAGACCCGGGAATTTTTGCCATCCTTCAAGAAAACATTAATGCATTTGGTTTTTCCAATGTGTCATTATTGAATAAGGCTGTTTGGAATAAGGAAGAAACGTTAACTTTTTACACTGACAAAGGCATGGGTGGCCGAGTGGAGAATTCATATACCGGTCAGCAACCTTTCTATATTGATGCCATAAGTCTGAGGGATTATATAAGTGCTGAAGTAGATTTCCTTAAAATAGATATTGAAGGTGCAGAAGATACTGTTATAAGACATTGTGCAGATCGGCTTAATGCTGTGAATAACATCTTTTTCGAATATCATAATGATATTAATAAATCACAAACTCTTCACGAATTGCTTCAGATAGTTAAAGAACAGGGCTTTCATTATTATATCAAAGAATCTTACACACGTAAAAGGCCATTTATCGATACGGAGTTGACTTGTGAAGCCTTCGATATGGCAATAAATGTGTTCTGCTATAGAAAGACTTACCATGATCAGAATTCTCAACGATTAATGTAAAGATGATATCTGTAATTATATGTTCGGCAAGTGTTGATCTTTTAACTCGAATCAAGTCGAACATCACTAAAACAATCGGGGTTCCTTTTGAGATATTGTCTTACAACAATGACAAAGGTCAACGTGGAATCTGTGAAATTTATAACCAGGGCGTTGATGATGCTAATTACGAAATTCTTTGTTTCGTTCATGAAGATGTAGAATTCAATACCATAGGATGGGGCACAGAAGTAATTCAGGCTTTCCGGGATAATGGACGTTTAGGTTTACTTGGGGTTGCCGGAAGTAATTATAAGTCTTTGTCTCCTTCAGGTTGGCAGGCCACCCAATTTCCCGCAAGAATCAACTTCATAAATCTAACGCAGCAGTACAAGTACAAAGAAAAGGCAACAGAGGTCAAATACTGCAATGAATCATCGAAGGATTTGGCAGAAGTTGCAGTCATAGATGGAGTATGGTTATGTGGAAGAAAAGATATTCTTACAAAATACCCATTTGACAGTTTGCTATTACAAAAATTTCATGGATATGATATCGACATTTCCTTAACAGTAGGTGCTCACTATGATATCTGTGTCACGTTTAAAGTGAAGCTTACACATTTTTCAGAAGGCAATTTTGGTAAGGAATGGGTGAAATCAATTTTGCTTATACATGACAAATGGCGGCAGTTTTTACCGATAAATAAATCTTTGTTGAGTACATCGGAGATGGAGAGTTGCGAAAAAAGAGCTTTTAAATCTTTCGTTAACACCATGAGGAAATCTGGGTACAGTTCGTACAGCTGTTTGAAAGTGCTGAATCAAAGCGGCATAAAACAAAGATTCGGGACACTTGTTTATTTAAGATTGGTCGTTAAATGCCTGTCAGCATAAGTTTCAGCGCCAATGTGCCCGCTCCCGCCTTTAGAAATTTTCTTAGAAAATTTAGTCGCGAGAAAGGATTCCGATGGTTTCTCTTAGGAAAGTAGTTAGTATAGTTTATTAACAGTTCGAATAGCAGCGTGTTAAATATTCCCCGGGCCCTCAGCTTTCGTCTGATAGACGAAATAACAGTCTTGTCCACAGTTTTAAGCCCTTTATAATTCAGGAAGATTCCAAGCTGGATATCGAGATCCTCGATAATATTGTGCTTTTTTTTCTTTTTGTACTGAGTAACGGATTCCTGATGTAAACGGTAGTACGTAAGTACTTCATCATGATATACGAGTTTTTTATGATAGAGACAGACGAATCCAATCCACCAGTCATAAAACCCGCTCTCAGGAATTGGCAAAATATGATTGAGACTTTCTCTGCTTATAAGAGATGTATGGCCGGTGAAGAAATTTTCCATTATAATGCTGTTATAGTCGTCAATCAATAAATTGTTATTGATCAGTTTCCGGTTCAGTGGTTTCTTTTCCCAATCTATAAATTCGGAATTTGAAAAAACAGCCCAATTATCACCTATTGAACGAACTAATTTTTCGATTTTATCTGGGAACCAAATATCATCCTGGTCGCAAATCGAGATATAATCACCTTTCGCTAAAGCAATTCCCTTTTCGAAATTCTTATTATATCCCAGATTACGTTCGTTAAAGAATAGTTGAATGTTATCATGTCGGCTCGCAAACGTAATTAAAAGACTTTTGGTCCCATCTGAGGAATTATCGTCTACAATAATGATTTCCAGGTTTGGATAGGTTTGGCTTAAAAGACTAGCCAGTTGATCATTTAAGAATTGTTCACCATTATAAGTACAAAGTACTATCGAAACCAGGGGCTTGATAACATCCATTTCAGATTTCAATAGGACCTGGATTTATAGAAAAGTCTTACAATGCTTTTTATTAATGGAAGATTCATAAACCATGAAATCCATTTTGAGCCCAGATAAAATCGGGTAATTGTAGTTTTAATATATCGTCCTCTAAAAAACCGTTGATATTTTTTCTGTAATTGTTTAGATATCTCATGAAATGAGGAATTCATTCTGCCGGAGCTTTCATGTGATATGTTAAAATCAATTACGTATGAATTCCATCCCATACAATCGGCTATTAAACATATATCTGTACCGTATAAATGGAATCCCGACATATCTCCGGATACGGCAAGATTAGCTTCGGCTTTTATTAAAAGAAAATTCTCATCCAACGAAATTACTTTTGAGGGGAAATTACCCTTTCTAATTAATGTGTTATTCTGGGTTATAACCATAGCCATATGGTATAAATCCCGTGCCCCGGCATTGCCTGCTACTCCCCATCTTTGGTCAAGCCGCTCGAGTTCGGAAATCCTTTCTTTAAGTACAGCTTCCTGATCATAATTTATCAGGATGTCCTGGTGGCAAACAATGATGTATCTGCCCTGAGCTTCTTGAAGGAACCTGTTTAACGCCCGATAGGCTTCAAATTGATTTCCCCTGGTATTATCTGCAATTAGAAACTCGCAAAGAGTTGTATTAAACCCAGCCTGGATAAATGACTCCATCATTTCCTGGTGTTGCTCCTGGCCGGTAACGAGTGTGCAGATCGAGTACTGGTATTTAAATTGATAGGTCGATTCGATTTTTCTGGGTACCATGTTTATGCAAATGTTTGCATTCCTACTAATCTCTTATATAAGCCATCATTACTCATTAGCTCCTGATGTTTTCCCTGTTCAACTATCTGCCCGGAATCAATAACTATAATATTATCTGCCTCTTGGATAGTGCTTAATCTGTGCGCTATCACAATTGACGTACGGTTCTTCATCAGCTTTTTTAAGGCTTCCTGGACAAGTTTTTCAGATTTGGTATCAAGTGCAGATGTTGCTTCGTCCAGCAACAGAATTGGCGGATTTGCTATTACGGCCCGGGCAATACATATTCGTTGTTTCTGTCCGCCTGACAGCTTCATTCCCCGATCCCCTATATTCGTTTGGTATGCATTTTCTGTGTTTATTATGAATTCATGAGCATTAGCGATCTTAGCCGCTGCTACCACCTCTTCCTCCGTTACCGGCCTACCAAAGGCTATGTTATTGAAAATGGTGTCGTTAAATAAAATGGCTTCCTGATTAACAATTCCCATCAATGACCTTGTGTCAGCCATTCTTATGTCCTTTAAGTCAACACCATCAATAAGAATTTTACCGGATTTAGGATCCATAAACCTGGGGAACAGGTCGAGCAGGGTTGATTTTCCACCGCCTGACGGCCCAACAAGAGCCAGAGTTTCGCCTTTTCTTAATTTTAGATCGATATTTTTAAGGATAGCTTTCTTATCATAATAAAACGAAACGTTTTTAACTTCTATCTCACTCTCAAAAGAGTATTTTGAAAGAGCATCAGGCTTATCTGTAATATTTTCCGGCGCATCTAGTAATTGATATACTCTTTCGCCGGCAGATATTCCCTGGGAAATGTTCCCAAAGGCTTCTGAAATTGCTTTAGCAGGCGGAATTATCTGTGAAAATAATATAATATATACAATGAATTCAGACCCGTCCAGATCAGCGCCCTCACCTAAGATCAATGTACCTCCATAAAAAAGAAGACAGGCTACAGTTATTACCCCCAACATCTCCGAAACGGGTGAAGCTAGTAAGACTCTTCTGGAAAGACGACGGTGAATCTTGCTGGTCCACATATTAATGCCGTTAAATTTTTCCTGCATGTATTGCTCAGCATTAAAAGACTTAATGATCTTTACTCCGCCTAAGCCTTCGTCGATACTTGAGACAAGCACACCTAATGATTCCTGTGCAGCCGTTGCATGTTTCTTTAATCGCTTTACTATGGTTGTAATAAGTAAACCGGAAACCGGAATCAAGATCAGTGCAAAAAAAGTGAGTTCAGAAGATATCATAAACAGCACGGTGAAATTCAGAATTATAGCAATCGGTTCTCTCAAAATTACCTGCAGTGATCGGATGATGGAATCCTGTATAGTTACAACATCAGTCATGAAGCGGGAGATCAGATCTCCTTTACGCTGTGTGTTAAAATATTGGAGATCAATTTCTGTAAGCTTCTTGAAAATGCTGCTTCTGATGTTTGTAACTATTTTCAGTCGGAAGTCCTCAATAATTCGTGCTGCCAGATATTTGAATAAATTGCTCAGAATGACCGATATGACAATTGCAATGCAGACCATTTTTAATGCTGCTAACTTACCCGATTCGTCGATGATGGTTTGGAAATGATAGTAAAATAGATCTTTGAAATAGCTTAAGTTATAATCAAAAACTGGAACTGAAGAGGGTGTTTCCGATGCCACTTCGGCAGTTTGATTGAACAGCAAATCAAAAACGGGTTTAAGCAGGGTAAAGTTTAATAAACCGAAAATGACTCCCAGAATAGAAGTGATAAAAAACGGAACAGCGAAATTTTGAACCGGAGCAGCAAAGGAAAAAAGTCTGAGAAAAGTCTTCATTAAAAGGGTTTAATAAACAAAGTTACTCATTTGCAAAGAATGAGATGATTACACTGAATGCTGATTACTATCTTTTAAAGAGGACAACATTTTGCTTTTCAATCGAATTCTTTATTATTCTGGCAACATCCTGAAGGCTCAATCCAACACCAGTTGTTTTACTTAGTTCTGAAATTTGTTCTTTTGAAAGGCTTATTTTGTCAGGGGTTTCCAGAAAAGCTTTAACGGAATCTAAATAGTCAAACTGCAGGGTGAATAACCTGATCAGCAATTCAAAAAGGGTTTGGACATACCATGCCCATAGAAATATGCCATTTTGATGAATGGCATGGAAATACATTTTATTTCGGTTATAAGTAATTTTGACAAAGCGCTTTTTCTCTTTGGAGGCAATGCTTGTTGATGTACGGTGGCGGCAGATTGAAAGAGGTTCAAAATAGCACTTCCATCCAACCCTCCAGGCCCTTATAGAAAGGTCTACATCTTCCATATAAAACGGGCTGTATAATTCGTTGAAGCCGCCCAACTGAACAAGTTTTTCCCGATTTACAAGGGCATTTGCACCCGAGAGATACATAGAGTAAGCATTGCGATCAACTGAACCATCCGGTATGTAATTATAGGATGTTTTCAGTTTGAAGCCTTCAAATTTCGGATATTTGGCTGCGTCCTGAACTTCTTCATCTTCCCAGCCAATGATTTTCCCCATGACACCAAATGTGTCAGGCATCTGAAAATAGTGTAATTGATTATTAAGATAATCTGAGTTTAGTTTTACATCACTGTTCAATAATAAGATCAGATCATTTTTAGCAGCGAAGATCCCTTTGTTGATAGTTTTGGAAAAGCCTGAGTTATGTATGTTGGATAAAATAGTAATTTGAGGAAAATTATCTTTAATAAACCTTTCCGAGCCGTCAGTGGAGCAATCATCCACGATTATAACTTCGTATTCCAGCCCTGAGTGCTCCAGGGCAACAAAAAGAGTTGGTAAAGTTAACGGGAAAAGTTGCACACCATTATAGTTTGGAATGACTACCGAAATGTTCAAATCTTTCAAATCTGAAGGTGTGATAAAATTCTTTTATTTGTACAAACTTAGATAAAATAAAGGTTTAATGATGGTAAGCATTCCTCAATTGGTCAGCCAGGTAAAATCAGGTAATTTCAGGGATCTTGCCCGTACTCTTACCGTAGTGGAAAATGATCTGGAAGGGTCTGTGGAATTCTTAAAAACGCTAAAGCCCTTAAGCACACCAATAATTGGAATTACCGGCCCGCCCGGCGCTGGGAAAAGTACCCTGGTGAATGCAATAATTAACCATTGGACATCTAGCGGGAAGTCGGTTGCTGTAATCGCAGTAGACCCTACTTCCCCGTTTAATCTTGGATCTCTGCTCGGAGACCGGATCAGGATGTCAGAACAATTCACAAAAGAGAATGTGTTTATCAGGTCAATTGCGACAAGGGGTTCCTTGGGAGGGCTTTCAGGAAAAACAATTGAGATGACTCACGTATTACAGTCTGTCGGATTTGATTATATATTGGTTGAAACTGTAGGAGTAGGACAATCGGAAGTTGAAATTGCCGGGCTTGCGGATATAAGCATTGTTGTACTGGTGCCTGAATCAGGCGATGAGATCCAGAATATTAAATCCGGGCTCATGGAAATTGCTGATATTTTTGTTGTCAATAAGTCAGACAGGGATGGTGCTGACATCTTTGCCAATAATTTAAAAAATCTTGTACATCAGAAATCAGTTAGTATTCCTGTAATTAAGACTTCTGCAAATCGCTCTGAAGGAATAGTTGAACTGATTGGAGCAATTGAAGCTCATAAAGATTTGGGAAACAGCAGAAAAAATTTCCTGCTTGCAGAAAAAGCCTGGAAACTGATACAACAGGGGCGCATGAAAAATATTGACAAGAAGAAATTGCAGAAGGATATTAGTTCTGAGTCAGCGAAGCCAGGGTTTAATCTATATAGCTTTATAGAATCGCGGATCTAGTTTTTAGAATTCATCAGCTCTTCAATCTCATCAGCTTCGATTGGGATATCTTCCATTAAATCTATATTTCCTTTACCTGTAAGCAGGATATCATTTTCCAGACGGATACCCAAACCTTCTTTGGGAATGTAGATTCCAGGCTCACAGGTTAATATGTTACCTTCTTCGAAGGGCCTGTACCGACTGGCAAAATCGTGTACATCAAGGCCTAAATGATGTGAAGTACCATGCATGAAGTATTTTTTATAGGCGGGCATAGCGGGGTCCTGTTTTTCTACATCGTGTTTATCGATTAAACCCAGGCCTGTTAGCTCCGTTGTTACATATTTACCAACTTCATTATGGTATTCGTTCCAGATAGTCCCGGCTGTAAGCATTTGCTTTGCCTCTTTCATTGTCCTATGCACAGCATTATAAACGTCTTTTTGCCGTTTAGTAAATCTGCCATTCACGGGTATTGATCTGCTTAAATCAGCGTTATAGTTTGCATATTCAGCTCCGAAATCGAAAAGTATTACATCGCCGTCCCTGCAAACCTGGTTGTTATCCGTATAATGTAAGATGTTCGCGTTTTTCCCTGAAGCGATTATAGGCGAATAAGCATGTCCGGTTGCACGTTGACGTATAAATTCATGTATGATTTCGGCCTCAATCTCATATTCAGTTACTCCTGGTTTTACAAATTTCAAAACTCTGGCAAAAGCATCTCTGGTAATACTGCATGCTTTTTTGGTCAGCCCGATCTCTATCTCTGACTTAATTGGTCGAAGGCTGCGCAGCAATGGTGCTGCCCGGTCATATTGATGAAGAGGATAAAACTTTTTGATTTCCTCAATAAAACGAATGTCCCGGTATGGAACCTCGTGCACGTATCTATCGTTCTCGTTAGTGTTTAAATATATCTTTTCAGCATAATTGATGATTGATGGCAATATCTTCCAAAAATCTTCCAGCCAAAAAATGTTTTCTATTCCAGATATTTTCTTTGCCTCCTTAATGGAGAGTTTGTGACCTTCCCAAACGGCGATTAGTTCACTGGTCTGTCTTAAAAATAGTACTTCTCTGTATAGTGTATTAGGACACTCCGGAAAAAGCAACAGTATTGATTGTTCCTGATCAATGCCACTTAAGTAAAATAGGTCTGGGTTCTGTTTAAATCTATGATTTTGATCCCCACTACGTGGGAACTCGTCGTGGGACTGAAAGATTGCTAATGAATTACTGGCAAGTTTATTAGTGAAATTTCGACGATTTAGTTCAAATAGGGAATTATCTATTGGAGAATATTTCATTATAAAAATAAATAATGAGGCTGAAACACAGACTTAAAAGAAAAGAAATGTTGTTGAAAAATAATTGGAACAGTGTTTGTTAATTTGCACATGTCAAACTTATGACTATTTTTGTGTAAATTACATTAATAAAAAATTGTTAACCTTTAAAAAAACAAAGTATGAATTATTCTACAATTAAGAAAGCCGTTGTGTTTTCGTTAGTAGCAGTGTTAGGCCTGACAGGCATATCTAACGCACAAGATGCTACTTCGAGCTCGGCGAGTTCTTCTGCCAAAGTGTTTGGTGGACGAGGACAGTACAGAACATGGAACCTGGGAGTTAACGCTGGAGTGTTAGCACCAATGGTTGCTATCGGCGGTACTAATGACTTCAACAAAGTAAATCTTGAATTAGGTTACGGATTGTCACTTCGTAAACAACTTGGACACGCTTTCGGACTACAGTTTGATGCTGTTCGTGGTGAGCTTTCAGGTGAAAACGATCCAACAAAATCTTTTGTACCTGCTGGTGCTTACACTGCTTTTGAAACTGATCTTGCTTACGCATTATCTCTTGCAGGAGTGGTTAACGTTGCAACAGTTGATTTCTTGAGAAGAGAGAACAATGTAAACTTCACTGCTAAAGCAGGTTGGGGTATCGCTGGATATGCTCCAAGATTGCCGTTTGACTGGAAAGGTAAAGCTGGTGATAACAGAGATGAGAAATTCGTTCAGGAATCTTTCTTCCCTGTTGGAGTTGGTGTTAAATTCAAAGTTTCTGAGCGCGTTAATTTCGATCTTGGTTACACTATGAACTTCCTTGATGGTGACAACCTTGATGGATATTATGGAAAACCATCTTCACAAGATAAATGGTCTTATACTTCTGCAGGCTTAGAATTCTCTTTAGGTTCTACTGCTAAACCAAACTTGGATTGGGTTAACCCACTTGCTTTGATGTATGATGAATTGAAAGATCCAACATTACGTCAGGAAGTTGAAGCTTTAAAAGGACGTGTTAGCGCTCTTGAGGCTCAGGATCTTCTAAAAGATTCAGATGGTGACGGTGTTGCTGATAAATTAGACAAATGCCCTGGAACTGAAGCTGGTGTTAAAGTTGACGGTTCAGGTTGTCCTTTAGATGTTGATGCTGATGGTATTCCAGATTCAAAAGATGCTTGTCCTACTGTTAAAGGTACAGCTGAATACAATGGATGTCCAGCTCCAAATGCTGCTGAAGCAACTGGTAACGTTATCCAATTCGAATTTGACTCTTCAGTGTTAAGAACAGATGCATATCCTATCTTAGATAGAATTTCTTCTGATCTTAGAAATAACTCTTCACAACGTGTTCAGTTAGATGGTCACGCATCTTCAGAAGGTACAAATGAGTACAACATGACTTTGTCTAGAGATAGAGCAAATTCTGTTAAAACTTACCTTGTAAACTCTGGTGTTGCAGCGAGCAGAATTTCTACTAGTGCATTTGGCGAAAGCCGTCCGGTTGCATCTAATGCAACTGAAGCAGGACGTATCCAAAACCGTCGTGTTGAAGCAAAAATGCAATAAACAATATTGTATATAAGCATATTGTAAAGAGTCCCGTTCCGTTTATTCGGAACGGGATTTTTTTTTAAATTTGCTTTCGATGTATTTTTTTAGAAAACAGGATCCTAACCGTCCAACGAACTTTAATTTAAAGGTTATGCATTTTATAAATGCATTGGCTATTATTATGTTTATTGGAGGAATTCTATACAAGCTGTTAGACTGGCTAATACTTTCGAAGTAAACCTAAAATTGCTCTTTTGAGAATTATTTATGAAATCCATTATATATTCAAAGGATGCTCCTGCACCTATTGGTCCCTATAGCCAGGCAGTTATAGCCGGGAATATGCTGTATGTATCAGGTCAAATAGCAATTGATCCGATTTCACAAGATTTGATAATAGGAAGTATTGAAGATGAAACAAGACAAATAATGCATAATATAAAAGCTCTTCTGGAAGCTTCAGGTTATACATTTGGTGATATCGTGAAAACAAGTATTTTTCTAAGTGATATGAAGCACTTTGCCCTTGTTAATGAGATATACGGATCCTTTTTCCAATCTGATTTCCCCGCCCGTGAAACTGTGGCCGTATTAGGATTGCCCAAGAATGTCAACGTTGAAATATCAGTGACTGCTTACCAAGCTTAAATTGACAGAGGGAAGAACTAAGTATTTTCTTGCCGCATTATCTTCGGTAGTTATATGGGGTTTTTTTTCCATTCCTTTAAGACTTATTCAGGATTATTCTTCTGAAGATATTCTGCATTACCGGATATTCACATCCTTAATTATTACCTGGCTGGTTATTTTCTTTTTCAGAAAAGCGAAGCTCAGGCAAGATCTGGCTTATCTTAAATCTGAAACCAGGAAGGAACGAAAACGTATTATATGGTTAAGTCTTTTGGCAGGTATTTTAATAACTGGCAATTGGTTCACGTACATTTATGCTGTTAACGAAGTAAGTTTAAAGTCGGCGGCTTTTGCTTATATGGTATGTCCACTTATCACAGCGATGGGAGGATTATTTATCCTGAAGGAACAATTGACGAGACTTAAACTGCTTGCAATTGGTATTGCGCTGGTTAGTATAATAATTCTTGCCCAGGGTTCGTTTCGGGAAGTAATGTGGTCTGTAACTGTTGCCTCACTTTATGCCTTTTATCTGATTATTCAACGGGTAATGGGGAGAATCGACAAGCTTGTTATGCTGGGAATTCATTTGTTGATAGCGACGTTAATAACGCTTCCGCTATTTCTATCCAGTTTTGAGAAGTTCCCGATCGATTTGCACTTCTGGACTGTCATTCTCATAATTTCGATCATATTCACAATTGTACCTCTGTTTTTAAGCCTTTATGCTCTGCTCGGAATGCCGTCATCTACTCTTGGGATCATAATTTATCTTAATCCTATCGTTGCTTTTGCAGTAGCATTTTTTTACTTTCACGAGGGAATTGATCCCCGACAGTTGTATGCATATTCTATGCTTTTGGCGGCGGTAATAGTGTTCAACTGGAATACCATCAAAGAATTAACAATAAGGCCTGCTGATAACCAGTAGATTTACCTTCCTGGAAATTGACAGAACAGATCTTAACAACACCGGTTGAATACCTGAAAGGCGTAGGAACCCAGCGCGCTGATATTCTAAAAAAAGATCTGGACATATTTACTTATCAGGATCTACTGGAGCACTATCCATTTCGGTATATTGACCGGACCCGTTTTTATAAGATCAGGGAGTTAAATGGTGATCTCCCCGCGGTTCAGGTGCTTGGGAGGATTATCTCCAAGGATGTTATTGGTGAAAAGCAGGCTAAGCGATTGGTTGCAAATTTTAAAGATGATACGGGTAGTATTGAACTCGTTTGGTTCCAGAGCATCAGGTGGATGGAGAAGGTCATTCAACCAGGAGCGGTTTTTATGATCTTCGGAAAACCGACAGTGTTCAATGGGCGAATTTCCATTACTCACCCAGAGCTGGAGCTTTATCAGCCTAAAGCCGAAAATAAGGGTAACCTGAGCCTTCAACCCGTTTACAGCTCAACTGAAAAGCTCAAACAGTTTAATCTGGACAGCCGGGGAATACAGCGTATCCAAGCCAACCTCATTGATCAGATTATCCGGCAGATAGAGGAAACCCTGCCGGATCATGTTTTAGCCGAACATCATTTAATGGGTCGACAAAAAGCACTCTTCAACATACATTTTCCTGAGAATGCAGAGCTATTACGATCCGCGGAAAGACGTCTTAAATTTGATGAACTGTTCTTTATTCAACTAAAACTACTTCGCACAAAACAACTTAGAACTCATAAGTTTAAAGGAGCTGTGTTTGCAAGTGTTGGAGATAAGTTTAATACCTTTTATTCTGAAAAGTTACCTTTTGATTTAACAACAGCTCAGAAGAGGGTTGTAAAGGAGATACGGCAGGATACCCAAAGAGGGATACAAATGAACAGGCTTCTCCAGGGGGATGTGGGCAGTGGCAAAACCGTTGTTGCCTTAATGATGATGCTCCTTGCAATTGACAATGGTTATCAGGCCTGCATCATGGCCCCTACAGAAATTCTCGCACAGCAACACTTTATTTCCATCAAGTCTTTAGTCGGGAATGATTTCGTAAAGGTTGAATTACTGACGGGCTCTACTACTAAAAAATTGAGGAAGCTTCTCCATGAAAATTTGGAGAGTGGTGGTTTAAACATTCTGGTAGGAACTCACGCTTTAATTGAGGATGCAGTCAAGTTTCAAAACCTGGGTTTGGTAGTGATTGACGAACAACATCGGTTTGGTGTGGAACAACGGGCAAAGCTTTGGCGAAAAAATACCGTTCCCCCTCACATACTCGTAATGACGGCCACTCCAATCCCACGGACGCTCGCTATGACCTTGTACGGCGATCTTGATGTCTCCGTTATTGATGAATTACCCGCTGGAAGAAAGCCCATTAAGACCGTTCATATGTATCATAGCCAGCGTCTCAGGATGTTTGGATTTATGAAAGAGGAAATTGAGAAGGGAAGACAGATCTACATCGTTTACCCTCTGATCAAAGAAAGTGAGAAGCTTGATCTTTTGTATCTTGAAGCAGGAATAGAAGCTATTTCAAATGAATTTCCTCCTCCATTATATAATATTAGCATCGTTCATGGAAAGCTTACTGCTAAGGAGAAATCTTCGGAAATGGAGCGCTTTGTGAAAAAGCAGACTCAAATCATGGTTGCTACCACGGTAATTGAAGTTGGGGTTAATGTTCCCAATGCAAGTGTAATGGTTATTGAAAATGCTGAACGATTCGGACTATCCCAGCTACATCAGTTAAGGGGAAGAGTTGGAAGAGGCGCTGAACAATCTTTTTGCATTTTGATGTCGGGAAATAAGCTCAGTTCTGATGCACGGATACGCCTGGATACTATGGTAAGAACTAACGATGGCTTCGAAATTGCAGAAATTGACCTAAAGCTCAGGGGGCCCGGGAATATAGAAGGAACGCAACAAAGCGGCGTGCTTGATCTTAAACTGGCAGATCTTGCGAATGACCAGCAAATTCTAATTGAAGCACGAAAATCAGTTATTAAAATCCTGGAGGATGATCCTGAGCTAAAAGATGAAAGTAACAGGAGACTGCGTCAGTATTTTGACAGAAGATCCGGGGGGATTAGCTGGGATAAGATTTCGTGAAAATAGTTTAATTTGCGCTATGAAATTGATAACAACATTTATCTCGATACTTTATTTATCAAGCAGTTTATTAGCTCAGAACGCCGACTCGCTCGTTATCAAGAAAATATATGATGAAGCCCTTGGTTGCGGACAGGCTTATACCAACCTTGAATACCTGTGTAAAAAGATCGGACCACGGTTAAGTGGTTCCCAGAACGCACAGAAGGCGGTAGAATGGACAAAAAAGATAATGGAAGACTACGGCTTCGACAGAGTTTATCTGCAGGAAGTCATGGTTCCTCATTGGGAGCGGGGTGTTAAAGAAACCGCATATATATTAGAAGGCACCACTAAGATCCCGGTAAGGATTGCTGCATTGGGAGGCTCTGTTGCCAGCCCTGCACAGGGAGTTCTTGCACAGGTAATCGAAGTAAAAAGCTTTGAAGAGTTGAGGTCTTTAGGTGAGAGCGTGGTGAAAGGGAAGATAATTTTCTTTAACCGGCCATTTGATAACAAGCTTTTCGATCCTTTTGAAGCATACCGGGGCGCTGTAGATCAGAGAAGCCAGGGGGCAGTTGAGGCAGCAAAATTGGGAGCGATCGGTGTAATTGTCCGATCCATGACAAACATTATTGATGATAATCCTCATACAGGCGGTATGCGTTATCAGGATGGTGTGACTAAAATTCCAGCGGCTGCGATAAGTACAAAGGCAGCAGAATTGTTGAGTCAGAAACTCCTTATGAAGAAGCAGCTTCCGATACGCTTGTATTTCAAACAGAACTGCAAAACACTCCCCGACGCTTTATCTTACAATGTTGTGGGTGAAATCCGCGGGAGCGTTAGTCCGGAAAAAATCATTACTGTTGGCGGCCATCTGGACTCCTGGGACCTGGCAGAGGGAGCCCATGATGATGGTACGGGCATTACCCAATCAATTGAGATCTTAAGGATGTTCAAATCACTGAATATAAAGCCGCGAAACACCATTCGTGCCGTGATGTTCATGAATGAAGAAAACGGTTTAAGAGGGGGCCTGAAATATGCCGAGCTCGCCAGGCAAAACCAGGAAAAGCATATTGCAGCATTAGAATCTGATCACGGAGGTTTTAGTCCGAGAGGTTTCACTATTCAGGAATCTTCATCTGCAATGGCACAAATTGAAAAATGGAGACATTTATTTGCGCCTTATAAAGTTACTGA
>JAZKHM010000069.1:0-7559 GCA_040385405.1 Bacteroidota bacterium | reverse complement strand
TGTTCACCTGTTCCAGGTCGAAGTTGTTGCTAAACTGTGCGTCAAAAACGTCGTATTTACCAGAAGCAGATTGATTGAAAGACTTTCGGTCAGATGTATTTTTGTTTAAGCCGATGCCATAGTTTACAATTACGGAAAAGGTTTTAGAAAGAGGTTCTGTATAGGCAAGATTTGCATTGGATACTGAGCTTGTAGATTCGTCTGTTTTCAGCTGATTTATGTCTTGAATACTATCAAGGGAACCTGCGGTATTGAAAAAAGAATTTTTTGAATTAAGGAAACCATTTGCATCGTCTTTATTCATCCGTTGGACGAGGTTTAACGATAATGTACGGCCTTTTTTTTGTAATTTTTTGTTCCAAAGTGCTGTTGCGTTAAATATGCTCTGTTCACTTTCGTTAGTTACCACGCGATTGCTATTATTTAGTGCGGTAGCATTGTTGCGAAGGCTGTTTGAAAGGTAATTGGTTTCGGTGTTGCTGTTTTTTAAAGTACCGTCAACAGTGATCTTAAGTTCGGAAGTAGTATCCAGTTTAACCACATACGTAGCATCAAGTTTGTGCCGGAACATATAATTATCAAAATTCCTGCTTGAATTACTGTTGATAATACCGTTCGGAAGGTTGTTTTGGTTTAACGTGTTATTTGATCCGCCCACTCCGATTGAACCAATCTTATAGTTCATATTTATCGAGTGTTTATCACTGCCCCATTTGGTATCATAATGTAAACCCCCGCTATTGGTTTCAGGAATACCTTCACCATTATATCTGCCATTATATGAATCAAGTTCACTATCCTCGGAACCGCCAATAAAAAAGTATCCTTCTTCAGAATAAGTAGCCGTTTGTCCTCCGTATTTACCATTATCGCTCCATCCCAGCCCGGTTTTGGCCGTATTGGCGATCGTTCCATAGGCAGAAAGTTTCTTTTTGCCTTTGAATATATTGAACATAGCCTGACCGTCATAGAAATTTTCATTTCCGGCACCTCCTTCTGCCTTACCAAAATATCCGCTTTTACTATCTTCCTTAAGTTTTATATTCAGGGTCTTCGTCCGCTCACCATCGTCTATCCCGGTGAATGTAGCCTGGTCGCTTTTTTTATCATAAAGCTGCACCTTATCAACCATATCGCCTCGTATATTTTTGGTCACAAGCGTAGGGTCATCTCCGAAAAACTCCTCCCCATCCACGAGAACCTTATTTACCGCCTGTCCCTGGGCGGTGATTTTCCCGTCTTTATCGACCTGGATACCTGGCAGCTGCTTAAGGAGATCCTCGACTTTTGAATTCGGTTCAATCTTAAAGGCAGCAGCATTAAATTCAGTGGTATCACCTTTTATAGTTATTTCCGCTACTGTACCTTTTACTATTACTTCCTGCAAAAGGCGGGCAGTTAGCAACATCCTTATACGCCCAATATTAACCGAGGGTTTTGCTGCGTCAAGACTGAAATGCTCCACATAGTCAGCGTAATCCGGATAAGAAATAAGCAGAATAAACTTCCCTTCCTTTAAGTTATTCAGGGAAAAAGAGCCATCGGTACCAGCTCTGCCGAACTTGACAAGTGTAGAATCTTTAGAATTTAAAACTACAATGCTCGAATTGGTCAGGGGCACGTTTGAAACCGTGTCGAGTACGGAGCCTTTTACTGAGTACGGATTTTGGCCGTATGAAAAGGTTGTGAAAAAGCATACCATAACGGCTGCCAGGATAGATGCTTTCATTTAAACTATAGGTTTAGTTTAATTTATAGATGTCTGTTTATTTCTGTCCTGGCTCTTTCACTTAAGCAAATTATGAATTAGAAATTAAACTTTATTACGGGAAAGCGTTAAATTTTGTTAAAAAGTGTTAAGGTTCTATCTAATTATCTGGTTAATATGAATTCCGAGCTTTTTCCTTATCTTGTTCATACCAACCAGTATGTCTCATGTCAAAGTCTTCTGAAACCCGGGCCAATATTTTGAATGAAGCCTTCGATCTGATATATATTAACGGCTATCAGTCTACCAGTATTGATGAAATCATTGCCAATACTCAGGTTACGAAAGGGGCTTTCTATTATCATTTCGGGAGTAAAGAACAAATGGGACTTTCAGTAATCAACGAGGTTATTTATCCCGAGATATATCGGGGGTTTATCTTGCCCTTGAAAGGCTCAGACAAGCCGGTGAAGGACATCTATAAGATGATCAGGAATATTTTATTCGATGTACCTTTTTTTAAAGTTGAAAATGGGTGTCCCTTGTCGAATTTAGTACAGGAAATGAGCCCTTTAATACAGGAATTTGGCATTGCGCTTATTACTATTACTGAAGCGTGCCTCGCAGCTCTTAAAGAATCACTTAAACAAGGCAGAAAGTCCGGCAAAATTCGCTCCGGAACAAATGAAGAAGAAGCGGCGTATTTTATTCTTTCAGGATATTGGGGTATTAGAAACCTCGGGAAAATGCAAAATAGCCAGGAGTGTTATTTTATGTACCTGGAGGAATTAAAGCGCTATTTGAAATCCCTCCAGTAACAATATATCGCCGCTACGGTTTGTGATATGGGCCAATTTTTATATCAATTGATAAATCTTAATCCGTGCAATCTATTCATGAAACGAGCGTTCCAATTGCGAATACCATTCAGTCGTACAATTTAAATGAACTGAAATGCACATCGAAATTGTCTTATCCCGTAATGGGTACAAACAAGTTTTGCAGTTAATAGCAGAAACTTTAAAAAACTTAAGCGTTTGGAAGGTCCGGTTCCACGACGGAACGGAAGCGGTACTCTTTAAATGCGGGAACGAATGGATGCAGCGCAATGAAGATAATCTGGATATTTGGCTACTCAAAGCTATAGGTGAAAAGATCGATCAGATCACTCCGGAAGTTTATTATGGTTGATTTCTCTAAACCTGGTCTTAATGTATTCAGGTCAAACAACTACTTGTTTTTTTTGTTAACTAATTGATAATAAAATCTTTCGTTCTTATTAGTTTAATTGTTTCATGTAATTTGTATTTGCGTGTTATGATTTTAAGTAAGGAGCTTACTGGCCAAAGTAAATATGGACAAGAGAAAGAAGACTAACAATCTGCTTGTAGTAAATAGTAAATCAATTTTCGAAAATGGGGAGAAGGAGCGTCTTTCACAGGCTCTTGAGATTGCAAACCTGCAATTAGCTCATGAAAGCAGGGAGAGGGAAGATCGGGCTTCGGAACTGCAGAAAGCTGATGCTGAACTTATTTTCCAGAAAAAGGAAAAAAAGAACCGGGCTGCAGAGTTAATTATCGCAAATAAAGAGCTCGCTTTTCAGAATAAAGAGAAAGAAAAAAGAGCTAAGGAGCTCATTGCGGCTAATAAGGAATTAGTTTTTCAGAATAAAGAAAAAGAACGCCGGGCAGCCGAATTAATCATTGCGAATAAAGAACTCGCTTTCCAGAATAAAGAGAAGGAAAAAAGGGCTTCAGAACTTATTGCTGCTAATAAAGAGTTAGTTTTCCAGAACAGTGAGAAGGAACAACGAGCAGCGGAATTGGTTCTTGCCAATAAGGAACTTGCTGTCCAGAACAACGAGAAGGAAAAAAGGGCTGCTGAGCTCATAATTGCCAATAAGGAACTTGCAGTTCAGAATACAGAGAAGGAGAAGAAAGCGGCGGAATTAATTATTGCGAATAAGGAACTCGCTTTTCAAAATAAGGAAAAGGAGAATAGGGCTTCAGAACTTATTGCTGCTAATAAAGAGTTAGTTTTTCAGAATAAGGAAAAGGAAAGGCGTTCAGCCGAATTAATAGTAGCAAATGAGGAGCTTGCTTTTCAAAATAAGGAAAAGGAAAAAAGAGCTGCTGAATTAGCCCTGGCAAACAGGGAACTCAAAGAAGCATATACATCGAAGCAGGAGTATATAAAAGACCTTCAGGAAGTCATATTTAAAATCTCTCATGAGCTAAGACACCCCATAGTACAGATTTTGGGAGTAACAAGCCTTCTTGACGCCCCGGATAATACCATTGAAGAAATTGCAGAAATGACTTGCTTTTTGAAGGAGTCCGCAAATTCACTTGATACTTTTACCAGGGAGCTTACAATGTTTATTGAGAATGCAAAATTGAAAGCCCGGGATTAAATAAGGCCGCCTCTTTTACCGTAGATCTTTAATCTGCACCGCATCCATATCCGAGTAGTCCTGATTCTCTCCTGCCATTGCCCAGATAAATCCATAATTGGAAGTTCCGCAGCCTGAGTGAACAGACCATGGAGGAGAAATTATTGCCTGTTCATTCTGAACCACCATATGCCTGGTTTCCTGTGGTTCTCCCATATAATGAAAAACAACCTGGTCTGTTGGAAGATCAAAATAGAAATAGGCTTCCATACGTCTGTCGTGCGTGTGTGCTGGCATAGTATTCCAAACACTGCCCGGGTGCAGCAGTGTGAGGCCCATAACCAATTGGCAGCTTCGTTTACCCTGAAGGTAAATGTATTTATAGATCGAACGCTCATTAGCGGTCTCCTTGCTTCCAATATTTACCGGGGAGGCTTCTTCCTTTTTTATCAAAGCTGCCGGGTAGGGTTGATGTGCTGGTGTTGAGAAGAGATAAAATTTCGCGGGATCGTCCTTCGAGACGCTTTTAAAAGTCACGCCTTTGGTACCCATTCCAATGTAAACCGCATCCAGTTTATTTATTTTAAAGGATGCCCCGTCAGCCACAACTTCGCCGGCACCCCCAACATTGATTATTCCAAGCTCTCTTCTTTCCAGAAAATATTCAGACCTAAGGCTGTCAAAGTTCGGAAGATCCATACTTTCATTAACCGGAACAACAGATCCCACGATCGCCCTGTCGTAATGAGAATAAGTAAAACTGAACATATCGTTCTGCATCAGATCTCCTATCAGGAAATTTTCCCGGATCTCTTTTGTATTCATTTTTGCGACTTCTCTGGGACTGGCGGCGTGGCGTTGGTTCATGTTGGGGTTAGAGGTTAGAGGTTAGTTGTTAGAGGTTAGTTGTTAGAGGTTACGTCAACTTTCACCTTACTTTCACAGTAAGAGGTTTGTTAAGCTTCAGTTTATAGTTTCTTAAGTAATCGAACCACTCATCTGCCGTTGTAATCTTCCCGGCGCGGTTCCAGGCTCCGCCGTTATAGTAGACAAGTGGTGTATTATTTTTAATCGTCATCTGGCTTAGGAGATGGCCATTTGCTATTTTCAGTTCTTTGGGTTTTTGGGTAATCAGACCGATCCCCATAATTCCTTTGTTTTTTACTTCGGGTTCCCAATAGCCTATTATCCCATTCTTTTCGTCAAGAAGAACGGGGCTGTCCTGCGGACGTTTTACAATTCCTGCAACTACATCTGACCGCGAGTCTCCTTTTATTGTATAATTTACCTCGATCCGGTTTAATTGCGACCCTGCATCGAGGGAGATGGTCTTGGTGGCAGAAATCTCCATGTTTCCAACTTTCCATGGATCATAACCTAACTGGAATGTGGAGCGCAGGGGCCCATTATCAAGAATTTTGAAATGGTGGTAATTTTTTGATAAGATGATTGAATCGTTGTAATATGGCGCGATATCTCCGGCGCCAAGAGTTATCCCAACCTGATAATAATCCATTCCCTCACCGTGATCGGTGTGATAATCATTTTTTTTGTACCAGGCATCCAGAACAAGTTTATCTGTTCGCTTTGACCAGATGTCGGTGCCGGTTGCGTTATCACTGGCTGTTTCGAGGGCTTTGCCGTACATTCTGAAGGCAACGAGGTCGTTTTCCCAGGCGAAATCATCTTTTCTTTCCGGCACGTACCTCGCAAAAGTTTTTGCGGTGGGTTTTGATGCGTTTCCTGCTACAATTTCAAGATTGAGAACTTGATAGGGCTGAAGATTTTTTATCGCGATCAGCAGATTAACAGGCTTATTAGAACCGCGGTATTCCAGTTGATAAGGGACTTCCTGCTGGTTTCCTGTCTCGATGATCCTGAAGGGCAATTGTTTAACCTTTAATACCAGATCTGAAAATTTCACTTCTACTATCTCATGGTCTCTGACTAATGACGAAGAATTACTAATCTGGATCTTTGCAAGTGGCTTTTGCTGTGCAGAGACTGTCAGGGTTAAAAGGGCAGATCCGAGAAATAAATAGATATTCCGACTGAATAATTTCATATGTTTAATATCGAAAAGTGAATTTATGGTTTTTCATTCGCTTTGCAGGTTTTTTATATCTTTAGTAACCTTATTGTCGGGGTTACTTTAGAAAATTTTATTCTAAAGTTTAAGAACAACTAATTTCCTGATTAATTATGAATATTACTGTAAACCTAATGAGAAGATTTATCCCAGGATTATTGATTTTTTCGGCTTTGCTGATGATCATGTCAACAGATCTGATTGCACAAAAGAAGATCAATGTTAAAAAGCAATTCGCGCTTGCAGAAAAGCAGTACGCATTGATGCTTAAAACTCATCCTGATACGGATAAAACACCGCAGTCTGTTTATCCGGATGGATCGCTGAGGGATATGCCTACAACCTGGTGGTGCAGTGGTTTTTTTGGAGGTTCATTATGGCAATTATATGAGTATAGTAAAAAGCCCCAGTGGAAAGACGCTGCTCATTTATGGACTATGGCAATACAGAAGGAACAATATAATACGGGCACTCATGATTTGGGTTTTATGATTTATATCCCTTTCGGGAGGGGTTACCAGATGACGGAAAACCCCGTTTATAAAAAAGCTATGTTAAACGGTGCAGAATCTTTATCAACACGGTTTGATCCAAAGGTGGGGGTCATTAAATCATGGAATAATTTCAAGGGGCATAAATATCCTGTTATTATAGACAACCTGATGAATCTCGACTTTCTTTTTTGGGCAAGTCGTGAAACCGGGAATAAAAAATATCATGATATAGCGGTTACACACGCAGATAATACTATAAAAAATCATTTCAGGCCAGACAATAGCAGCTATCATGTGGTGCTTTACGGCCCTGATGGAAAATTAGATGGGCGTGTAACTCACCAGGGGGCAGCTGATGAGTCCGCATGGTCTCGTGGCCAGGCGTGGTCACTCTATGGTTATACTTCTATATATCGCGATACAAAAGATAAAAAGTATCTCGACCAGGCTATGAAAATTGCTGACTTCTTTATTAATCATCCTAATCTTCCCGCTGATAAAATTCCTTATTGGGATTTCAACGCACCGAATATTCCTAATGAGGAAAGGGATGCTTCTGCAGCAGCAATTGCTTCGTCTGCTTTGTTTGAATTAGCTGGCTATGCTGATAAAGATCGTAAAGCTCAGTATACTTCAGTGGCTATTAAGATGCTCGAAAGCCTTTCTTCTCCGGCATATCGTGCTAAATTGGGTGAGAACAACAATTTCCTTCTCAAGCATTCGGTTGGGCATAAACCAGGTAAAAGTGAGATCGACGTACCTATTATTTATGCGGATTATTATTATCTGGAGGCGTTGATGAGATACGATAAATTGGGAAAATGAGGTCTGAGGTCTGAGGTCTGAGGTCTGAGGTCTGAGGTCTGAGGTCTGAGG
>JAZKHM010000068.1:1972-9963 GCA_040385405.1 Bacteroidota bacterium | reverse complement strand
TATCGTCTTTCGGAATCGCTGATGGGGATTTATAAATTAGTTTGGGATGATTTCTGTGCCTGGTATCTTGAAATGATCAAACCGGTGTATCAAAAACCTATAGACCGGGAAACTTACCAGGTTACGATCCAGTATTTCGAAAAAATTCTAAAGCTACTGCATCCATTTATGCCTTTTTTAACGGAGGAGCTTTGGCACGACGAGCTCTTCGGTGAGCGGGCCGAACTCGAATGTTGTATAGTAGCACCTTATCCGGTGGCCGGCAGCATCAATTCGACACTTTTACAGGATGTGCATATAGTTAAACAGATAGTTTCTGAGATTCGGAATATCAGGAATATCAAGCAAATTTCTCCTAAAGAAGCGCTGTCATTAGATATTAAAGCAAATTCTGGTATAGACTATAAGAATTACCTGAATATTATTTCAAAGCTTGCCAATATTGGCACAACGGCTATGGTAGTCGAAAAAGTTCAGGGTGCAGCATCCTTCATAGCGGGTACAGACGAGTTTTTTGTACCTCTGGCGGGAAATGTCGACGCTGCTGCCGAAAAGGAAAGACTAGAAAAAGAACTCGACTATCTTAAAGGATTTTTAAAATCTGTAGAAGCAAAATTAGCTAACGAACGATTTGTACAGAATGCGAATGCCTCAGTAGTAGATAATGAGCGACGCAAGAAAGAAGATGCCTTGTCCAAGATAAAAATGCTTGAAGAAGGATTGACTGGCCTTGCCGAATAGTTACTCTTTTTTTTCTTTCGAGATATAATGTAATACCTTCCGGTAAAGCTCATCAGGCAGAAATGGCTTAACTACGATATCGTCGATACCCGCTTGTTTTACCTGGGCTTCAACTTGTTTTGCCAGGTTTGCAGTCAGGGCGATAATCGGTAATTTGATACCCTTAGCCCTCATTTTGGAGGCGGCTTCGTAGCCGTCCATTACCGGCATATGCAAGTCGATCAACAGCAGATGGTGGATAGAGGGGTCTATCTTTTCAAAAGCTTCAAGGCCGTTAGCCGCTACGTCTATTGTTGCTCCCCAGCGTTCCAGGAATTTCTGAGCAACAAGAACATTCATAGGATTGTCTTCAGCTACCAAGATATTTATTCCCTTTAACGGCATATCACTTTCTTTCTTTACACTTACTTGCTCAGGCTTATCGGCAGTGCTGTAATTCTCTTTTTCAAATAATTGAGTGAAATAGAATGTGGAACCTATTCCTTCCTCGCTGTCTAAATTCAGCATAGAGTTCTGGAGTTCGAGTATTCTCTTACTGATGGCAAGGCCTAAGCCTGTGCCGCCAAATCCGCGTGAAGTAGACGAATCCGCCTGTGTAAAGCGTTCGAAAATAATCTTTTGATTTGCTTCAGAAATGCCTATGCCTGTGTCCTTTACTTTAAAACAAAGTTCGGCTTTCTTTTCATCCTGGTGAAGAACTTCTACACTCAACTCCACAAAGCCTTTCTCTGTAAATTTTATGGCATTATGAACTAAATTAGCAATCACCTGGTACAGACGTGTAGGGTCGCCAATTAATCTATTTTTCAGATGGTCGTCAACTTTGAGTTTGAGCTCAATCCCTTTATCCAGTGCTGAGTCCTGCAGGCCGGCTGCAATATTTCGTACTATTGAAGCCACATTCATCTCAATTTGCTCGAATGCCACCATGCCAGCTTCAATTTTGTTGTAATCCAGAATGTCGTTAACTATCGCGAGCAGATTATTCGCGGAAAACAGCATGACCTCAAGTTTTTCAATCTGATCCGTTCGTGGATTTTGCCTCAGAAGAAGGTGGCTCATCCCGATTACGGAATTTAACGGTGTCCTTATTTCGTGACTCATTGTGCTTAAGAATTCGCTTTTAGCCTTAAGCCCAAGCTCTGCCTGTTTCCTTGCTTTGCTGAGCGTGAAAGATACCCTGTGGGAAAGAATAAGCGACTGCAAAAAGAAAAAACTTACATAACAGAAAAAACTTAGAATCGACATAGCCGGTATTAGCTGCCAGTAGTCTAAGAGGGTTATTGCGAATACGAACATGAGTGATACCGAACTCAGCAGTGCATATAAAGATCCGGGTCTTTTCTTCCGGTATGCAACGCTATAAACGTAGGGTATATAAATCAGGCAAAACAGCATGATCGCCAGGAACGGATTGACTAACTGTGTGAAGTAAAACGGGGGCAGAACAATAGAGCAAAGAGTAAACAATAAGCAAATACCCCAAATAATTCTGACCGATAAGTGATTAATATCCTGGGGGTATAAATAACGGCTATATAATCCAAATATCCCGATTCCAAGAAAGAGGGTTATGTACTCGAGCCGGATACCCAGGTACCAGGATATTCCAGGGAATAAGGTGTGAAGCGTGTAGTTATCAATACCAACTATTCTATAACTGTAAGTGATGGTGAAAAGCGCAAAGAGCAATATGGCGTTGTCACGGCTGCCTAGTAAGTAAAGGCCAAGGAAGAAAAATCCCCCCATAACCAAACATCCGGTAAGTACAAGATCTATCGCTTCGGATCGGTCACGAATTAATTGCAGTTGATCCTTTTTGCCAATTACCAAAGACTTTTTGGTGCCTCCCTTACTGTGAACAAAATTAGATACCTGCAGGAGGATGTCGACCGTGTCAGTACCCGGAGGTATATCAACGGACTGGTATTGCCAGGCAGGCCGGGACTGATTTTTAGAAGTGCCAACCTCACCATTTTCTGCAACTTTTTTTCCGTTAAAGAAGAGCCTGTATGCGGTGTAAACATCTGGCATCGCGACCCTTAATTCCTGCGGTTTCTCCGGAAGCAATACCCTGACAGAATAAGAAGCATAGCCAAAAGCGGGCAGTTTCTCGCCGTTCAGTATAAATCCATCCCACCTGAACGGAAAGTTTACAAGGATATTTTCTGCCGGGAGTTCGTCTCCGGGAACAACCAGTTTCTGCCAGTAAAATTTCCATTGGCCATCAAGTTTGATTTCTTCCCGAAAGGAATTATTTCTGAGATCGATAATACCATTTTTTGATTGAGGCGGATGTTTAAATTCTGAAGTTACAGCGGATGCGCCAGCCCTGCATATAAGCATTGCGAGTAGGAAAAAGAAGACAGTTTTAATCTTCATGCGCAGTAATAAAAGGCCGTGCGAGGGAATTTTCAGACAATACATTCCTTTCTGGTGAAGGAGTAGCTCAGAAAAAGTCCTTATTGTCGCGGTATACTTTATCTCGAAAGTTAAAAAATTAAATCAAAAAATATATTAAGCGACCGGTTTATTTATAGATAAGCAAACATTATGAAGAGAAGCGAAAATATAGGTGCTCGTAATAAGGCTGAGTTTTCGAATTAGTTAATAGAGCGAAATTGCAGACCTAATGGCGAGTTTGAAATTCCGGCCCTCATGCCATTCGCCCAGGCAGTGTATATAATTCCTGCGGTGACCGTTACATTTTTCTCAAGCAAAACCGTTCCGGTGGCAGATTTCAATTGCAGATCGTAAACGCCCGGATCAAGGTTTACGAACTGTGAAGCTGATTTATAAGCCTGGTCGGGGAAGAGGGTACTGCCGTTTTTTACTCCAAGCAAAAGGTTTCCTGCATCGGGACTTAAATGAACAAAACGAATTTTTGCTTTTCCCGTAGGGGGATTAGTGAGATCATCATCCGTAAAAAGCGCGCTGATTGAAGAGCTCTCACCAGTGATAAATACAGTATGATAGGTATTTTGCTTAAAAGAAAAGCTTGTTTTTAAAATGTAATCAGATATGCCATCAGCGGCCACATCAAATTCCCGGGCACCAGGAAAAGTAATAAAATAGCCGCTTTCATTCGTGTATTTCAATGGATCACCCTGCACCCGGGATCTATTGATAAAAAAAGCTATCTGAGGCATCCCAATGGTGGCATTGACAATGTTTACCGCGGATTGAAGCTCAGGCTCTTCCTTTCCCGGCTTCTGGCAGGAACTAAAGAAAAGCCCGAATAAGATTAAAGTGATAATTGCTTTTGAAAGAGTCTTCGTGTATATGGAGATGTTAGTTATTGATATCATATTGTTAATACGAAAGATTCGAGGTAAATATTACAGATTAAAGATACAAAAAGAGTTGTTGGTAGTTGGTTGTTGGTTGTTAGGCTGGAAGGAGGGGAGGGGCAGGTGGATTTTGAAAGGATCAGTTGTTGGTTGTTAGTTGTTGGTTGTTGGTCTGGGCGGAGAGGAAGGGAAAGGAAAGTAGATTTTAATAGGATCAGTTGCCAGTTGCCAGGCTAGGCGGAAAGCCGCTAGGTACGCCCGGTGGAAGTCCATGCCTGCCGGCAGGCAGGTTGGCTCTCGGACTTGGCTCCTTGCCTGAAGGTAGGTTGGCTATTAGCTCTTGGCATTTAGCTATTAGCTTTTGGCTTTTAGCTCTTACCTCTCCTCAATAAGATTTCCGTAACTTAATGATCCTCATCACGTGCATAAGTTTCATAACCGGATAGACGGGGTCGATCTCAAACCATTTTTTGCCAAAATTTGCGCTGTTGGGATAACGGTGGTGATTATTCTGGAAAAGCTCGCCAAGCATGAAGAAATCAAAGGGAGTAGTGTTTTTCGATTTGTCGTTGTTATCAAAATTTGAATAGCCGTATTTATGTCCGCACCAATTAACAATAGCTCCATGCAATGGGCCCATCATATAGTGAATTGGTAATAACAGATATAGCCATTCAGAACCAGCTGGAACAAACTCGATATAAAACCAGGTATATAATGCGCCAAACGCAAGTCTTGAAGCAATAGAAGAACCAATTCTATCGATAATCGGCCACTCCGGATAATAACCCTCAAAGCGATCTTCGACATTTTTACTGCGCTGCAGATGGTCTCTGAAAGTAATAATAGTAGCCTTCATCATTTGGAACACATCGGTGAAAAAATGAGGAGAATGGGGATCTTTTTCAGTATCGCTGTAAGCGTGATGTTCCCTGTGCATCATCGCATAGGCTCTGGGATTGAGAAAAGATGCTCCTTCACAGATATAGGCAAGAAGATAAAATATCCGTTCCCATGTTTTAGTCATTGTAAACATCCTGTGGGATGCATATCGATGCTGAAAAAAGGTCTGGAAAAACAAGGACAAAAACCAGTGGGCAATAAAAAACAGAAAAATGACTATCATAAATTTAGGTTAAACACAGGACAGTGGTCACCTGAATTATGATGAACTAATGGTCTATGGAATTTCCAGAATTAAGCCCTGGGGCAAATCGTCCGGAATAAATGTTAAATATACGCTATACTTACGGTTTTTTCTGCCGTATGGATTATAATCCCAAGCAATTTGTGTTTAATTATTATCCCGATGCGGAACATTATGATATACCTAGTCAAAGATCAGGCCGCCATACGTAAGCTATCAATCATCACAAGAAAAATACACTTCAAAGTGAAATCAGGTAATGAAAATACTTTTAAAGAAGTTAATTTCAGGAAATAACAACCAAATCATTCTCAGTGAAAAAGTTCAAAAGCTTTCCGTTCCTATTAATCTTATGGTCCGTTTTTATTATTTCTCCTGAATTGGCTGAAGCGCAGGTTTATGATATGGTGTTGAAAGGCGGCCACGTAATCGACCCCAAAAACAACATCAATGACGTTATGGATGTCGCCGTTCAGGGTAATAAGATCGCAGCAGTGGCTAAAAACATCGATGTAAGACAAGCGAAGCTTGTTATCGACGGGAAGTCGCTGTACGTAACTCCCGGTTTGATCGATATCCACGGGCACTTTTTTCCTGGTGCCGGCCGCGGAGACCCATCTCCGGATGGCTTTACTCTTCGCAGCGGGGTTACAACAGCAGTTGACGCTGGCAGTTCAGGCTGGAAATCATTCCCGGCTTTTAAAAAAGAAACCATCGACAAGGCAAAGACAAGGATCTTTGCATTTCTAAATATTGTGGGAGAGGGTTTTGCAGGGAAAAGTGAGCAGGATACATCGGACATGAATGCTAAATTAACAGCTGATTTTGCGCTGAAAAACAAAGAGCATATTGTTGGATTTAAAGTTGCGCACTACAATCGCAGGGACTGGGTACCGATAGACCGGGCCGCTGAAGCGGGCAGGCTCGCGGGTGGTTTACCTATAATGATCGATTTTGGGGGCGCTACACCTTTTCTGCCCCTGGATTCGCTTTATCGTGTAAAGTTCAAACCCGGCGATATCTATACACATATGTTCGGGGGTAATCCGTTAACAGGCGAAACCCGTCCGGGCGGAAGAGAAGCAAATGTGAACAGCAAAGGACAGGTTAAGCCTTTTGTTCTGGCGGCTCAAAAGAGAGGTGTGATTTTCGATGTAGGTTTTGGTGGGGCTAGTTTCTCCTTTGCCCAGGCCATACCGGCCCTGAAAAGCGGGTTCTTTCCCAATACTATGGGAACAGATATGAACTATCATTCTTTTGGCGGTTCGATGAAAGATATACTTAACGTGATGTCTTCGCTGATGGCCATAGGTATGGATCTGCAGTCTGCAATAAAGGCCGCTACCTGGTCGCCGGCACAGGTAATTAAACATCCGGAACTGGGACATTTGTCTGTGGGAGCTGTGGCTGATATTGCAGTGTTGAATGTCCGCCAGGGGGATTTCGGATTCTGGGATAAGGATAACTACAAAGTGTTGGGTAAACAGAAACTGGAATGTGAACTGACGGTGCGGGACGGGAAGGTAGTCTACGATTTCCGCGGGATAGCAGTGCCGCTGCCAGCTAAATAAGCCTCAAGTATAATGAATATGAAAAAGCCATTTCTTGTTTACCTGCTGCTGCTGATGATGCTTCAAAACACTGTTCAGGCGCAGGATACTCCAGCAAAACCCTACAGTATCGTAATTAAGGGCGGCCACTTGATTGATCCTAAAAACAATATTGACGGATTGATGGATATTGCCATTGGGCATTCTACAGGCGGTCCGCCGCGTTATGCTCAGGCATTAACTGCCGAACAGGAAGCAAAGATTGTCATGGTTGCTAAGAATATCGATCCTGCACTTGCGGTACAGGTTGTCAATGCGAAGGGAATGTATATAACGCCCGGCCTTATTGATATACATTCGCACAACTTTTGGGGGCACGATGGTGAATACCAGATGAACGGACCCCGCGGTCTGATGGCGGATGGATTTACATTCCGGACAGGTGTAACAACGGTTGTTGACGCCGGTGGCTCCGGCTGGCGCACCTTTCCCTTGTTTAAGAAACAGAGTATAGACCGGTCTCAAACCCGGATGCTTGCCATGTTGAATATTGTTGGAGAAGGGATGCGGGGGAGCCGCTTCGAACAAAACCTGGACGATATGAACTCCGATTCGACAGGTAAGTTTGCCCGTCAGCATAAAAACCTCATCGTTGCAATTAAGCTGGCTCATTTCAGCGGACATAACTGGGCACCTACAGATCGGGCAATTGCTGCTGCACAGATGGCCGACATTCCTATAATGGTGGATTTTGGCTCTGCAACGCCCTTTCTTCCACTTCAGGATCTTTTTTTAAAGAAGTTCCGGCCTGGTGATATTTATACCCATGCCTTTGGTGGAAATAACAGCACCAGCCCAAATGGCAGGGAGTCTATTGTTGATGTGACTACAAAAACGGTTAAGCCTTTCGTATTGGAAGCGCAGAAAAAAGGTATTATTTTCGATGTGGGCTTTGGCGGTGCAAGCTTCCTTTTTGCCCAGGCAATGCCTGCGATAAAGAGCGGCTTCTATCCAAATTCAATAAGTACCGATCTGCATATTGAAAGCATGAATGGCCCTATGAAAGATATGCCCAATATTATGAGCATGTTTATCGCTATGGGGATGCCTTTTAGGGACGTTATAAAGGCCAGCACCTGGAATCCGGCAAAGGAAATAAAAAGAACAGACCTGGGAAATCTTTCTGTGGGCTCCGTAGGCGATATTGCCATCTTTACTCTCCGCGAAGGCAATTTTGGCTTCTATGCAAGAGATGGTAAAATT
>JAZKHM010000068.1:0-1872 GCA_040385405.1 Bacteroidota bacterium | reverse complement strand
CCGTTACTAACCACAAGATATTTCACTTGGTGAACGAAATTATATCTCGCCACCTGGTCGAAGGTGGCCTGTGTGATCTTTATGGAAGGCGCCTTGCATTCGACAAGTATGATCTTCTCGCCAGAGCTGTTAAAAAGGAGAATGTCTGATCGTTTCTGAAGGGAGTTTAATTTCAGTCCGCCTTCGAGCTTTATCAAGGTGCGGGGGTATTTTTTTTCCTGTATCAGAAATTGAACAAAATGTTGTCTGACCCATTCTTCGGGTGTAAGGACAAGGAACTTTTTACGGACGCCGTCGAAAATATAGGTGGTATTGTTTTCCTGTTTCAACCGAAAGGGATACTCGGGTAAGTTTAACGGAGTGGGTTCAAACATGTTATTTTTCGATCGTACCTAACGCAATTTAACCGCGGAGGACGCAAAGTACCACGCAAAGGTCGCAAAGTTTTTCCACGAAAAATAGTTGATAAATTCCTTTTGATTGAAAATAATAATGCTTTGCGTCCTTTGCGAAAACCTTTGCGGCGTTAAAAATAGGCGTATAGCAAGTTCACCTACATTTATTTTGTAAATTGCCCCCTTCCATGAACATCTCCGAACTTATAAAAGATCTTAAGAACCGAAAGTTCAAACCTGTGTACCTATTGCATGGCGAAGAATCGTACTATATCGACAAAATAAGCGATTATATCGAGCAAAATGCTCTCTCGGATGCGGAGAAAGGGTTTAATCAAACGGTCTTCTACGGCAAGGACAGCGATGTGATGAGCATTATCAATTCGGCTAAGCGCTTCCCGATGATGAGCGAGTTCCAGGTAGTGATCGTAAAAGAAGCCCAGGATTTAAAGTGGGGTAAAGATGACGAGGGGAAAAAGTCTGCCGACCCGATGTTATCCTATCTTGAGAATCCGCTTTCCAGTACTATCCTAGTTTTCTGCTATCGGAACGGGAAATTCGACAAGCGTAAGAAAACATTTAAAGCAATCGAAAAAAGGGGCGTAGTATTCGAGTCCGCGGAAATTTATGATAATAAAGTACCGGCCTGGATCGAAGATTTTGTGCGCGAAAAAGGCTACACCATTCATGCAAGGGCGTCGGCCTTGATGGCTGAATATCTCGGAAATGATCTCTCCAAAGTGGCCAATGAACTTGAGAAACTGATGCTGAACGTAAAGAAAGGCCAAGAGATCACGTCAAAAGATGTAGAGAATAATATAGGTATCAGCAAGGAATACAATGTCTTTGAACTGCAGACCGCTATTGCAAGGAAAGATGCTTACAAGGTTAACCAGATAATCAACTACTTCGCGGCAAATCCAAAAAATAACCCGATGCCGCTAGTACTGGGCAATCTTAATAATTACTTTTCCAAAGTACTTAAATATCATTACGCAACAGATCGCAGTCCCCAGGGACTTGCCAGAGAGCTTGGAGTGGCCCCCTTTTTTGTGAAAGATTACGAGACTGCAGGAAGAAGCTTTAGCAAGCAAAAAACTTTCCAGATCATCAGTTATTTACGTGAATGTGACCTTAAAAGCAAAGGAGTTGACGCCAGCGGTAATACTGAAGACGGGGAGTTGATGAAGGAGCTTCTTTTTAAAATAATTCATTAAGTGGAGAGTGGAGAGTTGAAAGTGGACAGTTGACAGTTGACAGTTGAGGTAGGTACATTTATCTTTTTCTGCCCCTTTTGGAATAGCCGAACTCTTTAAACTTTGCAGGTTGACCCCGAAGGGGTCACATGTTTATAGAGCGATATTAGAAGATGTTTCGACCCCGAAGGTGGTCGCATGTGGTATTAAACAAAGGCTAATCCTCCGTGCCTGTTACGTGTAAGTCAATCACACTAGAATGCGGGTATCCCAAAGTATTT
>JAZKHM010000067.1:0-1341 GCA_040385405.1 Bacteroidota bacterium | reverse complement strand
GAGCCTGTGAGGAATTTTGTGTAAGTGAGTAACCCTACTATATTTAAAGTTGACATCTACTTTCAAAGATAATAATAAACTGATTTAAGACCGTACCCCAGTTTCGGATGGACTGGGTCCACTTCTTCTGAATATTCATTACTGAAAGATATACTGCTTTTAAGGCTGCCTGGTCATCCGGGAATAATGTTTTGGCTTTGGTGTATTTACGAATGCCGCTGTTAAGGCTTTCAATTACATTGGTCGTATAAATCAGTGTTCTGATCTCCACAGGGTAGTCAAAGTACTGGGTAAGAGCTTCCCAGTTATTCTGCCAGCTGGTAATTGCATAGCCATATTTCTTACCCCACTTAGCAGAAAAAGCTTCTAAGGCATGCCATGCAGCCTCGCGATTAACTGCCCGGTAAACCGGCTTTAGATCGGCTACAAACTCTTTCCGTTCTTTCCAGGCCACATACTTGCAGCTATTACGAATTTGATGTACCACACAGAGCTGAGTTACTGTCTGTGGAAATACTTCACGTATGGCCTTGGTAAAGCCAGTCAGATTATCCGTACATGCAATCAGGATATCCTGGACTCCCCGAACCTTGAGATCAGTCATAACACTGAGCCAGAAAGAAGCACTTTCCGTTTCATTGATCCACATACCCAGCACTTCCTTTCTGCCTTCGCTATTTAATCCGATAACCAGGTAAATGCATTTGTTGATCACCTTTCCATTATGACGAATACGGAATTGGATACCATCCATCCAGCAGGTAAAATACACCGGATCCAGTGGCCGGGATTGCCATTCAGCAATGTGATCTAAAACCCGGCTGGTTACTGTGGAAACGGTGCTCTCCGAAACTTCTACTCCATACATCTCCCGTACCTGTTCCTCGATATCCCGGGTGCTCATTCCACGGGAGTACATACCTATAATGCTTTGTTCGATCTGTTCGCTCATCCGCTTGTGCTTGGGGATCAGCTTAGGCTCAAAGGTAGAATTACGGTCCCGCGGAATCGATAAAACCAGATCGCCTACGGTTTCACTCTTTACCTTTTTGCTACTATGTCCATTACGGGAATTGCCGCTGTTTCGGCCTTCAGGATCATGCTTCTCATAACCCAGGTGCTCGTCAAGCTCTCCTTCAAGCATGTGCTGCACACCTTCTTTAAACAATTCCTGGAAGAACTCCTGAAACTGTTCCTTAGACTTAAACTGCTTGAAAAAGTCCGTTGGTAAACCTAATTTGTTTTCTTTCATTTCACTGTATTTAAAGTTCTTAATTTTTACCTTTAAATACAGTAGGGTTACTACTTCTTTACTGCTTACACAAAATTCAAGACACTACC
>JAZKHM010000066.1:0-1546 GCA_040385405.1 Bacteroidota bacterium | reverse complement strand
GAAGTGATCTTTACAAAACTGTTTTTATAAAATTTCCCGATGGGCAGTTCCTTATCACTAGTGTCCGGTAAAAGTATATAAAAAAGAGGCCCAAAGGCCTCTAATGATTATTAGATTTGTAAGTACGACCAAACAAACTAATAATTATGAACAAAAGTACTTTTTTTACCGGACAGCCAATCTTCTCTCAGTTAATAAAATTAATTCCCAAAAGTGAAGTTGAGCGCATTGCGAGGGAAGCCGAGTCAAATAAGTATTGTAAGAAATTTGATACCTGGCATCACCTAATTACAATGTTGTATAGCAGCTATCAGCATTGCAGGTCATTGCGTGAAATCACTACTGGAATGAGCGCATGCGAAGGCAGGCTGCAGAGTCTTAATTTCAGCCATTTCACCAGAAAGAGCACATTCTCAGACGCAAATAAGCGGCGAGACGCCAAGGTTTTTGAAAATATCTATAAAATGTTGTACGGGCGTTTAAGCCCATATTTACCGGACAGCCGAATGAAAGGAGGTGTCTTTAAAAAGCTTTACATAATCGATTCAACAACAATCAGCTTGTTTAATGATATATACAAGGGTGTTGGACCCTATCCGGTTAATGGCAGAAAGAAAGGTGGTTTAAAAGTTCATATGGCTGTCCAGTCCATCCACGATGTACCTAGTTTGATACGAATAACACCTGGAGCAACAGATGATAAGGTTTTTGCAAAGGAAATAGATCTGCCGAAAGGTTCTTACGTAGTTTTTGACAAAGGATATCATAGCTATAAGTACTATAACAAGTTGCATAAAGATGGCATTTCATGGATAACCCGCCCACGCTATAACACTGCAATAAAGGTCACAAAGGAGTGCTTAGTAACTGAGGCGGAATACCAGTTAGGAGTAAGAAAAGATGAAAAAATACTAATGGGACACCCGGAAAAACACATTACTAAAGTAACGTGTCGCAGGATCACATTTTACGACAGTGTGAACAAGCGGCATTTTGAATTTATAACCAATAATAACCGGGTGGATGCTAGTACAGTAGCTGCAATCTACAAACAACGCTGGCAGATAGAAATACTATTTAAACGACTAAAACAAAATATGCAATTGCAATATTTCCTTGGCGATAATCAAAATGCTATTCAAATACAGATATGGTGTACACTGATCGCAGACCTCTTACTCAAAGCGGCAACTTGTGGAATTAAACGCTGCTGGGCTTTCTCAAATCTGTCATCACTGATCCGCTTACACCTGATGAACTATACGGATTTGAAAAAGTTCTTAAACAATCCGGAAAAGGCAAAAATAACAATGCCCATCACAGATAAGAAAGCGCAACTTCAACTATTCTCAGGATAGTAGGGGGGCATGCTTTTAAGAAAATATAAAAAAACATCCATCTTACAGCTAAACGGGGAACTGTAAACGATAATTAATAGTTTTACCGGACAGCAGTGATACATAATGGATAATGGAGAATGGGCAATCCTATGAGCAGACTTCAGTTATTACCAAGTTTTGTCAATTGCCGATTGCATATTTCCAAT
>JAZKHM010000065.1:0-5023 GCA_040385405.1 Bacteroidota bacterium | reverse complement strand
TTACCATTGAAGAGCATAAAAAAACCGCAAAACCGAAAGTAGTTTTAACCTGGGCACCTCATGTAAAAGCATTGCCGCAGGCTGTACCAAATTCGTTTGCAGAATGGATGTGTAAAGCACAGGCAGAAGGCATGATCGATTTTGTGATTACTCACCCTGAGGGTTTTGAGCTTGCGGAGAAATTTACACCTGGAGCTATTATCATAAGCGATCAGGATGAGGCCTTAAAGGGAGCTGATTTTGTATACGTTAAGAACTGGTCGTCATATCAGGATTACGGCAAGACATTGCCTGGCGCCGAGTCGTGGATGATGACAAATAAAAAGCTGGAAGGAACGAATGATGCTAAAGTGATGCATTGTTTACCTGTAAGGAGGGATTACGAACTTTCTGCAGAAATTCTTGACGGACCAAATTCCATTGTGATCAAAGAAGCCGGCAACCGGACATGGGCTGCCCAGGCTGTTCTTAAGGAAATGCTGGAGGCCTTAAAATGAGTACCCTTTACGTCATAAAGATCGGTGGAAATGTAATTGATGATCCAGCTCAGCTTGAAAGCTTTTTAAAGGATTTTGCTGAACTCAAGGGAAATAAGATACTTATACATGGCGGAGGAAAAATAGCAACTAAGCTATCGAAGGAATTGGGTATAGAATCTGAATTGATTGAAGGAAGAAGGGTAACTGATGCGGAGACCTTAAAAGTTGTGGCCATGGTATACGCAGGTCTTATAAATAAGAATATTGTAGCCGCCTTGCAGAAGCTGAATTGTAATGCTATTGGATTAGCCGGTGCGGATGGCAATATGATCCGTGCGAAAAAGAGGCCATTACAGACTATTTCAGATGGCAGGCAAATCGATTATGGTTTTGTAGGTGACCTTAATGATAGTTCCGTAGATGCGCAGGCAATTTATAAATTGGTACAAGCAGGATTTACCCCAGTGTTCTCTGCAATAACCCACGATGGAAACGGTCAGCTGTTAAATACGAACGCTGATACGATAGCTTCAGTTATCGCGGTCTCCATGTCTGGATTATACACGACTTCCCTGGTTTACTGTTTTGAAAAGAGCGGAGTGCTTAGGGATGTGAATGACGAATCATCGCTTATTAAGAACATAAACGCAGAAGAATATAAGGAACTAAAAAAAGAAGGTATAATTCATTCGGGTATGATACCTAAACTGGACAATGCTTTTGAGGCGATTGGTAAAGGACTTAGCGAAGTTTGCATAGGAAAGGCGGATGCTTTACCTCTGCTAAAAGATAAAACATTTGGAACGAGTTTAAAAACAGAGAAATAATGGCCAAATCACAAAAAATAGCAATATTAGGTAGCGGTAATATCGGAATGTCATTAGCCAGGGGACTGGTTAAAGCGGAGTATTGCAATCCCGGTGATATCACCCTTACCCGTCGTGGAATTGATCATTTATCTGAGCAGGCCAAACAGGGATTCAGTACCAGCGATCAGAATTCGGATGCTGTGGCCAATTCTTCAATTATAATTCTTGCGGTTTTACCGCAGCAACTGGACACGCTTCTTAGCCAGATCAATGGCGCTATAGATTCAAAGAGACATGTTGTAATTTCGGTAATCTCTGGTGTTAGCTGCGCGGATATAAAAGCTAAACTGGGTGAGGATGTGCAGGTTATACGGGTAATGCCTAACACAGCCATTGCGATAGGCCAGTCCATGACCTGCCTCGCTTCTGACAATGCAAGTATTGAAAATGTCGCTGAGGTTACGAAGATGTTTGAAACGGTAGGTGCGGTTATTAAAATCAACGAAGACCTGATGACCTCTGCAACTGCATTATGTGCCTGTGGGGTAGCATTCTTTTTACGGGCTATTCGAGCCGCATCCCAGGGAGGTATTGAGATTGGTTTTCATGCTGATGAAGCGCTTAAGATGGCGGTACAAACGGCTAAGGGAGCTGCAGATCTTTTACTAATTCAAAATAGTCACCCGGAACACGAGATCGATAAAGTGACGTCGCCGAAAGGCTGTACAATTGCTGGCTTAAACGAGATGGAACACCAGGGATTCAGTTCTTCGCTTATCAAGGGCATTAAATTATCCGCTTTGAAAGCAGGTGAATTATATACCAAGGCTAAGTGATGAATGAAGTTCTTGTCGATGAAAGTATAGTATTGCTCAGGAATCTGATCAGTATTCCCTCATTTAGCAGAGAAGAAGATAAGACTGCACAGGCTATCGAGGCCTTTCTTCAGGAGAGGACTGTCAAGACTTTCCGGAAGGAGAATAATATTTGGGCGTTTAATAAATTTTATGATTTAGCAAAGCCTACTATTCTCCTTAATTCACATCATGATACGGTAAAGCCTAATTCAGGGTATACACGAGATCCATTTTCAGCGGACTTAGAAGGTGATAAGTTATATGGCCTGGGAAGCAATGATGCGGGCGGCTCCCTGGTTTCACTAGCAGCAGCTTTTTTGCATTTTTATGAACAGCAGGATTTGAAATATAATCTTTGTCTGGCACTTACAGCCGAAGAGGAAATTTCCGGCAAAAACGGCCTTGAACTTATACTGCCGGAACTAGGTGAGCTTGAATTTGGCATTGTTGGTGAACCTACGCAAATGCAGATGGCCATCGCCGAAAAAGGGTTACTGGTACTTGACTGCACGGTATACGGAAAAGCGGGCCACGCTGCCAGGGATGAAGGCGAGAACGCAATTTATAAAGCTCTGAAAGATATTGAATGGTTCAGGACCTATGAGTTCGCAAAAAAATCGGAACTTTTCGGGCCGGTTAAAATGAGCGTTACCATTATAGAAGCCGGTTCACAGCATAATGTGGTTCCTGCAACATGTAAATTTACTGTTGATGTGCGCGTAACGGATGCTTACAGAAACGAAGAGGTATTGCGGATAATTCGTCAGCATGTGAATTGTGATGTTAACCCCCGTTCAACCCGTCTAAAACCCTCATCGATAAGCCCGGATCATCCAATAGTTAAAGCAGGCCTTGCGCTGGGCAGGGAAACCTATGGTTCGCCGACAACAAGTGATCAGGCTTTGCTCGACATCCCCTCACTGAAAATGGGCCCGGGTGATTCTGCCAGATCGCACATGGCAGACGAATTTATTTATACAAATGAAATTAAGGAGGGCGTGAGCCTTTATATTGAATTACTATCAAAAATACTATGATACCTGATCTTAATATTAGCCTTGAAAGCGAAAGGACGCTTCTCAGGCCACTGACGAAAGATGATGAACCTGCTCTTCAGGAGATTGCCAACGATGATTCTTTATGGATCCACGGAATTTCTGACCTTTCTAAACCAGGCGAACTGAAAAAATATATAGCGAATGCTATCGCAGATCGTATGAAAGGAATTTGTGCCATCTGGGTCGTGATCGACAAAAAAACCGGCAGCATAGCAGGATGCACAAGGCTGGCGGATATTTCATGGAACGATGAGCGCGGACAAATAGGCTGGACCTGGATTGGAAGTGAGTTTCAAGGTAGCGGCCTGAATCGGGATATGAAATTTCTCATACTGAGTTACGGATTTGAGACTTTGGGTCTGAATCGAATTGAATTAAAAGCCGATGAACGCAACCATCGTTCCCGTCAGGCAATCCTTGGAATAGGGGCCACCAGGGAAGGTGTGCTTAGGGAACATATTAAATTACACGACGGATATATCCGGAACACAGTTTATTACAGTATTTTGCGGTCTGAATGGGAATCCATTAAAGAGCAGTATTTTACAAATTACATTATGTATGAGTAAGCTTTGGCAAAAAAATACCAGTACCGAAAAGTCTGTAGATAAATTCACGGTTGGTAAGGACCGCGAAATGGATACTTTGCTGGCACCATTTGATGTTCTGGGTTCCCTTGCACATACCAAAATGCTGGAAAGTATCGGTCTTATGGAAAAGGCCGACCTTGTTCAGATCCAGAAGGAATTGAAGAATATCTACAGGGAAATTCAGAATGGGAATTTTGTTATTGAGCCCTCTGTTGAGGATGTGCATTCACAAGTTGAATTTCTTCTTACTCAAAGGATTGGTGAAGCAGGAAAAAAGATACACAGCGGGCGTTCACGCAACGACCAGGTTTTAGTCGACCTTAAGTTATTTTTCCGTTCAGAGATCCGGAGGCTGGTGAATAATACAGAGATTCTTTTCAATCAGTTAATTGCCCAGAGCGAGGAACATAAAGAGAAATTGCTGCCGGGATACACCCATCTGCAAATAGCAATGCCCTCATCCTTTGGTTTATGGTTTGGCGCATATGCCGAGAGCCTGGGCGACGATATGGAACTTATGCTGGCTGCATGGAAAGTTTGCAATAAGAATCCACTCGGATCGGCAGCAGGATACGGCTCTTCTTTTCCCTTAAACAGGACCATGACTACTGAACTATTGGGTTTTGACTCTCTCAATTATAATGTAGTCTATGCCCAAATGGGTAGAGGCAAAACGGAAAGGATTCTCGCTCAGGCGATGTCTTCCATAGCAGCAACATTGGCAAAACTGGCAATGGATGCCTGCTTGTTCATTAATCAGAATTTTGCGTTTATTAGTTTCCCGGATGAACTTACGACAGGGTCCAGCATCATGCCCCATAAGAAAAACCCGGATGTGTTTGAACTAATTCGGGCGAGGTGTAATAAGATCCAGGCTTTGCCCAATGAAATAGCATTGATGACTACTAATCTTCCTTCTGGTTATCACAGGGATCTCCAGTTGCTTAAGGAGAATCTTTTTCCCGCGTTCCTTTCTTTAAATGAGTGTATTGAAATGACGGCCTTCATGCTGCAATCCATACGTATTAAAGAAGATATCCTCAAAGACGAAAAATATGCCTACTTGTTCAGTGTTGAAGCAGTCAATGCTGAAGTTCTGAAAGGAGTACCCTTTCGTGAAGCATATAAAAACGTAGGTTTGGCGATAGAAAAGGGAGAGTTTAAGGCGCCATCGATGGTTAATCATACCCATGAAGGAAGTATCGGAAACTTGTGTAATGAAGAAATCTT
>JAZKHM010000064.1:0-1212 GCA_040385405.1 Bacteroidota bacterium | reverse complement strand
ACCCTTACAAATAGAAAAGTTTTCCACTAGTCTCTATGGCTTTTAAGGAACCGCGAAACTTTGTATATTTGTTTCTATTTCAGAGCTTAGGTGACTATCACCTGACTCTTTGCCGGATTTGCTCTGCTGGTCATTTATGATGGGCAGGCAAAACGTTTAATTGTCGGGTGCCGTTTTTTCAGCGACTTTTGTATCTGTGCGTTATGCTAGTGCAGAATCCACTGATGAATCGGTGTGTATTAATATTTTTTAAATATTATTGCACTTTTATGTGAAAACATTTACGATAGATGCCAAACATTAGATACCCGGTAGCTTGCTGCTGTGATCTTGTTTAGCACTTCGTGTTCTTGGGTTGGTAAGGTGAAACCTCTTTGGAATTCCTTTGAATGGGTTGACAATCCCTTTGGGAATCTGTCTTCACAGACCTTGGGATTTTTAATGGAGTCTTTCATCGTATCTATCCTAGAAGAAAATGTCGAAAGACTTGGCAATTTTGGTTCAAATCAACGGTGAAACAGGTGTAACCGCTTCATAGTCCGCATAGTTTATTTTTGATAAATTTGCGTGAATATTTCGCAATTCTCCTGCTTCCTTTTGTAAAGACCGAATCAGCTAATGGCATTCAAATAATCTGAATACATGCTACCCATGCGAGTGTGCAGAGCAGATTTGAGCGGTAATTTTGTTGAAAGTAAGAAAACACGCTTGTACCTGTCTGACTTCAGACAAAAAGGTGTTCTCATAGGTACGGATCTAGTTGGCACACAATTCCAACAATACAGACCGGCGAGAACCACTTGCGTTGACTGCTGTGTAGACACTGGCCTAGCTCAAGAGTCTCTGTACCAAGACGAGGTGCTTTCAGATATATTGTTTGTTATGATTCGATCTTTTTACCTTGTAATCTGCCACAGTGTTTGAACTTTGCAAAGTCTCGATTTTGCATTGCTCGGATACTTGACGGGGGGCTCTTCAGGCGGTTTTGTTGAACAAGGTTCTGACAAGTTGAGCTTCATGTGTGTGTATTCTCAACTCTCATTTCTTGTAACGCTTGAAGATGTTTTTTTCCGACGGTAGTTACCTGGTTGATCCTGCCAGTAGTCATATGCTTGTCTCAAAGATTAAGCCATGCATGTCTAAGTATAAGCAATTTATACTGTGAAACTGCGAATGGCTCATTAAATCAGTTATAGTTTATTTGATAATACC
>JAZKHM010000063.1:0-3178 GCA_040385405.1 Bacteroidota bacterium | reverse complement strand
CGTGCCTGTTACGTGTAAGTCAATCACACTAGAATGCGGGTATCCCAAAGTATTTCCCGGTGTAACTTCAATCAGGTTTTTCAGATAAACATCAATTATTCCTTTAACGACCTTAGTTTTCGATTCTACAAACTCCGGCATTACGGCTACAAGGAAATCTTTGAAGATCATTTTCCCGTTGTGATCCACAATAACCTGAAAGGAATATTGGAAATCCTGGTATGCTTTGTCAATATGGATTTTGTACTCCGGATAAAGATATTCTTCCGACCGGCTGATGTATCCAAGATATGGGTCGGCAGAGGGCTTAACTTTTTCTACTTGTAATATTTTGCTTCGGCTTTTAAGGATAACCGGATTTCGCGCAGCAAAAGCGCTGTCGGGATCGCTGTTTGCCTGAATTGCTCGGTATTTGACGAACAGGCTGTCGTCGCTGCTCGGTCGTCTCAATTCTTCCGGATTGGTTTTTAGCACCTTCTCTATATAATCCCTGGAATACAGGGTCATATATATATCCGACAATTCTTCTTTTACCACCCGTGATTCCAGTACCATGGCCTGCAGGATCAGGCTGTCTTTACTTATATGCTTCACCCGGAACCAGTCGCGCGCAAAATGAAAAAGAGCCTTGTGACTATGAAAGATCCGGTAGGGCATATATTGATTCCGTTCCGGACTAAAGATTTTTACTGAATCCTCTGCGCTGAAGTAAAGCTCCCATTCAGGCTGAAGCTGAAATCCGGTTTTATGAAATGAAAGGCCGTTACCGAAGCGACGGTAGACTTCGCTGTACCTGATCCCTTTCACTGCAGTGAAGGTTGGATCCGGTTCGTCATTAATAGTTGTTATATAATGGCAGGAGCAAAGCAAAAATATCGTGAGGAAGGGTATTATCCGGAGCGGGAATTTCATCGGGTGTGAAATTAAGAAAAATTGAGCGGGAAATAAATCTGCAAGCAGCCTTCTGAGAATAGATTTATTGGTAGGATTCTTGCGAGCGAGAAGTGATTAATCAATAGGGAAACCGAAAGCTTTTTTACTGTACACTTTTAGAAACGTTATTTGGATATGAGGATTACATTAATCACATTAGGTACCCGTGGTGACGTACAACCCTTTGCGGTTTTAGGTGAAGCTCTCGCGAAACGGGGCTATACTGTGACTTTATGTACCGCAGAAAATTTCAGGGAACTGGTAGAAAGCCATAATATCCACTTTCACCCTGTAGCTATAGATTCCGAAAACCTCATTAACTCCGGTCCGGGGCAACAACTCATGAGAGTTAATCTTTACAATCTAAAACGCAATCTGAATGAACTTGTATACCCAATTATAAAATCTTCATTAACAGAATTTTATAAACTGGCGCAAACAAGTGATCTTATTATCTACAGGACTAAAACCCTGGCGGATGTTTTTTTAGATCAGCTTCCCTGTCTGGCTATTCGTGCCGCGGTAATACCAGCCATGGAAAGTACCAGTGCATTTTTAAATCCTATAATGAGCGGATTGAAAATACCTCCGTTTCTGAATCGCCTGAGCTATCGCTTCAATGATTTAAGATTCCGGTTTTTTAAGAAACCTATAGATCAATTCCGCATTGAACATGGACTTAAAAATGAGGTGAACTATATAACAGACATTCCCGGAATTTATGGTATTAGTCCGCATTTTTTGGACCGCCCGAATGACTGGCCAGCCAATCAGCATTTGACCGGATTCTGGTTTCCGCCAAAGAATGACTTTATAGATCCCGACGTTGAAAAATTTATTCGGAAGGGGAAAGCTCCTCTACTAATTACGTTCAGCAGCATGCCCATAGAAAAAGAATTAAGCGACATGATTATTGGCTGGATTAAGAAAACCGACGAAAGATTTATAATTATCAGAGGCTGGGGCGACTGGGCTATAGAAGATTCAGATAAAATTATGGTGGTCGACTCAGCCTATTTTGATGCGTTATTTCCGAGAATGAAAGCCATCATACATCATGGTGGTATCGGTACAACTGCAGAGTGTTTGCGGGCTGGAAAACCCATGTTTATCTGTCCGCCAGTTTATCCTTTCGGCGATCAGTTTTTCTGGGGAGAACTTGCGCACAAGCAGGGAGTGGCAGTTAAGCCTGTCCCGCTTTCACACCTTAGTGAGAAAAAATTTATCCGGGGTCTGACCGAATTAGTATCAAACGAAAAGCTGCATCATAACAGCGAAAAACTGGCGGCTAAGATTAATGCTGAAGATGGCGTTAAAGCGGCTGTTGATTTAATTGAGGAGATTGTGAAGGGGCATTTTATACGGCGGTCGGCGTAGGAGGTGGTGATGGTCATATGTTTTAAATTTTGGTAGCGCCAATTTTCTCTTATTCGGAATGGGTGAAGCAGTATCTACTAAAATGAGCCTGTAAAATCCTGTACTTTTTAACCCTAATTGATCTCATTTTGTTCGCTATGCCTTTACACTTTTAAGCCTGCCTGCCGGCATCTGGAAATGGGTATTCCGAATTCAACCAACCTTATGTTTTTTAAAAGGTTCACTTTCAGGCCTCCAACTTCGAACATCCGACTTCAGTCACGGGCCTAACACCTAACCTCTAACACCTAACCACCAATATATCCCCGGTTTTATTAATTTTGACCCATAATCGAAGCAGCAAATGAATTACTGGATAATAAAATCCGAACCCCACAAATACAGCTGGGACCAATTTACTAAAGACGGCAAAACATTCTGGGACGGGGTAAGAAACTACCAGGCAAGGAATAATTTACGGGAGATGAAGGTAGGGGACCTGGTATTGTTTTATCATAGCAATGAAGGGAAAGAAGTGGTTGGCATCGCCAAAGTGGTTGGTGAATCATACCAGGATCCAACAACAGATGATACCAACTGGCTGGTGGTAGACTTTGCACCAGTCGAGCCGCTTAAAAAGCCTGTTACACTGGCGCAGATCAAAGCGGATGCAAAATTAAAAGATATCAATCTGGTAAGGCAGGGGAGGTTATCTGTTGTTTCTATTAGGAGGGAGGAATTTGACCGGATTTTGGAAATGGGGAGCTGAGGTGTGAGGTCAGAAGTCTGATGCAAGGCGGATAGCGTGGAGGCCTTCCCACCATATTCACTATAAAAAAGTACTGTAATTATAAGTCAGTCCTCTCAGACCTCTGACCTCAGTCCTCCG
>JAZKHM010000062.1:0-18091 GCA_040385405.1 Bacteroidota bacterium | reverse complement strand
GGGTACAATGGGCTCAAGCCCAAAATCCGAGGGGGTTGCTTATAAAAAGGCAACCCTTTCTCTTTGATTTTCAGTGCATTATGATAGAACGTTCGGAAAGATAAAATGAGCAGGGTTTAGTATCTGACATCGACGCCATTTTTAGTACGTTAGAAAAGGACTTTTAAGGTAAAATGGCTTATAAAAATTTCAGCTCACTAAAAGGATTTCAAGATGTATCTTTCTTCCGTTTAAATTCTGATGGCGTGCAGTTGTACTTTGATTTAAACACTGTTGAAAAATAGGTAGCTGACGAAAAACCCACCTGATAGGTTATTTCTGAGATGGATAAATCTTCATTCATTAATAAATATTTAGCTTTCTGTAAGCGTCTGTTCAAAATATAATCGGTGATATTACATTCTAAAAGTGCTTTAACCTTTCTGTAAAGTTGGACCCGCGAAATTCCAATGCTTTTGCTGATAACATCAACATTAAAATTCTCGTTCCCCAGATTGCTTTCTACAATTCCTGCAAAATCATTCAAAAACTTTTTATCAAGCTTTTTTGATACTGGTATTTTACCTTCCCCCTGGTATTCGCTTGTATAATGCGATTTAAGCAGGTTTCTGTTATCCAATAAGTTTTTAATGGTTTCAGTTAAATGTTGAAGGTTGAAAGGCTTTGTTATGTAGGCATCCGCTAGCGTCTTTATTCCTTCAAGCTGTTGTTCCGAACTTCCTCTTGCAGTAAGTAAGATGATGGGAATATGCGAAGTACGCACATCGTTTTTTAATACACGGGCGAGGTCGGTTCCGGATTGACCCGGTAGCACCACATCAGAAATGATCAGGTCCGGAACTCTTTCAAATGCTTCGTGCAAACCGCCGTTGCCAGTGCTGGCTGTAAAAATTTCATATTCATTAGCTAATTTTTGCTTTAAAAAATCAAGCATGTCACTGTTATCTTCAATAATTAATAAAGACTGTTCTTTTATATTTTCAAAAGCTAGCGCCTGATCTTCTTTAGACGGATCTTGGTCCAGATCTGAGGTGTAAAGTTTAATGTTATCGTAGTTGATATTTATTTCAGGAGTCCTGGCCAGTTTTTCCTCTTCCTGCAAATGTGCGTCACCTAGTGGCAAACGTATACAGAAACTCGTTCCCTTCCATTTCTTACTGCTTACATCAATAACTCCCTTATGCAACTGTATAATTTCCTTTGAAAGAGAAAGCCCCAGGCCCGATCCCTTGGATTGGTAAGACTCGCCCTGGTAAAACAATTCAAAAGCATGCAGAACAGATTCTTCCGTCATACCCACCCCGTTATCTTCCACTTTTATTTCAATTTCTTTTTTCTCTTCATCCTTTTGAATGGTGATCAGGATGCGGCCATTGTCATTGGTAAATTTGAATGCATTGGATAAGAGATTGAAAAGAACTTTATCAAACATATTGACATCAAACCAAACCATCGGCTTTTTCTCCGTGCTATTCAGCCGCATGTCTATATTTCTTTTGGAGGCGATATCTTTAAAAGAATCAAGTATTTCTGTGGTAAAAGCGATCAGGTCATTCTCTGAAGCCCTGATTTTCATTTTGTCGTATTCTATTTTCCTGAAATCGATTAGCTGGTTAACCATTCTCAATAGCCTGATCACGTTTTTGTTTATCAGGCGCAAGTGCTGTTTGACGGTTAATGGTAGTTTAGTGTCGGCAACTAGTTCTTCTAGCGGTACCAGGATCAAGGTAAGAGGCGTTCTGAACTCATGAGAGATATTAGTGAAAAAATTGAACTTTGCTTCTGAAGCTCTTTTTGTTTCGGCCGACATTTCCAATAGTTGGTTTTGCTGTTGCTGTATTTCCTGGTTTTTAGATTCCAGTCGTTTATTGCTCTTCCAGTTTTCATTTAACGAATAAAACGCCACTCCGGCGAAAACTATAGCCAGTACGAGGCTTATAACCAATACATTTAAAAGGATCTGCTGATTGTTAAATATCTTTTCCTGCTCTTTTAACCTGCCCTGCTGTCTTCCAATATCCCTGTATTGGCTGCTTATCTTGTCAGACTGCATTTTCATAAGCTGTACATTGCTTGAATCGATAACAACGGTTTTTAGAATATTTTCTTTATCAAAGTGCTCTTTATTCAAAATGGAAAATGCTGTCCGAATAGCTTCTTTCCCACCTGTAGGGTAAAGCATGGAGGCATCAATAATATTATTGGCAACATATTTTAAACCGTTATCAGGTAAGGCATCTACACCTATTATCTTGATTTTATTTGTTGGGTTATGCCTTTTTAATGCCCGGTAGGAGCCAAGGGCCATCTGGTCATTATGGGCAAAAACAGCATCAATTTGTTTAGAAGATACACCTATTTTGTTTACTTCATTTTCAGCTTCATTAATAAGCCAGTTTCCATACACCTGCTTTACGATACGTATATTGGGATAGTTTTTTAGGGCATGATAAAACCCCCGTTGCCTTTCGATTGTAGGCGACGAACCCGACAATCCCATTACTTCAAGTATGCTGCCCTTTTCGTCCAACTTGTTTACCAGGTATGCCCCGGCTATTTTCCCTATTTCAAAATTGTCAGCCCCAACGTAAGCAGTGTATAAGCTCGAAGAAGTTTTCCGGTCGATCACAATTACGGGTATTCCCTGGCTAAAGGCTTCTTCTACAATGGGAGTTAAAGGCCTGGCTTCGTTAGGGGAAATAATGAGCAGGTCAATTTTGTTCCTGAGCATGGATCTTACCTGCTGAACCTGTGTTGCGCTGCTGTTCTCTGCGTTTGTATAGATCAGTTTTAATTCCGGATGAAATGATAGTTCCCGCTTCATTTCTTCCAACATGGTTTTTCGCCATTGGTCAGAACCCACACACTGCGAGAACCCGATCGTATATTCTCTTTTGCTGTTTTTGCTTTTACAGCCAGGCAGGATGTAGAACCCCAGGAGCAATAACAAGAAGTAATAAATTCTGAAGGAAATAATTTCCTTGTATTTCTTTTTCATTCCATTTTTTCAAGTAGAATAATATTGGCTAGGGTCAATTTACAAAATTAAAGATAACAAGGAAAAGTGCATTGTGTGGGCATCCTGAAATGTCGGATACTGATGTATCTATTTTTAAATATCCTGTATCAAAATTTGAAGTTTCCGGTGCTTTTAAACTTTGTTGTGAAATTAATGCACTGATAATTAGATGTTTGCTAACTTTTTTAAAGGAATTTAATATTTGATGAGATTGATACGCAATTAAACGCCCCCGGTTGCAATTTCACATACTTTGGTCTTAATAAAAGCTATGAAAGTTATGAGAAAAAATTCTGTTATTGCATGGTCACTGGTTGTAGCCCTCGGCGGTTTCCTTTTTGGATTTGATACCGCTGTTATATCAGGGGCCGAAAGAGCTATTCAGGCCTATTGGAACCTGGGCGTATTTGAACATGGGCTGACGGTTTCAATCGCCCTGATCGGAACCGTGATCGGATCATTATTAGGTTCTATTCCGTCGGATAGGTTTGGCAGGAAAAAAACCTTGTTTCTTGTAGCCGCTCTATACCTTTTATCTTCTTTAGGTACTGCTTTCGCTACCGATTGGTATGTTTTCCTGGCCTTTCGTTTTTTGGGAGGTTTAGGCGTAGGGGTATCTTCGGTTACGGCTCCAATATATATATCTGAAATATCCCCGGCCAATTCAAGAGGCCGGTTGGTTGCCTTGTTTCAGTTAAATGTGGTTCTGGGGATTTTGATATCCTATTTATCCAATTACTTAATCGGGCAGGGGGGAGAAGATTCCTGGAGGTTGATGCTGGGTGTTCAGGCTGTTCCATCGCTTATCTTTTATATCCTTATCCGTTTCGTTCCGGAGAGTCCGCGTTGGTTGATCCTACATAAAGGCAAAATGGAAGAAGCCCGGCAGGTGTTGAAAATAATTAATCCTTCAGATTACGAACAGGAACTGGCTTCTATTCAGCAATCGAAACATAGCTCCGGACTCCGTAACGCTACAGTGAAACTATTGTCGGCGAAATACAAATTCCCTATAACCCTGGCCGTGCTTTTCGCCGTATTCAACCAGGTTTCCGGTATCAATGCAATCATCTATTACGCACCTCGCATTTTCGAAATGGCAGGTTTAGGTACTCATATCTCTTTGCTATCAACGGTAGGCATCGGTTTGGTGAATTTCACTTTTACGCTCCTTGCCATTGCTTTTATCGATAAGATAGGCCGCCGAACATTAATGCTGATCGGTTCGCTAGGGCTGATTCTTTCCTTAGGAATGGTTTCCAGTACTTTTTACACCGGTAATTTCAGCGGGTTTGCCATTACCTTTTACCTGATGATCTACATTGCCTTTTTTGCTTTCTCACAAGGTGCGGTCATCTGGGTATTTATCTCAGAAATTTTCCCCAACGAGGTACGTGCTAAGGGCCAGACCCTGGGAAGTTTTACCCACTGGATCATGGCTGCACTTATCGCGTTCAGTTTTCCATATTTCGCCGAAAAATTAGGCGGCGGTACCACCTTCCTGTTTTTCAGTACCATGATGGTGCTCCAGTTGATTTTTGTTTGGAAGCTGATGCCTGAAACCAAGGGAAGGTCTTTGGAGCAAATTGAAACAAATATAGTGATGCACTAAATTTTTTAAACCTCTTTTATTTTATCATCATAATTATGAACGGCAAGCAACATCAGGTAATATGTTTTGGGGAAGTTTTATGGGATAACCTGCCAGAAGGAAAGAAACCAGGTGGAGCCCCGATGAATGTAGCTTATCATTTAAAAAAAATGGGTAAATCCAGCGCTTTGATAAGCAGGGTTGGGAATGACCAAGACGGAAAGGACTTAATAGAGGTTATCAGACAACTGGGCCTATCGGATGAATTATGCCAGGTTGATAACCAATATAAAACTTCCCTGGTGGAAGTGATCATTACCCCCGATCATGAAGTGAAATACGACATTGTTTTTCCGGTTGCCTGGGATTTTATTGAATACGAATCCAGGTTAGAAAAGATCATCCTGGAGGCAGACGTTTTCGTATTTGGAAGTTTAGTTTCCAGACATGAAGTTTCCCGGGCTACACTTGACCGGCTTCTAGACCTCGCCGCTTACAAGGTCTTTGATGTTAATCTCCGTGAGCCCCATTATGACCAGGAGCACATCACTCATCTGATGCATAAAACCGACCTCCTGAAATTAAATATTCACGAGCTGAACCTTATTTCCGGCTGGTTTGGCTCGCATGAAACGGAGGCTGCAAAAGTCCATCTCCTGCAGCGGAATTTTAATATTAATGAAGTTATAATAACGAAAGGTAGCAGTGGGGCTTCTTATTATACTCCCGAAATTCAATACCACTATCCCGCTTACCAAGTTGAAGTCCAGGATACCATAGGAAGCGGTGATTCATTTCTGGCGGCTTTTCTTGCAAAGAAATTGAGTGGCGAGTATTTAGAAGGTACCCTTGATTTTGCCGTCGCCGTTGGCGCTTTTATAACCATGCAGGCAGGCGCCTGTCCGCCATATTCAAAGTTTGACTTAAACAGATTTATATGGAAAATCCAGTTGAATGAATTAAACAAGCAATTAAAAACAAATCAAGCATTTGCGAAACCTAAACCAAATCACTCATGAAAAAATTATTACTTGTAGTCCCGCTATTATTTATGATGGGGCTAGTTTATGGACAAAACAAGAAAATTTCTGGTTATGTCCGGGAAAAAGCAACACAAGATCCGGTTATCGGAGCTTCAGTAGTTGTCTTAGAAACTCAAAAAGGCACGCTAACAGACATAAATGGAGCTTTTTCTCTGTCTGCTGAGATAGGCCAAACACTTAAAGTTTCTTATTTAGGTTTCGAGGAATTAACCTCTAAAATTGAGTCGTTAGATTCAAATATTGTTATCCGGCTAACGGTTGATGACAAAACCCTTAACGAGGTAGTTGTAGTCGGCTATTCTACCCAGAGAAAACAAGATTTAACGGGTGCCGTTGCCGTAGTAGAGCTATCTCCTGTAAAAAATAATAGTTCAGGCAATGTTATGCAGGCTTTGCAGGGGAGGGTTGCCGGCTTATACATTGAAAAAGACGGTTCACCAAACGGATCTAATAGCAGAATTCTTATACGGGGTTCTAATACTTTGGGAAATACTGACCCGCTCTATGTTATTGATGGAATACCAACCACAAGGCCGGAGGTTTTTCAAAATTTAGACCCAGCAAATATATCCTCAGTCCAGGTATTAAAAGATGCATCTGCGGCATCGATTTATGGTGCAAGGGCATCCAACGGGGTCATTATCGTAACAACAAGAAACGGCGGAAATACAGATGGTAAACTTAATTTACAGTTTAACAGCAGTGTATCTTCTCAGTCAGAAAAATCTATGAGATTTAATATGCTAAGCTCAGTGGACAGGGGAAAAGCATTGTGGCAAGCATCAGTCAATGACCGGCAGGATCCGGCAGCGGGATATGGCGAAATCTATAATTTCGACTGGAATAAAAATTTTGATAATCCAATATTAAATCTGGTTACCATTAAGCCACTTGTTGGTGGCGATCCAAAAACCCCTGCGGGAAATACAGACTGGCAGGACATAATGTACAAAACTGGATTTGTAACTAATAATAGTTTAACCGCCTCAGTTGGTAATAAGAATTCCTCCCTGGAAATTAACCTGGGACATTTGGAGAATACCGGAATGTTGAGATATACAGGCTATGACAGAATAAATGGAAGCATTAATGCTTTAACCCGCGCCTTTAATGACAAAGTTTCATTCGGTGTTAATTTGCGTGTTGCCAACTCTGACGAAACTTTAACAGCTAGGGATTTAGGAGGCGCCAGCACAACTTACCTTGCAGTTAGTCTGGCTCCAACCATTCCTGTCTATCAAAAAGACGGGCAAAGTTTTGCAGGTGAATCAGGATCCGGGTATTCTGACAGAAATAATCCTTTACACATGCAGTACCTTTCCAGGTGGAATAATACCAACCGCTTAAGTTCATTCGGGAACGTTTTCGCTGAAATTCAACCGGTTAAAAACTTATTTTTCAAATCAAATTTTGGGATAGACGATTCAAGATTTCTTAATAAAATTATTACCCCTACGTTTTCAGAAGGAGCTTTAAATCGTACAACGAATAGCTTGCTTTTCGATCAAAATCATTTCAGGAGTCTGACTTTCTCTAATACCTTACGGTACAACTGGGACCTGAATGCCAAAAACAATTTTAAAATCCTGGCAGGTACAGAATATATTAACACAAACCTTGATTTTCAAGCAACAAAAAAAGAAGGTTTTGCCATTCAAACCGAAGATTATTTTACGCTTAATGCAGGTACCGGAAATTCAACTATCGCCGGCGGTTCAACCGGTAATCGTTTATTTTCATTGTTCGGTCGTGTAGACTACAATTTTTCTGACAAGTACTTAGCAGCCGTAACGGTTCGCCGTGACGGATCATCTCGTTTCGGATCTGATAACCGCTATGGTATTTTTCCGGCCGCATCTATAGGTTGGAGGATAGATCAGGAAGGATTTATGCAGGATAGTAAACTATTTTCCGAGTTGAAAGTTAGAGCCGGTGTTGGTCGTGTTGGTAATCAGCAAATAGGGGACTTAGCCCGTTTTGGTTTATTTGATACCAGATACGGAACAACATTAGCACAATTGCAAGGTGGTTTTTGGGAGCAATACATGAATATTGGCACAGCTTATTCATTATCGGGTGGTAATACCGGTGTACTGCCTTCAGGATTTGTTCAAACACAAGCTGCCAATCCGGCGCTTAAATGGGAAACAACCGATGAAGTGAATGTGGGTTTGGATTTTTCTTTGTTTGAACAAAAGATTTTCGGGTCTTTTGATTATTTCACACGTAACACATCAGGTATTTTAATTACCCCGCCTGTTGCATCAGCTTTAGGCGAAGGGCAGAACAAAGCCGTTAACGGAGCATCAAAAAGCAATAAAGGTTGGGAATTTGTATTAGGATACCGTGGACAAGCGGCCACTAATTTTACCTATAATATCCAAACTAACTTTGCTCATTTCCGGGATAAGATAACAAAACTGCCGGAAAATGTCAGGCCGGCATATCCGGGCAACCTGGTCAATACTATTATAGGCCATTCACAATTTGACATTTTCGGATATAAAACAAATGGACTATTCCAATCTCAGAAGGAAGTGGATTCTGCTCCTACTCAAATTGGTGCTGGCCCAGGCAGAATTCGCTATATGGATATAAATAATGATGGTAGAATAAATGATTTGGACAGAACATGGATTGGCACAACTTTGCCACAATTAGAATACGGACTTAGGTTAGATATGAGTTACAAAAAATTGGATATTTCTCTCTTTGGATCCGGAGTTGCCGGCAGAACGGGATTTGACGTTTATACTGTATTTAATAACCTGATGAGAAGCAGAGAAAATGTAGGGCCAGGTGTTTTCAATGGATGGACGCCATCAAATACGGATACCAACGTCCCTGCCTTAACCCTTAAAGATAATAATAATGAAGGCCGTACTTCCGATTATTTCTTCGTGAATACATCTTACTTCAAAATGCGTAATATCCAGTTAGGATACACTTTGCAACCAAAATCTATCTTTTCAAAACTGCGTGTTTTTGCGATGGCAGAAAACATGTTTTGGGTTAAAAGCCAAGATTATTTAAGCCCGGATCCTGAAAGAATAGATATAAATCCTGTTCCAATTCCGAAGACTTTCACATTCGGAATTAATGCATCATTTTAACAATTTAAAGCAAAATCAAATGAAAAAGTTAAATATTACCGCTTTTGTTATTACAAGCCTGCTATTTTTAGGGGGGTGTAATAAAGATCTGGAATATACACCAACAGGTGTACTTTCATCACAGGATTTAACGTCACCTACTGCGATAGAAGGTTTGGTTACTGCAGCTTATGCGGCTATTGGAAATGGGGATATGATTGGCCCCATATACAGTAATTGGGTTTATGGAAGTGTACGTTCTGATGATGCCTATAAAGGCGGAGGCGGAACCGGGGATGTTGGTGAAATAGATGCCATGGAACATTACAATCTGGTTACTCCTACAATGGATGCCTTCGTTTCCCGTACATGGAAAAATTTATTCAAATCAATAAGCAGAGCAAATGTTGCATTAAGAGCTGTGAATTCGCTCTCTGACGCCAGCTTTCCATTAAAAAAAACCAGAATTGCGGAACTCAGATTTTTAAGAGCCCACAGTTATTTTACTATGAAATTACTCTACAAAAATATTCCGGTTTTTGATGAAAACGCAACCGCGGATGATATTTTAAAAGTCTCTAATGATTTAAGTAATGACGATTCATGGAATAAAATTGCAGCTGATTTCCAATATGCAATAGATAATTTACCAGAAACCCAGTCTGAACTGGGAAGGGCTAATAAGTTAGCCGCGCAAGCTTATTTAGCTAAACTAAGGTTATTCCAGGCATATAAACAAGATGCCACACATCGTGTAACCGGTATTGATCAGGCAAGATTGCAGGAAGTAATAGCTTTGACACAAGCGGTAATTTCCTCAGGTCGATACTCCTTAAGTAAAGATATTGCAGAAAATTTTCTTCCGGAGACCGAAAACGGCAGGGAATCAATTTTTGCTATCCAGTTTACTATCAATGACGGTACTACTTCCGGCAGGTTGAACTATGAAGACGGGTTGAACTATCCTCACGGAGCACCTCAATATGGATGTTGTGGCTTCAATGCATCCAGTCAAAATATGGTAAATGCTTTCACTACTGATGCAAACGGGTTGCCGAATTTCACTACGTTTAATAACAGCGTAGCCAATCTAAATACAGCAACTGTAGATGTTCGTCTTGATCATACGGTCGGTATCGACGGTCACCCATATAAATATGATAATACAAGACCTTTTAGTAACAGTTGGGTACGGGATGCAGGTGTATATGGTAATTTTCATACCATGCGTAATCAGCAATTGGCTACCAGCTCATCCTATTTTAAAAACGGCCCTTTTATGGGAGTCGCAAAAAACTATGATGTGCTCAGGTACGATGATATACTGTTATTACAGGCAGAAGCTTTTATTGAAACAGGGCAGCAAGACAAAGCTTTGCCGCTAATCAATCAAATCCGGCAACGGGCAGCAGCAAGTACCGCCCGGCTTAAGAAAGCGGATGGCACATTTGCTTCAAATTATAATATGAAACCTTATGCATCCGCCAACTGGACTCAGAGCTATGCTCGAACCGCTTTGCAATGGGAACGACGTTTAGAATTTGCAACTGAAGGGGCCCGCTTCTTTGATTTAGTGAGATGGGGCATTGCAGAACAAACCTTAAACACATATATAGCCGTTGAAAAAGTCAGAAGGCCATTTCTGGCGACAGCCCGTTTCACCGCAGGGAGAGACGAATACTTGCCCGTTCCGCAGTCTGAAATTACATTTACAAATGGCTTATATAAGCAAAATCCCGGTTATTAAAAATTGCAGATGCCGCAGGTTTTATAAATCCCAGGGGATTTTGACCTGAAAAAAATAGCGACTTAGGTGTAATAAAGTTGGGAGGAAACATTGCCTCCCACTTTATTACTTATTAAACAGTATTTAACCGTATAAATTAGTTAACCATGAAAGTAAAAATAGTTATTGCATTGATAGGCTTTCTAATAATAACAGGCAATTTATCTGCACAAACTGCTGATCGTCCAGAGAATGATAAATATCGGCCTCAATTTCATTTTACGCCTAAAAAGGCCTGGATGAACGATCCAAACGGTATGGTGTACCTTAACGGAAAGTACCACCTGTTTTTTCAGCATAATCCAGACAGTACGGTTTGGGGCCCGATGCATTGGGGCCACGCGATCAGTACAGATTTGATGCACTGGGAAGAGCAGCCAATCGCATTGTATCCGGATAGTTTGGGTACTATTTTTTCTGGCAGCGCTGTGGTCGATATAAATAATACCAGTGGTTTCGGCACGGAAGGCAGGGTTCCGCTGGTAGCGATATTTACACACCACAATCATGATTTGGAGAAAAAAGGGTCCGGAGTTTATCAATATCAGAGCCTTGCTTATAGTTTGGATGAAGGAAAGACCTGGACCAAATATAAAGGCAACCCGGTATTGCCAAATCCCGGTATTAAGGATTTTAGGGATCCCAAAGTAATGTGGCATGAGGCCGGCAAAAAGTGGGTGATGACATTGGCAACCATGGACCGGATCACCTTTTATTCCTCACCGGATTTAAAAACCTGGAGCAAAGAAAGCGAATTTGGCAAAGATCAGGGCGGACATGGCGGTGTCTGGGAATGCCCGGATCTATTCTCTTTGAAATTAAATGGAAGAACTCATTGGGTTTTACTCGTTAGTATCAATCCCGGCGGGCCCGGCGGCGGCTCGGCTACACAATATTTTATTGGCCAGTTTGACGGTAAAAGTTTCAAGCCCGATCATCAGGATACTCGTTGGATAGACTACGGAACGGATAATTATGCAGGGATAACCTGGTCAAATACCGGAAACCGGAAGATCTTTATTGGGTGGATGAATAACTGGCAATACGCAAATTTAGTTCCAACGGATTCCTGGAGAAGTGCCATGACTATTCCGCGTGAATTAAAACTTAAACAGGTTGATAATGAAATTTTCGTTAGTTCAGAACCGGTAAAAGAACTTGAAAAGATAACGCTAAAACCTGTTTCGTTAACTAATATTAAGGTAAGAGGAAGCGAAGACTTTTCTTCCAGGTTCAATACAAACGGGGTGTTTAAGCTTCGGCTTAATTCAGATAATTTACAAAGCTTCGCTATTGTGCTTGCAAACGACCTGGGTGAGAAAGTCCGGATTGGATATGATGAAAGCAGTAACCGGTATTACATCGACCGGACAAAAGCCGGAAAAAATTCTTTTGAAAAGGGATTTGCTAAAGTTCATTACGCACCGCGTATAGGCAAAAGTCGATCAACAAATATTACTCTGTTGGTTGATGCAGCTTCTGTGGAATTATTCGCCGATAATGGATTGACAGTTATGACAGATATTTTTTTTCCAAATAAAACAATGAACAAAGTTCGTTTGGACGCTGACGCCAGTTTTTATATTAAAAGCCTAACCTTTGTCCCAATTGACAGTATTTGGAACTAGCAATCTTTTGATTGTCAAGCAGCTCGTTTTCACTTTCGTTAAGTGTTTTAGCCAGCGTTTTGAGGGTAAATCCTTCGGGAATCTGGTCTTTTACAGCGGTAATGTAAACCAAAAAGTTGACCCTACGCCTACTTCACTGTCTACGCCCATTTTCCCGCCGTGTTTTTCGATAATTTCATTTGAAATATATAAACCCAGGCCCAGACCCGAGATCTGGTGCCCCGAAGAGTCAACCCGGTAATATCGCTGAAAAAGATGAGGGAGTTTATTTTCTGGTATTCCAGGTCCGTAATCTATAACGGACACCTTTGCGAACCCATCTATCTTTTCGATTCTTATATTGATTTCACGTGATTCGGGTGCATATTTAACAGCATTATTAACCAGGTTAACCACGACCTGATCAATCCGATGCAAGTCGGCAAACACCTGTAAATTCAGGTCACCCTGAATAATAATTTCGTGAGTTCCCTGGAGTCTTACATGTTGACAACAATCATTGGTCATCTTCGATAGCGTAAAATTTTCCTTATTCAAGTTCAATTGACCCTCATTCAGCTTACTTACATTTAAAAGATCTTCCACGAGGTAAACCAGCTTATTTACGCTGCTACCAGATTGAAAAATCAGCTTCTCCAATTTGATGTTGGGCTCTGTAGAAGTTAACCTTTCCATCAATTGTATGGATGCCTTAAGGGAAGTGAGAGGGGTTTTGAGCTCGTGACTGGCAATTCCGAGAAAGTCATCTTTCTTTTGTTGGGCCAAAACTTGTTCAGTGACGTCAGAAGCCACGGCAATAACTGCATTTATGAGACCATTTGAATCTCTAAGAGGCGCATACACGAATGTGAGATACACCCTTTCTTTCTTGCCGTTTCTTTGAAGATCTACTGGCCGATCATTGGCAGTAAAGGCTTTTCCACTCTGATATACTTCTTGCAGCAGTTCCTCAAGTCCCTGCCCTTTTACTTCTGGTAATTCCTCAAAAATCGGTTTACCTATTACATTCGCAGTAGTTCCCCAAATTTCCAGAACCATTTCGTTGGCTATGTCAACGACAAAATCCTGTCCTTTAAGGATACAAATAGCTACGGGAGCCTGCATGATCATCGATCGAAGGTTATTCTGGCTAATTTCGACTTCGCGTTTAGCTTTTACTAATTCAGTAACGTCTGTCGCTGAGCACATTACTCCCCAAATTTCTCCCTCATCGTTTGTTAAAGGAAGATAGCTGAATTTAAAATAATAAGTTTGAAGTTCATCGCCAACAGGCAAATCGGCACTGTCCTGTTCCGTGTGGTAGGGGACCCCGGATTCGTAAACCTGCTTTAAGAGTTTTGGGAATGGTTGATCTATGATTTCTGGTAAGGCTTCAACAAAAGGCTTTCCTATAACAGAAGCATCTTTGCCCCATACTTTGAGGGTGGCAGCATTGGCGTAAATAACTTTAAAATCAGGCCCGGCACATACGTAAATAGGGCTTGGTGATGAATTGAATATTGTTAGAAGATGTTGTTCTAAAAGGGGTTTATGATTTTCCAATATACGAAGCTGCTAAATTAGGGAACAATGCTTTAAAGTAAATGTTTGACGCTCATTAAGTATCAGTTGTCGAAAATTAATTTGTTATGTTGTAGTTAGAAAATGCAAAATTGCAGTTCTTATGCATGTTGTTCTATTTCACATTTTATGTGCGACGGACCAATTGATAATGAACGTCGGTGTATTTCATCGGTGTTTAAAAACAGGGATCAAAAATGACTATAATTAAGCTTAAACCCCGCATTATCAGTATTTATGCCTCGTCCTATGAATCCCATTAAAAAGAAGTTAAGTCAAAGTAAAGGATCAACGCTAAATGATAGCCTGGCGGTTTTTACAGAGATAGAAATTTGTCAGGGTAGCTTAGTACCCGCCGGAAAGGACTAAGGGATAGTTTTTATCCATTAAAATATAACTCCTATCGCAAAATGACCTAATTTAGAATAGAAACCATTAATTTGTATTTAAATAAGCCTGACCTAAATAAGACCGGTTTATTTAAGCTAAATATTTGTGTTATGAAACTAAGTGCTGAACAAGTCAAAAGCTATCATAAGGATGGTTATGTTATTGTTAAAAATTTTTGCAGTGGGGCCGAAGTTGATAAGCTATATAGCGTAGCCCTGCAAGATGATGCCATGTCTAAAAACGCGCTGGACCTGAATGACCAGAGTGGTAAAAAAACAAGGCTTTCGCTTTGGTTTAAGCCAGGAAATGACGTCTTCGGATATCTTTCCCGAAGTGAAAAGTTGGTAAGTTCCGTATCACAGTTGCTAACCGGGGATGCCCCGGTGTGCCATTATCATTCCAAACTGATGCAAAAGGAGCCCAAAGTAGGTGGCGCATGGGAATGGCATCAGGACTACGGGTATTGGTATAAGAACCAATTTATGTTTCCTGATCAATTAATCAGTGTAATGATAGCCTTAACCCCTGCTAATAAAGAGAATGGCTGCCTGCAGGTAATAAGAGGGTCACATAAACTAGGCAGGGTAAACCATGGTTTTGCAGGGGAACAGATAGGTGCAGATTCAGTAATGGTGGAGAATGCGTTAAAAACAATGGAGCTGGTATATTGTGAGATAGAGGCTGGAGACGCTATCTTTTTTCATAGTAATTTATTGCATCGCTCGGAAGCGAACCTTGCGGAATATCCGAGATGGTCCATTATATGCTGCTATTCACTGCAATCCAACCTGGCATATAATGAAACCTCCACATCCTGGAAAACTCCAATAGACATAGTTCCCGATGAGGCAATATTGGAGTGGGTCGCAGATTCATTATCAAACACAGAATTCCTAAAGAAGGAGAATGAACCAGCCTTGAAAGAGACTGGATGGGAAAAGGGAATTAAGGTAAAGTAATGTCTTAACTAATGAAACTAACCATACTTGGTACAGGTTTTATAGCCCGGTTTTATGCTGAATCTTTACATGCACAGCGCAGGAAAGATGCCATCCATGTGGTGTATTCCAGGAATGAGGATCGTGCCAGAAAATTTGCCGGTGATTATAACCTGGCACATTATTTCACGGATATGGACCGCGCAGTTAATCATCCCGAGACAGATGCTGTAATTATCGCATTGCCAAATAACCTTCATGAAGCGGCAGTTATGGCCTGCGTTAAAGCGAAAAAAAATGTGCTTTGCACAAAACCCCTGGGCCGTACTTCAGCTGAAGCGAAGAGAATGCTGGATGCTGTTGAAACCGCCGGAATATTCGCAGGTTATTTGGAAGACCTTTGTTATACACCCAAGTTTTTGAAATCATGCGCCTCGATCAGGGCAGGAGCCCTGGGCCGGATATTATGGACAAAATCAAGGGAAGCTCATCCGGGACCGCATAGCGACTGGTTTTGGGATAAGGAACAGTCGGGCGGAGGTGCAATAATTGACCTGGCCTGCCACTGTGTAGAGATAGGACGAAATTTTATTGGCAAGGACATCCGACCTGTGGAGGTAATGTGCTGGGCGGATACCCAGGTACATCCTATTGAGGCAGAAGACCACGCCATTGGACTGGTAAAATATGCAAATGGGGCTATTAGCCAATTCGAGGTCAGTTGGGCGTTTCGCGGTGGAATGGATCTGAGAGATGAAGTGATGGGAACTGAAGGGACGATCTGGCTAAACGGTTTCCTGCGTACAGGTTTTGAGATGTTTAGCACAGGGAAAGGCGGATATGTAGCAGAAAAATCTGAAACAGATAAGGGCTGGCTTTTTCCGGTTGGCGACGAAGCTCACGAATTGGGTTACTCTCATATGTTTACAGATATGTTTGAATCCATAGAAGCGCGGCGCGAACCTCTTGAAACGTTCTACGATGCTTATATCGTTAACTGTATACTGGATGCAGCTTACTCCTCTGCTAAAACCAAGCTCTGGGAGCAAGTAAAGATTGAAGACTGGCGTGGAAAAGACAATGTAGAAAGCTCTTCCCATCTGGTGAGTTATGACGATGATTTTTATCTTATTAAAGAGGAAACATTGCCTGACGGAGAAGTGAAACTTATACTTAAGAACAAAAAAACCAATGAGATTATTCAGCGCCGGCGTTAAGGTTAGTGTGAATTTTGATTAGATTGCTTAATATTTAATGGAAGGCTTAAGAACCTTTAATATACACATTCAGATTTCCTTCTTGATTAAAACTATAACCCGATGAAAAAAACGATCTCTATACTACTTATGATGATGATTTTAGCAGGAGTTGTGCATGCGCAAAACAATAAAAAACCTTCGGCAAAACTGTTAAGGCATATGGTATTATTTAAGTTTAAAGATGAGAGTTCTGCAGCAGATATCAAAAAAGTAGAAGATGCTTTCCGGGCACTGCCATCAAAGATTAAAGAAATTAAAGGATTTGAGTGGGGCATGAATAACAGCCCCGAGAATCTTAACCAGGGGTTTACACATGCCTTTTTTGTGAGCTTTGCCAGTGAGAAGGGCAGGGAAATATATCTCCCTCATCCAGCACACAAAGATTTTGTGAAAATTTTATCGCCACACCTTGATAAAGTACTGGTGCTGGACTACTGGGCGGGGAAATAGCCGTTTATCAAAACTCAAACTTTCCTAAATACACGGTATCTGACTGACGGCTTCTATCCTCGGTAATAAAAGCCAGATAGCCGTGTAAAGTGGTCCCGTGAGAATTTTCGACAAGAATATTCTCTTCCCCTGATTTCCGGTAATTGCCATAGACATTTCCGTAAGGGTGACCAGCTTCACTATTATGAAACAAAACCATCGCCTGATCGGAAGCACCTATTCCTGATGGATCCCAGCTAACCCGCATTAGATTAGGTTCTTGAAATTCACATTTAATATTGTCCGGAAGGTGCAAATTTCCGAAGCATATTTTTACAAGTGCAGGATCTATCACAATTTTCCGATCTATTACCTTAAGTGCATTTCTCATCAGATAAGATTTGGCTGCAGCGAAACCCTGGAATCGTGGGTTATAACCCTTAAACCCCGGTCTAACATAATTTATAAGTGGTCGCAAATATCGCTGCGCAACCGCAAACTTCTCTCGGTTGAATGCTTCATCTTCGGTAGGTGCCTTGGTTCTTCGCCGGTAGTTCCCCTTAATGTAACCAACTCCGTTTACCACGTAACCGATATAGGACCCTGCCTTACCGATAAAGGGGCCATTCGGCCCGTTGATTAATCTGCCCATATTATGAGGGTTTTTTGCTGATATGAATATACTATTTATTTTGAAAAAAGCGAAATTAAACAGTTGTCAAAGGTGAATTAAACCCAAATTAAACGCAGGTTCAAGCGGGTATTACCCGCGTTTTGTGCGCGTTTAGTGCGCGTTTCCTGCGCGTTATTTTGGTTTTAAATATTGCGATCTTTGGCTCGCAGGGAGTTCAATCCTGTAGCGCTTCTCATTCATTTGCTATTTTCTTAGGAAATGGATCGAATATTTTTTCAGATTGTATTTTATTGGTTTTCAAAACCTTGTCTTAATCGCTTACTTTTTATTATTAATGTTTATTTAATGTTAAGAAAATGTTAAATTTAGTTACTCAAATGTTTCGCTTTTGATTTCCATTAAATATAGTATATGCGTGTCACCAGGATATTGAAGATCTGGTATCTTTAAATTAATGTTCCGTTAATAGCCTAACTCTAAATTAGCGGCATAGAAAAAGGGGGAAATATAAAATTGGATGGCAAGTATGAATCAATAAGCATCAAGACAAACATCCGGTTCTGAAGCAGAACCGGCCAGGCAGCCGCATATTGGATTTGTTCAATGCCGCTGATTTTAGCAATCAATAATTAATCAATTAAGTATTCGAAATATGAAAATAGTTCTACTGCAACAGCAGAAGAGTGTGCTAATAGGTATGTTCCTTTTTGTGCAAGCTTTAT